>PLMW01000046.1:648-17589 GCA_003142615.1 Opitutia bacterium | reverse complement strand
GGGACCTTTCTCGTGCTGGTGGCGCTCGTCGTGCTGGCCTCGGCCCGGGGGTGGGTGCAGTTGCTCGCCGGGCGGCGGGCGGTGGATCTGCACGAGGAGCCTTACGTTCCCCTGAAGGCGGCCCCCGCCGTGGGGCGTTGATCATCGCCGGCTAGAGCGCGGCGATGGCCCCGGTCATGATTTCGCAGGCGCGATCGACGGCCGCGCCCTCGTGCGCCGTGCTGAGGAACGCCGTCTCATAGGCGCTGGGCGGCAGATAGACGCCGCGATCGAGGCAGGCGTGGAAGAACTTCGCGAAGAGCTTTGCGTCGCTCTTGAGGGCGGTGGCGTAGTCGCGCACGGGTGTGGCGGTGAAAAACACGGCAAACATGGAGCCGACCTGCGGCACTTGCAGCGGCAGGCCCTTCTTGCGGGCGGCGGCCAGTAACGCCGTCCGTACCTGCCGGCCGAGGGCGTCGAGCCGCGGGTAGGGGTTGAGTTCCTCGAGCAGCTGCAGCGCGGCGATCCCGGCGGCCATGGCGAGCGGGTTGCCGCTGAGCGTGCCGGCCTGGTACACCGGACCGAGCGGCGCGAGGCAGTCCATGATGTCGGCGCGGCCGCCGAATGCGCCCACGGGCAGTCCGCCGCCGATGATTTTGCCGAGCGTGGTCAGGTCGGGCGTGATTTTCTCCAGCTCCTGCACACCGCCCCGGGCGAGCCGGAAGCCGGTCATGACCTCGTCGAAGATGAGCACCGTGCCATGGGCCGTGCAGAGCATGCGGAGGTAGGGCAGGTAGCCGGGCTCCGGCAGGATGAGGCCGACGTTGGCGGGGTAGGGCTCGAGGATGACGCCGGCGATTTTCCCGGCATTGGCGTTGAAGGCCGCCTCGAGCGCCGCGGCGTCGTTGAACGGCAGCACGATGGTCTCCTGCGCGAAAGCGGCGGGCACACCGGCGCTGTCCGGATGCCCGTGCGTGAGCGCGCCGGAGCCGGCCTTGATCAGCAGCGAGTCGGAGTGGCCGTGATAGCAGCCGGAGAACTTGATGATCTTGTCCCGCTTCGTGAAGCCGCGCGCGAGCCGGATGGCCGACATGGTGGCCTCGGTGCCGCTGTTGCACATGCGCACCTTGTGGATCGACGGGACGAAACGCGTGATGAGCTCGGCCAGCTCGACCTCGGCGGGATTGGGCGCGCCGAAGCTCGTGCCGTTCTCGAGGGCGGCGGCGATGGCGGCCTTGATGCGCGGATGGTTGTGGCCATGGATGGCCGGGCCCCAGGTGCAGACGAAGTCGATCAGCTCGCGGTCGTCAACCGTGACCAGCATGGCGCCGTGCGCCGCTTTCACGAAGAAGGGTGTGCCGCCGACGGAGCGGAAGGCGCGCACCGGCGAGTTGACCCCGCCGGGGATCACTTGCAGCGCACGGGCAAAGAGTTGTTCAGAAGTCATGCGTTTTGAACCACGGATTACACGGATAAAACAGATAAGACGTTTTAATGTAAAAGCCCGGGATCCGTGTGCACCTGTGTAATCCGTGGTTAGGATCAGCTCACGTATTTCTGGACGATCGGGATGCGGCGGCCGACGCCGAAGGCGAGGGGCGTGATCCTCAATCCGGGCGCGGCCTGCTTGCGCTTGTATTCGTTGAGGTCGACCTTGCGGGCGACCTCGTTGACCACCGCCTCGAGATATCCCTGGGCCACGAGGTCGCGGCGGGACAATCCCTCCTCGACATAGCCGCGGAGGATGGTGTCGAGCAGGTCATACGGCGGCAGCGTGTCCTGATCGGTCTGGTCGGGGCGCAGCTCGGCGGAAGGCGCCTTGTCGATGCTGCCCTGCGGGATGGGCGGCGGGCGGCCGGCGAGGCGCGCGTCGTCGTTGATCCAGCGGGCGAGGGCGTAGACCTGGGTCTTGAAGACGTCCGAGATGACGGCGAGGCCGCCGCACATGTCGCCGTAGAGCGTGCAGTAGCCCACGGCCATCTCGCTTTTGTTGCCGGTGGTGAGCAGCAGCGCGCCGGTTTTGTTGGAGAGCGCCATCATCAGGACACCCCGCACCCGGGCCTGGATGTTCTCCTCGGTGACGTCGCGCGCGCGTCCGGCGAACGCCGGTCCGAGCACGCGCTCCGCGGCGGCCACGACCTCGGCGATGCCGATGGTGTGAAACGCGATCCCCAGGTTCGCGGCGAGTGCGCGCGCATCGTCCCTGCTGTGCTGGCTGGAAATAGTCGAGGGCAGGCTGACGCCGGTGACGTTCTCCGGGCCGAGGGCCGCCGCCGTGAGGACGCCTACCACGGCGGAATCGATGCCGCCGCTGAGCGCGACCAGGCCCTGCTTGAAGCCGCTCTTGTGCGCGTAGTCCCGCAGGCCGAGCACCAGGGCCTCGAAGATGTCTTTCATTTCCGGCTGGGAGTAGGACTCCGCGATCTCCGGCTTGGTGCTCAGGCCTTGCAGCTGCGCGGTGAGATCGATGACCCGCAACTCCTCCCGGAAAGCCGGCAGGCCCGCGACCACCTCGCCCTTGGCGGACGCGACGACCGAACAGCCGTCAAAGATCAATTCATCATTGCCGCCGACCACGTTGCAGTAGACCACGGGGCAGCCCATTTTTTTGGCGGCGTCGGCCACCAGAACTTCGCGCACGTTGCCTTTGCCGTGGTGCCAGGGGCTGGCCGAAAGGTTGAGCACGACGTCGCACTTTTGCGCGGCCAGCTGCTGGAGCGGATCCAGCCCGCGATAAAGAAGCCGCGTCGAGATCATCGGATGCGTCCAGATGTCCTCGCAGATCGTCACGCCGATGCGCCGGCCGGAATATTCGATGACCCGCGGTGCGGGCGCCGGTTCAAAGTAGCGGTCTTCATCGAAGACGTCGTAGGTGGGCAGCAGGCATTTGCGGGCGACGGCGGCGACCTCACTCCGGTGGCACCAGGCAGCGGCGTTGAAAAACGGCCGGCCATCGCCGGCGGTATTGGTTTCAACGAATCCCACCAGGGCCGGCACCTCGCCAACGGCGGAGGCGATTTCTGCCAGCGAAGACTCCACATCAGGAACGAAACGGCGCTTGAAGAGAAGATCGCGCGGCGGATAGCCGCAGACCACCAGTTCGGGGAATACCACCAGCTCCGCGCCTTGCGCGACCAAGGTACGATAGGCGTCAACGATCCGCCGGCGGTTGCCGGAAAGGTCGCCAACGGTCGGGTTGATCTGGGCGAGGCCGATGCGCATGGGAAACGGGAAGAACCGGTACTGTGAGGGCGATTATCGCGTCTGACAACCCGCAAGGCTATGATATAGAGGGCTGGCGGCAGATTAAATCTGGCTAGCCCGGGCGGATAAAAGACCCTAGCGTGCCGCGTTTCACCGCATGCTTTCCCATTTGTACCCGTCCTCTGCATTCGTCCTTGAGATTGCCGCGCTTCGTCGGCAGGAGCGCGGCTACGCGCGCCGGTGCGACGACCGACCGGGGTGGGAGAGCGATGTATGGGCGCACGGAATGACGAGGGTTACCTGACTCATGACGAACCCGCCACCCGTGTTGATCCTTGCCTCCGCCTCCCCCCGGCGAAGGGAGTTGCTGGCCGGCCTGGGCGTGGCGTTCGAAGTGATGCCCGCCGAAATTGCCGAGCACGAAGCGCCCGACTCCGATCCGCGCAAGATAGTGCGGCACAACGCTGCGCTCAAGGCCGACTGGGTGGCCGCCCGCCGCCCCGATGCCTTGGTGCTTGGCGCCGATACCACCGTTTGCATCGATCGCATCGTGCTCAACAAGCCGCGCGACCTTGCCGAGGCGAGAACGATGCTCCGTCGCCTGTCCGGCCGGACGCACACGGTTTACACCGGCCTCGCCGTCCGCCGGCACCGCGACCGCCTGGCCCTCGAGGCCGAGGCGGCCAGCGAAGTGACCTTCAAGCCACTAAACGAGGCCGCCATCGACCGTTATCTTTCGCTGGTTGATCCCCTCGACAAGGCTGGCGCCTATGCCATCCAGGAGGAAACCGGTCTCATCATCGCCAGCTGGCGCGGTTCCTATACCAACATTGTGGGCCTGCCGATCGAAGAAACGAAACAAATTTTGACTCGTTGCGGTCTTTGCAAAGACTCTCGTGAGCCAGACTGACATGCCCACCTTGCAGGACGACCGAACAACCGCCGCGCCACGCCGCTATTGGGTGCCCGGGCTTTCCCGGAATCCCGATACGCGTTCCGTGCAGATCGGCCTTATCTGGACGCTGCTGGTCCACCTGTTGCTGCTTTTGGTGGCTCCGCAGGTATTCCACAGTGATTTCGTTCCCGGGCGGTTCGTCCAGCCGGGGACCAATGCGCGCAATTTCGACATCGAAATCACCCCCGAGTCGCTCGGCGTCAGGCCCCCCCCAACAACCGCCCCTCCGTCGAGATTCGTCGAGACCAACCCCGACGCCAACAATAACATTCCGGACAACACTACGAATTTTGCCGCGCAGAACCAGCAGGCCGCGCAGCCGGAGCCTGACAAGAACAGCACCCTGCGCATGCCCAAGACCGAGGGGAAGAAAGATTTCGAGAACGACTCGCAAATCGTGACCGGCCAGTTGCAAAAGCCCGAGCTGACCCCGCCGGCTCCGCCCGCTCAGGAACAACAGGCCGCCGAGGCGCAGAACGATTCGCCAAAGAAACAGGAGGTGCCGCCGCCCGGTTTTGTGAAATCGTCGGGGGACAACCCGGATGCCTTCGGAACGGATGCCGTAAAACTCCCCGAGCCTGCGACCGGCGCGGACAAATACGTGCAGGGCGATAAAAACACCCAGAATAACACCGGCGATGGCGCCAAGGCCACGCAGGAGGTGCGCCGCCAGCCGCTGCCGCGCCCGCGCCTCGCCCAAGTCCGGCCCGGCATTCTGCAGGAGCGTCAGGTTGGGGTGTCCAATGTCGGTCAGGTCGCCGTGGACGCCCATTTCAGCCAGTTTGGCGACTACCTGCAGGAGTTGATCGATATCGTCCAGATCCAGTGGGAACGCATCCTGACCTCCAGCAGCATATCGCCCAAGTCCTCCTCGCATGTGACCATCAGCTTCCGGATAAACTCCCGGGGACAGATCGCGGAAATCATCAAGGTTGACGGCGACGCGGGCGAGTACGGCACGAATGCGGCCTTGAGTGCCATTCGTGAGCCGGCCCCGTACCGGGCATGGACCAAGGAGATGGTTGCGGTGCTCGGGGATGACCAGGTGATCACCTTTGCCTTCTATTACTGGTGAGCGCGTCCTCCGCGGATTATTGGGAAAAACTGCCACTCGGACGCGAGGTGCGCCTGCTCGCCCAGGATGAAAACGGGGTCGCAGCCTTCGTGAAACCGGCCGGCGTGCTTTCCCATCCCAACGGACCGAGGGACGAACCGCGCTCGCTGCTGACGTGCGCCTACGACCATCAGCAGGAGTGCTTCGTCTGGCGCGACCCGACGGGAGCTGACAACCGGCTCTGGCTGCTCAACCGCTTGGATTCGGCGACCTCCGGGGTGATTCTCGCCGCCTCGCGTGAGGCGGTGGCCCTGACGATCAAGCAGCAGTTTGCCCGCCGGCAGGTGCGCAAGATCTACCAGGCGCTCGTCTTCGGCGTGCCGCGCGTCCCCAGGCAGATCTGGCGCGACCGTTTGGCTGTCGAGAAACGCGACGGCATCATTCGCACGGGGACGGCCGGACCCATCACCGCGGTGGCACACTTCACCGTCCTGCGCCGCGCTCCGGGACCGCCACCGCTGGCGCTGGTGCAACTCGACCCGAAGACCGGCCGCAGTCATCAGCTGCGGGTGCAATGTGCCCGGCGCGGACTGCCCATCGTGGGGGACCAGACCTACGGCGACTTCCGCCTCAACCGCGAATTTGCCAGGGCCACCGGCTGCAGGCGGCTCTTCCTGCATTCACTGGAGACGCGCTTCAACTACGAGCTGAACCGCCGCACCCACGCTTTTGCCGCCACGGCGCCACTGCCTGATGAGTTCGCGGCGGTCCTCGCCTGACGCCCGCCGCGCTTTTCAGGGGGCGGCGGCATGCAGCCCTTTGCGGGCAATATGATGCGTCACGACCGCGACTCCTACGTAAACGAATGCGAGCACGCTGGCTGTACCGATCCAGTACGCGCGGGTGGGCGGGGGACCTCCTTCCAAAAAAAGCCTGATCAGCGGCAGGATCACCAGGAACAGCCACAGCAGCGTGGTGAAGAGCATTTCCCCCGCCGCGAATCCCCGGTTGCCAAGGTACCAGTTGCCGAGGCCGGGAAAGAGGAAGGTGCGAAATCCAGCGACAAACGGTCGTGTCAGCAAGGCATTGCACTCGGGACAGTGGGCCGGAAAGCCCTTCACGACCTTGAAGCATTTGGGACAGAGTTTTTCCTCCGCCGTGGCCGCTTTGTCACCATCCGCACCGGCGCGCTTGACGGCGTTACTTAGAAAATCCAGCAGGAACTTGTGATCCGGCCGCGGCATGTGGCGAAAATGCAGTTTTCGGCCGTCGCGCAGAGCCAAGCGGCAGGAACCATCCGTGGAGGAGACCACGGCCACGACGGCAGAGTAGGCGATCTGGGTGACAAGGTCGCGGGGTTCACTCCGCGTGTTGATCTGGATGAGGAAAACGCGCTCGCTCGTGAAAACCATGGCGCGCAAATCCAGAAAGTGCGCCGCCCAGCTGGTGAAAAAGTCATCCACCGCGCTGACCAGTGTGCCATGGGTGATGAAATGAACCCGTTCGTCCGGCCGCAGCATGCGGATGAGGCGCGGATCAATCGCCTTGAGCAGCTTGAAACGCCTTAGCAAGCGCTGGTGGGCCCCCCAGCCCTCGGCCGTGAACATCGTCTTGAATTCATAAGGCGACCCCCTGATCTCCTTTTCCAACAAGGCCTCGTAGCGGTGCGTCACCCGCAGTGTTTCGGACGCATATTCGATGTCGGGACGAGACCCGCCCTGCGAACTCGGCCAGGATGCGTTTGTATGTCTTCCCATTTATTAAGGGGTAGTCCCATTGTACGGCGGGCTCGAAATTGCGAGTAAAATCACCCTCCTGCAAGGGGTGGCGACTTGGATTTTCTCCTGTTGCCCGCCCGCCCGTCCGGTCCTAGCTTGCCGTTTTCACGCTCATGATCCTTCCCAACGGCCCCCGTCTCAACCCCGAGCAAGTCCGCGAAATCACCGGGATCGTGGAATCGTTCGGATGCCACATCCAGCCCATCGTCGGCGCGGTGCGGACCATCTATGCCATCGTCGGAGATGAGCGCGACGAGCTGATGATCAACCGGCTCGAGGGCCTGTCTTACATCGAGCGCATCGACCGCATCCAGTCGCCGTTCAAGCTGATGGACATCCGGTCGGATCTCGCGACGCACAAGATCGCCATCGGCGGCGTGACGTTGGGCCGGAAACTGCTGGTCATCGCCGGCCAGTGCACGATCGATCCGAAAAATCCGGACTATTTCTACGAGACAGCGCAAGCGGTGAAGGAGGCCGGGGCCCACGTTCTGCGGGGCGGGGTCTGGAAGCCGCGCACCAATCCCTACGCGTTCCAGGGCGACGACAAATCGCTCGACATCCTCATGGAGGCCTCGCGCCGCACCGGCCTGCCGGTCGACACCGAGGTCATGGACGAGGACCAGCTCAAGCTCGCGCTCGACGCCGGTGTGCCGATGCTCCAGGTCGGTGCGCGCAATGCCCTGAATTATTCGCTGCTCCGCCAGATCGGCAGCGCCGTGTCCGGCCGCAAGACCATCGTGCTGCTCAAGCGCAGCCTGCACATGGGCACGCTCCATGAATTCATCTCCGCGGCGGAATACATCGCCAATTTTGGGAATCCCAACGTCATTCTTTGCCCGCGCGGCACGGCGCCCGCCCTGGATGGCTACCGCAATCATCCCGACGAATCCATTGTGCCGCTGCTCAAGGAGCGCACGTGGGCGCCGGTTGTGGTCGACCCGTCGCATTCGGTCGGCAAGGCCTCCTACGTCCCGGCCTGCGCATTGGCGGCGGTCGCCTACGGCGCAGACGGCCTGTGCATCGAGGCCCATGTGCAACCCAGCAAGGGCATTGGCGATGATCCCAAGCAGGCCATCACTCCGGCGGTGCTGGCCGAAACCATCCGGCTCGCGCGGGAGATCTGGACCCTGCGCCGGCCGGGGAAGGCGGTCTAGCCGGTTGCCGCGGCCCGCGTGGATTACAGCAGGTCCAGCTGGGCGGCGTCGCCGGGTTTCACCGTGAGCTTCCTCTTCGGCCGGGCATCGGGGGCGGGCAGGTCAACCTCGGTGTCATCCGACTCGAGTTTGCTGAGGATGAGCTTGGCGCGGTCGATGACGCTGAGCGGCAGTCCGGCGAGCCGCGCCACCTGGATGCCGTAGCTGCGGTCGGCGGCGCCGGGCACGACGCGGCGCACGAACACGATGTCGTCGTTCCATTCCTTGACCGCGACGGAGCAGTTGCGCAGGCGCGGCAGGTGCTTTTCGAGCTGCGTGAGTTCCTGGTAGTGCGTGGCGAAAAGCGTGCGGGGCCCGCGGTCGGCATGGTGGTGCAGGTGCTCGACGACCGCCCAGGCGATGCTGAGCCCGTCGTAAGTGGACGTGCCGCGGCCGATTTCGTCGAGGATGATCAGGCTGCGGACGGTGTAATTGTTGAGGATGTTGGCGGTCTCGTTCATCTCGACCATGAACGTCGAGTTGCCGCGGGCGAGGTCGTCGCTGGCGCCGACGCGTGAGAAGATGCGGTCGACGAGGCCGATGCGGCAGCGCTTCGCCGGCACCCAGCATCCGATCTGCGCCAGCAGCGTGATGAGCGCCACCTGCCGGATGTAGGTCGATTTGCCGGCCATGTTGGGACCCGTCACGACGAGAATCTGCGCCTCGGCGCAGGATAGCACGACGTCGTTGGGCACGAAGGCCTGTCCGCCCAGGGCGGGGGAGACGTCCGGCGACTTGAGCATCTGCTCCACCACGGGGTGGCGGCCCTCCTGGATTTCGAGCACATCGCTCTCATCGAGCTCGGGGCGGCAGTAATCCCAATCGCGGGCGAGATCCGCCCAGCCGGCCAGCACGTCCACCTCGGCGAGCGCATCGGCCGTCCGCTGCAGGGCGGGCGCCTCGGCGATGACGGCGGTCACGAGCTCGTTGAACAGCTCCAGCTCGCGGGCCACGGCCTTCTCCTCGGCGTGCAGGATCTCCTTTTCCTTCTGCTTGAGCGCCTCGGTGACATAGCGCTCGCCGCCCACCGTCGTCTGCCGGCGGATGTAATCGTCCGGCACGAGGCGCAGGTTGGCCTTGGTGACCTCGAGATAATAGCCGAAGACCGAGTTAAACCGGACCTTGAGGCTCTTGATGCCCGTGCGCTCCTGCTCGCTGCGCTCGAGATCGGAGAGCCACGTCTTGCTGTCGCGGGTGAGACCGCGAAGGCGGTCAACCTCGGCGTCGAAGCCGCCGCGGATGTAGCCGCCCTCCAGCAGATCGACGGGCAGTTCGTCGGCCAGCGCTCGCCTGAGCAGATCGCGCAGTGCCGGCAGGTCGGTGATCCGGACTTGCAGATCACGGATGGCCGCCCGGGGATTGCCGGTGAGTTCAACTGGCGGGACCGGACCGGCCTCAAATGATCCCACACAATCGATGAGCGCCGGCAGCTGGGCCAGCGTGTCCTTCACGCCGCCAAGTTCGCGCGGATTGCGCAGCCGGTTTTGCAGCCGGCCGAGGATGCGGGGAATGTCGCGGACGTTGCGGAGCAGCGCGTGCAATTCGGCGAGGCGCGGCGGCTGGGCGAGCAGTTCGCCGACCACCGTCTGCCGGCGGCGGATTTCCGCGAGATCGAGCGTGGGCGCGGCGAGCCAGCGCTCGAGCAGGCGGGCGCCCGCGGCGGTAACGGTGCGGCCGATGGCGCCGAGCAGCGAACCGTCGCGCGTGCCGCGGGCCGACTGGAAGATCTCGAGATTGCGCAGCGTCGCCGGGTCGAGGAGCAGCGTGTGCGTGCTGCGGTATTCCTGCAGGGTCCGGAGGTTCTCCGGCCTGGCGCAGAGATGCTCCGTGGCGTAATAGACCAGCGCGCCGGCCGGGCCGAGTCCGGGGTGGGTGTGACTGAGGCCGAACCCTTCCAGATTCAGCACGCCCAGCGCCTCCATGACCGTCCGCGCGCCCGCGGCGGTGTCGAAATGATAACCGGGGAGCTCGGCGCAGGCGCGGCCGGTGCAGAAGGCGTGCAGGGCCCGGACCGCGGTCTGCTCGTGCGGCACGGTGCGCCACGCCTCGAGCGAACCCTCCGGCACGAGCACCTCGCGCGGATCGAGCGCGGCCAGCACCGGCAGCAGGTTTTCGGGATGCCGGTCGGTCGCAATCTTGAATTCACCGGTCGAGAGATCGAGCCAGGCGGCGCGCAGGACGCCTTTGTCGAAAGCGAGGGCGCACAGGTAGTGGTTGCGCCCGGCGTCGAGGTGGTTGGCGGCGAGGGTGGTGCCGGGGCTGAGGATGCGGATAAGGGTGCGCCGCACCAGCCGGCCGGGGCGCGCGGGCTCCTGCTGGTCACAAATCGCCACCTTGCGGCCGGCGGCGAGGAGTTTGCTCACGTAGTTGTCCACTGCGTGGTAGGGGATGCCGGCCATCGGCGCGTCCTGCCGCCGGGTGAGCGTGAGGCCGAGCAGGCGCGAGCCGGCGTCGGCGTCCTCGTAGAACATCTCGAAGAAATCGCCGAGGCGGAAGAGCAGCAGCGTGCCGGGCGGTAGGCCGCGTTTGACCTCGAAATACTGCTGCATCATCGGAGTCATATCAAGGTAGCGAGTAGTGAGAATCGAGCATGCCAGGATGGCAAGCGAGCTGTGGGGTTTCTCCTCGCGCCACCGCCCCCGCTCCTCGATTCTGCGGACATGAGGCTCTTCCATCGCGATCTGGGTGGTACGGGCCGGCCGCCGCTGGTGATCGTGCACGGCTTCCTCGGATCGTTGCGGAACTGGCAGACGGCGGGCGCCGGCCTGGCGGCCCATTTTCATGTGTGGGCCCTCGATCTGCGCAACCACGGCCGTTCGCCGCATGCGCCGGAGATGACCTACGCGGCCATGCTCGCCGATGTGCTGGCGTGGATGGACGCGCAGGGTCTGGCGCAGGCCGCCCTGCTCGGGCACAGCATGGGAGGCAAGCTGGCGATGCGGCTGGCCTGCCGCCACCCGGAACGCGTGGACCGGCTGTTCGTCGTGGACATCGCGCCCAAGGAGTATCCCGGCCTGGCGCAGCGGACGGAGCTGGCGGCGATGAACGAACTGCGGCTCGACGGGCTCCATTCGCGGGCCGAGGCCGAGCTGCGGCTGGAGGCGCGCGTGGACGACCGGGCGATGCGGAAGTTTCTCGTCACAAATCTTGAGCGCGGCACCGACGACGGCTGGCGCTGGACCGTGAATCTACCCGTGCTCACCGCGGCGCTTCCCGACCTGGTGAAGAATCCCCTCGATCCGGCCGACCGCTTCGACGGACCGGTACATTTCATCCTTGGCGGCAGATCCGGCTTTGTGCAGGCCGGGGACCACGCCGCTATCCGCCGCCACTTTCCTTCCGTCCGGATCACGGTGATGCCCGATTCGGGCCACAATCCGCACCTGGAGGCGCGGGAGGAGTTCGTGCGGCTGGTGATGCAGGGTGGTTGAAGAGAGGCGAAGATTTGGGCCTCACGCCAGGGGCGCAAAGGCCGCCAGGTCATTCAGCGCAGGAACTGCTGATAGAACAGCGCCGCCGAGATGGTGAAGCCAATGGCGGTGATGATCTGCCGGACGCGCCGCTGGGGAATCCGCTGGGCATAGTGCGCGCCGAGGAAGTAACCGGCCACCGCGCCGATAGTCATCACGCCGGCCTTGGGCCAGCTGATCAGTCCGGCGAAGATGAAGTAGGTGGCGGCAACGAGGTTGATAAGCGAGCCGAGCACGGTCTTCAGCGCGTTCATCTCATGGATGTCCGTCAGGCCAATGAATCCGAGCGAGGCGAGCATGAGAATGCCGATGCCGGCGCCGAAGTAGCCGCCGTAGACCGCGACCAGAAACTGGAAGATCACGGCGATCCAGACGTGCCGGTCATGCGGATGCGGCGTGCTTCCCGGCTTGTCTTCAAACCCCGCGAACCGGCGAAAGGTGCCCTGGCCCAGGAACAAGACGGTCGCAAAGAGCAGCAGGAAGGGAACGAGCCGGGCGAAAACCTTCTCGCCGGTGGCCGTCAGCAGCATCGCGCCGAGCAAGCCGCCCAGCAGGCTGACCGGCACGAACCGCCGGAGCCAGACGCGCACGGTGCCGAGCTGACGCCGGTAGCCAAAAACGCCGCCGGACGTGCCGAGCACCAGCGCCATGGTGCTCGTGGCGTTGGCGATCACCGAGGGCGTGCGCGCCAGCAGCAGCGCCGGAAAGGTGATGAGCGTGCCGCCGCCGGCCACGGCGTTGATGGCGCCCGCCGCGGCCGCGGAGATCATCAGCAGAATCGCCTCGGCCCAGGTCATGCGCGGGAACTGTGCGCAGAAGTGGGCCGGAGGCAAAGGGAACTTTGCGGTGTCCGGACCGAAACCGGCGCGGGATCCAACACGCGTCCAGCCCCTGATGCTATCGCCTCGTCCACAGGCGCAGCGAGGTGAGCAGGAACTCCTCCAGCGCCGCGGACTCGCTCAGGTTGAGGCGGAGCAGGCCGTTGCAGCGTTCGAGTTCATCCACGGCCGCGGTGAGGGCTCGCCGCACCGCGCCATCATGGGCGGCCAGCCGCGGCCGCGCGAAGGTGATGGTGGCGTGCTCGATCTCCGCAAACAGCTTCTGGCGGATGCCGTTGGCGATGCCGGTCTCGATGGCGATCTGCTCCTCCTCGGCGAGGTCGACTGGCAGCTTTTCCTCCTGCGCCTTCCAGATCTCCGCGGTGGCGCCGGCCACGATGGCGTTGAAACGCACCACAAGTCCATAGAGGGCGAAGACCTGCTCGGCGACGGCCTTTCGCCCGGTGATGCCGTCCGTCAGCCGTCCGAGCCAGGCCTGGTAATCGGTTTTCCAGCCGGGCAGGGCCGGGTGCGAAAGCGGCGCGGCGGAAGAGGCGAAGCGGAAATGCAGGCAGCGGCTGCGGATCGTCGGCAGGAGCGCGTACGGGCGCGTCGTGAGCAGCAGGAGGGTGGTGACGCCGGGCGGCTCCTCCAGCGTTTTCAGGAAGGCATTGCTCGTGGCCTCGTTCATGCGATCCGCCTCGTAGACGATGCCAACCTTGCAAAAGGCGATCGCCGGTGAAACGGAGATTTTGCGCAAAAATTCCCGCATGGTTCCGGGTTCGGGGTTGACCATGTCCCCGATGCGGATCTGCCGCGCCTTGCCGCTCGGTCGCAGTTCAAAGCAGTCGGGATGCCCGCCTTCGCCCGGATTACGGTGGGCCAGGGTGCCCGGCCCGCCCGGCGGATTGAGCAGCCGGTCAGCGATGGCGTGGGCCACGAGGACGAGCGTGTCGAGGTCGTCGCCGTGCAGCAGGAGGCCGTGCGCCAGGCGTTCGTGCGCGAGGGCCTTCTCGATGACGATGACCGCCGGCGTGCCGGCGAGCGATTCAGGCCAGGAGACGGTGGGCATCGGAATCGGGCGGACGGCCGGCGGGCGACGTGCAGGTCACACGCCGAGCCGCTTCTTCACCTCGGCCCAGATGAGCCGGCAAATCTTGTCCTCGGGCAGCGTGCCATCGACCACGAAGAAACGCCGCGGCAGCGAGCGGGCGAGGACGAGGTAGCCGTCGCGCACCTTCTTGTAGAAATCGATGTTCTCGCGTTCCATGCGGTTCGGCAGGTCCGACGCGCGCTGGTTGATGCGGCTCAGGCTCACCCCGGTGGGAACGTCGAGCACGATGGTCAGGTCGGGCAGGACGTTGCCGACGGCAAACTGGTTGATCTGCTGGACGGGATCGCGCGAAAGGTTGCGGGCCACGCCCTGATAGACGGTGCTGGAATCGATGTAGCGGTCGCAGAGCACGATGACGCCCTTCAGGAGGTTGGGCGCGATGATCTCGCGCACGAGCTGGGCGCGGGAGGCGGCGAAGAGGAGCAGCTCCGTCTCGGCGCACATCTCGTCGCCCCGGGAGTTGTGGACGATGATATTGCGCACCTGCTCACCGATCTCGGTGCCGCCGGGCTCGCGGGTGGAAACGACCGCGCGGCCGACCAGCTGCAGGTGCTCGGCGAGGTGGGCGATCTGCGTGGACTTGCCGCTGCCTTCGGAGCCCTCGAAGGAGATGAGGACGCCGCGCGGGGCGGGGGTGCGGGCTCTGGCGGCGGGCCGGGCCGGTTTCTTGGGCTTTTTCATCGAGGAAGGGAGGCTAGGCGGTTTAGCGCCACTGGGCGAGAAAGGTTTCAAGGTCGCCCAGCGAGGGGCTGCGGGCGGTGCGCACATAAAAGCCCGACGTGCACACGCCGAGCCCGAGGCAGGACTCGGGACCGAGCCCGAGGAGCTGGCCGGTGACGAAGCCGGCGTTGAAGTGATCGCCGGCGCCCGTGGTGATGAGCGGCTTGTCGGCAAAGGGGCCGGGCACCCACCAGGTGTCGTCCCGGGTGGCGCAGGCGGCGGACTTCGTGGGGTGAATGACCACCGTGGCGACATCCAGCCTCTGGCGGATCTGCCGCGCCATGGAGCGCAGGCCCTTCTCATCCTCGGTTTCGGGGCCGAAGCCCAGCACCGCGAACACCTGCTGCGCCTCCTTGAGGTTGAGGCCCAGCGTCACGCGGCCGAAGGCTTGAAAGCGCGCGATGGACTGCAGCACGAGCGAGAGGTCGGCGGCGGGGCGTTTTTCCGGGTCGGCGAGGTCGAAGAAGAACAGCCGCTCGCGCGGCGGCAGCGAGGGGAAGACGCGCCCGGCCAGCTCCTCGAAGATCGCCGTCATGTTGGGGATCATGGTCCAGTTGACCAGGGCCACGAGATCGGCGCGGGAGAGGCAGTCGAACAGCGCGCCTTCGCCCATGACCTCGACAATCCGCGCATAGGTGACCTCATCGAGGCTCTTCAACAGGCCCAGCATCAGTTTGCCGTCGGTGAACTCGAGGGCGATGGTGAAGCTGGGGTCGCACAGCGAGACCACGTCGGCCTGACGCGCCAGTTCTTCAAACACCGGATTGATCGCGGGCTTGCCGAGCGCGCCGATGTATTTCAGCCGGAGGCCGGCGGCCAGCAGGGCGCTGGCCATGATCGGGCCATTGCCGCCCAGCTTGTCGAGGCGCGGATAAAGCTCGATGTTGGTGCTCTTGCCCGCCGCCGCGACGATGCGCCGGCCAAACTCCTCGATCGTGGCCATCGGCGTGAAGGCCTCGCCCTGCCCGTGGCGCGTGGCGACGGGATGGACGATCCGGTCCACGAAGCCGTCAAGGCCGACCACGGCGAATTTGCCAGAGACGGAAGCCCGCCGGGTGCGGAGTTCTTCGAGGGTGCGGGTTTTGAAATTCATGGCCGTGATTTGATCCAAGCAGAAAAGGGGCGGCGGGATGTCGCAATCAGATTCGTGCGGACGGGCGCGACCATTTTCGTTGCGCGCTCCGCGCATTCGCGCCATCACTCGACCGCATGTCCCTGACCGTTTTGCTGACGCCCGTCTTTGCGACCACCAACCCATGGCAGCTCTTCGTCCGCTGCGATCCCGTCGGCCAGGTGATTGTCGTCCTGCTCGGCGTTTTCAGCCTGGTCGCGTGGACGATCATGTTCGGGAAGCACATGGAGCTGAAGAAGCTCAGCCGGCTCAACCACATCTTCGAAAACCGCCTGCGCGAGCAGCGCACACTGCTCGACCTGCCCGAGGCGTTTCGCAACAGCCGCGTGATCCCGTATGCCGACCTCTTCGCCGACGCCATCGAGGCGTACTGGCACGCCGCGGCGATCGGCAAGGAGAAGGGCGAAGATACGCTCCGGGCGCGGCTCGAGCATGCGGAAAACGCCCTGCAGCGCGGACTCGCCCGGCAGACGCTGCGCTATGAGTCGAGCATGATCTTCCTCGCCAGCATCGTCTCCGGCGCGCCGTTTCTCGGCCTGCTCGGCACGGTATGGGGCGTGATGGAGGCGTTCAGTTCCATCTCGGTCCAGCAAACGGCCAGCATCCAGACGCTGGCGCCCGGCGTCTCCGCCGCGCTGCTCACCACCATCGCCGGACTGATCGTGGCGATTCCCGCGGTTTTCGGTTACAACATTTTGCTGGCACGCAGCCGCCTGTTGGTCACCGAAACAGAGAACTACGCCAGCATCCTGGCCGACCGCATCGAACTCGAGATGAAGATGTAGGTGAAATTGGGTTAGTGGTTATTTGTTATTGGTTATTGATTAATGTCTATTGGCTAATGGTCATGACTACTGAAGGGCATGCCGAATCCAGGGCGGACGCTCTCGAGGAGCGTCTGGTGGAGTTTGCCGTCGGGGTCATTCCCATTGCCAACCGTCTGAGCGAATCGTTTTCTGGCAGGAAACTTCCCTGCGCACCGCGCGCATCCGCGCCACTCCCAGCCGCCCGGTGCCGAGTGCCCGGCAAGAATAAATAGGCGATAAGCAATAGCCAATAACCATTAACCAATTTCCCAATGGCCCGGACCTTTCGCCGGCAGCGCACTGCCAATCCGATCGCGGATCTGAACCTGACGAACCTCATCGACCTGGGGTTCACGCTCCTGATCATCTTCATGATCGCCACGCCGCTCATCCAGCAGGAGCAGACGATCCCGGTCAATCTGCCCACGGAGTCAAAACGCGGGCAGCCCAAGGCGCCGACCGAGACGGAATTCCAGCCCATCGCCATCGACCGCACCGGCCAGTACTATTTCGGTGCGCACAAGGTGAGCTACCGGGANNGCCGACCAGACGCTGCAATACCAGCAGGTGATCCGCCTGATGAACCTGCTGATGAGAAGTAACATCAACAAGATCACCTTCGACACGCAGGCGGCGGACTGACCATGTACGCGCGGTCGCCCACGGCGTTTTTCATCTCGCTGCTGCTTCACGGCACGGTCGTGACGGCCATCGT
>PLMW01000046.1:0-630 GCA_003142615.1 Opitutia bacterium | reverse complement strand
GGATCGGTGGAGGTGAAAATCCCTGAGACGCCGGCCCGGTCCGAGCCGGTGGTGGAGGAGCAGGCGCCACCGCCGTCCAAGTCCGAAACAGCCAGGCCCGCAACGCGCACGGAGACGAAGGCGGCCGCCACCGCGACCAAGGCGCCTTCGTTAAAGGAATCGAGGCTGTCCTACGACCAGTATGTGAAGAAATACGGTCCGCCGAAGCCCTCGAAGGCTGGCGGCAGCTCCGGCGCGCCCCGGGCGCCGGCGGTTCCGCAAATCAAAACCAAGGGCATCCCCGACGGCGTGATCGGCGGTTCGTCCAGCTCCAAGGGTGGGGGAGGCGGCAACGCGCTGACCGCCGCGGAGCACTCCGCGCTGGAGGGCTACAAGGCCCGCCTTCGCGCAGCGCTGCGGCAAAATCACGAGAAGCCGCCGGGGCTTTCGGATAAGCTTGAGGCCGACGTCGAATTCCTGATCGCCGCCGACGGCACGATCTCCCGCGTGCAAATCATCCGTTCGTCCGGCAACACCGACTTTGACCTGTCCTGCCTCGAGGCCTTCAAGCGGATGGGGTCGGTGGGCCCCAAGCCCGACGGCAAGTCCGACACGTGGCAGGTGACGTTCCGGATGAAGGAAGATTGAGCG
>PLMW01000056.1:4159-12894 GCA_003142615.1 Opitutia bacterium | reverse complement strand
ATCGTCTGGGCCGCGTTCTGGAATCTGTTGGGCGCCCTCGCCGGCACCGCGGTGGCCACCACGATCGGCCAGGGACTGGTGGACACGAGCGTGGTGACGATGCCGACCGTGCTCGCCGCGTTGCTCGCCGCGATCACCTGGAATCTGTTCACGTGGTGGCTCGGCCTGCCGTCGAGTTCCAGCCACGCGCTCGTCGGCGGATTATGCGGTGCAGCCCTCGCCTCGGCCGACGGCCGATGGGCGGTGCTGAAGTGGTCGCTCGTGGATGCCAAGGGCGCCCACAACGGTCTGTGGCCGAAGATCGTGCTCCCCATGGTCTCCTCGCCGATACTGGGCTTCATTATCGGTGCGTTGCTCATGTTTCTGCTCACAATCATTCTGCGCAAGGTCTCCCCCCGCCTGGTCTCCCTTATTTTTGGCAAGGCCCAGCTCCTGAGCGCGGGTTTCATGGGTTACAGCCACGGTTCCAATGACGCGCAGAAGACCATGGGCATCATCACGCTCGCGCTCTTTACCGGCACGCAGGCCGGGGTCTTTGCCCATGTGCCCGGCTGGCTTTCCTTTTTGCGCATCCCGGAATTCATTGTGCCGCGCTGGGTGATGGTTGCCTGCGCGCTCACCATGGCGGCAGGCACGGCGGGGGGCGGATGGCGCATCATCCGCACCATGGGCCACAAGATGGTGAAGTTGCAGCCGGTGCACGGGTTTGCCGCCGAGACCACTGCCGCGCTCATCATTCACGGCGCCTCGACCATCGGCGTCCCTCTTTCGACCACCCACGTCATCTCGACCTCCATCATGGGCGTGGGCGCTTCCAAGCGCTTCAGCGCCGTCAAATGGGGCATCGTCGAGCGCATCGTCTGGGCTTGGGTGCTGACGCTGCCGGTCACCGGGCTGCTGGGCTACGGGCTGATGCACCTCGCCCGCCTGGCCGGCATGCACTGAGGCACCGACAGCGCCTTCCCCGCCACGGGACTGCCGGTGCACGAACACCCGGTCATGCTTCGGGCTTGCCGATTTTTTTCACCTCGTCGCTGTGCCGCACGTCCTTGCCCTTGGAGAGGTAGATCGTCTCCTCGGCGATGTTGGTGGCGTGGTCGGCGATGCGCTCAAGGGACTTGGAGATGAACATCAGTTCGATGGCGCGCGAGATGGTTTCGGGTTTCTCGACCATGAAGCTGGTCAGCTCGCGGTAGAGCTGGCGGTTGATCTTGTCGACCTCAAGGTCGCGCTTGCACACCGCGATGGCCTTGGCCTCGTCGACCTGCAGCAGGCAGTCGAGCGCATCGCGCAGCATCTCCAGCGCCATGCTGGTCATGCGGGGAATGTCGATGTAAGGTTTGAGCGGGGGCTCGGCGGCCAGCTTGATGGCGCGCTTGGCGATGCTCGTGGCCTCGTCGCCGACGCGTTCGAGATCGTGGCCGGTCTTCATGCCCACAATGACCAGACGCAGCTCAGAAGCGACGGGTGCGCGCAGGTTCATGTAGCGCACGGCCTCATCGTCGATTTTGATTTCAAGCCCATCGAGCTGGTCGTCCGCGGCGATCACCCGTTGGGCCAGAGCCGTATCACTCTCGACCAGGGCCTTCAGAGCGTCGCGCACCTGCTGGATGGCGGTCTCGCCCATCAGAATCAGGTGTGAGCGGAGGGTTTCGAGTTCGGCATCGAAAAACCGGCGCATGACGGGGAACCCGGGCGGGTGCTCAGGGGAGGTTTGCATAAGGTGGGATCAACCAAAGCGGCCGGAGACATAGGCCTCGGTCTGCGGGTTGGAGGGATTCATGAAGATCGTGCGGGTTTGGTCATACTCGACCAGCTTGCCCAAATAGAAGAAGGCAGTCCGGTTGGAACAGCGGGCGGCCTGCTGCATGTTGTGCGTGACGATGATGACCGTATAACTCGACCGCAAATCGTTGATCAACTCCTCAATCTTCGCGGTGGCGAGGGGATCGAGCGAGGAACAGGGCTCGTCCATGAGCAGGACCTCCGGCTGCACCGCGAGGGCGCGGGCGATGCAGAGGCGCTGCTGCTGGCCGCCAGAAAGACTGATGCCGGGCCGGCTGAGGTGATCCTTCACCTCGTCCCAGAGGGCGGCCATGCGCAGCGCCTGCTCCAGGCGTTCCCGGAGGAAGACCCGGTCGTTGACGCCGTTGAGGCGGAGCCCGACCAGGACGTTTTCCGCGATCGACATGGTGGGAAACGGATTGGATTTCTGGAAGACCATGCCGACCCGGCGGCGCACAACCGTGGGGTCGATGCCGGGAGCATAAAGATCCTCTCCAAACAGCCGCAGGTCACCGGCGATGCGCGTGCCGGGCGTCAATTCATGCATCCGGTTGAGGGCGCGCAAAAACGTGGACTTGCCGCAACCGCTCGGGCCGATGATGGCGGTCACGCTGCGCGCCGGAATGTCGATAGCCACGTTGTAAAGAGCCTGATTGGCGCCGTACCACAGGGAGAAACCCTTGATGGCAAAGGCCACCTCCAGCGGCGCGACGCCTGGGGCCGCCGGCGCCTGGGGCGCGACCGCTGGCGCAGTCACCGGGGACCGGGTGGAAATGGGGTTCGCTTGGATCGGATCGGCCATGGGCATCAGTGGATTACTTGAACTTGCGGCCACGGGAAAGGATGCGGACAGACACGTTCAGGATGAGGATGACCGCCATGAGCACCAACGCGCCCGCCCAAGCCTGCCGGTGCCAGTCATCGTAGGGGGAGATGGCGTAGGTGAAAATCTGCAGCGGCAGGGCGGAGATGGGTTCGGAGAGCCGATGGCTCCAGAAATTATTGCCGAGCGCCGTGAACAGCAGTGGCGCCGTTTCTCCGGCCACGCGCGCCATGGCCACCAGGACGCCGGTGACGATGCCCTTCAGCGCGGTTTTCACGACAATCACCGTGATGATTTTCCAGCGGGCGATCCCCAGCGCGAGGCCGGCCTCGCGGTATCCCTGGGGCACGAGGATGAGCACCTCCTCGGTCGTCCGCATGACGAGCGGCACCATCATGAGGCCCAAGGCGACGCCGCCGGCATAGGCCGAAAACGTCTTGAAGGGCACCACGAGCAGCACATAGACCACCATGCCCCAGACGATGGAGGGAATGCCGTTCAGCACGTCGGCGGTGAAGCGGATCCAGTCGTTCGCCCGGTCCGAACCGTACTCCGCGAGGTAGATTCCCCCCATGACGCCCAGGGGCACGCCGATGACCGCAGCCATGGCGAGCATTACCAGCGTTCCGACGATCGCATTGGCCATACCCCCCCCCGCCTCGCCCGTGGGCTTGGGCAACTGGGTGAAAAAATTCCAATCAAGGGCGGAGGCGCCTTCGCGGATCAGGAAGTACAGGACGAGGAAAAGCGGCGCCATGACCAGCAGCGCGCACACGAACAACAACCCGGCCATCGCCCCGCTCTTGAACCTGCGCCAGGAGTGCTGCGCGGCGGCCGGCTGGATGTGACGCGTCTCGCTCATGACGGGATCAATTGACCTTGCCCGAGGCGCCACCTGAAAGCGTGCGCAACATGAGCTGCGCAACGATATTGACCAGGATCGTCACGACCAGCAGCACCAGGCCCAGTTCGAAGAGGGCGTTGAGATACATATCGGTGGTGGCCTCGGTAAACTCATTGGCGATCACACTGGCCAGCGTGTAGCTCGGCGCAAACAGGGAGGCGCTGATGACCGGCCGGTTGCCGATCACCATCGTGACAGCCATGGTCTCGCCCAGGGCGCGACCGAGCCCGAGGACCGCGGCGCCAAACAGGCCGCGCCGGGCGTAGCTGAGCACGGCAATGCGGATCACCTCCCAGTGGGTCGCCCCGAGGGCGTAGGCCGCCTCGCGCTGCAAATCGGGCACCGAACGGAGAATCTCGCGCGAGACGGAGGTGATGATGGGCAGGATCATGATGGCGATGATGATGCCTCCCGCGAGCATGCTCACGCCGTAGATGGGACCCTGGAACAGCGGCAGGAAGCCGAGGGTGTGCTTCAGCCACACAAACAGGTGGTCGCGCAGCCATGGGATGAGCACAAAAATGCCCCACAGGCCGAAGATCACACTGGGCACGGCCGCCAGCATTTCGATGATTGTGACGATCGGCTGGCGGAGTTGCAGCGGCGCCATCTCGGTCAGATACAACGCGGCCGCCACGCCGAGCGGCACGGCGATGACCAAGGCGATGAGCGATGAGACCAGCGTGCCGTAGATGAAGGGCCAGGCGCCGTATTTGTCGGTTACCGGATCCCACGCCGAACTTCCGAGAAAATTGAGTCCGAACTGCGCGATGGCCTGCCGCGAGCCCCGATACAATTCCCATCCGACGAGGACAATCAGCGCGGCGGTGGTCAAAGCGGCCAGCAGGGCGAGCCAGCGGAAGGAAATGTCCGGCCAGCGCGCCCCGCTCGAAGGTGGCGCTTTGGTCGCAACGCGCGAGGCAGGATCGCCGGAGGGTGAGGCCATGGGAAAAAAACGGAGGGTGCTTCCGCATCCACCCTCCGTTTTTTACATCACTACTTCAACACAGAAGGCAAACCCGCTCTCAGTAACTGATCTGGGCAATCCGTTTCAGCACGCGCTCCTGCACATTGTCCGGCAGCGGTGCGTAGTCCAGCGTGGTGGCCATCTTTTCCCCCTCGGTGTACGCCCATTTGAGAAACTCAACGAGCTTCCTGCCCTTGGCCGCGTCCTTCTGCTGCTGGTAGACGAGCAGCCAGGTGGTCCCGGCGATTGGATAAGCCTTTTCGCCCGGTGGGTTGACCATCGAGAAACGGAAATCCTCGGGGATGGTGGCGGTGGCCAGCGCGGCGGTCACGGTCTCGATCGAGGGCGTGATGTAATTGCCGGCCGCATTCTTCATGTCGGCATAGGGCAGCTGGTTCTGCTTGGCATAAGCGAGTTCGATGTAGCCGAGGGCGCCGGGCACCTGCCTGATCTGGCCGGATACGCCTTCATTACCCTTGCCCCCGAGACCAACCGGCCAGCTCACGGATGTTCCTTTGCCCACCTTCTCCTTCCACTCGCTGCTCACGTTGCTGAGGTAGTCAGTGAAGATGTACGTGGTGCCGCTGCCGTCAGAGCGGTGCACAACCACGATGTCCTGGTCGGGCAGGCTGACCCCACTGTTTGGTGCGCTGATCGCGGGATCATTCCACTTGGTGATCTTGCCTAGGAAAATATTCGCGACCGTCGGGCCATCCAGCCTGAGCTTCGGATTGCCGGGCAGGTTGTAACTGATCACATCGGCGCCGGCGACGGTCGGGATGTGCCAGAGCGTGCGCGGCGCCTTGGCGAGGTTCTCGTCAGACATCGGGCCGTCCGAGGCGCCGAAATCCACCGTCTCGGCGAGAATCTGCTTCTGGCCGCCGCCGGAGCCGATGGATTGATAATTGAAACGAACGCTGGGATCGACCTTGGCGTACTCGTTGAACCATTTCGAGTAGATCGGATAGGGGAACGTCGCCCCCGCGCCATTGATGAGCATCTGGGCGGAAGCCGCGGTGGTCAAAAAAACGGCAAGGGCGAGTGCAAATAATGATTTCATGATGGTGGTGGTTGAGTTGGATTGGAGGGATCAAAAACTGACCTGCATCTGGCTGCGGACACCATCCGCCTTGGCGCTCGCGCTGCCGCCGGTGACGGTGTCCTTGGACTCCGAGTGGATATAGCCGAGCTGAAGTTTCACGTCGTTGCTCTTGATGTACCAGTTGCCACCGATGAACCACTCCGACATCTTGTTCATCGTGCCGCCGCTGGGGGCCGAGCGCGTGCCGTCGCTGATGTTGACGCCGCGCCCGTCGGAGTCGACGTAGCTGTAACGCACCACGGCTTCCCAGTCGCCGACCCGGTAGGCCGGCTGGATCCAATAAGCACTGGGACGCGCGTCGGTGGTAGCCGAGGCCCCGTGGTGGTCATCAGCCCAGAAATACTCACCTTCCAAGTCGAAGCCGCCCAGGGTCCAGACACCGTAGAGGTTATAGACGGTTATGCCGTTGCCCTGGCCGACCACGGAGCCCGGACCACCCTGGTCCGGCAGATAGCCGGCAGAGGCTCCAACCTTGTAGGTCCCGCCTGGGAACTTGTCGCCGTAGCCGACGTTGCCCCATAATGACGGCGTGTTGTTGCTCGCGGTGCCGGAGCCCTGGACGCCCGGGTCGGAATTGCCGTTCAGCGAGGAGAATTCGTCGCGCTCGGAATTGGTGACGGCGAAGTTGTAGGTGAAGCCGCTGTCGGCCCCGCCCGCAAAAACGCCGATCCGATAGGCGCCGGCGCCAAGCCGGCGGCCATTGTTGCTTTCCACGAAATACCGCGTCGCCGGAGAGCGTTCAATGGCCCGGAGGTTGGCGCTGGAAGTGCCCCACTCCTCCAACCCGATCGGCACCCGGCGGAATCCCGTGTCCACGAAGAGCGCATCGCTCTGCTTCCATTCAATGTACCCCAAGTCGAAGCTTGCGTTCGCAAGGTCGTAGTTGATGACGCCGGTCCATCCATTGCCAAAGTCCGCCTTGAATCCGAAATAGACGCGGCGCATCAAGAAATGCTCCGTAGACACCGGCTGTGCGGCGGCCCCGTTGATGTTCGTCCCAAGATCCGCGAACTGGATTTGAATCCGGCCCGACAGCGTCAGCTTCTTCAGGAATTTGTCCGAGGCGTTGGTCGCCACGTCGTCCCCGGCATTGGCTTTTGCAACTTCGGCGGCGACTTTCGCCGCCTCCGCGTCGGTCAGCACGCCCTTTTTGATCAGCAGATCGATCAGTGCTTTGTTGTCCTGGGCAAAGAGGGACGTTGCCCCCAGTGAGAGAAGGCCGGCGAGCGCCAGCCATTTCGATGATAACTTGGCCATATGAGCTTGGGTTGTCGGATTAGGATTTACGCGAACGCACTTGGTGCGCGTTGCGTCGCTCCCCAAGCTCTCAGACTTGTGTTACGGGAATATGGCGGTCGTGTTACGAGGGGGTGATTAAATGCGCGGATATCGTATGATGCCTCCGCCCCCATGAATCTGTCTCACCCATGACCAGCGCCGGGAAACCCCGTGTCCTTATCCACTGCCCCGGCAACTCGTGCCGCCGCCAGATGGCGGAGGGCATGTATGCGCCGCCCCCGGCACCGCGGCTGAGGTGCTGGCCGGAGCCGGAAAAAGCAGGTTTGACCGTCTGGCCGCCGGGAGGCGCAGCCTCGCTGTCTACGGCAGCAGCTTTTTCAGCGGCTCCCGGATCGCATCCGCCCAGATCTCGTAGCCCTTGGCGCTCGGATGCAGCAGATCGGGCATCACGTCCTTGGGAATGTTGCCGTCCGCGTCCAGGAACCGGTCGTTGATGTCGAGGAAGAAGACGTGCCGGCCGTCGTGTAGTTTTGCCAGCGCCCGGTTGACCTCGGCCACCTGCGCGCGCTGCGGAGAGTCTTTCTCGCCGCGCGGAAAGATGGCGAGGGAAAGGATCTTTGCCTCCGGAAACTTCGTGCGCAGCTCGCTTACGACCGCGGTGACGCCCTCGATGACCTCCTGCGGGGTGTTGCGCGGCGTTTTGCCGTCCCGCTCGAGTCCGGTGTTGTTGGTGCCGATCATCAGCACCACCACCTTGGGCTGGTAGCCGTCCGCCTCGCCGTTGCACAGCCGCCAAAGCACATGCTGCGTGCGGTCACCGCTGATGCCGAAGTTGGCCGCCTTCAGCGGGGCGAATTCCCGGTCCCAGACGGCCCGGCCCCGGTCGCGCCAGAAGTCGGTGATGGAGTCGCCAAGGAAGAGCACGTCAATACCCCCTTGGTGCGCCTCGGCCACAAATCCCTCGTGGCGTTTCACCCAGGCCGCGTCGCGCGGACCGGGTTCGATGGCGGTGTTGGCGGCTGCGACGGCGGCGATCAGGAAAACCAGGGCGAGTGGCAGGAAACGTTTCACGGTTATGGTGGGCTGGGGAAAATCCGGACCGCGGTTGCCGTCACTGCTCGGCTTCCGGCGCCGAGAGCTCGGTGAGCGTGCGCAACGACTGGAAATGGCGGCTGAGGTCGAAGTCGCCGCTCATGTCGCCGACAACCCGGTCGAACAGCACCCGCTTGTCGGCCTTGAGGGCCTGGATGCGCTCCTCGATGGTGCCGGCCGTCACCATGCGGTAGACGAACACGGTGTTGGTCTGCCCGATGCGGTGCACGCGATCCACCGCCTGCATTTCCACCGCCGGGTTCCACCACGGGTCGAGCAGGAAGACGTAATCCGCCGCGTGCAGCGTGATGCCGGTGCCCGCGGCCTTGAGGCTCACCAGCATGACCGCCGCCCCGGGGGTGTTCTGGAACGCCTGCACGGGTTTCTGCCGGTCCAGCGTCATGCCGGTGAGTTCGAAGCGCGGCAGGTCGGGGAAATTGGCCGCGAACGCCTCACGCGCGCGGTTGAGGAACATGACGAACTGCGAAAAGACCACGGCCTTGTGGCCGCTGCTCACGACCTCGGCGAGCTTCTCGACGAGGAGGTTGAGCTTGCCGCTCTCGGTGACGGGCGCCTTGAGCCACGGCAGGAGGTCGGGGTCGCAGCAGGCCTGCCGCAGGCGCGTGAGCAGCGCGAGGAAGCCGAACGACTTCTCGCGCATGGCGGCGCCGACGTCGTCCCCGAGGCGCACCAGACCCTCGCTGCAGATGCGCGCGTATTCGGCGCGCTGCAGGTCGGTGAGCGGGCAGAGCAGATCCATCTCAACCTTGGGCGGCAGCTCCTGCGCGACCTCGTCCTTCGTGCGCCGCAGGATGAACGGCGC
>PLMW01000056.1:0-4112 GCA_003142615.1 Opitutia bacterium | reverse complement strand
TCCACCTGGTCGAGCAGGTGCTTGTGCTTGCGGAGCTGGGTGTAGCTGGCCAGCCACACGACCGGATCGCGCCGCGTGGTGAAGTCGTGCCCGGTCTTGAGCACGTCGCACTCGAGCTGCGGGAAGAACCGGGCCATCTCTTCACGCCACACGGGCACCACGCTCGCCGGGCAGACGACGAGGTGCGGCCGGCCGTCGACCGGCCGCGTGGCGAACAGGGCCAGCACCTGGCGCGTCTTGCCGAGGCCCATTTCGTCGGCGAGCAAACCATGGCAGCCGACATCGCAGAGGTGGTGCAGCCACTCGACGCCGCGCCGCTGGTAGGGCCGCAGGCATTCGGGCAGCGCGGGGGGCGCGACGGGTGGGGCGAGCACGCTCTGGCGCCACGCCTCGACCTCGGCGGAAAGCGTGACTTTGAGGCGGTCATCGCTGAACAGCGAAAAAATCAGATAGGGCGGCAGTTTGCCGTCGGCATGGATGGTCTCCTCAACCGTGCGGCGCCACTGGGTGAGCGACTCCCACCGCTCGGGCGCCAGCGCCACGATGCCGAGGCTGGGCAGGATGACGGTCGTGCCGCCGCGCCGGGTCAGCACCTCCACCTCCTCCTCGGTCAGCAGGCGTTCGCCGGCGCGGAAGATCCAGCGGAGCTTGAGGCCGACCCCGTTGCGCTTCTCGGCGTGGGCCTCGATTTCCACCGGGCGCTCGCCCTTCAGCAGGTTCGCGGCATTCTCATCGAGTTCGATGGTGAAATAACGTCGCCACACCGGCAGCAGGGTGCGCAGAAATTCCGGGATCTCCGGCAGCAGGTCGAGCCCGTAGACGTGCGACTCCTGGTGATAATGGAAGTGTGCCTTGCGGGCGTAGGCCGTGAGACAGATGAGTTTGCCGCGTTCGCTGGAGCTGACGTGGGCCGGCGCGGCGCCGTCGCCATTGGCATGCCCGTTGCCATTGCCGTTGCCGTTGGCCTGACCCAGCGCGGAGGTGCGGGTCTTGTCGGCATTCAGCCAGAACGCCTGGAAGGTCAGTCCCTCAATCTTCGTTTCAAAAACCAGCAGGAGCGGCCGCGCGGCGCCGCCGTTTTTGCCGTTGGAGGCCGAACCGTTCGCGGTCGCAACCAGGGCCGGCGCCGGCTCGGGGGGCAACTCGCCGGGCAGCGGTGAAATCTCGTCGGCCACCAGCTCCTCGATCTCGTGCAGGCCGGCCACGGCGATGGCCCGGGCGAGTTCGGCATCCGTGGAGGACGAGCGGACGGAGAAACCTCCGGCGTCCCACTCGATGACGGCGTATTCCTCCTTCTTTTCGACCTTGCGGTGGATGATCGCATCCCTGGCGGTCAGCTCGACCTCGCGGATCTCACTGTCGCGATACATGCGGCGGCCCTGTTCCAGTTGGTTGACACTGAAATAATCCGCCCAATCGCGCTCCAGTTTCCCAAACCAAAACTCAAGGGATTGTGGAGTGTAGATGCGTTTCGGTCCGTGCCTTTGCATCGAGCTAAAAGGTTGAGCGTAGAAACCGCCTGCCGCAGCGCAACCCTGAATTCTGGATTTCGGAGCCCCCGGTCGTCACCGATTTGCCGCAATCGTCACCCGGCCGACACGCGGACGTCACACGCGGCTGCGAAGCTGGCGGTGAAAGGATGTGCCCGCCTATCTGACATGTGAAGCTCGCCCTCGTCACCGAAACCTTCCCGCCTGAGATCAACGGAGTGGCGATGACCTTTGGCGTCATCGTCCGCGAACTCGGCCGCCGGGGCCACGCGGTGACGGTCTACCGGCCGTGGCGGCCCGGCCTGCCGGACGAAGTGGCTCATCGGGAGTTTCGTGAGCTCACCCTGCCGGGCCTGCCCATTCCCGGCTACGCGCTGCTCCGGCTCGGCCTGCCCGCGCGGCGCCGGCTGGAAAAGTGCTGGCGCGCCGATCGTCCCGATCTCGTGCATGTCGCCACGGAGGGCCCGCTCGGCACCTCCGCGGTCACCGCCGCGCGGGCGCTGGGCCTGCCGGTCACGTCGAGTTTTCATACCAACTTTCATGTCTACGCCGGCCATTATGGGCTCGCGCCGCTGCGCCGGCTCACCCTCGCCTGGCTGCGCCACGTGCACAATCGCACGCTCTGCACCTTCGCGCCGACCGCGGAGCTGTGCCGCGAACTCGCCGCGGCCGGTTTCACCCGGCTCGGGGTGCTTTCGCGCGGCGTTGATACGCGCCAGTTTTCGCCGGCGCACCGCTCACCCGCGCTCCGCGCCGCCTGGGGCGCCGCCAACGGCGACGTCGTCGTGCTCCATGCCGGCCGCCTGGCCGTCGAGAAAAACTATTCGCTGCTCTTCCGCGCCTACGCCGCCATGCGCGGCGCCAATTCCCGCCTGCGGTTCGTCCTCGTCAGTGACGGTCCGCTGCGGTCCGCGCTGCAGGCGGCGCATCCCGAATGCATCTTCACGGGCTTCATTCCCCGCGATGACCTCGCCCGCCATTACGCCTCGGCCGACGTCTATGTGCATGCGAGCCTCACCGAAACGTTCGGCAACGTGCTCCTTGAGGCGATGGCCAGCGGCCTCGCCGTCGTGAGTTTCGACTATGCCGCGGCCCGCCAGTTCGTGCGCCACGGCGCCAACGGCCTCGCTGTGCCCTGCGACCAGCCCGGAGCGCTCGTCGCGGCCGCCGCCGAGCTCGCACGCGACGACACCCTGCGCGCCCGGCTCCGCACCGCCGCCGTCGCGTCGTTGACGGCACAATCATGGGAGACCATTATCCTGAGCTTCGAGGCCGACCTTGCCGCCGCAGCAGCCGCGTCCGCCCCCCGATGACGAAGCTCCTCATCCTCACCGCCGGTTTTGGCGAAGGGCACAACGCCGCCGCCCGCAACCTCGCCGCCGCCTGGGGGTCGCTGGCCGGCCCCGGCGCTGCCGACGTAGTCGATCTCTTCGCCCTCGCCGCGCCAAGATTCAACCGCCTCGCCTGCCGCGCCTATCTCGCCGCCATCAACGGCACGCCCCGGCTCTGGAGCGCGTTCTACGCGTGGATCGATCGCAGCCGGATTTTCCCGCGGCATCTCTGGCTGGTGCGCGCCGAGATGCGTGCGCTCGAAGCTGTCCTCGTCAGCCAGCGGCCTGCCGTCGTGTGCAGCACCTATCCCCTGTACGCGTTCATGCTGGAGCGGTTCGCCCGCACCGGCCGGCTGTCCGTGCCGCATTACAACGTCGTCACCGACTCCATCACCATCAACTCACTCTGGACGCGCCCGGCCTGCGCCGGCTGGTTTGTGCCCAACGAGGAGACCGCCGAAGTCATGCGCACCATGGGCGTGCCGCCGGCAAAGCTGCAGGCCCTGGGTTTCCCGGTACCGGCTTTTTTCAACGAGCATGCCCGCGACCTCGCCCCGCCCGATCTCGCCGCCGGCGCTGTTCCGCGCGTTCTCTACATCATCCACTCCGGTGTCCGGCATGGTTGGGAGACCGCCCGCCGGCTTCTCGCCGAGATCGCATGGGAGCTCACCTTCGCGGTCGGGCGTGATGAACGACTGCGCCGCCGCCTGAATCGGCTGGCCGCCGGCCGGTCGCCGCCTGCGCAGGTCCTCGGCTGGACCAACGAGGTTCCCCGTCTGCTGATGACCCACCATGTTGTCATCAGCAAGGCCGGCGGCGCCACCACCCAGGAGGCCATCGCGGCGCGCTGCCCGCTGCTCGTCAACCAGATCGTCCCGGGGCAGGAGGAGGGCAATTACGAGCTGCTGCGCCGCCATCACGCCGGCGCGCTCGTCGAGACGCCCGACGCTGTCGTCACCGAGCTGCGGCGGGCCTTCGCCGACCGGGGTGCCGTGTGGAGTCAGTGGCGCGCCGCCCTCGCTCCCCTCGCCCGCCCCGATGCCAGTCGCGCCATCGCTGCGTATTTGCTGGCCCGGGCCGCCGCCCCGGCCGCCATCACCACCGCATGAAGACGCGTTTTATTTTCAATCCCTGCTCCGGCAAGAACCGCCGCAATCCCGGGCTGGTGCCCGCCATCCGGACATTTATTGCGAAGCACCGGCTCGATGCCGACCTCGTCTTCACCAGCCATCCCGGCCATGCCACCGGGCTGGCCCGCGCCGCGCTGGCGGACGGGTGCGAACGGGTGGTC
>PLMW01000057.1 GCA_003142615.1 Opitutia bacterium | reverse complement strand
GCGAGTACATCGGCCGCATCTATGAGGAGGTGCGCGGGCGGCCCCGCTTCATCGTCGACCGCGCCGAGGGCTTCAAATCGTAACACTGTTGCGCGGAAATCCCCGGAGTATGCGCCGGCTTCAAAGCGTATGACCTCGCTGCTCGCCTCCCTGCACACCTGGACCGCCACCCGGGGACGCAGCCTGGGCATCGTGCTCGCGGCGGGATTGTTCATCGCCGCGCCCTTTTTCACCAACCGTGGCGTCGGCACGAGCGAAGCCCACAACTACAGCCTCGCCGTGGCCGATTTTGTCACTCAAGTACGGGCCGGCGCGTTCCCGGTGTTTGTCGGCCAAAGTGATTACGCTTGGAACGGCCGCATTCACCCGCTGCGCACAGCGCCCTATTTTCCCTATGCGGCCGGCCTGCTCGATCTGCTGACCTTTCATACCCTCGGTTTCTGGACATTGCAGAACCTTGTCGTCGGTTTGAGCCTGCTCGGCGGAGTTCTCAGCTTTTATTTCTGCCTGCGGCGCTCGGTGCCTGACTTGGACGAGCACACGGCCGCGTTGCTCGCAGCGGCCTACGGTCTCTCGCCAGGCCTGCTTTCCACGGCATATGCGATGGACCTCTACATGACGGTAACAACCGCACCATGGATTCCGCTCGTACTTGGCGGATTGGAGCGTGCCCGGCGGGAGAATCCATTCACCGCATTCGCACAGGCGGCCGTGGGCTTGGCCGCCTGCTGGCTCGCTCATCCGCCGATAGCATTCTGGCTCACGGTTGCCGCCGGTCTGGCGGGTTTCGTCATTCTCGCTACCAGCCGCAACTGGGGAAGAACCCTCCTGGCTGCCGGCGGAGCCGCTCTGCTCTTTCTTATCCTCGGCGGCTACGCGTTCATGTCGGCGCTGACGGTCAGCGGCTATGGCAGCATCACGGAAACCAAGGACATCGGTCTGCTCCTGACGGAGACACGGCGCGTCTTCGCCGCTTCGCTCCGTCCGATCAGCCCGCGGGCCGATCAACTCGGCGACTTCCAGCTCGGCTACGCCTATTGGGGGGTACTGCTCGCAGCGGCGGGTCTGACCGCGCTCCGGCGCCATCTCTTTGCCGGGGTGCTCATGGCGACCGCGGTCTTTTTCCTCCTGCTCACACTACCCGTGCCGGGTGTTCAGGCCTGGTTATGGAAGGCCCTGCCAGCCATCGCCATTACACTCACCAACCAATGGCCGATGCAGCGGTTTTATCTGCTGGTGACGGCGCTTGCCCTATTCGCATATGCCTTAGTCTGGCGTCGGCCGGTCCACCCGTTGAAAGGTTTCTGGCGGGATGCCGTTTACCTCGCGTTTTCCGCTGCGGTACTGTGGACAGGCTGGCAGGCACTGCCCTTCGTGACGCGCGGTTTCAACACCCGGCATGACGCCGCCGCCTCCGCCCGGCTTCACCGGCTGGAGAATGTGAATCCGACGGTCATCTCTTTTGCCATGCTCGGGACGCCTCCGTGGTTTGTGAATGGCGTGATGGATCCCGCCATGGAGTGCCGCCTCCGGGCGCCCTTCGATTCGCGGGTTGTGCTGGCCAACGCCACCGCCCCGTTTCCAGAGACGATCGCCAGCGGCAAATTCCGCACTGAAAGCGTCAGCAACAACATCCTCATCCTGGCTCCCCGGCTCACGTTGCAGCCGGGGCGGCACTACCGGCTGACCTTTGACTTCAAGGTGCCGGCGCAGCCGTTCGTGCTGCAACTGCGGGGCCGCAAATTTTTTCGTGAATATCCGTTGCCCGCCGCCGGAGGTCCCGATGGTTTCGGCATGCAGCCGGGCAACCGCCGGTCGCTCTTTTTGTGGACGACAGACACCGCGCCCGAGGAAATCGAGTTGAGCCTGGTCGCACCCGGCAGTGAGGCGCAAAGCCGGATGCGATTTGCGGATTTCAAGCTGGAGGCCACCACGCTTGACCGCCTGCCCATCGCCGTCAAATCACTCGTGCCGTTGCGTGCGCGGGTCCGTGTCGAGGCGGCCGGCTATCTCGAAGTGCCCCGCATGTTCGTGCGCGGTTACATTGCGACCGTCAACGGTCAGCCCGCCCATGTCCAAGCGTCGCCCGATGGTCTCGTGCTGCTGCCGGTGCCGGCAGGCGATAGCCAGATACAGGTTCGCTACCTTGGTCCGTGGATACTGCGGGTTGCCTTTTGGACGACGTTCACCGGCTGGCTTGGAGTGGGCTTATGGCTCGTGACGCCAGCGCGCGTACTCGGCCTCCCGCGCAGGCTTTTTGTACGGCTTGGCTCCGGGTTTTGGCGGCTGAAATGGTGGCTGCTGGGCGGTATGGCAATCGTCGCCGCCTTCGCCTGGGGCGCGATGATGTGGAAGCGCTGGCACGAAAACGTGGGGCCGGTCGTGCTCCAAGTAGTTTTCCCCCGTGATTTCTGGCAGGGTGTGCAACCGCTGCTCGTAACCGGCCGCCCTTCCGCCGGCACATTCGTCTTCATCCGCTATGTGGATAAGCGCCACGTGTGCATCGGTGTTGATGTCTGGGGATCGTTCGCCAAGGTGACCGAGCCCATCGAGATCGACTATTATGCCGTGCACCAAATTGAGATCTCAGAAGGGGCTTTGTTTCCCCTCAATCACCCGGCCATACATGCCCTGACGTCCGCCGGACGTGAGACCTTGCGCCGACGTTTGCGCGTGGTCCTCGACGGAAAGGTGATCCTCAATGAGGCCTTGCAACAGTATGACACCAGACTTTCGGAGATCACGGTGGGCGAAAACCACATCGGTGGCTCGCTTTCCGGGGTGCGTTTTACCGGTGAGATTCTCGATATCCAACGCGGGCCAGTTCAACCCTAAACCGCGCGGAGTCGGTCACCACGCCCTTGCTGCTCTGCGCACCGTGGCAGCTAGCCCGAGCAGTTTCCGGGAAACTCCACGCGGTCGGATCATGATCGAGTTGCCAGCATGTGAGCTGAGTGTGCTTGATGAAGGCCCGGATTGCCGCGCTTGAGCCCTCCCTGACCACCTCGCTTTCGTACTTCCCCCTGCTGACAATATCGCTTTTTTAATCATATATGGATCAAGCTGGCAAATGGCCCAAAATACTGCCCCCGCTCACCCCGGAGCAGAAGCGCATCAGCGACGACTTCATGAAACTCTGGCACGAGGTGCTGCCGCGGCGCTTCGGTGTCGTCGAGACCTTCAATCATAATTTTCCGGTCCGGTACTCCCAGCCCGGGTTCAAAACAACCTTGGAAATCGGCGCCGGCCTGGGCGAGCATCTCCACTACGAAAAACTCACGCCTGAACAGGAACAAAATTACTACGCACTGGAGTTGCGTGAGAACATGGCGGCGGAGATCCGCAAGAATCATCCTCGAGTTCAGGCGGTTGTCGGCGACTGCCAGAGCCGGCTCGATTTCGCTGACGGCTACTTTGACCGCGTCATCGCCGTGCACGTGCTCGAGCATCTGCCCAACCTGCCGGCGGCGATTCGCGAGGCCCACCGCCTGGTGAACAAGGAGACCGGCCGCTTCCTCGTGGTCATCCCCACCGAGGGCAGCCCCGCCTATACGCTCGCGCGCAAATTGTCTGCCGAACGTGTTTATAAAAAACACTACGGCGGTGATTACTCCTGGTTCTACCGGCGCGAGCACATCAACCTGGCCCCCGAGATCTTCGAGGAGCTGGCGCCGTGGTTTGTCATCGAAGCCCGCAGCTTCTTTCCGCTCAAGGTACCCATGATCTGGTGCAATCTCTGCATCGGTCTCGCGCTGCGGCCGCGAGCCAAGCCGAGCGCCGGCTGAGAGGACGGCTCCCCGGCCTTCACCCCGGCACAAAGAGAGCCTTTGACTTCTGCTGAATCCTTCGCGGTCTTGAAGCCTTCGTCGTTTAGAGTTCCATGCAAAAAGTCTTCGTAACCGGCGCCGCCGGGTTCATCGGCTCCCATCTGGCCGACCGCCTCCTCGCGGACGGCCTTGCCGTCGTTGGCTGGGACAATTTCTCCACCGGTCAGGAGCGCTTTCTCGAGGGCGCCCTGAAGCAAACGCGTTTCACCCTCTTGCGCGGTGACAACCTCGATTTGTCAGCTCTTTCCGCGGCGATGAAAGGCTGTGATTTTGTCTTTCACCTGGCCGCCAATGCCGACGTGCGTTTCGGCACCGAGCACCCGCGCAAGGATCTCGAGCAGAATACCATCGCGACCTTCAACGTCCTCGAGGCGATGCGCGCCAACGGCATCAAGCGGCTTGCCTTCTCCTCGACCGGTTCCACCTATGGCGAGGCCGCGGTCATTCCCACGCCCGAGGACGCGCCCTTTCCCGTCCAGACCTCGCTTTATGGCGCCTCAAAGGTGGCCGGCGAGGGCCTGATCGCCGCCTATGGCGAGGGTTTTGGTTTCGAAGGCTACATCTTCCGCTTTGTGTCGATCCTCGGCGAACGCTACACCCACGGCCACGTGTTCGACTTCTACCAGCAACTCATCGAGCATCCGGCGTGGCTGCGGATTCTCGGCGACGGCTCCCAGCGCAAGAGTTACCTCTACGTGCAGGACTGCATCGATGCCATGCTGCACGTCGTCCGCCTCGCCACCGCCGCTACGGCCAAGCACTGCACACAGGTCTACAATCTCGGCACGACGGAATACGTTCAGGTGAACGACTCCATCCGTTACCTCTGCGGCGCGCTCGGTCTTAAGCCTGAACGCCACTACACCGGCGGCGACCGCGGCTGGATCGGCGACAATCCCTTCATCTTCCTCGACACGAGGAAAATCCAAGCCACCGGGTGGAAGCCCAAACTCACCATTGAACAGGGCATCATCCGGACCCTCCGCTGGCTCGAAGCCAACCGCTGGGTCTACGAAACGCGGAAGGGAAAGTAAGCCAAGACCATTCCTCGGTACTCCCCCCGATGAGTCCGCTCCAAAGGTTGAATGATTGGCTGAGGAGGGAGCAGCATGCCGTCATCGATCTGTTGTTGCTGTTAGTCACAGCCGAGACGGTGGATCATCTCGCCCCCACGATCCAACTTGGTTGGAAGGCGAAATGCGCGGCCCTGGCCATCGCCCTGTTGGTGCCTGCCCGGCACCCCGCTTCTGAAGCCAGTCCGCTCGCGCGCTGGGGCGCAAGGCTGCCCTGGCAATTGACGGTGAGCATAACGACCGGCGTGTTATTGAGCTGGTGGCTCGCGCTGCCTCTGCCCGCTCTCTCCTTCATACCCCTCTGGGTTGCAGCGACCCTGCTTGTGCGCCTGCCGTGGGCAAAGATGCTTTTGCTGGTCAATGTTTGGTACTGGCTGCAACGGGAAGCCGTCATCCGCCGCTGGGATATTCTAGCCGTCGAAACGACCGTCGTTGGCTCAGCCGGATACCTTGCGAATTGTTACTGGCCGCATATTTGGCCCAGTCCCTGGCTGCCTGGCGTCGTGACCGTCATGTGGCCGCTGCTGCGTGCCTTGGGCAATTGGCACCAACTCTCGCCCAGCTATTGGAAAGACTTGACACATCTGGCTGCTGGCTGGGCCGCGATCATATCAATGGTCATCGCACTGACTGCATGGACCGGTACCGGCTTTATTCCAAGCCCCGCCTGTCAGGTCGTGTCAGGCTGGTGTGTCTTGGCGCTGGCGACCCACCGCGCGTTGTTGCGCATAACCTCAAGAACAAGCGCCGACATTTCCGCGGAAAACATACGATGGGGATTGCTTTTGATCTCAGCCCTGTGGCTTATGCGAGGCTTCGCTCGCTACACACTGCATGGCACCGGCGACGCGTTGTGGTATGGCACCATGCTCGCCGACATGGTTGCGCAGACGCGTGCCGGGGTGTTTCCCGTCTGGCTCGGCCAGAGCTTGTACCAGTTCAATGGAGCAATCTACCCGCTGCGGATCGCACCGGCCTTTCACTATCTCGGGGTACTGCTGGATACGCTGACCATGCACACGCTCGGCGTTTTCGCGTTGCAAAACCTGCTGATCACGCTCCTCGGCGTCGGTGCCATTTTCTCGGCCTTTTTCGGTCTCGGGGCATTGCTGCCCGGGCGACGCTGGCTCGCCGCCGGGCTCGCCGTGCTCTATCTGAGTTGCCCGGGCGTGCTGGGCATCGCCTATAACACCGACCTCTTCATGTCGTGGACTACCCTACCGTGCGTGCCATTGGTATGGTTTGCCACGGTACGCTCATTTCGCGACGGCGGGGCGCTTGGATCGCTGCTCCTGCTCGGCGGTTCGCTCGGCCTCTGCTGGTGGGGACATTCACCCATTGCGCTGTGGATGACGCTCCTCGCCGGCGCCATGCAGCTTGTCCGTGTTGCCGCACAACGTCCGCACGGCCGCAGCTGGCTCCACCTGACCGTTGGGGCCGTTGTGTTCCTAGCCGTCTCGGCCTATCCCCTGGGTTCAGTGTTGCTCTTTCCGCCCGAACCGGGTGTCGCGGCCGCCAGCTTTCAAGCGGCCACGCCGGGCACCATCGTGTATTTTCTCCGCGAAGCATTCCCGGCGGTATTACTACCGCTGAGTTCCCGCGGCCGATTACTGGGAGACTTTCAGCTCGGTTATGCTCTGTGGGGAATATTGCTGTTCAGTCTTTGGCATCTGCGCCGCATCCCGCGGCTTGAGGCTCGCCTCCTGCTCGGCTTTGCCGTGTTCCTAGCCGTGCTGCTTACGCCCTTCCCGGGTCTTGATTTTGCGCTCTGGAATGCCGTCCCTGGTTTTATTCGCAACATCACCGGCAACTGGGTGATGAACCGGCTCTACCTCGTACTCGCCAGTACTACAATCTTCGGTGTCGCCGTGATGGTGGCCGGCGGCTTGCTGGACACACCGCTTCGGCGTCGCGCACTGGCAGCACTCGTCGCTCTCGGCTCCGTGTGGAGTATGGTTGAAACGATAAAATTTACCCATGGATCGCGCTTGGACAACCGCCCCCCTGAGAGCGCCGTCGACATGCTTCGGCCGGAGAACGTCCTCATCACGCGTTTCGCCTATCTCATCTATCCACGGCTGCCCGACACGTTTTCCCACGGGGTGATGGATCCGCAGATGGAACACCGCCTGCTGGCGCGCGATACTTTCGCCCCGATCATCGCCAATTCCTCCGCCGCGCTGGCCGCGGGCCGCGAAATCAGCACCGGATGCCTTGATCGCGCCGCTCTCAAAGGGGGCAGCTGGCTTGAGCTGACCGTGCCGCTCACGCTCGAGCCGGGCCGGCGCTACCTGTTGGCCTGCGAGTTTCTCAAGCCCGCCAGGACCATCGGCGTGCTGCAGCTCGCCGGCCGCAGTTTTTTCCGTGAATATGCGCTGCCTGAGTACGGCGAGCCGAGAGCCTTCGGGGCGGGTGCCCGGCATGCAACGTGGCTCTCATTGTGGACGACGGCACCATCCGCCGAAAAACTGACCGTGCGGTTCTACCCTGCGCCCGAAGCGGGCAAGCTGGAAGAACTCGCTCTGCTTATCCACACACGGCTGCTCGCTTACGAGCAGGCGGCGTTGCCGGTTCGCGTCGAGTCGTGGGTGCCTTACCGTGCGCGGGTTCGCAGCCAGACTGCAGCCTGGCTTGAAACACCTCGCATGTATCAGACCGGCTATACCGCTGTGGTAAGCCGTGTCCCGGCTTCGGTATGCCGATCCCCCCAAGGGCTCGTCTGTATTGCAGTGCCGGCTGGTGATTGCACCGTTGAGCTCAGCTACCGGCCCCCGCGAGGGCTCGTGGCTCTGTTTTGGATGTCAATGACCAGCATGCTCGGATTGGGAGCGGCGACACTTCGGGCCGGCGTAACGTTTTCCGCCGGTGCTGCCAACCGGCCATCTTCCACTCAAGCGAAGTAAAATCGTACCCCGGTCGTCTCCGTATCCCTCGGGAAAAGTCATCGCCATGCCCCTGCAACCCGTTTTTTCTTTCCGCTTATGAAATGGATCATCGCCGCTGCCGCCGCGAAGGCGAAGCCCCGCACGCAAATCTGCAATCTCGGCACACCGGAATACGTGCAGGTGAACGACTCCGTGCGTTGGATCTGCGGCGCGCTCGGCCTCACGCCCGAGCTCCGGTACACCGGGGGCGCTCGCGGCTGGATCGGCGACAATCCCTTCATCTTCCTCGACCCGAGGAAAATCCAAGCCACCGGGTGGAAGCCCAAACTCACCATTGAACAGGGCATCATCCGGACCCTCCGCTGGCTCGAAGCCAACCGCTGGGTCTACGAGGCCCGGCGGGGGCAATGATACCGGCATACGGCTGATTCCGGCACATTCTTTTGCACGACGCGGGCCAGCGCATTGCGCCCTCTCAGATAAAAGCCGACAGACCGGCAACGCCTTCGTGCCATGACAGACCCCAATAACGTCGCTACGATTGCTGGCGAAGAGCCGCCAACGCCGCTTCCAGCGCGAGGGATCCCGTGGGCACTGGTTGCCGCGACCTCCCTCGTGATTGGACTCGTGGTCGCCTTCTACCTCTGGACGGCATCCTCCCCGAATGTGCCGTTTGAATTTCGCGGCCAGAAAAACGACTACTACAATCTGCTGACTGACGGATTCCTGGGTGGGCATCTTTACATGAAGGTGGATCCCCATCCCGATCTCCTTAGTGCTGATCCTGCCATCCGGGCGCGCGCGCCGTTCCTGCTGGACGCCAGTCTCTACCGGGGCCGCTACTACCTCTATTTTGGCGTGACGCCCGTGCTAGTGCTGTTCCTCCCGTGGGCGGTTGTGTCCGGCCATAGCATCCCCGATAACTTCGCCACCGTCCTGTTTGCCGGCCTTGGTTTCATTCTGAGCGTGGTGCTGCTGTGGAGAATCCGACGGCGTCAAGGCACTGCCTCCGGCACAGGCCTCTGGCTGGTCATCGTGGTGGCGCTCGGTTTTTGCACCGTGGTGCCGGCGGCCTTGCGACGAGGCGCCTTTTACGAGGTGGCCATCTGTTCAGGTTATGCCTTCACCATGCTTTTTTTCATCGGCCTGGAGGAAGCCATGCTCACCAAGCGGCGCCCCGCATGGTGGCTCACTGCGGCCAGTCTCAGCTATGGCCTGGCCGTGGGGTCGCGGGTCAATCTTGTCTTCGGCGGCCTGCTGCTCCCGGCGGCGGTTCTGTGGCTCTGGTGGCCTGAACACACCCGAGCGGATGCACGCCGCCGTCTCGTCCGTCTGGCCCTGCCGGCCCTCCTGCCGGCGGCGCTGTGTCTCGCCGGACTGCTGATCTACAATTACGCGCGCTTCGATGATTTCCTCGAACCTGGGTGGAACTACCAGTTCGGCATCAAAGGCGAGAAGACCCAGTTCGCCGTGCCGTACCTGTGGCACAACCTCCGGCTCTACTACTTCACCCTGCCCGAATTCAGCCGCTATTTCCCCTTTTTTTATCCTGGCAGAGAGTCACTGCAGCCACCTGGATATTTTGGTCGGGAATTCGCCCATGGACAGTTCTTTTTCGTGCCGCTCGCGCTGCTCGCGCTGGTGGGCGGCGTCACGGCAGTCCGCCGGCAATCTACTGTGCGCATGCTGCTTCCATTCAGCGCCGCGCTGGCGTTTTGGTTTCTGTGCAATGGGCTGATCGTCGGCTTGGGCGGCATGCGGGCCAATCGCTACATGATCGACTTCCAGCCCGCGTTGCTGCTGCTGACCTGTCTCGGCGTTCTGACGGCGGCTGGTACCGGCCACCGCCTGCATCGCGTCATCACTGCTGCCTGTGTCGGGTTGCTACTTTTCGGCAGTTTCTACAACACCATGATCAGCCTGCAGGCGGACGAATCCTTCCGGCAGAACAATCGTCCCGCTTATGAGCGTCTGGCCCGGGTGTTCGACCACCCATCCTGGTGGTATCAACGGCTCACACGTGAAACGATCGGCCCTCTCGCGCTGGAAGTCGCCTTCCCCAAGGCGGCGCCGGGAACACTCGAACCCCTGGTCGCCACGGGTACGCCGTGGTTTTCGGACGTCCTGTTCGTCCACTACCTAGACCCCGGCACCATCCGTTTCGTGCTGGAACACGCCGGCTACGGCGGTCCGTCCAGTCCGCCCATCACCATCACGCCCGACAAGCCCCACCGGCTCGAGATCAGTCTCGGTTCGCTCTACCCTCCGGAGGAGCATCCGTTTTTCTCGCGCCTGACACGGGCCCAGATGCGGCTGTTAAAACGCACGGTGCGCATCGATCTCGACGGCGCCACGGTTTTCCGGGCGAGCGCTTCCTTCTATGATGCTTCGCCCGGCCAGGTTTATGTGGGTGAGAACTGGCTGAAACCGGCGATGACGACGGGGCGGTTCAGCGGCCGTCTGCTTTCCCAGGGGGAAAAGCCTTTCGACATCGACCGGCTGTCTCGGGCCGTCAGCACTGATGTCGGCCCTGCGGTGTTGCGCGTGGAGTTCCCGCGCGATCGACCGGGTGCGGCCGAACCCCTCGTGGTGACCGGGACGTCTGGTCGAGCCGATGTGCTGTTTGTTCAATACCTTGACAACCGCAGCATCCGTTTTGGCCTCGATCACTGGAGCCACGGAGCCATTTATAGTCCGATCGTTCCACTGGATTACGCAGTCCCGCACGAAATTGAAATCCACATGGGCTCGCTCTATCCCCCGTCACTGCCGGTGGATTCCTTTGGGCGACAGAAGCTGGCCGTGAAGCTGGATGGCCGCGAGGTGTTTGCCACCCGCACGACCTTTTATGACGCCGATGCGTTCGCAGTGGACATCGGCTGCAACTCGATCGGAGCTTCCAGTTGTCGGACCTATTTCGGTGGCAACATTTTTTCGGTTGAAAGACTGGGCGTACCCTCCGCCCGGTCGGCGCCTGAAGGCTCCATCCACCCAAGTCTCCTCTCGCTGCGTTTTCCGCCCGGAATGACGGGCCTGACCGAGCCGATTTTCAGCGCCTTCGATGCGGAGGGAAATCCACTGGTGGCTTACATACACTACGCAGGTGGGGATGCCGTGCAGCTGGGTGTCTTGCATCAGGGCAGTCGGATCGAATCACCACCGGTGATGATCGACTACAAGCGCTTCCACCTTTTGCTCATCGGTTTCAAACCAGCCCATGGACCAAGCCTGGCGAATCTGGGCCCCCTCGGACCTTATTTCGAAACCCGGTGGGCAGACTCACTTTGTTTCTATCTCGATGGCCAACGGGTGTTGGCCGCCGACAACATCATCCCCTCCCCCGATTCATCGCGATGGTTCTGGGCTGGCAATCTCCTTGGCGCCTCCGCGAACTGCGCGGCCTCGTACACCGGTTTCCTTGAGCACATAGCGGAGGATGACGCCATCCAGGCGGCATTCCCCACCCTGGCCTCCAATAGCGGCCCGTTGCGGCTGGCGGTAATGCTCCCCCTGGAACGGATCGGACGAAAAGAACCGCTTGTGACCACCGGCATCACTGGCGGCGGCGACTCCCTCTACATCGAGTACGCCGACGAAAGGCACGTGCGGTTTGGCTTTGACCACTGGGGCGAAGGAGGCCCGCAGTCAGCACCCCTGGAACTCGCGTACGATCGGCCTCACACACTCGTCATCTGGATGGAAGCGCTCTCTCATCCGCTACCAGACGGACGCGCTCCCGCGGAGGGCGATTTGTGGGTGGAATTTGATGGCCGGCGCGTCTGGACCGTACACGCCAGGTTTCATCCCGCGCCTCCTTCGACATTGAGCATTGGCGCCAATTTTATCGGCATCTCAAGTTGCGACCGGTATTTTACCGGCGAAATTCTCGCCGCCGAGCGTGCGCCATAAGCCTTGGAGGGCCGCTGATCCGGGTAGGCGAATCAGGGGCAGGGCGGTCCCGGCCAAGCTGCCTGTTGCTCCTCGTGCAGGCTGCCTGGTCAAGGAGTGGGCACCGTGGTCTCTGCTTCAACCGGCAGCCGAAGCGCCGACAGAATTTCCCCTGAGAAGCGCGCCCCGACATAGGACCCGCCGATTGGATTGACACCGATGTAGAGCGGCAGTTGGGCGAACTCCGGCGTCTCGCGCTCCGCGGAAAACACCTCGCTCCCGTCCACGGTGATGCGCAACCGGCGCTTGAGTTTCCTTTGGATTTCGACCGGGGTGCGGCCCCAGGCAGGATGCCCGGCTGGGGGCAAAAGGGCGCCAAAGGAAAAGACCACCTTGGCGGCGACGCCGGGCTTGAGCTTCAGCGGCTTGCTCACCCACGCGCCCACCGACCAGATCTCGATGCCGAACTGATACGTTCCATCGGGAAGATGCTTGATGAAGGCAAACACGCCGCGCCCGGTTTCGCCGGCGACCACGAGCGGTTCTGGAATCCCACTGCGCGAGGCCGGTGGGATCAGCGTGAGCTCCATGGCGCCATAATTTTCCTGCAGCCCCTGGGGCGCGGGAGGCAATCCGCCTCGTTGCGCACTGAGAATCTCCCCCGAAAACTGGCTGCCGGCACTGTCCGCCTCGACATGGTTGAAGCCGACGTAGATTTCCTCCGTGCCTGCCGTATGCCCCGGCACGGGGGTGTTGAGAAGCACGCGGTCATCGAAACGCAGGTACACGCGATTCCGATAGTACGCGTGCCGCATGCCTGCCATCGTGCCGGCCGCTTTCTCGTCCGCCGGCGGCGGGGCCAGGGTGCCACTGAAGAGTTCGAGGACATGGGTCCGACCGGGCGCGATATCCACCGTCTCACTCTTGATGATCTGCTCCCCCATGCTCTCAAGGCCGAATTCGCCCCTGTCCGCAGCCGGGTAACGGACGAAAAACAGATCGCCCTCACCATGCGGACCGACCGACAGCAAGGGTTCGGTGAAGCCCGCATGCCGCTCGGGAAAGCGGAGGCGGAGGGTGATCAGGCCGTACGGCTCGCCCGTGACGCGCTCGTTTGCGGGGACCAGCATCCGCACCAGGCGCATGCGATGATCGACACTCCGTCGCCGCGCTCGCTCCGCCGGCGAAAAGCCCTCGAAGAGGTAGGGTTCGAATTGATAGGGATGCGCTGCCACCAGGAGAGTTTCCGCCGGCGCTTGTTTGAGCACTTCCGCTGCCATGACGTAATGGTTTACGTTGACGTAACGATAGTACGAGCCTGGGTCAGGTGGGGGACGCTGCCGGAGAAGGGCATCACCTCGGGTCCGGAACGCCGCAGGAAACTGCTGGGTCAGCGGCACGGCAAAACGCAAAACCGCGGAGATCGCCACGAGCACTGCAAGACCGGCTACCGCCAGTCGAACTACGCGTTTGGACCAATCGAGATCGTCCAGTACGAGCGCGGTCAGAAGACAGAAAAACGGCACTTCCAGACGTGCTCCCCGCCCGTAAACCACGAACTTTTGAAGGACGTTCGAGGTCACCAGCGGTATCACGTACAATAAGACGAGTGCCGCCAAGCAAAGCCATCGCGCTTGATTCCTTCCCCCGCGTGCCGCCTGGCTGCGAATCAGCCAGACCATGGCATAGGCCGCCGCCGCGAGCCAAACCCAAAGCAGTAATCCTTCCGCCGCCTGCAGGTAACGCCAGGGCAGGCTGTGTCCTTCATGGAAATCGCCCTGGTTGATCGTCGTGGCGAAACGCAGGGTATCGGCCAGCGCATGGCCGGTGCTCAACTGGTTGACTAACAGCACTACGGCAACGACAGCGCCGAAACCCGCACCCGTAGCCAGTGCCCGTTCCAGCCAGAGGCGCCAGCCGCCGCCCCGCAGCAAATGCAGGAGCATAACCGTCCCCGCGAGGGTCCAATATCCCAAGTAGGTGATGAACGCCAGCCCGGCCAACAGTCCAACCGCGGTGCTCCGGCGCCATCCGCCACTGCGGCTACCTATATAGAACGCGAGCAAGCCGAGGCAGAGGGAAGCATCGTAGGGAAACAGATGCCGTGTGTAATAAAACAGCGAGTTGCTGCATACGCCCAAGAACAACGCCCATAGTTGCGCCATCGGAGACGCCCCCAGACGCCGGGCGCATAGGCCGATCAACAGCAGGTTCAATACGGAAAAAATACTGAAAAACAGCGCTGGCAGCCGACCGTCGTGCCCAAACCGCTCTTCGAGCAGTGCCGGCATGAGCCCCAGCACTTTGAAACCGATGTGTTCGCTGTTTGAGAACGGGAGCAGCAGGCCCGGCCGCAGGTTACCGGACGCCACCAGTGTCGCTGCCTCACGTGACAGAAAGTAGCGCGTCTCGTCAGGAAAGAAAAACTGTCCACCACCTTCGACGAGAAGGAATCGCAACAGCACCGCCGTGATAAGCAGAGCCGCTGCCAGGCCAAGGAACAACCGGCCCGATTGCCTTGCCTCCGGACTGGCGCGCGCTGATGCTATGGTGTTGTCTGCAGGCAATGAATTCACCTAGTGAAACGGACGGTCAATCCATCCGCGTTTACCGTATTCCGGAACTTGCGATAATGGGCAACCAAAACCGCCTCGCGTCCTGACGTTCGGACCGCCACAGTTTCGTCTGATGAAAAAATGGTTCATCGTCACCGTGGCGATTCTGCTGGTGGCCGCCTTCGTCTACTGGCAGGCCAACTCCGTCAAGACCTCCTATGTCAATGGTCTGCCGCAATACAACCAGCTCCCCGGCCGGGAGTTCATTTTCCAGCGTGATTGTTATGTTTTCAAACTCAAGAAGCATGACTCCGTCTGGCCGCTCGTTGGAGCCAATGCGCCCGGGTCCGTCATGAGCGTGCCCGCGTTGCCAACGGAAGTTTCGTCCAAGTATGTCAATGGCGACCTGCCGGCGGTGCGCATCCTCGACATCGTACACACCGGCGACCGCTTCAAAATTATCTCGGTGCGCCGCGACGAAAGCCCTCGCGGCACGCATATCACCTTTGAAATCCTGCTCCTCATCGAACCGGAACGCCGCTATCCGCGGCTGGATGCCTTCTGGATCCTGGACCACACGCCGGAACAGCGTGAAGAGGCTCCGCTCGTGCTTGCCGACTTCGCGGTGGAGCGCGTAAAGAAATAAGCCCCCCCCGGTGGCGGGACCTCCTTGCTCTCCACAAAACCCGCCCAGCGGCCTTCGCTTTTCTCTTGTTCATGCGCCTTGTCATCACAGGTACCAGTTCGGGCATCGGGTGCGCACTCACCGGGCATCTGCTCGTGCAGGGGCATCATGTCTGGGGCCTCGCCCGCTCCGACCAGTCGGATCTGACCGCAAAGCATCCCGGCGTTTTTCGCGCCTCCCGATGCGATGTCGCGGACTGGACGCAAATGGAGCGCACCGCCACCGAAATTGCCGCCGCCTGGCCTCACATTGACGGGCTCATCACCTGTGCCGGTCTGCAGGGCGCCATCGGCCCCGCGGTCTCGCTCGATCCGCGCCAGTGGAGCGCTACCATTCGTGCCAATCTCGACGGCACCTACTATGCCATCCGTGCCTGCCATGAACTTCTGAGCCGCGCCCCGCGACGCGCGAAGATCGTCTGCTTCTCGGGCGGCGGCGCCACCAAGGCCCGGCCGAACTTTTCCGCCTATGCCGCGGCCAAGACCGGCGTCATCCGGCTCGTCGAGACCATCGCTGAGGAATTGCGCGGTGAACCGCTCGACATCAACGCCGTCGCCCCNNGGCGGCGGCTCGCTGGAAAAGGCCATCAGCCTGGTGGAATGGCTGCTCTCGCCCGCCTCGGACGGCATCAGCGGCCGCCTCCTCTCCGCCCCGTGGGACTCCTGGGCCGGACTTGGCCGGCACGCCGGGGCCATTGCCAAGTCGGATGTTTACACCCTCCGGCGCATCGTGCCGGATGATCGCGGCCTGAAATTTTAAGCCAAGCAGCGCATGAACACCATCGCCATCGTCGGTTACGGCTACTGGGGGCCGAAACTGGTCCGCAACTTTATCCAGAGCAGCGCGTTCGCCCGCGTCGCCGTCTGTGAGGAGAATGCCGAACGCCTCGCCCGCGCGCTGCGGGAGAATCCGGGCGTGACCGGGTGCTCGTCGTTTGCCGAGGTGCTCGCCGATGACCGCATCTCTGCCGTCGCTCTGGCCACGCCGGTTGACACGCATCATCCGCTGGCCAAGGCCGCCCTTGCCGCCGGCAAGCATGTACTGGTGGAAAAACCGCTCGCCACCACTTATGCCGCCGCCGGGGAACTCGTGGAACTCGCCGCCGCCCGCCACCGCGTGCTCATGGTCGACCACACCTACGTTTACCATCCGGCCGTCCAACGCATCCGCGAGCTCGTGCGCGCCGGCGAACTCGGCCGGCTGCACTACATCGACTCCACCCGCATCAACCTCGGCCTCTTTCAACATGACGTGAACGTGCTCTGGGACCTTGCCGTTCACGACCTGTCGATCATCAATGCGCTGGTGGACGAGCGTCCCGTGCGGGTGCAAGCCATCGGCGCCCGCCACACCTCCAGCCCGCTCGAAAACATCGGCATCCTCACCCTGCGCTATGCCTCCGGCCTTTTCGCCCACATCAACTGCTCGTGGGTTTCGCCGGTCAAAATCCGCCACATGCTCATCGGTGGCGACCGCCGGATGATCGTTTACGACGACCTCGACGCCAACGAGCCGGTCAAAATCTACGACTCCGGTGTCGTCGCCCGCACCGACGAGGAGCGCAGCCGTCTGCTCTTCGAATACCGCATCGGCGACGTGCGTTCGCCGCGGATTCCGCCACGCGAGGCGCTCGCCAATCTTGTCGCCGACTTTGTCGCCGCCATCCGTGACGGCACCACCCCGCGCTCCGACGGCCGTTTCGGCGCCGACACGGTGAAAATCCTTGAGGCAGCCCAGCGCTCTGTTAAAGCCGGGGGTTCGGAAGTCTCTCTCGAATGGAAGTAATCAACGAAGACAGCCCGCGCCGGTCGCTTGTCAACGTACGGGTGGGCAAGAACGTCCGCTTCTTCAACTTCGTCAACGCCTACGGCTGCGAGATCGGCGATGGCACGAAGGTCGGCTCGTTTGTCGAGATCCAGAAAAACGCCCGCATCGGCCGGAACTGCAAGATCTCCAGTCACAGCTTCATCTGCGAGGGCGTCGAGATCGAGGATGAGGTTTTCATCGGCCACAACGTCTCCTTCATCAATGACAAGCACCCGGCTGCGGTGAACGCCGCCGGGACGATGCAAACCGATGCGGACTGGCGGGTGGTGCCCACCCGCGTCAAGCACCACGCCTCGATCGGCACGTCCGCCACCATTCTCTGCGGCGTGACCATTGGCGAAGGCGCCGTGGTGGGCGCGGGCAGTGTGGTCACCAAGGATGTGCCGCCCGGCACGGTCGTCGCCGGCAATCCGGCGCGTGCGCTCCACCGCCAGCGCTGAGCACCACCGCATCCCGGCGGCACCCCTCCCTTTTCGATGAACGTTCCCTACTTCGACCTGCCGGCGCAGATCCGCGCGCTCCGGCCCGAACTTGACGCCGCCATTGCCCATACGCTGGACACCTGCGCGTTCTGCCTCGGCCCGGATGTGGCCGCCTTCGAGCGCGATTTCGCGGCCTTCCTGGGCGTGCCTCATTGCCTCGGCTTCAACAGCGGCACCTCCGCGCTGCACGTTGCGATGCGGCTGCTCAACCTCGGCCCCGGCGACGAGGTCATCACCACGCCCTACACGTTTGTCGCCACCAGCTGGGCCATCTCCTACGTCGGCGCCCGTCCGGTCTTCGTCGACATCGAGGAGCAGACCATGAACCTTGATCCGCGCCTCGTGGAGCCGGCCATCACCCCGCGCACCAAGGCCATCATGCCGGTGCACCTGTACGGGCATCCGTTCGACGTCGATCCGCTCCTCGCGATCTGCCGGAGCCGCAAGCTGCCCTTGATTGAGGATGCTGCACAGGCGCATGGCGCGCGCTACCGCGGCCGGGCCGTCGGTAATTTCGGCGAGATGGCGGCGTTCAGTTTCTATCCGGGCAAAAACCTCGGCGCCTGTGGCGAGGGCGGTGCGCTTGTGACCGGCCGGGCTGACTACGCCGCCCGTGCCCGCTCGCTGCGCGAGCACGGCTCCAGTGTCCGTTACTACCACGACGAGATTGGTTACAACTACCGCATGGAGGGCATCCAGGGCGCCACGCTCAGCGTGAAGCTCAAGCACCTGCCCGCCTGGAACCAGCGCCGCCGTGCCATCGCCCATCGCTACCACGAGCTACTCAAGGATACCCCGCTGCAACTGCCGCGCGAGGCCGGCTATGCCGAGAGCGTCTACCATCTCTATGTCGCGCGCCATCCCTCGCGCGACAAGCTGCGCGAACACCTCGCGGCCAAGGATGTCGGCACCGCCTTGCACTACCCGCTGCCACTGCATCTGCAAAAATGTTATGCCTACCTCGGCTACAAGGCCGGCGATTTCCCCGTGGCCGAGCGGGCGGCCCGCGGGTGCCTGAGCCTGCCGGTCTACCCGGAACTCACCGACCAGCAGGTGGAGTACGTCGCCGCCGCCATCCATGAGTTCAAAGGCTGGTGACCTGCGGTGCGGGCACTATCGAGCCGCACCCTCACGTGCACCCTCTTTTGCCGGCGAGATCGCGAGGATATTGCCCATGAATGCCGGCTGACTGGTGGACAGCCCGATGGGGTTTAGCCCCACCGCCACCTGCAAAGGCGACGCCGGGTAAAATTCAACGGATTCGTCGAGCAGGATCTGGCCGTCCAGCACCAGGCGCAACCTCCTGCGCGCCGGATCGCCGGACGGAAGTAGTGCCCCGCAGGACAGAACGAGGTGATGCTCCGCATCAAAGTCCGCCTGCACCGGTTTCGAGACCGGTCCGCCAAAGCCCCAGTGGTCCAAGCCAAAGCTCACCGTCTCGTTACCGATATAGCGCACGTAGATTCCATCACCCCGGCCGCTTTCTCCGGTGGTAAGCAGAGGTTCACTCGCGTTGGGGGAGTCCTTCGGAAATATGAGCGTAAATTCCAGCGACCGTCCGGCTGCCAAGGCCGCTGCGACCTGTGCCGTGTCCCCTGTCGCGCGCAATACTTCGAGCATCTGCCCGCCAAACAGCCGCCGGCTCCACGAGAACGGCCACGGAGTGCAGCCTGCATACACCTCCCACGCTTTCGCCGGATGCGCGTTAAAACGTTCCGTCAAGACCGTATGCCCATCGAGTCGCACACTCACTCCGCGCGTTTGCCATACCGCCGCCTGTTCGGCCGGCAGAGACACGAGTGAGGGGATCGAACTCAGATCGATGAGGAACTCGTGGGGTTGACCGTAATCCACGCTTATCGGCGGCGAGAATTTCGACTCCGGCTGCCCCTCATGATGCATGGTTAGTTGGATCAAGCCGTCCTGGAGGTAGGTGATGCCCACCAGATCGGCTTTGCCCGGCTCGCCGGTCATCAGTAGCGGCTCATGCACACCGAAACGATCGCGTGGTAGCATCACCCGGAGCCGCACTAGCCCGCACGCATTCCGCACTGCATCCAACCATGCGATGTCGGGTTCAAGGGCGCCAACCAGCTGCACTTTGCCGCTGAATCGCTCTTCGCCGTATTGCCATCCACGCCGTCGCCCAAGCACGATTTGATTGGAGGATCCTTGGAAACATACCATGTCGCGTTCCAACACCGCGACTCCATCGAGCCGGATCGCCACACGGGTGCGCTGTCGCACGCTTCCCGGTGGTTGAGTATTGTACCAAGGATGCCATTCGGGCGGACAAAGCGTGCCGGGACGAACCTCAAGCCTGCGTGGCCTGCCGGGACACAAGTCGAACTCCGATCCTTCCGCGCCCCCGAAGTCCTGATGGTCGAACACCAGCCGTGCACGTCCCGGCGCAGTGTACTTCACAAGAATTGCGTCCAAGTCCGGTCCGCCGCCCGCCACCAGCAGCGGCTCCAATCGACCGATTTTCGCCTCACCAAAGACCACGCATAGTTCCACCCCACTCAGCGCGGGCCGTGTCAGCCGGTGCAGTGGCCATACCAGCCGGTCGCATACTCGTGCGATCGCAATGTAATCGCGCCGGTTGGCTTCCTGAAAAAAACCATGCACGTGGAAGCTGATGAAGACATTGTATCCCGCTATCACGCCAAGCCATGCGACCGCTCCCCAGGCGAGCCAGCGCGCTCGCAGAGTCGAGGCACAGGCGAGCACTGCCACCAAGACCAGTACGACCAGGACAGGGTGAAAATCGAGTTGATAACGGTTACTATGCACCGGCGCCATCGCGACGAGCACAAGGCTTGCACCCGCCCATATGCCCGCCGCCGCCGCAATTGCCGCCAGATGGACCGCTAGTCTGCGTCGCCATGTCGCCCATGCGCCCACGATTGCAACCAGCAGGAACAACGGCAAAAAGAAGAACTGGCCATGAACCTGCTCGAAATATGAACCTATCGGCTTCGGACCAGGTGCGAAAAACGGGAAGAACCAGCCCGTGTCCGGCGGCGTCAAATAGTAGACTTTCAGATTTCTGCCGAGCGACGCCAGCGTGAAAGGAAAACCTTCGCCGTGCGAGCCCAGCTGGTAGCGCAGGCCAAATTCAAATGGATTGTCGAAGCGCGCCCAGTTGTACCACGCCAGCCCGGCGAGACACACCCCCACCGGCACCAGCGCCGCCCCGGCAAGACGGACCGCCCGCACCCATGCACTCCCGGCACCGCCTTCACCGCGCCACCATTTCAATCCGGCCATGAGGATCAACGCTGCCAACGAGCCCGGAATGAGAGCCGGACGCGAGCCTGCCGCCAGGCCGGCACACGTGCTCGCCAGGGTGAGCCATTTCAGGGCCCTTCTGGGACGCACGGTCGCGAGTGTCAGGCAAAGCAGCCCGGCCATTGTCCACGCACAGCCTGATATGATGGCGACCTCATAAAACAACGGCCGGCGCAATACGACGGGCAGGCCGCTGCCGAGTCCGAGTGAAATCACCGCGGCAACCCAGAATCCACCTCCAGCACGCGGGAAAAACTCCCGCCGTAACAAATTCAACCAAGCGGTACCGACGAGGAAGGCCGCCGAAGCGAGCAGAGCCGCTGCCAGCCATTCCGGCAAATCGTGTCCCGTCAGCAATGTCCACGGCAAGAATAGCACGAGCACCGGTGTGACGCCGAAGTAAAGATAGTATTTCCCGCGGTAGAAACTTGCATCGAGCAGGAAGGATTTGACCTTGGTGTTGTCCACGCCCAACGCCGGATCGGGCGTCGCTTTCATGGCGAGCTGCCCATCTCGAAAACCGTGCACGAGCAGATTATAATAATCGCTCCGCGGTCCTTCAAATACCCGTGCCCTCGGATAATTGGATGCCGCGGTCCAGTAATAAAACCAGAGCACGGCCGCGATGGTGAGCGCCGTACCCATGAGGACGAATATGCGTGCGCTCTTCACCAAATCCCTCCGCTGCCGTCACACCGCCGTTGACAGCTCACCGCGGGCGGCCGCAAGGCATTGTCTCGGAAAATAAAGACGACGATTCACACCGCCTAGAGAAGGCCGGCCCGGCAACGCTGACAACTTCGGAATGAGGCCGCCCCGGCTTTAACCAAATCCATCCGTTGCTAGCTTGCTTGGCCGCCGCGAGTGCTCTTCTCTTGCCTCATGCGAATTGCAGGAAGCGACTCTCGCGTCCTCGTGACCGGCGGCGCCGGTTTCATCGGCTCGCACCTCGTCGACTTCCTCGCCGGCGCCGGCTGCCGTGTCACAGTCCTCGACAATTTCCGCAACGGCCGGGAGGAAAATCTGCAGGCGGCGCTCCGCACCGGCCGCGTGAACGTGGTACGCGGCGACATTGTCGATCCACGAGTCTGCGACAACACCCTGCCAGGCCACCCCGTCGTCTTTCACCTCGCCTGCCTGGGCGTGCGGCACTCGCTGCACAACCCGCATGAGAACCACCAGGTCAACGCGCTCGGCACGCTCAATCTGCTCCAGTCCGCGCGCCGCGCCGGCGTCACCCGGTTCCTCTATGTCTCCACGAGCGAAGTCTACGGCCGGGCGCTGGCTTTCCCGCTCACCGAGCAGGCCACGACCTGGCCGACCACGGTTTACGGAGCGTCGAAGCTCGCAGGCGAGCACTACGCGGCGGCGTTTCACACCTGCCATGGTCTGCCTGTCGTCCGCGTACGGCCCTTCAACAACTACGGCCCACGGGCACACTTCGAGGGCGACTCCGGTGAAGTCATCCCGCGCTTTCTGCTGCGGGCGCTCGCCGGCCAGCCGCCGGTCATCTTCGGCGACGGCTCGCACACGCGCGATTTCCTCTTCGTGCAGGACTGCGCCGAGGCCCTGGTGCGCATCGCGGAGTGCGATGCGCTGGTGGGCGGCCTGGTCAACCTCGGCTACGGCGAAGAGGTGCGCATCGACGCGCTTGCGCGCCTTGCGCTTGAGGTCGTCGGGCGCAACGACCTCAAACCCATGCACGAGGCCGACCGCCCCGGCGACGTGCCACGCCTGTGGGTCGATGCCACGAAGCTGCGCCAGACCACCGGCTGGCGGCCCCGCATCCCCCTTGCGCAGGGCCTTGCTGACACGCTTGAGTACTACCATGCGCTCTACACGGCCAACCCGCGCTGCCTCGAACAGATGCAGACGCGCAACTGGGAGGTCTGACCCGTGATCCCGCTCGCCAAACCGGAAATGGGCGACGAGGAGATCGCCCTCGTGGCGGAAACCATCCGCAGCGGCTGGATCACGCAAGGGCCGCGTGTGGCCGAGTTCGAGGCCGCGCTGGCGGCGCGCATGGGGGCCGCGCATGCGGTGGCCACGGCCAACTGCACGACAGCGCTCCACCTTGCGCTGCTGGCAGCCGGAGTCGGCCCGGGCGACGAGGTCATTGTCAGCCCGCACAGCTTCATCGCCTCGGCCAATGCCATCCTCCACTGCGGCGCTACGCCCGTGTTCGTGGACATCCGCGCCGATACGCTCAACATGAATGAGCAGGCGGTCGGGAGCGCCGTGACCCCGCGCACGAAGGCCATCCTCGCCATCCACCAGATCGGCCGTCCGGCCGAACTCACCACCCTCACCGAGGCCGCCCGGCGCCATCATCTCACCCTGATCGAGGACGCCGCCTGCGCCATCGGCAGCGAATACCGCGGACGGCCCATCGGCTGCAACGACTGGTCGCCGCTCGTGTGCTTCAGCTTCCACCCCCGCAAGGTGCTCAGCACCGGCGATGGCGGCATGATCACGACCAACGACGCGCAGCTCGCCCGGCACCTGCGCCTGCTGCGGCAGCACGGCATGTCCGTCAACGACCTCGAGCGCCACAAGGCGCGCACCATCGTCACCGAGGAATACCCCATTCTCGGCTACAACTACCGCCTGACGGACGTGCAGGCTTCCATTGGGCTGGGACAGCTCCGCCGGCTGGATGGGCTCATTGCGCGACGGCGCGCCATCGCCGCGCGCTACGACGCCACGCTGGCCGGCGCGCCCGGTGTGCAGCTCTTCCGTGAACCCCCGCACTGCCGCTGGAACCAGCAGACCTACCTCATCCGCCTGCCCGGCGTGATCGCGGCGCGGCGGGATGCGTTCATGCAGGCGCTGCTCGACGACGGGATCGCCTCGCGCCGCGGCGTCATGTCGATCCACCGCGAGGCCTGCTACCTCGAGCGCTACGGGCGGCAATCGTTCCCGGAAAGCGAGGCTGCGAGCGACCAGTGCGTCTGTTTGCCCCTTTACACGCAGATGACGGATGTTGAAATCAACCAAGTCGTGGCCGCCGTGCGCCAGCACGCACCGCGCGCCTGACGCCGCCGCATGGAACCTCCCGCCGCCAAACCCCTGCCGCCCAACCCCTACAACCCGTTCGCCTGGGTCGCGGGCAACCCCGAGATCGGCGAGGGCACGTGGATCGGCGCCTTCACCCTCATTGACGGACTCGGCGGATTGAAGATCGGGCGGGGCTGCAACATCAGCTCGGGGGCGCAGATCATCTCGCATTCGACCGCGCGACGTTGTGTGACGGAGCGCCGTCACCCGGAGGTTGACCACAAACCCACCGAGGTCGGTGATTTTGTCTTCGTCGGAGCCAACGCGGTCATTCTCATGGGCGCGAAGGTGGGCGACCATTCCATCATCGCGGCGGGTGCCGTGGTGCTGGAGGACGCCGTGATCCCGCCCTACTCGCTGGTCGCCGGCGTGCCCGCCCGCATCGTCCGCGACATCCGCGCCGAGGTTGAAGCCTGGAGCAAGGAGGCCCATGCGTAACAGACCGCTGCTGTCGGTCGTGGTCGCCGCCTTCAACGAGGAAGGCAACCTGCCGCGCCTCTATGAGCGCGTGGTTGCCCTCGACTGGGCGGGGCTCAGCATCGACCTCGAACTGGTGTTCGTGGACGATCACTCGCGCGACCGGACGCCGGTCATCCTGCGCGAGCTGGCCGCGCGCGATCCGCGGGTCAAGGTGCTGCGTTTTTCGAAAAACTTCGGCAGTCACAAGGCGTTCACGGCCGGACTCGAACATTGCACCGGCGACGCCGCCGTGCTCCTCGCGGCCGATCTGCAGGACCCCCCCGAAACAATTCCGCAGTTGCTCGAGAAGTGGCGCGCCGGCGCCAGGGTCGTGTGGGCCGTACGCGACGCACGGGAGGGCGAGTCGTGGCTCAATCGAGCGCTGTCACGCCTTTACTATCAGCTCATGCGCCGTTTCGCCGAGGTGCGGCCGCCGCCCACCGGGGCGGACTTCCTGCTCGTGGACCGTCAGGTGCTGGAGGTGCTGAAAAGCTCGCCAGAAAAGCACACCTCCCTGCTTGCCTTGATTCAATGGATGGGCTTTGCCCAGGATCACATCACCTACACAAAAGCGGCGCGACACAGCGGAGCCTCCAAGTGGACGCTGCGGAAAAAGCTCAAGCTCTCCATCGACTCGTTTGTAAGCTTCTCCTATTTTCCGATCCGCCTGATGTCATCATGCGGATTCATCTTCGCGATCACGGGCTTCATATATGCGGTCGTCGTGGCGGTGCGGGCCCTGGCGTTCGGCAGCCCGGCACAGGGCTGGCCGGCCTTGATGTGCGCGGTGCTCATCACGTCGGGCGTCCAGCTCATCATGCTCGGTGTCCTGGGGGAATATCTCTGGCGTGCATTTGACGAGACCCGCGGTCGTCCGCGTTACATCATCGAAGAGCGGCACAAATTGTGACTACGGTAATCAGCCGGTTCTCCCATAAGTCTTGGGCAATTCTTGAAGCCGGAGAACGTCGTGGAATCTTTAATCTCTCCCTGTTGGTGGGGGACGGCGCCGTGGCGGCGTGGCTGCTCCATGCTTTTCACGTTTTTCAAGGCCGGGCGTCTCCTTCCGGCTGGCACCTCGCGGCCGGCGGGTTGGCCGTGGCCGCCCTCGCCTGCCTTCTGAGGCTGCACGTGCCACCGGCGGCAGCCGGTTTAAAGCGGCTCCTGGTCAGAACCGGCAGCTTGGCTTCGGCCCTCGCGGGCGCAATGCTTCTCACGCGCTTCGCCGGTGGGTGGCGGGTGACGGCCGGGGAAACGGCCTGGCTCGCAGCGACGACGGCGCTGGCGCTGTTCGTTTTGCGGATCGCATACTTCGCCTTCCGGACACGGCATTTTGATCAACCCATGGAAATGGCGCGGTGGCTGATTCTGGCGGGCGGAGCCACAGCCCTGTTCCTGCCGTACTACCACAACGGCCGCGTGGGAACCGGAGACGCACAATGGTACACCGGCATGCTGGCGGATTTTGTCACGCAGTTGCGCGCCGGCGTTTTCCCCGCTTGGGTTGGGCAGAGCGAATACGCGTTCAACGGCGCAGTTTCCCCCCTGCGTTTCGCCCCGTGGTTTCAGTATGCCGGAGGCCTGCTAGACATAGCAACCTGGCATGCCCTGGATTTCACGGGCCTTAAGAATGCGCTATTGGCGGTCAACGGACTGGCAGGTGGCTTCGCTGCGTATTTCTGTCTGCGGGATGTCCTTCACAGGCGGCCTGGCCTCGCCTGCGTTCTAAGTCTGCTATATCTCAGTAGCCCTGGCGTACTCACCCCATTGGTGGTTGGCGACCAGTATATGACGTTCATGGCCACTCCATTCATCCCGATCGTGCTGAACGGCCTGTGGCGGTTGTGGACGTGCGACGACTTTAGCGGACCCCGCCGCCTAGCCGTGGGGCTGGCGGGCGTTTGGCTTAGTCATGCCCCGATTGCACTCTGGTGTACCCTGCTGGCCGTCTGCGTCGGTGCGCTCGTGCTGGTCCGCAACCGCTGTCAGGCAAAGGATCTGCGGCGAGCGGGTCTGGCCGCGCTTCTGTTCGTCGCGCTGGGCTCACTGCCGTTCGCCTCTTTCGCATCCCTGGATAACCGCAATGCCAGCGAGTCAAAGGGTACTGTCGCCATTGAAGAGGTGGCCGGATGTTTTCCCGCCAATTTCCTCCCAATTAAGATCAACGGGCCAGGGATGGCTCTCTATCAAGTCGGGTATGCCTCACTGGCTACCTTTTTACTGGCTTTTATTGTCCTGCCCAATCCCCCCCCGGGGGGAACCTGGCTGTTTGCCGGCGCCACACTCGCTGTCGTCCCGATCGTTCTCCCCTTACCAGTGCTGAATGGGTTTTTCTGGATGCATGTGCCGACTTGGTTTGTCACCATCAACAACGTCTGGCCGATGCAACGTTTGTTCGGCATCTGGTCGGCCCTGATGTTGTTCACCTTCGCAGTGGTCGCCGCGCACGACCGGATTGCAGGGCAACGCTGGCTGGCTGCCGGTTGCCTCGCCGCCTGCGTCGCTCTTGGATTCTGGTCTTGGCGGGAAGCCGCCAAATTGGGCTCCATCGTCAAAGCCACGTTTGTACCAGCCGCCACACAGCAACTCTTGCTGAACCCCAGCAACGTCATCCTGACACGTTATGCTTACGCGAGTTTTTCGAAAATGCCCGCCTACCTGAGCCACGGCTACATGGATCCCCTACTCGAGAATCGCCTCCTGAGCCGGGATACACTCGCCGTCATCACCACCAACGCCGACCGCGCCGCCCCTCCGCTGCCAGCCAATAGCGGCTCCCGGCCAATGCCCCGGCTCGTGCAATCCGGAGTGTTGACCGCGATAAGAAAGCAAAATGAAGAACCATTCGAGCTATCGCCGGCGTTGAATCTGACCCCAGGTCTCCGTTATGCGTTACGGATTCAGGTTTTCGACAGTGCCGCATCCGGCGTGCTCGAGCTGTCTGGCCAAGGGTTGTTCCGACAGTATTTGTTGCCCGACTCCGGACAGGGTCTTATCCTTAACGCTCCGCCTCGATCGTTCGGCGCATTGGCGTCCAGTTCCAAGGTCATGCCACTCTCCGTCGCGGGAAACGGACCGCCGGCGGCATTACGGTTTGTCACCCAGGGTTACAGCGCCAGCACACGTTTTTCGTTCGGTGACTTCTGGCTCTATACCTACGACTCTCGCGACTTGGCAATCAACGTCGAATCTTGGATACCGTATCGCGCCTGGGTTGAGGTGGCGACACCAGCGTATCTGGAGACTCCACGCGTGTGGCTTGGCCGCTACCGCGCGCGCGTCAACGGGAAACACGTGGATATCCGACGGTCACCCGACGACTTGGTAATGATCCCGCTCAACCCTGGCGCCAGTACCGTGGAGCTGGTCTACGCCGCTCCTTGGTGGCTAAAGACGGTGCTGTGGAGCTGCGTTGGCAGCTGGGCCACACTCGTCGCCTTGTATTTTCGCCGGATGGCGACACTGGCCTGGCAGTTTACTGGCGGTCAGCCAAAGGTGGCATGAAAGCCGTCCACTGCTCGGGTTTCACGGATTCAACGCTCACAATTTGACCCGCAAACGCCGGGCTGGTCGTGGAGCCCCCGATGGGATTTTCCCCGACGAAAATCTGGGCGGGGGTGGCTGGATAAAATTCGCTCTCACACACCAAGACCGGCTTGTCGTCCAGTAAGATGCTGCAGCGACGGCGCAGGGGCGCGAAGGCATCGTCGCCCGGCCCTGTGGACGGCAGGAGCGACCCCAGAGAGAGCATCAGTTCATGAGCGGTGCCCGGATCGTACTCGATCCGTCTCGAGACCGGCCCGCCCTTGTTCCAGTGGTCAAAACCGATGCGCAGGCGGCGCTCGCTCTCATAGCGCACGTAGACGATGTCACCGGCACCTGTCGCGCCGGTGACGACCAGGGGCTCGCCGTAGCCCGCCCGGCCCTGTGGAAAACGCAACCGGATCCGTATGGGACCCGGGTAGCTCGCCAGCTCTTCGGTTCCACTAGCGGAGAGCACCTTTCCCGGCTCGACAGTTGTTACTTCTTCAAGCCGTCCCTGGAAGTAGGCCGTGGCCATGGCCCCACCAACCACATTTGCCCCGGCGACAACCCGCTTTGTCGCTCCCGGAGCGAACACCCCGCGCGCTGACAATACCGTGCGGCCGGTAAACTGCACCACCGCGGCCCCGCGCAAAGGGGTTAGTTCGGGATTTCTCTGATAAAAGTCCTGTTCTGAGGGCATCAGGCTGCCCAGAGAGATCACTATTTCGCAGACCCCGTCGGCGGGGACTTCCTGCGGTTCCGAAAGCAACACCTCCCCGCCGGCCTGTTCCCATCCCAGGCTGACACGATTCCCCGGCTGATAATAGATGAAGACGATATCGCCACGCCCGCCCTGCCCCACGGACAACAATGGCTCAGCACGCGGGCTTCGGTCTGCGGGTAAAGTGAAACGCAGCTTGATCGGCCCCGACTGCTCCACCTGCCATTCATGTCCAGAGGTGGTCGGCGCACCAGCAGCACAGTGCCCCGATATCGCCGGCAACCAGAACAAAACCGCCACCGCCCACAGGTGGATGCGCACGATTCCAAGACGGCGCCACTGCCACCGACGGTCAAGCGAAGTTTTTGCCCCACGGAAGCGGAGGAAGGCTGCGTATCGGGTCCAACAAACCTGCCATCTGGCCGCCAGCATAACGCACGGACGGCAGCGCTCCATGCCGGTCCCAACCGAACTTCGTTTTCATGGGACACTGGCCGGCAGACGCTTCAATACCCACTCTGGTCGCACACGCTCCACCTTCAGCACCTCGCCGTTAAAGCCGGGACCGGCAGTGGAACCACCGGCAAAGTTCGCCCCCATGATCACCTGTTTGGGCTCGATGGCATAAACGGGCGAGACTCCCTCAAGCACCGGCTGGCCATCCATTTCAATGTAAACCGTCGTCTGCAGTCGGCGCAATTGCGGTTGTTGCCGATATAGCCTTGCACCGGCCGGCGGCATCAAAAAGCCGGTGCTCACCAGCAATTCATGCTCTGAGCCGGGGGCAACCTCCAGCAGGTTTGTAACCGGTCCTCCGCTGCGCCAGTGATCGAAACCGAGCCGCACATGCCGCTCATCCACGTAGTGTACATACAGGAAATCGGCCGCGCCCGTGACTCCGCTGACCAGCAAAGGCTCGGCCTGCCCCACCCGATCGACCGGAAATTTTATACGCAGTCGCAAGGGTCCGGGATAACCCAGCCACTCAGTGTCGGGATTCGCCGCCTGTACGGCCACCTGCAGGCTGGCGGCCATCACATATTGGGGATCCGCCAAACTGATGCTGGTCATGTTGCCAGGAAAGTAGGGCATGGCCATGGACGCATGAGTAATGTTGACTCCCAACGCCGCGGAGCCTTCGGCGGGGAAGAAAGTCTGCAAGGGTGCAAAGACTCTCTGTCCGTTCAACTCCACGTATGCGAGCTGTCGGAGCAGGAGCCAATAAGGGTCACCCCGATAAACCGCACTGGATTTGGACGGCATCATACTGCCGAGGGAAACAAGCAACCGAAGCGGCCCATCTCCGGCTGCAACCGGTTTTGAAAGAATCAAGAGCCCCCCCCAGTGGTCGAGTCCGAAGACCACGTTTCCGGCCGCATCGCGCTGGACGAAAAGCAGATCGCCCGCTCCCGGTCGGCCAGTGGCCACTAATGGCCAGGCAATGCCGGCAGGCTCCCGAGGCAAATCCAACTCCATGGCCACTGGCCCCAACGAACCTTCCCAAGAAGCGTCGCGCCATGGCACCGTGGCGGCCAGCGGCGGTATACGCTGTGCAATCTCCGCTAAGGGAGCGCGATCAACGCGATGGATGCGACCCGTAAAACTGTCACGAATATTGCCTTCGCCAATAAAATTGGCGCCGAAAAATATGTTTTCCGGCAGGGAAAAATGGGACTCCACCGGGATCGACAACAGGGTGCGGCCGTCCAAGGCAATCAACAGCCAGTCTTTTAAGTAAGCACGGTACGATTGCGTCTTGTAGACCCTCGCATTACCAGCAGGCATCAATGCCCCAAAAGAAATGATGATTTCGTGTCTCCGATTGAAATCGATTGAAACAGGCGCTGAAATCACTCCCTTCCCCTTCCGATGTTCATACCCCAATCGGATCTTTCCGTCTTCCAAATACTGGACATATAAACAATCATCTTGGCCAGTGACACCGGTGGTCAGCAAGGGCTCCATCACCTTTGCCTGTCCGGCTGGAAAACTCACCACCATCCGCAATGGCCCCGGATAATCACCCCATAGTGCGTCGCCGCGCTGCGGCCTGAGCGACTCTCCTTTCTCTTCTGCCCGCAACCGGATCAGTTGCATGGAAATGTCGTGTCGGGCGAGTTGCGCGCGTTGCGTGGCGGAGAAGCCTTCGTACTGATACGGGCGGTATTGCAAAGGATGCGGCCGACGCATCAACACATCGTGAGGCGGGAGAACCTGGTCAAGATTCACGTCCCAGAGGTGTTCAGCATGTACCAGTTGATAAATCGCGGGCGCGCCAATCTGCAGATGGCGCACTTCGGCCACGGCCATCCGCCTGAAATCCTGCGGAAAGTCCTGCCGCAACGGCATCGCAAAGTTGAATACAGCCATGCCGATCACCGCAATGGCGACGGTCGACCACGCTCGCCACGACCATGTCCAGCGTCGAGCACAGCACTCAAGGCCATGAGCGGCAAGCAGGCACAGAACCGGCACCATACAACGTACAAGCCGTCCATAAACGACGAAGCTGTGTACGCCATCCGAAAGGAAAATCAAACCGGTCACGATCAACAGACACAAACCCAGCCACCATTTGATCCTCCTTTCCGCCTCTCCTTGGGAGACCCGCCATAGCGCGAAGATCATCCCACCGGCCAATAACAGACAGATTGGTCCTTCGGCGGACCACAAATATGCCATGATCACGCGATAACCCAAGCCGAAGTCTCCCTGCGAGATTGTTCCTGCACTGGCCCGAAACAAGGCGATGAGATCGTGCCCCAACCAAGCGCCCACGCCAATTATAACGGCAATGGGTAGGACCAGTCCCGTGCAAGCGATCATCGCTCGCTGAATGATTTCGCGGCTGCTTTTACCGGCCAAACTGTAAACCGCCAAGATGGCGCCGCCCATCAGCCAGTAGCCGTTATAGACAAGAAAACCGATGCTGCAGAGCATGCCGGCGAGGAAGGCGCGCCCGGGAGACCACGGACGCAATGAGCACCAGAGTGCGCCAAGCATGAAGCATAGCGATGCATCGTAAGGAAAGAAGTGCCGCGCATAGAACAACAAGCTCGAGCAGCATGCGGCCAAAGCTGTCGCAGTGAATGCCTCGCCTCCCTCCGCCCCCGCGGCAAGCGCCACCCGCCAAATCAGCCACAAGGCCACCACCGAAAACATGCCCAAGTAAGAAGCCACCATGGCTGGCGAACTGCCAATCACTTTTTCAAGCAACGCCGCCGGCAAAGCCACCAGTGTGAAGAGCATATGATCCGCAGACGAAAACAAACGATCGACCGCGACCCTCCAATTACCGTCCACCAGATCCGTGGCTACCTGCGTCGCTCTACCATAGCGGCCTTCATCCTTCCAGTAGCCCTGCCCGCCCTGCATGGCCATTGTCATGCGTAATCCCGCCGAAATGAGGAGAACAAGCATCAGCCAGATGCGCCAGTTCACCGTGGTGACTTTGCCATTACCAACGCGAACGCCTGCCAAGCGACGGTGCCCGGCATCCTTGCAGGCAACCCAGTAGGCGCGCCAGCGGGACAGACGGCCGCCCAAAAAACCGAGCGCCACTCCTACCCACGCCGCGGCGCTGACAACCAGTCCGCCCCAGAGACGGAAGCTGCCGAAAAATTTGAGCTCGATCGTATGGCTGCCGGCCGCCACCGGAACCATCGCCAGATGCTGCCGCGATTCCAGCACTTTCGCCGGCTCGCCATCCACCCATGCGCGATAGCCCGGGATCCAAACACGAGGTGTCTCGAGAAAACCTGCTTCGTCGGCCGACACCCAAGCTCGATAAAAAGGAATCAAGGCATCGGTGCGTATTTGGACCCAGTCAGTCCGATAGCTGGAAACAACGACCTTGGCCCATTCACCGCCGTCGCGCGGCATGGTATTGCCCGGCCGCATCTTCACCGAGAATTGATAGCTTTCCGGCTGGCGCCCACTGTTGGTGATCATGATCACCCGCGACGCAGGAGGGCTGGTACCAAAACCAAGCGGGCAGGCGGATTCAGCTTCAAGATCGTACTCCCGATAATTGTGCTCACTGGTAAAAATAAGCCAACCAGCATGATTCACTTTCTCCGGGAACTCGAAGCGCAGCAAAAGAGACTCGCTGGGTTTGACCGTAATAGTCGGAGAAAGCTGCAGCCACTCAGGATTATTTTCATCCTGCCGACTGTGCATAGACACTACATCACAGCCAGTGATCTCGTTTTGGTGAGCGATCGTCTCCGGATCAACGATCACCTCACCCCGGACGTTCAGGAACCTGCTCTCAAGACGGACATCTTGCCTGCCATTCCCGAAGTATTCGGGGATAGGCGTCAGCACGTAATTATAACGTCCCATCGCGTAATTGTCTGCGCCGAGCTTCGCTTCGGTGCCGCCGTAGGATGCTGTTGCCCGCCAGCCCAGCTGTACAAAACGCCTGGCCTCCCATGCCGTCCAAGCCCCGCCTGCAGTCAGTATCACTATAGCAAGCACAGTCCAGACGCTGCGCCGGCGGAACACGAAGCACGCGGTCAAGAATCCGCCCATAATCCCCAGCGCGGCCAATGGGGGTATCAGGCGGTAAGACAGAGGGATATTGGCCATCGTGCCAATATCGTTGGGGGTAAAACCCGCAAGAAAGTAGCTAACGCGCGGCACCGGCATCAGCAAAAGCAGCAATGGTATGGCCGCGGCCCCTAACAGGATGACTGACAATTGGGACAGACCTGCCGCGCCCACAAGGCCGGCGACGAGCAGCATCCACACTCCCAATCCGGGTTGGGTATCAGTGTAAGCCTCCAGTTTCGGGGACAACGGGAGGAACAGGCTCAACGGGGCCTGGGCGTTTTTCTCAAGTCCGGAAAGGAATAATTCCGACGGGATAAACCCTGCCTTCCCCGCCCAGTAGTCCGCGATGACCGCGCCAAGAAGCATGGCGAGCACGGTGACCAGAACCGCCTTTCGGCGGACAAGGCCTGGGCAGAGGAATTCACCCGCCCACGCCAATAAGCAGAATATCACGGCAAAGGCCATTATCCACAAGGCCCAGGGCCGCAGGATCCACCAGGCCAATCCGCCCCCCGCCAGAGCCAACGGCAGCAACTGCCATTCCCGCCAGATTACGCTCCGCACAAGGCCCGTCACTGCAAATGTGATTCCCAGCAGGAGTAATCCCTCGCGCAAAACAAGCGGCCCCAGTTCCGAGGGCAGTTCACTCATGCCACTAAAATAAAATGCGCTCAGCAACGCAAACAACCCGGCACCGCGCAGGGCGGCCCACCATTGAGCCGCCGGGGGCGGGGCGAAAATCAGCCGACCCAGTTGGATAACAGCGGTAAGCAGGGTGCAAATCATCGCCAGCGGCGCATGAGCCATCCAAATGAGCGCCAGCGCCACGGCCAGCGTCACGTAACCTCGTCCATCCGGACGAATAATCGTCCGGACATTACCGTAAAATATCCATGGCAGGATGGCGGCAGCGGTGAAACTCATCTGCAACTCATGGGCATAGACCAAGGCGAGCCCCGCCGGACAGAGGACATAGATCACGGCCGCCAACGCAGCCAGCCAGCGCGACCAGCCGGAGATTGCAGTCCCAGATTGGGCATCGCGGGCCACGAGGATTAGCGCAGCGTACATGCCGATCGCCCCCCCTAGGCCTGCACTAATCATGCTCAAGTGATTTAGCGCCAGTGGTGCCAGCGCACGAAACGTGATCCAATCCCAGACTCCTGCCAGCCACAGACAGATTGGCGCTGAACGAAATAGATTCACCGAACCATTAAATGCATATTCCCCCTGGCCGACAAAAACGGGAAAGACGCCCGCACGGATTTGCTGCACGAAATCCGTGAACATGCCCCCGTACCAGCGTGCGTCTGTACCGCCTAACAATCGGTCGGTAAAAAATGGCAGCATTGTCCATCCTGCCGCGAGGGCAACCAGCATGACCCGCAAGGTCTCGGCATGCCGGTCGAGCCCGTCTCGTTCGCATCGCCCGGTCCACCAGCGCCAGCCACGCACCAAGGCCATGATCAGTGATGCCGCGTAGGTAATTTGCGCAAACGTCACCGCATGCAGGAATCTGCCGTTAATCAACTCCAGCAATATGACTGGCCCACCCCATTCCAGGGCCGCCAGCAACCATCTCGATGCCTCAAACTGCCGGCGAATTATCTGTGACAAGGCGAGGGCAGCCACCCAGCAGGTTGTCATCATGGCCAATTCCCCTGCGCCCAGCTTGAAGTTCGCGAGCGCGTTCATCGCGCTGAGTATCCCCGCCGCCAGCAGCGACTCCATCAGTACGTCGCCCACACACCTCGCCAAAGATGCCCACCATGAAACTTTCACAACCATCAGTCTTTTCTCCCCTCTTCACTCAAGGTGCTGCATCCCGCCGCCAGGGATATGCCCGGATACGAGGTCATAAAACCAAGCACGGGAGGCAGGAAATCCAACGATTGATGTCTTCGCTTCCTACACCGACAACGGGAGGGCGGAGGCCACGACGAGGAGGGCTGGTATTGTCTGATCACGATAAACGACAAGCAAATACCCGAATAGATGATGATCGACTACGAGAAGGGGAAAAGTTGCCGCGGAGAAACGGCACGGACAATACTTTTCATGGAGCCCCGAGCCTGCAATTGCGGATTCCGGCGCATGGCAGGCATGGAAATCATAGTAATGCCATCAGCGGGTGCCCACCTGGTTATTCAGCGGGCCGGGTGATTCACACCGAGAATAGTGCCAGAAAAACTAGGCTGGCAAACACTGCTGCCAATGGGGTTCCGCCCAACTGCCACGGACACTGCGGTGCAGGGATAAAAAGGAAGGGTCGCCTCCCAGACAAGCCTCTGGTCAAGCCACAACTTGAAAGGCGTGTTCCGCGGTGGCAGGTTCGTCGAGTCCGGCACCGCGTACAACGCCTCAGTATTGACTTCGATGACGTGCCATTGACTGAAATCCAATTCCACCGGCTCACTATAGTACGAACGCACACCCCAATGATCGTAGCCGAACCGAATATGCGACCCATCGAGGTATTCGATGAAAAGTGCATTCCCGTGGCCGGGCCTTCCACTGATGAGAAGGGGATCACCGCCCGGAGGATGCTTCTGAACCAAGGCCAGGTGAATTCTAATTGATCCTGGAGAGACGGTCACCGGCTCGGCGTCTGATATCTTGGGCAGCCGTCTCATCCTCACAATCTGGCCCGTGAATCTGGTGCCGTAGGCCTCCGAAACGGGATTCCAACCTATTCCGATATGCCTTGGTGACGAATCATAGAATTCCGACTTCCCCTCAAGCATGGTAACGCCATCAAGCAAGACATCATATCGCTGTTTTCGAGTGACATCGGCCCCACCTGCAGTGCCGTGACCAAACATCGGATGTGTCTCCGGGGGATAGAGCGAACCCATGTCCACCACTACGGTATGTTCGGCATCATAATCGACCATCAGTGGTTGGCTAAACACCACCCCATGACTCGTGTGGTCAAAACCAACCTGGAGACGCCTTGCATCAGTGTAATAGAGGAAAATATAATCCGCCTCGTAAGACCAACCGGTCACCACGAGCGGCTCCAGCTTGCCGGTTCTATCCTTGGGAAATCGCAGCTTGATCTCCAGAGGGCCATGCCGGGTTCCGACCAGCCGCTCAAACCAATATGCCGGCTGATTGCATACCCGGGACAATCTCGCATAGAGATCGGGCCTCCCGGCTTTGAGCAGGCCATGTAACTGCAGGCTGGCCAGCACGCCAAAAAGTGTCGTGAAGCCAAGCACAACTCCCAGCAGGGTCCGTCCTGCTTTACGACCAAACACCGGCGTGTCCTCCAATTCGTGACTGAGGGCAAAAGCGCCGAGCACGCCCAGCAACAGAATTGGCGGTGTGAAGTCTGCCATGTAACGCGCCGCGGCCGTATTGAAAAACAACAGCAGCCCGGCAGTAATGCCCGCAAAGAGCGCACTCATGACGACGAATGCGTCGTACCGACTCCATCGGCTTCCCGTCCGGCGCAAAACGAACGCCAGGGGGACTAAGGCCAGCCAGCTGGCGGGCAAAGTGGTCAGAATCCCATAAACATATTCTATCCCGTAGTATCCTTTTGGCACCGGCAACGAACGGATGACCTTGATGAACGGAAAATACCGACTCCATTGTGCCGGTTGGAGGAAATATACTCGAAAATTGAACGCAAAGAATCCCGTGCTGAACAAGCGGGCCGTGCGATGGTCGATGCCGGTGAGCTGGTAACGAAGGCCAAATTCGAGGGGGTTGCCAAACCGTTGGTAATTGTACCAGGCCAAGCCAAGCGCACATAGAACCACCGGCACTCCCAAGGCCAGTGCCTGCCTCCACCATCTGCTGCCCGGCCACCAGCGCCATTTTCCCTGCTGCCGGCTCTCCCACCATGGGACAACGAGCGGAATCATCAACGCCACGCCGGCGGGTGCATACGTCGGACGCGCTCCCACCGCCAGACCGAAACACAGACCCGCCGCGGCCAGCCATCCCCACGGTCGCGCCGAATGCAGCGCCCGGTAAATCAAGCCAAGCATCAATGTCACAAAGCAATATCCGGCAGAGATAGGGATCTCCCAGAAAGACGGACGTCTGACTAATGCCAGCGTGTATCCACCCAGTCCCGCGACCAGCACACCCAGCACCAGCAACCCGAAACCCACGTGGGGATAATAGCGGCGCCGCACGGCCACCAGCAGCATGGTTACGGCCAGCAAACCCACACTGCAAAAGACGATGGTCGCCAATTCCGGCGGGAAATCTGAACCCGCCAGTAAGTGGTAGGGAAGAAACAACACCAAGACGGGGGTGACGCCAAAATACAGGTAGTAATGCCCTTTGTAGTAGGAGCCATCGTGCAGGCCGATTCCCTGATTCTGCGCTGGATCGTAGGGATCGGCCAGTTTTGTCATAGCCTCCGGCACCACCTCGTTCATGTAGAGATGCCCTTGGATGAATCCATGGGTGAGGGTGTTATAGTAGTCGGTTTGTTCGCGGCCGAACTTGATGGAGAACGGCCCACTGCTCACCGTCCAAAAAAAGAAACATACAATGCCGGCCAACAGGGTCGTAAGCGTGATCCGCTGCCACCACGGCATCGGTGAAGTAGGAATATCGTCAGACATATCGCGTTGGGCTCCATTGTCGCCGTACAGGACCGACTCTGTGCTGGCGATAATTCCGGGGTTGATGGAAGCAAACCCAGCACATCAACCGCATGGTTGGCAAGTGTACTCTGGGTTCATGCTGGCATGCACCAGGCGCGGTGAGAAAGAGAAGCCACGTTTGCCGTGACCGCCAAGATCGTCGTGGCAGAGGTCAACGCATGGCAGACCTGGCTGGCGTGCCGGCAAGCACTTTGCGCTGCAGGGCGACAACGGTGACCATTATTTGCGCGGCGTTGGCCGCCGCGGCGGCCAGCCAGCCGGGTATCGGAGCCAAGCTGTCAATGCGATGAAGACCGTCCACAGGATGACAAACGTCACCACACCATCACGAGATACTCTCCGATCTGCCGCGTAATGTCCGTGCGCTCACAGCCGGAAGTCCACCACTTGTTGAGGGAGCAATGGAGCGCCAGCGACGGGGAAAAATCGATGATGAACCGGGTTCGCTCACAGATTATCGCTTAGTTCGCGCGCAGAAAGGCTCTTCGCACCCGGCGAGTCAACGCGCATCCGCTGGGTCTCACCAGATGCCTTTCATGCCACCTGTCCCCTTTGCCATGCCCCGCAGCTTTCGCCGGCCTTCGGCGGTCATGCAGGCAATGCCTTGTTTCGCCAGCGCAAGACCCCGCCAACCACGGCCATTTCCGCGCCCAGGTAAAGCGCGGCCAGTGTCCAGATCGCCAGGCCGTACCAAAACATGCCGCGCAGCATCGGCGTGCCGCGAAAGCGCACCAATACCTCGCTGGTGCCGGACGGTACGGCGAGGGCGATCAGTCTTTCGCGGGAGGTGATATGCGGCACGGGACGGCCGTTCACGGAGACGCGATAGCCGGGATAGTTGTTGCGGAACAACTCCAACATGCCGGCTTCCGGTGCATCCACCCGCAGGAGCAGCGGGGAAAGGGACTTCACTTCAATCGGTGCGCGGCTCGCGTCGTAATGCGACACGGTCACCCGTACGTATTCACCCAGCGGGACGGCGGCCGTCGCGTCAGGTCCTTCGCGTTTGACTACGAGTTCGATTGTTTCCGTTTGCGGGCCGGAGTTCCAGAGCGAGATGGTCCGCGTGTTGAGCGGGCCGCAGCCGAAGGCCCGCTCGAAGCCTGAGCTGGGCAGGGTATAGTCACGGTAGATGTCCTGTCCGCGGAAGATGATCCAGCCGTTGATCATCCGGCCCAGGAAATCAAAGCGAAGGAGTTTGTGCTCGCCCGGCTTCAGTTCGACTTTCGGCGAAAGGTAGAGCCACTGTGGGTAGATGGGATCCTGCGCCGCCTGAAGATCGAGCGTCTCGGCGCCGCATTTTTCCATGTGCCGGGCAATGATGTCGGGATCGATCAGGAGCGCATGGTCGCCGCCCTGGCGCCAGAGCCGGGTCTCCAGCCGGCAGTCCATGACGCCGTTGGAGCAGAAATTCGGAATATGGAGCAGATCCCAACCATAATTCTGCAGCACGACGTTTTCCGAGCGGAAGAGGCGGGCCGTTTGATCAGCAGTGCGCGTGAAGATGTCGTTCACAATCCTGCCATGCGTCCACAGCGCCCAAGGCAACAGTAGCACAACGATTCCCACCACGACGCGGTGCATCTTGGGCCGGCGCTCCGTCAGCTCCACCAACATCAGAAAAACCGCGAACAAAAGCAGGGGCATGGCGAGGGGCCAGAAACGCATGCGGTCGGCCACGTTCAGTGCGTCCCAGAGTTCGACGGTCGTATTGCTCCAGATAAACAGCTTCACCAGCGGCACGGGGTACACCGCGGCGACCGCCACCAGGCTGGCGGCAAAGGCCAGCCGCGCGAACCGGGAGCGGGTCCACCACATCAAGATCGCACCGGCGAGCAACAGGAACCACCAGATCGCATGGGGCTGACAGTCGCTGCCCTGGATGATCGCCCCGAAATGCTCAGCAACTGAGGTGAAGGCCGGACCGACAAACCCGCTGACCGGACCTCTGGCCGGAAGGGAGATCTCGGGGAACCATTTTGCCGCCGCCGCAGCCGCCGCAAAGAAAAAGATCAGCAACCACGGTTCGAGGTGCGTGCGTAGCGCGAGCCTCGACCAAAAGTGATCGGCCGCGACGGCCATCGCGAACAGCGCGACAAACAGTGACACGAACGGCAGCAGCGAGGGCTTGAAATACCACAGGGTCAGTCCGACGGTGGGCAGTAGTGCCAGCCAGCGGATGCTGCCACGGCGGAACGCCTGGGCGAGCGCAAGCAACAGCAAAAACAACGCGAGGGCGGGCAACAGCAAGTGGGGCAGAGGTTCATAGTTGTGGGTCGGGGGAATCTCCGACATCGTGTAAAAATAGGGCGTGGCCAATGCCGCAAAAACGGCTCCGGCCACCACCGCACCCGCCAGCGGGCGCAACGCCGGGCCATTGATGGCAAACTGCGCCCCCAGGCAAAAACCCGCCACGACCATGCTCAGCAGCGCCAAAGGCGGATGGCATAGCCACATGGCCGCGCACCCCAGTCCGACCCAGACATAGGCCCGCAGCGATGGAGTTTCACAGGCACGGGCGACCGCATGATAGACAAAGACCAGCACGGGAATGGCCATGAAGGTCATGTACATGTCGTGGACCACGAGCGGATGCATGATGGCCGGGCTTGTGGCGTAGATCACGGTGAGCAACAGAGCCGTCCACCGCGCAGCCGGCCGCAAACGAACGAGCGCCAGGTAGAACAAGAGCACCGCTCCCAGGTAACTCGCCACAATCGTGATGTGCTGCACCGCGAGCGGCGCCAACGAACGCACCGTCAACCAGTCGACCAGCGCCGCAAAATACAAATGCCATGGCGCGCTGCGAAAAAGCTGAACGGTGCCGTTGAAATCGTAGACGGTCTCGCCGGAAAACACCGGAAATACGCCGCTCCGCACCTGGCTGAGAAAATCCGTGATTGCATTGCCATACCAGCGCGCGTCCTTCGGACCGACGAGGTGCGGGGAGAGGTAGGCATGCAAGGACACGCCGGCGAGAGCGAACAGCAGCAACAGCCGCAGTTGCTCCGCCCGGCCTACTCCGGAGGGACCGGCGCCGGCACGCTCCGCCCATCGCACCAGCCAGACGAGTCCGCGGGCGATAAGGACGAAATAGGCGCGCTCCGTCCATGCAGCGGTCCAGCCCGGCACCAGCGGCGCCGCCAAAACTCCGGCGGCGAGCAGCAGGAGTTCGAGGGTGAAACGGCCACGGGCGGTTGTGGTACGCAGCCATACACTGCCGATCGCCAGGGCGATGATCAGCGCCAGGCCGCCGATCCAGCCTGCCATCGCGAGCCGTTCATCGCGCAGCGCGGTCACGGCATAAAGCGCGTAGGCGCCGACGACCCATTCACTCAGGCAACGGACCGCACGCCATCCAGCACTCGAGCCGTTAATCTGTGCCGCCGCTGCGGAAGCAGGATTCATGCGCACGATTGATTCCAGCACGTTTCTACTGCCTGTCGATCTGGTTAGCGCGGGGATCGGCCAAGCACCGTGGAGCCAGCGGCGCTGCCGGGGAGTCAGTCATGATCAAATACCGCCTGCTTCACGCCCCACCCGATGAGACAGATCCAGGCAACCGCGCTTACCCACCAGGAAACCCAGAACTTGCCCGAACCTATGAACCGCATCTCCACCACATGGCGGCCTGCGTCCAGCGGAACCCTCACCAGCAGCCGGGGCGACTCGCTGACGGCGGTCTCCCGGCCGTCGACCGTCGCCCTGTAACCGGGCACGTAGATCCGCGGTGTCTCCAGCCAGCCACTGGCCGGCGCGTCCACCTCCACGCGATAGGGCATCAAGGACAGGGTGCGGATCGGTGTGAGTTCCGGGTGGTAATGCGACACATGCAGCCGCGCAAAGTCGCCAAAATTCTTCCCCGCCGCCGCGGGATCAGCCCGTTGAAAGGACAATCGCACCTCCTCCGTCGATTCGCCCGAGTTCCAGAGGGAAAGCACCTTGGAGCAACGCTGCCCCACCCCGAAGGCCATGGGCCAGCCTGAGTCAGGGAGACTGTATTCCCGATAGATGCGCTCGCTCTTGAAGAGCAGCCAGCCCCGATAGTCTTTTCCAAAAAACTCGAACCGCAGCAGCACGTGTTCGCCCGGATCAAGGTTGATCACCGGCGAAAGATTCAACCACGCCGGTGCCGTCGGTTCGACCTGGGTGGTCACGAGATACTCGCGACCATCCACCGCCTCCATCTGCCGGGCGATCTCATCAGGCCCGATGCGAAAAACCCGGTTGCGGACAAACAGCCGGCTTTCCAGCCGTGGATCGGTTTTCCCATTCGAGACATAATGAGGGACGCGCACCAAATCGTAGGCATAACGATCCAGTACTGCGTTTTCTGACCGAAACTGGTTGACCGTGTCCTGCCGGGTGTGGGTGATGGCCCAGCCATGCTGCAAAAATGGCCAAGCCTGCCAGACCCCCCACCCGCCCAGTCCGATGAGAAATCCGCAGATGATGCGATAGGTCCCCACGCGACCGGCCACCAAGTCGGCAAGACCAAGGAAGCCGCCCGCACAGGTCAGCGCAACGAACGGGGGGAACAGCCTGTTGGTCAGTGGAAGACCAGCCATTTCCACCAGCGCCCGGGGCAGATAGGCCACCCAGAACTCGCTCAAGAGTGGCACGCGCAGACAGGAGAACGCCAAAGCCAGAATCACACCCAGCAAGAGTCCTGAACGCAATGAACGCCCGTTCAGCGCACTCCCTGCCAGACCGGCGAGCAACACCCACACGCCCCAGCCTGGCTGGAAATCGCTGGGCTTATTAAGCACCGGACTCACGGGTAGAAAAAAACCGGCCAGCCACTTGGCATAACCACGGAGCAGGTTCAGCGTGTCCACGTTCTCCTTGGGGAACGGCCCGCTCCAGATCAGGGGCGCAAGAAAGCCGGCGAGGAGAAAAGCCGCCGCCAGCAGTAACCAGCCATGCTTACGCGGCTCAAACCACCGCCGCCCTCGGGCCAGTCCGGTCACAACCCAGACCAGAGCGACGGCGATCATCATCGCCATCAGCCAGGCCGGCCGCGTGCACCACAAGAGCCCCATTCCGCACAGCAACACAATCCACCCCCAGCTCTGCCGCCACACCACACCCCGCACGATGCCAATTAAACCCAGACCTGCTCCCACCAGTTGCCATGCCATGAGCGTCACGGACGGCTGCAAAGGCGAAGGCACCTCGGCCATGGAGATAAAATAATGACAGCTCAAGAACACAAAAAGAACGATGCCGCCCGCCGCCAGCAGCCATTCCTCACCCGGCAGCTCACTGAGGAGTAATCGGCCGCCTTGGATCGCCGCCGTGGCCAGGGTGCAGAGGATGGCCACGGGCGGATGGCCTAGCCAGACCAAGGTCAATCCCGCCGCCACCCAAGGCCAACCCCGGCCTGCCTTTCCCTGGAAGATGCACATGTTGCCGTAGAGCAGAAGCGGCATCGTGGCCAGCGTCATGTAGGTCATGTACTGGTCCGCCAGATAAATCGGGCTGAGAAAGGCCGGGCTCGTCACATAAATCACGGCGATGGCCATGGCCAGCCACCGCCGCGCCGGCACCAGCGCCGTCAGGACCACATACATGCCCAGTGCTCCGCCCAGCGCGCTGGTGATGGCGGTGAGATGCTGCAACGCCACCGGATGCAGTGAATGCAGCGTGAGCACATCCCAGATTCCGGCGCAGTAATGGAAAAAAGGCGCCGACCGAAATGGATGCACCGCGCCGTTGAAGGCCAGCTCCCCCTGGCCGAGAAATACCGGAAAGACCCCCGCCCGCCACTGGGTGAGAAAATCGCTCAGCATGTAGGCATACCAGCGCGCATCCACTCCTCCCACCAACCGGTCGGTGAAAAACGGCAGCACGGTCCAGACGCCCGCCGCACCCGCGATGAGCAGCCGGACGGCCTCGGCCGCCACCACATGTCCGCGTCCAGCCGCCCGCGCGAGCCAGATGCGCCATGCCTGCACCAGGCAGGCGATCAGCACCACCACGTATGCCATCTGGGCCAGCGTCAGTCCGCAGCCGGCGCGCTTATTGACTTCATTCAGCAGTAAGCCGGGCCCGACGGTCTCCACCAGCCTCAGCAGCCAGGCGGACGCGGCACGCCAGAACCGCAATCCGCGGGCGGCCAGCAAACAAACCGGCCATGACGCCCAGCAGGCGACAAACGCCGGCACACTCAAGCGCAGATGCGCGAGCGCATCCATGGCGAACAACGCCAGCGCAGCCAGAAGCGTTTCCGCGACGCCCATGACCAGTGCTTCCACCGCCTTGTTGGGTCGGCTTTCGGTTGACATCAAATGGATTGCTTTGGAGTCACGCGCGCGGCGCCTGCCGGCCTGCGGTGGGGTTTGGATGAGATCACCGGGATCATTCAGTGACCGCCGGCGCCGGGGCCGGCGGTGTATTCAGCGGGCGGCGCCAGCCTGTCAATTGAGAAGATGACCCCGTAAAAATAACGATCACACGTACTGCCGTTCATGGCGTTGCTGCCGAAATACACCTTCTGGGCGCAACGGGGTGGAATCTCGTCCGGATGTCCCACACCGGACGGCCGTCAATTTTCACCAGGAGCCGCTCCGGGAGCGGCGCGCCCGTGCCGGAAGACGCGGTAGTTGAGCAGCAGGAACACCACCAGCGTGGACGGCGGCACGGCCACAACAGCGGACCACATGACGCTCAGACCGATCACGCTCAGACACAGCCGGAAGAGGCCGAGGTTGATCAGGTAGCTTAAACCGGCCGTGGTGAGATACTCGCCCAATTGCTGCACGGTGTCGCGACGCGCGCTTGGCAACGCCCAAAAACGGTTCAATGAGTAATGCGTCGCCGTCGCCAGGATGAAAGACAGGGTGAAGGCGACATTCGGCCCCAAGACCAGCTTGAACAGGGCCAGGGTCGACAATTGCACCACCGCCGCAGTCCCGCCGACCACCAGGAAACGCAAAAACCTCACTTGCGTTTCGCGACTGGGAAGTATCGGTTTGATCATCGCCCAATCCGAATGAGCAAAGCCTCGCCACCGCAACTTCAATTCGCCCAGATCGGCTGCGGTCTCATCGGCCGCAAGCGCGCGGCCGCCTTGAAGAACGCGCGCCTGCTTTATGCCTGCGATCTGGATGCAGCCCGCGCCGCCAGTCTCGCCGCGACCATGCCCGGCTGCCGGGCGGTCGCTGATTACACCACGGTCCTCCGTGACGCCGCGATTGACGCCGTCGTTGTCTCCACGCTGAACGCCTCGCTCGCGCCCATCAGCCTCGCGGCCGTCCGCGCTGGTAAACACGTGCTGGTGGAGAAGCCCGGCGCGCTGAACGCGGCCCAATTGCGGGAGATCGCCACCGCCGCCGTCAAAACGGGCGTTAGAGTCCGCCTCGGCTACAACCACCGTTTCCACCCGGCGCTCCGGAAGGCGCGCGAGTTGATTGACGCCGGAGCCGCCGGACCGCTCATGTTCCTGCGCGGTCGCTACGGCCACGGCGGGCGCAAGGGCTACGACCGCGAGTGGCGCGCCGATCCCAAGCTCTCCGGCGGCGGCGAACTCATCGACCAGGGCGTGCACCTCATCGATCTGGCCGGCTGGTTCCTTGGCGACTTCACCGCCATCAACGGCCATTGCGCCACGTACTTCTGGGACATGCCGGTCGACGACAACGCCTTTCTCAGTCTGCGCACCGCCGCCGGCCAGACCGCGTGGCTGCACGTGAGCTGCACCGAGTGGAAAAACCTCTTCTCACTCGAAATCTATGGACGCGACGCGAAGATCGCCGTCGACGGTCTCGGCGGAAGCTACGGCCCCGAACGCCTGACCTTCTACAAGATGCTCCCGCAAATGGGGCCGCCGGAGACCAAGGTCTGGGAATATCCGCACAGCGACGATTCGTGGTCGCTCGAGACCGACGCTTTCATTGACGACATCCTCCTTGGGCACGAACCGTCACCCGGCCTGCGCGAAGGCATCCAGACGCTCGAAATTGTCGAGACCATCTACCGCCAGTGTGGCTACCCCAAGGCATGACGCGCCCCGCCACGGCTGCGCTTTCCCCTTTCCCTGCG
>PLMW01000082.1 GCA_003142615.1 Opitutia bacterium | reverse complement strand
GGCGAACTCCCCCACGCCCCCACCATACGACTTGTGCGGCGCACCCGGAACCCCAGTCTTCTTTGCCTCGTACTGATCAAGTTCCTTTCTCAGCGCAATTAACGCAGTGAGGGCAGCCACGGTGACGGCAATGGGTCCGGCGATGCCGGCGATGGTGCCGATCAANNTACCGCTGCGACCAGCCCCAGAACCGTGGCGAGTTCGGGCGCGAGAGATAGATTCAGGAGGGCTGCCGCGCCCGCCGCTATGCTCGCTGCCGTGGCCAAGGCGGTCAGGGCGATGCTAAGGGCACCCACCCCTGCCACAAGCGCGATCAGGGCCACCTTGACGGCCTGCGCGGCTGGCGTGCCCCTGCCCAGCCAGTCGATGAACTTCGACAGCAGATTGATCCCCCGTTCGAGCCAGATCACGACCTGACGGGCGGCGGGTGCAAAATCTGCACTGAAACGGTCTTTTACACTTCCGATCAGGAACCACATGCGCTGCCATTCCGTGTTGAGCGCCTGCAGGGCCGCCTGATCCGCGCCGGTCAGGATGTAGCGCCCCGGCAGCGCCGGGCCCGCCGGACGCCTGAGCATCTGGAAAATGTCCTCCGACAACCCAGCCTGCGTCACGATGTACCGGGCGGCGGCCACCCGCTGCTGATTAAGCGAGTTCAGCTCGGTCTGGAGCTGCTTCAAGATGGTGAACGGGTTCTGTCGGGGATCGATGCCCAGGAGCGCCCATGCGCCGTAGCCCTCGCCGGTGGCCGACACCCGCACGCCCGCCATCTGGATCGCCTTGACCGTTTCGGTCAGCGCCTGCGAAGAGACGTTCGCGAGCGCCGCGGTGTACTGCCACTGCTTCAACTGGTCAGTCGAGAGGCCGGTGGCCAGCGTAAACTTCTGGAAACCCACCGCACTGTTCATCGCGGAGTTGAGTAGCGCGAGAAAGGCGGCCATCAGGGCGTCGACGGCAAACGCCGCCTTGCCGGCAGTCAGGGCGGTTTCCTTCAGCTTCGCCTCAATGTTTTTGAGGTCTTCCTTCCCCTCGATCTTGAAGCCGAGCCGGACGAAAAGTTCGCCGATGGTCATGGCTTTGGCTTGTTGAGTTCTTGGAGAGTTTCCGCCTGCTCAGCTCGGAACTGCAGAAACGCCAGCACATCCACCGCAAGGTCAACCGGCATCAGGGCGGTCTTCTCCGGGTCGCCGCCGCAGAAGCCGGCTTCGGCGAGGGTGATGGACGCCAGCCGGTATTCGTCCATCGTGCACCTCACTTCGGGGGCGATGGCGTCGCCGCGTCGGGGGTTGACGACGGCGATAGCAGGTCCTCGAAAAAAGGGAGCAAGTTGAGCTTGATCACCTCCAGCGCGACGGGGATCAGATCGCGCCGCGTTCCCTCTGACTCGAAGGTTTCCCGGGTGATTGATTCGTCCGGCCCCTTGGCGTTCAACATGCAGACCTTGGCGCATTCGAAGAACGCGGCCTCGATCTCGCGCGAGCCGAGGAGGGTCAGCACGACATTCCACAGCACATTGACATCGGACCCGGCGATGGCCGCCAGCGCGTTCCGGCGGTCGCCCGCGAGCATGGCGAAGACCACGCCTTCCGACATGCCGTTCAGGCTAACCTTCTTTTGCAGCTCGCCGGCAATGGCGAACTTCAATTCGCTGGCCGCAGCCAGACTGGCGCAGTTGAGCGTCAGCTTGTGGCCGGATTTCAGGGTGGTGGTTTTCTTCATCGTTCGTCTTTCGTTNNAGTTACGGAGAGGCGGCATCGGCCCACGTGCCGGAATAGCCCAGCTCAACCCACGTCGCACCGTCGCAGAACATCGAGATGTAGTTGCCCGCCGCGCTGGTGCCCGCTTGGATATAGTGATTGGCGGTGAGCGGCACACCGGCGAGGACAAAATGCTGCCCGCTGTAGGGCTGCAGGTTGACGTGGTTCGTGCCGGTCACGACGTAGACAGTGAGCAGCGTGCCCTTGTAGGCTGCGGTAGTCGCGTTGGGCAGGGTGTAGGTGCGAACGGCGGCAGCAGCGGTCGTGAAAATCGTCCGGCCGATCCGGTTGGTGTAGGTCTGCGCCCCGGCTGCCGAGTCGGCCCCGGCGATGCTGCCCAGCGTGTCGGCGTTGGCGGCCAGCGTGACGAACGCGGTCGTGGCCAAGGCCGTTGAATTATCGCCTGCACTCGCGGTCGGTGCCGCCGCCGTGGTGGTGAAGGTGGGCGAATCGGAAAATACGAAGCCTCCGGTGCCCGTCGCGCCTGTTGACGTGACGCCCTCGACCGTGACGTGCCCCGTGACTGACAGCGTGCCGCCCGCCGTGATGTTGCCGCCCGTGTTGATGTTGCCCCCGCCTATGCCTGTCGAGGTCGCAGTCGTGCCGAGCGCGGCTGCAACTACCAGGCCGCCGGTGATGGACGAGGCGGCGCTCGTTGAATCGACGATGCCCAGCGTGTGCTTCCGCGTGAAAGTTACGCCGGTCCCCGCGATGGGTGGGGTCAGGCCAAGGTTGAAGACGTCGGTGAAGGTTGCCGCGCTGGTGGTCTTGTTGTACGTCGGCCCGGCAAAGAACCGCTCATACTGCGCGGCAACCGTGCCGTCCGCCCAAGTGCGGGTAGCCGTGGCAAGATTGAAACCGATGGAGGCCGTGCTGGCGGTCAACCCCGTGTCCGCCGGAGGTGTGACCGTGAAATATGCCGCGGTGCCCGAGGTACGCGCGGTCGAGGTAAGCGCCGGGATGCCGGTCACGCTGACCGCCCCGGGGCCGATCGTCACGGCGCCGGTTGAGGTCAGAAATGTCCCGCTCGAGCCCGAGAAGTCGTTCGCCACGGAACCGGAGACGGCAAAGACTGGATTCGGATAGGTGCCGGAGAGCACGCCCCCGGCGGTTCCGGCCGGCGCGCTTTCGGTCAGCAGATAGCCATCATTGCTGACCTTGAGGAACGTGTAGGCGTTGCTTTGATCGAGTGCCACGGCCACGGAGCCCTGTGGTGTCGGGGCCGTCGCCCACGCGACCAGCGGGAGCGCCAAGAGAAGAGACAGAAGGAGCTTTTTCATGGGAGGAGGAGGTCAGAAGATGGCGCGGATGGCCTGCCCAAAGGTGATGAAGTGCTCGGCGATCGCCTGGCTGACGTCGCCCGACACGTTCTCCTTGATCGCCGGCAGCTTCTTCGGCACGCCGAAGGCCGCGATGTAGTTGTCGCTGGCGATCCCGCCCTGCCCGTCGCCGATGCGCTTGACGAAGTTCCCGGTGTAGGTGACGAACGCCGCGGGGTCGTGCAGCCATTCGGCCTCGCGCTGGGTCAGGTAGATGTCCTCGGGGCTGCCCCGCAGGGGCTTCACCACGACCTCGAACTTCTGCCCCTGCGCGTTCAGGGCCGCGACGATGTTGCCGTTCTTGCCGATCTCGACCGCGGCCACGTCATTCGGAAACTCCCCGGTGAAGATGTCGCCGGGGCCAAAGTTGACCATCGGGATTCCGTCGATGGCGATGGTGTCCTTGCCGGTCAGGACGATGGTGGGCTGGTTCATAAAAGCTCCTGTGGTTGGTTGTCGTTACGAGAGGATCACGGATTGAAGAACACGAGCAGGCTGGCGGTGTTGATCGCACCCGCGAGCTTGACCGCGAGCTGCATGAGCGGCGCGGCCCGGGTCTCGCGCACGGCCTCGGATTGGTCACCGATCGGCTGCGAGTAGATGTAGTAGCCGAGCTGCACGATGTTCCGCAGGAAGCTCTTCAGGTCGCCAAACGTGTCGGTCGATTGCCACGTGCCGGGCGCGATGTAGCCGTTCAACACCGCCTGCTGACAGACGGCGATCACCGCGTTCTTGAGCACGGTCATCCCGGCCTCCGTCTGCGGAATCTTCGTCGAGGTCATGGCCAGCGCGTCAAAGATCCCGATCTGGAGCGCGTTGGCG
>PLMW01000023.1 GCA_003142615.1 Opitutia bacterium | reverse complement strand
GCCGCGTTGATCCGCGGCGCGGGTTGCATCGCAGGAGCCCTGGGCGCGGCCGGGCCGGCCCCCGGCGAGCAGGCAGGCACGGCTGCATCCGCGGGGCCGCCGACGGCCATGCAAGCCGCGCCCTTCGCGATTCCTGCCGACGACCGGGAACTGCTGGCGCTCGACGACGAGATGCAGCGTTTCTTTTCCACGCGCATTGACGTCGGCGCCATCAAGGCAGACCATCTCAACCAGATCGTCACCGCCATTCTGGGAGAACAGGGCCTGCACTTCGCCTACGTGAAGAACGGCAACTACTCCGCCGGTGAGACTTACCGACGACGGCAGGGCAACTGCCTCTCGTTCTCCCTGCTGATGGTGGCCGTTGCCCGCACGTACGGCCTCACCGCCGGGTTTTGCGAGGTCAACACGTACCCCCGGTGGGACCGGTCCGGCAATATCGTCACCGAGATCCGGCATCTGAATGTTCGGGTTTTGGCGGGGACGGCGCAATTCGACCTCGACCCGCTGGGCGCTGCCGAACGCCAAGCTCCCGTCGCAACGGTGAAGGCGGTGTCCGACGCCCGCGCTTTCGCCCACTTCTACAACAATCTGGCTGTGCTGCGGCTGGCGGAAGGCGCCGCTGCAGACGCGCAGGCGTTGTTCGACCGCGCGCTGGCGGCCGACTCCACCGCCGCCTTTGTGTGGGCCAACAAAGGTTCCGCCCTGCGACTGGCGGGCGACCTCGCGGGCGCCCACGACTGCCTGGAGCGAGCCGTGAAGGAGGACCCCACGGAACTCGCGGCGCTCAGCAGTCTCGCGAACCTCTACGCCCAGACCGGCCGGCTCAAGCAGGCGGCCCAGTTGGAAAAGAAGGTGGAGCGTTACCGGCTCCGGGATCCCTACTATCTGAGCTTCCTCGCGCGCACCGAATATTCGCGCGGCCAGTACCCCGAGGCCGAGGGGCATCTCCGGCGGGCCATCGCAATCAAGGACGACGAGCCGGAATTCTACGAACTCCGCATCCTCGTTGCGCAAGGCCTCGGCCGGACCGCCGACGCGCAACGCTGGGTTGCCAAGCTTCAGGCCCTGCGGGCCCGCCCCAGCGAGGCGCAACCCGCCCCCTGAAGCGATCGCCGGAAGAAGGAGGCTCCACCGCGCGGCTCTCTGGCGCCGGCTGTTGGGGAAAGCGGGGCCGTTTTGCGCCAGAGCGTCCGTGCCCCGGTTTTTGCTCCGGAAATTTGCGGAGATCGCGAAGCTTGCTTATGCTTCGTCCCATCCCCGCCGGGCTGCACGAGGCCCGGACCACCCCGACCACCCATCACCCCGATAATCCACCATGAAATCGACCAGGAAAAAACGCGCTTCGACCAGGAAAAAACTGTCAGCCAGAAAAGCCGTCCGCTTCAAGCCCGGCAAAGAGTTGGGGCTGGTGCGCCGCCTGCGCTGACCGCTGGCCACTCACGAATCCGCCAGTCCGCGCGCCACAATTGCGGAACTGACATTACGCCGTCGTTGGCTACACCAGTGGTCCGTGAAGAGGTCAACGGAATCGCTCCTTCTCGTTCTATTTCTGGGCGCGCTGCTCGGGACCGTCGGGTGCGTCGAGAATACCGCGCCGCACGTGCGTCCGGCCGCCTGGGCGGCGCCGGTCAGCAATACTTCGCTCGCGAATGCCTATCGGGTGAGCGACGAGCTGTTCCGCTGCGCCCAGCCCGACGCCCGCGATCTCGGCGACCTGCAGGCGCTCGGCATCCGCTCGGTGCTCGATCTGCGCGCGCATCACACCGACGCGCCTGCCTTCGCCAAAAACGGGCTCACCCTGCTGGCCGAACCCATGAACGCCGGCGATGTCACGGTGGCCCAACTCGCCGCCGCGCTGCGCAAGTTCCGCGCCGCTCCGAAACCCGTGCTGGTCCACTGCTGGTACGGGAGCGATCGCACCGGCGTGTTCGTCGCGGCCTACCGCCTCGTTTTCCAGGGATGGACGCGCGAGGCCGCGCTGGACGAGTTTCGCCACGGCGGTTTTGGCTTCAGCGAAATGTGGTATCCCAATCTCGTCCAGTTGCTCGAAACCCTCGATGTCGCGGACCTGCGGCGACAGGTGGAACGCTAGACCAGTTTCCTGTCAGTCAGTTAGTTGATCGGCCGCGGGCGTTACAGGCCCAGCGCCTGTACGATCCGCTCCGCCGCTGCCGCCGGCCGGTCGAAATCCTCCGGCGTGAGCGGCAGGGTCCGCGGACCGGTTTTTTCATGGAAAACGTACAGCGTGTCGGGAGTCGCATGCGCCGCGAACGCGAGCTGGCAGCCGCCGCCGAGCCTGCCCTGCAGCGCCCGCTCCAGCGTGAGTTGCCGGGCGGTGGCGGCGTCGAGCGCCGGGGCCAGTAACGCCGCGTCCTCCAGGCGGCACTGCACGGCGATGGCGCCCTGCCCCACCGCCGGCACCATCTGCTTGAAATCCAGAAACCGGAACTCCACGCCGGACCACGACTCGAACCCCAGCCGCTTGAGGCCGGCGGCCGCGAGCACGGTCGCGTCGGCCGCGCCGCAGGCGATTTTCCTGAGACGCGTGTCCACGTTGCCGCGGATCTCGGTGAACGCCGCCCCCGGATACATCCGGGCGATCTGCAGCCGCCGCCGCGGGCTGCCGGTGGCGATGGTCAGCGGCGTCCGCACGCCCGCGCGCAACACCAGCACGTCGCGCGGATCCTCGCGCGGCAGGTAGCCGGCGATGACCAGGCCCGCGGTCAGCTCGTTGGGCAGGTCCTTCGAGCTGTGCACGGCCGCCTGCGCCTCGCCGCCCAGCAGCGCCTGCTCCAGCTCGGCGGTGAAGAGCCCCTTGCCGCCCTGCTTCTCCAGCGACCACCCCAGCTTGCGGTCGCCGGTGGTNNGCCACCAGCTTCGCCTGGGCGAGCGCCAGCGGACTCTTGCGGGTGGCGAGGATGATTCGCTGCATGGTAGCGAGCATTGAGTAGCGAGTAGTGAGTAGGATGAAGGCGATGCTCGCTACTCGATACACGCTACTCGATACTTCGGATCAGTAGGCGGCCTGGACGCCCTTGATGTTCTTCTTGGTCATCCAAGGCATCATCGCGCGGAGACGCCGGCCGGTCTTTTCGATCAGGTGCTTTTCGCCGGCCTGGAGCAGCCGGTGGTAGTTCTTCAAGCCGCCCTTGTATTCCTTGACCCACTCCTGCGTGAACCTGCCGGACTGGATCTCCTTCAGGATCTTTTTCATCTCGGCCTTGGTCCGCCGGTTGATGATGCGCGGGCCGCGGGTGATGTCGCCGTACTTGGCGGTCTCGGAAACCGAGAAGCGCATGCCGGCGATGCCGCTTTCATACATGAGGTCGCAGATGAGCTTCAGCTCATGGAGGCATTCGAAGTACGCCATCTCGGGCTGGTAGCCGGCCTCGACGAGCGTCTCGAAGCCCGCCTGCACGAGGGCGCTGGCCCCGCCGCAGAGCACCACCTGCTCGCCGAAAAGGTCGGTCTCGGCCTCCTCCTTGAACGTGGTCTGAAGCACGCCGGCGCGGGTGGAGCCGATGCCCCTGGCCCAGGCGAGCGCGAGCTTTTTGGCCTGCCGCGACCTGTCCTGGAACACCGCAATGAGCGACGGCATGCCTTTGCCCTCGGTGTAGAGGCGGCGCACCATGTGCCCGGGGCCCTTGGGCGCGACCATGATGACGTCGACGTCCTTGGGCGGCTTGATGAGGTCGAAGTGAATGCTCAGACCGTGCGAGAACAGCAGGCATTTGCCCTTGGTGAGATTGGGCGCGATGTCCTGCTCATAGACGCCGGCCTGCTTCATGTCGGGCAGGCCGACCATGATGACGTCGGCGCGGCGCACGGCCTCGGCGGTGTCGAATACCTCGAACCCGTGCTGCCGCGCAACCTCCCGGGACTTCGAGCCGGGATAGAGGCCGATGATCACGTGGCAGCCGCTGTCCTTCAGATTGAGGGCGTGGGCGTGGCCTTGCGACCCATAGCCGAGCACGGCCAGGGTTTTGTTTGCGAATACGCCGAGATCGGCGTCCTTGTCGGTGTAGACTTTTGCAGGCATGATGGAAGTGAGAGTGAGGGTGAAAGTGAAAGTGGGGGTGAACGTGAAAGTAGGGCGGCGTGCCTCAGGAGGTCAGGCGTTTGAGGGCGAGCTGGCCGGTGCGGGCGAGCTCAAGGATGCCGAAGGGTTCGACCAGACCGAGGAAGGCCCCCACCTTCCCCTCGTCGCCGGTGATCTCGATGATCACGTCGCGATGGGCGACGTTGACGATCTTCGCGCGGAAGATGTCGCAGATCTGCATGATCTCGGGTCGTGTTTTGCCGTCCGCCTTGATCTTCACGAGCACCAGTTCGCGGCTGACCGCCTGGCCCTCCTTGAAGTCGGTGACGTCGACGACGTTGATCAGTTTGCGCAGCTGCTTGATGCAGAGGTCGAGCGCGGAATCATCGCCTTTGAGGACGACCGTGATCCGCGACAGCGACGCGTCGTGGGTCGGGGCGACGTTCAGCGTATCGATGTTGAAGCCGCGGCCGGAGAACATGCCGGCAATGCGCGCCAGGACGCCGAACTTGTTTTCAACGTGGACCGAGATCGTGTGTCGCATGGGAGGTGGTGGTTTTGGGGGGGAAAGAGAACCGGCTGGCCTGCCAGCCGTAGCGCGCAGCGGTATGAATGGTCCTCCTTCGCGCTCCGCTGGGCTGCGCACGAAGGCTGGTGGACGGCGAGGGACTCGAACCCCCGACCCCCTCGGTGTAAACGAGATGCTCTAACCACTGAGCTAGCCGTCCGGGCCGGGGGTGGAGATAAGCAGGCGTGATACGGTGGAACAAGGATTTATTCGGTGCGGGGCGGCGTCCTGCACGTTTCACCCGCCCGCTGGCGCGGCCTTGGGCTTGAGCAGTCCCTCGCGGTGCATCAGCTCGGCGATCTGGATGGAGTTGAGCGCGGCGCCTTTCCAGAGGTTGTCGCCGCTCACCCAGAACGCCAGGCCGTTGGCGAAGGCGGTGTCGAGGCGCAGGCGACCCACGCCGCACTTCACCTGCTCGCTATAGGCCAGCGGCGTCGGGTAGCGGCTCAGCGCGGGCTCGTCGAGGAGCTCGACGCCCGGAAACGCCGCGATCGCCGCCCGCGCGACGGCGAGGTCGACGGGCCGCTCGAACTCGGCGTTGACCGCCACCGAATGGGCGCGCACCACAGGCACGCGCACGCAGGTGGCCGAGACGGGGAGCGCGGGCATTTCGAGAATCTTCCGGCTCTCGACCGCCATCTTGTTCTCTTCGCCGGTGTAACCGTTGGCACCGAACGTGTCGATCTGCGGGATGACGTTGAACGCGATCTGGTGCGGATAAACCTGGCGCGGCAGCGGCTCGCCCTTCGCCCAGGCGTGCATCTGCGCGTCGAGCTCGCGCACCGCCGCGGCGCCCGTGCCCGACACCGACTGGTAGGTGGCGGCGAAGTAGCGCTTGAGGCCGAAGGCGCGGTGCAGCGGATACAGGCCCATGAGCGTCACCGCCGTCGAGCAATTGGGGCTCGCGATGATGCCCTGGTGGCGGCGGATGGCGTGGGCGTTGATCTCGGGGATGACGAGCGGCACGGCGGGGTCCATGCGGAACGCCGAGCTCTTGTCGAGCACGAGACAGCCGGCCTTCACGGCAGCGGGCGCCAGCGCGCGCGTCACCGGGCCGCCCGCACTGAAAAACGCCACGTCGAGGTCCTGGAAAATCTCCGGCCGCGCCTCCGCCACCGTGTATTTCCGGCCGGCGCGCTCGATGACCCGGCCCGCCGACCGCGCCGAGGCATACAGCCTCAGCCCGGCCATGGGGAACTGGCGCTCCAGGAGCAGGCGAAACAGCTCTTGACCGACGGCGCCGGTGGCGCCGACGATGCCGACTTGGTATTGGTTGGTATTCACGGTGAATGCTCCGCTTAAACAGGTCATCCAAAAGTGCGCCGCGCTGGGAATCAAGCCCGCAAACCAGCTGCTGGCCATCCATCTCGCTTCCCAGACTATGCAGTTCTACCGGGCGGGCGAACTGGTCCGCGCTTTTGTCATCTCCTCCTCGCTCCGGCCGCCGGCCAATGGGAAAGGCTCGCTGGGCACGCCCCTTGGACTGCATGACATCGCCGAAAAAATCGGCCCCGGACAGCCGCCGGGCATGGTTTTCAAGGGCCGGGTGCCGACCGGCCGGCACTTCAACGAATTCAGCGAGGAGGAGAACCGCGCGAACTTCATCACCACCCGGATCCTCTGGCTGCGGGGGCTCGAGCCGGGAGTGAACCTGGGCGGCGACGTCGATTCCCACGACCGCTACATTTATATCCACGGCACCAACCACGAGGACCGTCTCGGCGCGCCGCTGAGCGCCGGGTGCGTGCTCATGCGCAATCTCGACCTGGTGGAGCTGTTCGATGAGGTTCGCACCGGCGACCACGTGTGGATCGCGGAATAATGGCGGGGCGCGTGATCCTTAACGCGCCGGTTCTATACGGTTCAAGCCGGACGGCGGCTTGAGGATAAGCGGACCTACCGGTTTCGCCCCAGCAGCAGCCGCAGGCTGTTCATGCACACCGCCACCGTGCTGCCCTCGTGGGCGAAGACGCCGACGGTGAGCGGCACGACGCCGAGCCCCGCCGCCAGCACCATGACCACGACCACGCCGAGCGAAACCGCGAGGTTCTGCCGGATGATTTTCCGCGCGCGGCGGCTGAGCCGCTGGGCCGAGAGAAAATTGTCGATGCGGTCGTTCATCAGGATGACCTCGCTCTGTTCGAGCGCGGCGTCGCTGCCGCGCGCGCCCATCGCGACCGACACGTGGGCCGCGGCGAGGCTCGGCGCGTCGTTCACGCCGTCGCCGACCATGGCCACCTTGTAGCCCTGTTCGCGGAACGCCTGGATGGCCGCGACCTTGCCCTCGGGCGTGAGACCCGCCTTCACCTCGTCGAGCCCGATCTCGCGCGCCACCGCCTCGGCGGCGTGGCTGCGGTCGCCGGTCAGCATGACAGTCCGGATGCCGGCGGCGCGCAGCCGCGCCAGCACTTCCCGCGATTGCGTGCGGATCTCGTCGCGCAGCAGCACCCGGCCGATGAGCCCCTTGGCCAGCACCCACACCTCGGTCAGCTCGGCGGCGGCCGGCGGCAGCTGCCGGGCCCACCCGGCCAGCGGCCCCTCCTCGAGCAGTTCGCGGCGGCCGAGCAACACCGAGGCGCCGTCGTGCCGGCCCCGCAATCCCTGGCCGGTGAGCGACTCAAACTCCTCGACCGGCAGTGCGCGCACGCCGTGGGTTTTGCCGTAATGGGTGATCGCGCGGGCGATGGGGTGCTGCGAATTCATCTCCAGCGCGCACGCCAGCTCGATGATCTCCTGCTCGTGGCCGGGCGGGAAGCTTTCATAGCCGGTGACCGACAGCTCGCCCGTCGTCAGCGTGCCGGTCTTGTCGAGCGCCACGAGGTCGACCTCGGCCAGCTTCTCGATGGCCGCGCCGCCGCGGAACAGGATGCCGTTGCGCGCGCCCCACGCGATGGCGGCGAGGATCGCCGAGGGGATCGACAGCACCAGCGCGCACGGGCTGGCCACGACCAGCAGCGTCATGGCGCGGTAGAAGGCCGAGGTCTGCTCCGCCGTGTTGTCAAAGGGCGGCAGATGGAACCACCGCCACCACACGAAAAACATCGCCGCGGTCAGGCCGAGGACAAAAAACGTGTACTTCGCGCCGAACCGGTCGGTGAACCGCTCGCTCGGCGCCTTGAGCTTCTGCGCGGTATGGATAAGCCGGATGATCTTCTGCAGCGTGCTCTCGGAAGGCCGGCGCCGCACGATGACCTCCACCGCGCCCCACAGGTTGAGCGTGCCGCTGAACACCGGTTCGCCCGGGCTTTTCTCGACCGGCTGCGCCTCGCCGGTGAGGGTCGACTCGTCGCTGGCGGTCTTGCCTTTGACCACGTCGCCATCCGCGGAAAACAGCTCGCCCGGCTTCACCAACACGCGGTCGCCGACGCCGACTTCCTCAATGGGCACGAGCCGCTGGCTGCCGTCGGGTCGCACGAGCGTGGCCTGCTTGGGCGAGGCCTTGAGCAGCGCGCTCATCTCGCGGTGCGTGCGGTCGAGCGCAAACTCCTCCATCGCGCCGGAAGCCGAGAACAGAAAGAGCAGCAGCGTGGCCTCGCCCCACGCCCCGATGGCCATCGCGCCCGCCGCCACCGCCAGCATCAGAAAATGGATGTCGAGCTTGGCGCTGCGCAGGAGCTTCCACGTGTCCTTGGCCGAATCCCAGCCGCCGGCGATGAGCGCCACGAGGTACAGGGCGCGCGTGAGCCAGGCGGCCTCGCCCCAGAAATGGCCGCCGATGAACGCCGTCAGGCCCAGCACGCCGCAGACCGCCGCCAGCGCGGCGAGCGGCTTCCATTCCGGCAGGGGCGGCGCCTCGACCGGCTCGACCTCGGGCCAGGCGAACTCGCGCCAATGCCAGAAGGTCGGCGCCGTGGCGCAAGTCTCCTTGGCGACTTCCGTCGCCTCGCCCACCCGCCGCAACACGAAACCCCGCGGCACGGCGACCGCGCCGCTTTGGGCGCGGGCATCGAGCCGCGCCTCGATCGCCGTGATCGCCTCGGTCAGCCGCGCCTTGACCGCCGCCAGGTCGATGTCGCCGCCCAGCGTCGCCACCGCCAGTTTTTTCCCGGTCCGATCCACCCGCACGGCGGTGACTCCCGGCTGCGCATGCAGGAAATTCACCAAGTCTTCGATCCAGGCGGCGGAGGTTGTTTGTCCGGTCATGATCAGTGCGCTTACATTTTGGCATCGTTTTCAAAGCGCAAATCCAATTGCGCTGCGGCGGCCGAAATCCCTTGCTGGTCAGTCTCAATCTCACTCCATGATCGGACTCCGCGACGACCCCGGCTCCGTCCCATCCTCCGTCGGCCCTGAGCCGGCCGGCGTCAGCCATGCGCCCGCGCTGGCGGCGAAGGCGTTCGCGGAGCACGGCTGGCTGCAGGAGGAACTCCGCCTCGAGCATCGTCCGCAACAGGAACAGATGGCCCGGGCCGTGGCCGCCGCCCTGCGCGACGACGAGGTGCTGCTCTTCGAGGCCGGCACCGGCGTGGGCAAGAGCCTCGCCTACCTCGTGCCCGGCATCATTCACGCGATGGATCAATCGCGGCAGATGATCGTCTCGACGCACACCATCTCCCTGCAGGAGCAGATCGAGACGAAGGACCTGCCGCTCTGCCGGCGCCTGTTCGAGGCGGTTGAAGCGCTCCGTCCCTATGCGAAGTTCAAGTCGGCCGTGCTCGTCGGCAAAGCCAACTACCTCTGCACCACGCGCCTCGCGCACGCCCTGCAGGCCCGCCACGAGCTCTTTCCGACCGCCGAGCAGGAGGAACTCCAGCGCATCGCCGCCTGGGCGAAGGAGTCGCGCGAGGGCCTGCGCCACGAACTGCAGCCGGCGCCGTCGCCCGAGGTCTGGGAGGCCGTCAACGCCGATTCCTCCACCTGCAGCCACAAGCACTGCGGTGGCGGGCACTGTTTCTACCAGCGGGCCCGCGCCCGGCTGCGGCACGCGCAGGTCATCATCGTCAACCACAGCCTGCTCTTCACCCACGTCAACGCCGGCGGCGCCTCCGAGAAGGGCGGCACGCGCGGCGTGCTGTTCCCCGACGACTTCGTGGTGCTCGACGAGGCGCAGACCGTGCCCGAGGTGGCCACCGAGCATTTCGGCCTGCGGCTCAGCAGCTACGGCACCGACCGCCTGCTGAAATACCTCTGGAATCCGCAGAAAAAACGCGGCCTGCTCCACCGGCTCGGCGGCGCGAGGGAGAAACAACTGGTCGAGGACGCGCTGGAGGCCGCGGAGCAGTTTTTCGGGTTCCTGCGCGACACGCTGCTCGCCAAGCAGACCGTCGTCCGGCTGCGCGAGGAGGGTTTTGCCGAGCCGTGGCTCGACGCCCCGCTGCTCGCGCTCATCAAGGCCGTCGGCACGCTCGCCGACCGTTTCGACGAGGGCCGCGACCGTGACGAACTGCTCGAGCAGCGCGGCCGGCTGACCACCTACCGTACGGGCTTCCACCAGTTCCTCGGCCTGAGCGCCGGGGACCATGTGCACTGGCTCGAACGGTCCGGCCGCAAGGGCCAGATCGTCACGCTGCGCACCGCGCCGATCGACGTTGCCCCGTACCTGCGCGAGCATCTGCTGCGGCGCCAGACCTCGGTCGTCTTCACCAGCGCCACGCTTGCGATGGGCGGACAGATCGAGCCGTTCCAGCAGCGCGTCGGCGCCGAGGATGCGCGCACCGTGGTGGTCGCCTCGCCCTTCGACTACGAGCGCCATCTGCGCGTCTACGTGGCCGCCGACGTGCCGCTCCCCTCGCCCGCCGGCGCCCGCCTCGCCCTCGACGTCCTGATCGACTACCTCGAGTTCTGCACCCTGCGCGTGAAGGGCGGATCGCTCGTGCTCTTCACGAGCTACCACGACATGCGCCGGTGCGCCGACGCGCTGGAGCCCGTTTGGGCGCGGCACCGCCGGCCGTTTTTCCTGCAGGGAGAGGACGCCTCGCGCACTGAACTCGCCCGCCGCATGCGCGCGGCCGGCAACGCAGTCCTGTTCGGCACCGACAGTTTCTGGTCGGGCGTCGACGTGCCGGGTGACGCGCTTTCCCAGGTCGTCATCACGCGGCTGCCCTTCGAGGTGCCCACGCATCCCGTGGCGGAGGCCCGGGCCGAGTGGATCCGCGAGCGCGGCGGCAACCCCTTCAATGAACTCACCCTGCCCGAGGCGCTCGTGAAGTTCCGCCAGGGCATCGGCCGCCTCATCCGGACACAGACCGACCGCGGCCTCGTGACCATTCTCGACTCGCGCGTGCTCGCCAAGACCTACGGCCGCCGGTTCCTCGAGTGCCTGCCGAAACGCGATTACCAGCGGATGACACGGGAAAACCGCGAGGACCGATTTAAGCCTTTCGTTTGATACAAGCTCCGCTAGCTTGTCCGCTTCATCCATGCGCATCCGCACCGCCGCCCTCAGCGACATCGGCAAGGTCCGCGAGGAAAACGAAGACCGCTTTCTCTGCGACGACGAGCTGCAGCTCTACGCGGTGGCGGACGGCATCGGCGGACTGGCCGGCGGCGGGCAGGCGGCGGAGGAAGCCATCGCACATCTGCTGGCCCTCGCGCGCAAGCAGTCCGCCAGCGACGACTGGGATTTTCAGGCGCTCTTCGAGAGCATCAGCCAGCGCGTGGCCAGCCTGGGAAAGATCATCGACGCCACCTTTGGGATCGGGACCACGCTCACCGTGGCGCGGCTGTACCACAAGCGGCTGCATCTGGCGCATGTGGGCGACTCGGGCTGCTATCTCTGGCGCGACCGCATTCTCGAAAAACTCACCCTCGACCATACGCTGGAAAACGAGTTCAAGGCGCGGCACGGGCGCGGCGTCGCCGTCTTCCTCAGCCCCCGCACCCGGAATGCGCTGACCCGCTGCATCGGCCAGGTCGCCCCGCCGGAAGCCGATCTGCTGATGCGACCGTTGCGGGCCGGCGACCGCCTCCTGTTGTGCAGCGACGGAATCACGCGCTTCGTCCGGGAAAACGAGCTGGCCCAGGTGCTGGCAGACACGGCAAATCCGGCGGACGGCCTCAATGAGATCATCGCCCTCGCCAGCGACCACGGCGGGCATGACAACGCCACCGGCGTGCTGATCTTCGTGGATTCGGTCTGAGCGCGCGATCCACCCGGTAGTGGGTCAGTTTGCCAGGACTGGACCGTCACTGTAGGTCGGGGTTTCTTGTCCCGCCGAAGCCTCGTGCGAAGGCGGAAGCCCCGACAGAGTGATGTCGATGCGCATTGGCGTCGGGCATGAAGCCCGACCTACATAACCTGACCCACCACCAGTCACCCCCGCCGCCAGATGACGCGCGCGGGTTTCACCGTCGGCAGCCAGCACAAGAACTGCTTATTCTCCTCATAAGCCTTGCTTTCCATTAAAATGCGCATTCTTTTGTATAATCCGCTTCACAGGGGCACCCCTCACGTCTTTTCGAATGATCACCAGTAGGATCAGGTTCGATCCGTCCACCTTCCTCTTATCCCCAAGTTGTCTGCCCCTTCTCGAAGTCCACCTCGATCACCCCCCGAAACAAAAGGTAGCATCAACATGAAGCATGTCATCTCGTTCGTTCTCTTACTCTCTCTGGCGGTTGCCGCCCGCGCGGCCGACAAAGTGCCGTACAAGGTCGCCGGTGTTTACACCGAGACCTGCGCCTGCTCCGTACCCTGCAAATGTGAACTGACCGGCGAGGTGCCCTCGAGCTGCGTCGGCGTCGGCGCGTTCAAGTTCACGGCCGGCAACTTTGCCGGCGCAGACCTCTCCGGCGTGAGCATGGCCTATGCCGGCAAGCCGGGCGAATGGATCCGCATCTACATCGACGCACCCGACCAGGCCCACCGCGCGGCTGCGGAAAAGCTGGCCCGGGCCACTTTCGCAGCCTGGGGCACTTTTGAGGTGGTCAAGGATGCCAAGGTCGCCATCGCCGGCACCTATGGCGCGTACACCGTCACCGTGGACGGCGGCAAGATCATGAAGTACACCGCCGCTCCGGTCCTCGGCGGCGACGGAAAGACCGCGCTGTCGATCGGCAACGTGTTCAATCCTTTGACGTCGGTCTTCCTCCAGGGGAAATCGACCGAGCCAACCGTCTACCACGACGACAACCGCTCCATCGAACTCCCAGCAGGGCGCAACGCCTACTTCAACGACAAGATGCAGACCAGCGGCCAGCTCTGATCGGTCACGATTTCGCTCGACCAGCGGAGCCGGAAGCCGGCTCCGCTTTTTTGTATACCAAGGCCGCCGGTCAACGGCTTCGTCGCTCGCGGGAGCTGTTCACAGCCGCTCGGGATAAACGCCCTGGTCGATCAGCCGCCGGAGCGCGGTGCGCGCCCCCGGCACGTCCTGGCGGTAGGTCATGCCGAACCACGCATCGTCACTCTTGAGCAGGCGCATCTCGGCGTAACCGGCCTGCAGAAGTCCGCCGACCGCCACCGGCAGGTAGAACTCCGCCGTCTCGCTGCGGCCGTACTTTCCCAGGAAATCCACGAAGAGTCCGCGCAACTGGCCGAAGAACACCGGCGTGAAGCCGAAGAAGGTCATGGACACCATCTCGTCGCCGCTGAGCTGGCGCCACTCCCCCCATGCCAGCGGATGCCGCATCCGGCCGTCCGGCGTGCGCTCGATTTTCATCACCTCGTCGATGCCGCTCAGCCGGCCGGCGGCATCCGTCACGCACACCCCGCGGTTGACGGCGCCGTGTTCCGAAAGGGTCTGGCGCAGTGGGTAGCCCACCAGCGCGTAGACCGGCCTGCCCTGCGCCGCTTCCGCCGCGCCCGCGTCGCGAAAATGCCCCGCCAGCGCCCGGTAGGCCGAGGCACCATAAAAATCGTCGGCGTTGATGACCGCGAACGGTCCGCGTACCACCGGCTCCGCCGCCAGCACCGCCTGGCCGGTGCCCCACGGCTTCACCCGCCCGGGCGGCGGTGTGTACGGCAGCGGCAGGTTGCCCAGCTCCTGAAAGACATAGGCCACGTCCATCCGCGCCTCGAGCCGGCGGCCGACCGCCGCCCGGAAAGCCTGCTCGATGTCGCGCCGGATCACAAACACCACGCGGTCGAACCCGGCGCGGCGCGCGTCGTGGGCGGAGTACTCGATGACGAGCTCGCCGCCGGGACCGACCGGCTCGACCTGCTTCAGCCCGCCGAAGCGGCTGCCCACGCCCGCGGCCAGAACAACGAGATCGTACGTCACAGCGGAAAGAATTCCTGAGTCGGCAGCTCAGGGCCAGCCGAATTTGCAGCCGGCCTGCCCCCCAAAACAACAGAGTCGACCCCACCGGCCCAATCACTTAGACTGTTGCCGGCTGCTAATCATCCCCGCCATGATGCTGACTCCAGAATCCTTCTCGAAAGCCCGGGACTTTCTGCTGACCCGTGCCCGGCCGCTGGAGCGCGCACTGTATCGTTTCCATTTTGCAGGCGTGCCCGCCGCCGAGGCCCGCGCCGCGCTCGCGGTTTTTCAAAATAACAACGGCGGCTTCGGCCGGGCCCTTGAACCCGACCTCCGCCTGCCCGCTTCGTCGGCGCTGGCGACCTCCGTGGCTTTTCAACACCTGCGCGAGCTGGGCCTGCCCGCCGAAGACCCCATGGTGCGCGCCGCCCTGCGCTGGACGCAGTCCGCCTTCGACCGCGAACTCGACCGCTGGCCCGCCGTGCCTCCCGCCGTCAACGACTGGCCGCATGCCCCGTGGTGGACGTGGAAGGAGCCGGGCGAACGCGGTTTCACCGCCAACCCCGGCGTGGAACTCGTTGCGCACCTCTGGCATTACCGCGCAGCGGCGGACGCCGGCTTTCTCGCCGAGATCACCTCCCGCGTCGAACAGCTGGTCGAGGCTCTGCCCGAGGAACCGGCGATGCACGACCTGCTCTGCCTCCTCCACCTGGCCGAAACCCCGTTTGTGCCCGCCACTCTGCGCGAGGGGGCGATGGAGTATGTACGCTGGGCCGGACCGGTCATCGTGGCGCGCGACCCGCAGGCGTGGACCGGCTACGGCCTGCAACCGTTGATGCTGGCGCCGCGCGTCGATTCCCTGATGGAACCCCTCCTCAGCGACGCGCTGTCTGCCAACCTCGATTTCGTCATCAACCGGCAGGGCACCGATGGAGCCTGGCCGCCAAACTGGAACTGGCTCGGACTCTACCCGGAGGACTGGCCGCAGGCGGAGCTGGAATGGAAAGGCGTGCTCACCTTGCAGACCCTTCTCACGCTGCGCTCCTACGGCCGCCTTCCGGTCGCCCCCCAATCCACCTCCACCACCCCGGCATGAAGCCGTTGGTCAGACTCATCCACTGGCATGCAGCCGAGGCGAGGGAGCATGCGAAGCGGCTGGGGGCGCTGGGATACGCAGTCGTCAGCGGCCTGCCGCCAGCGCCGGTGCTGCTGCGGGAGTTGCGGCAAAAGCCGCCGGCGGTTGTCGTCATCTCACTCGACCGCCTGCCTTCACAGGGGCGCGATGTCGCCTTTGTTTTGCTCGGCTCAAAGGCGACCCGCGCCGTGCCCCTCGTGTTTGTCGGCGGCGCGCCGGAGAAAGTCGCCGGCGTGCGCGCCAAGGTGCCCTTCCCCCCGTGCACGACCTGGGAAAAAATCGGCCCGGTGCTCGCGCATGCGCTGGCCCGGCCGCGCGCGGCGCCACCCGCCGCCCCCGCCACGCCCGTGGGCGCGATGGCCGGTTACTCCTGCACGCCGCTGCCGAAGAAGCTCGGCATCAAACCCGACATGAGTGTGGCGCTGCTCGGCGCGCCGAAAAACTTTGCGGCGACTCTGCTGTACAGCAGAGCGCTGCCCGCCGGGGCGCGTCTCGCCGGCCGGACGACCGCGAACACGGGACTCACCCTGTGGTTCGTCCGCACGCACCGCGAGTTCGACCGCGGCTTTGCCCGGGCGGTCGGACTCGGTGCCCGGATGCCGGTGTGGGTCGTCTCGCCGAAAAAAAGCGGGCCGCTCGCCGCCGACCTGTCGCAAAACTACATCCGCGGCGCCTGCCTCGCAGCCGGTCTTGTCGACTACAAGGTCTGCGCCGTCGACGCCGCCTGGAGCGGTTTGCTGTTCCAGTGCCGCCAGCCGGCCGCGGACGGGCCCAATTCATAAACTTATGCGCTCCACCCTGATTCTTCCCCTACTGCTCGCGACCGCACTCCATGCCGCGGAAACCACCGAGCACCCCACGCTGCCTCTCGGCTCGCCCGCGCCCGAATTCAGCCTGCCCGGCGTCGACGGCCGGACTTACTCGCTCAAGGACTTCGCCACCGCGAAGGTCCTCGTCGTGATCTTCACCTCCGTCCACTGCCCCACGGCCCAGGCCTATGAAGGACGCATCAATCAGCTGGCCGCCGACTACCGCTCGCGCGGCGTGGCCTTCGTCGCCATCAACCCCAACAATCCCGACGCCGTCCGTCTCGATGAGCAGGGCTTCACCGACCTCGACGACACGTTCGAGTCCATGAAGATCCGCGCAACCGACCGGCAGTTCACCTATCCCTTTCTCGACGACGGGCCGACCGAGACCGTGGCGCGGCAGTACGGCCCCGCGGCCACGCCGCATGTATTCATCTTCGATGAGGCGCGCCGACTGCGTTTCCAGGGTCGCATCGATGATTCCGAGCGCGAAGCGCTGGCCAGGAACCACGACACCCGCAACGCCCTGGACGCGCTGCTCGCCGGCCGGGAGCCACCGGTGACCGCCACCAAGGTCTTCGGCTGCTCGATCAAATGGACCGAGAAGGCCGAGTCCAACCGCCGGTGGCGCGAACAGGTGCGCAAGGAGCCGGTGGCGATCGAATCTGCCGACGCCGCCGCGCTGCGCGAACTGCGCGCCAACCATTCCGGCAAAATCCGGGTGGTGAATGTCTGGGCGACGTGGTGCGGGCCGTGCGTGGCGGAGTTCGATCAGTTGATCGAGACCAACCTGATCTACCGCAACCGCGATTTCGAGCTGGTCACCGTCGCGGCCCAGTTCCCGGATGAGAAGGCCAAGGTGTTGAAGTTCCTCCAGCAGCATCACGCCTCGACCCGCAATCTGCTTTTCGGCGAGACCGACAAGTACCCGCTGATGGCGGCGTTGGATTCGGAGTGGTCCGGCGCCCTGCCGCACACGCTGGTGATAGGGGTGGACGGCACGGTGCTCTACCGCCAGACCGGTGAGTTGGATTTTCTCCAGCTCCGCCGCGTGCTCGTCCCGGCACTGGACACGCTCACCCCGTGGGCCGGGCTAAGCCCCATCAAGTAGGCCCGCGCCGGCGTCATCACCCTCGGCAGCGGCAGAGCCGGCCGTAGCCTTGGCGCGAACCCCGTTCTGCTGGCCAGCAGAACGGCGGGGCTGCCAGCCTCTCAACTTCGCAGTACAGGACAGTTTGAAGACACGCCTTAGCGGAGGATGGTCCCAGCAGCCAAAGTCGCCCGGCCTCCGAAGCCTTGCGCGAGGGATGGATGAGACTTTGGATCTGCTTCCGCCCAGACTCTCACGAGTCTGGCTACCGCAAGGTTTCACCCGTTTTAAGCGTCCTTCCGGGTGACCGTTCATGGTGGGTGAAGGCCCCATGGTAGCGGTTGCCGCGGAGTGCTATCATGCAGCCATGAACCTGATCCTCTTGATAGTTATCCTTCTTCTTTTATTCGGCGGCGGCGGTTTTTACTTTGGAGGGCCCGCCATCGGCGGAGGAGGGCTTGGCCTGATTCTGTTGATCTGCCTTATTGTCTATTTGATGGGCGGATTTCGTACGAAAGATTAGCGGGATATCCGAAAACCGCAGAACTTGGAGGGCGTTCTGCTGTACAGCAGAATGCTGGCCAGCAGAGTCGCCGCCGAATGCCCTGTAGGTCGGGCTTCATGCCCGACACCAATGCGCATCGGCATCACTCTGTCGGGGATTAACCCCGACCTACAGTGACGGTCCAGTCCCGGCAGACTAACCCACTGCAGAACGGCGGGGCGTCATTTGCTTTTGCCGGCCACCCGTGTTACCGGTGATGTCCTCCCCCTGATTTCCGACACAAGGTCGGGTCAGGTACCCCAGCTACCGCAACGATGCAGCTCCTACTTTCGCTCCAAACACCTCACGGAGCCCATGACCCTTTCCACCATCAGCGATGGGGAAACGCACAACAACCCTCAATAACCAAGGAGTATCAATGAAACGTATATTCGGCCTGGG
>PLMW01000016.1 GCA_003142615.1 Opitutia bacterium | reverse complement strand
TGGCGTCCCCACGGGGATTCGAACCCCGGTTCTCACCGTGAAAGGGTGGTGTCCTGGACCGGGCTAGACGATGGGGACCCAAATGCGGAGTCGGGCACCCTACCCCGGGGGTCGACCCGCGCAAGGCTATTTTGACTTCCCGCCCCCTGGAGGGGCAAACCGTCGGGCCGGCCGTCTTTTTCGGCTCGCCCGCCGGGCGGGCCCCACCTTTTTTGCTTCCATGACCTTCACCGACATCGCCCGCGCCATTCCTCAAACCGCCGTCACGCAGATCGAAGGCCTCCCTTTTCCAAAACTCGCCTCCGGCAAGGTGCGCGAGATCTTCGACCTCGGCGACGCGCTGCTGATCGCCGCCACCGACCGCCTCTCCGCCTTTGACGTGATCCTGCCCGACGGCATTCCCGGCAAGGGTATCGTGCTCACGCAAATGAGCCTGTGGTGGTTCGCGCAGGTGAGGAACCTCATCCCCAACCACCTTCTGCCCGATCAGGCGGGACTGCTGGCCCAGAAATACCAACTATCCCGGGATCTGCAGCTCCGCAGCATGGTCGTGAAAAAACTGAAACCGCTGCCCATCGAGTGCGTGGTGCGCGGCTACCTCGTCGGCAGCGGGTGGAACTCCTATCAAAAAACCGGCGGGGTCTGCGGCCTCAAACTGCCGGCCGGCCTGCGCCAGGCCGACCGCCTGCCGGAGGCGATTTTCACGCCGACCACGAAGGCGCCGAAGGGCCGGCATGATGAGCCCATTGACGACGCGCAGGGGGCCGCGCTCATCGGCGCCGCGCTCTACGGGCAGGTGAAATCCGTCAGTCTCGCCCTTTATCGCTTCGGCCACGACCGGGCCGCCCGGGCCGGCATGATCCTCGCCGACACGAAGTTCGAGTTCGGCACCGATGCCGCGGGCCAGCTCTTCCTCATCGACGAAATTCTCACGCCCGACTCGTCACGCTACTGGCCGAAGGACAGTTATGCCGTCGACCAGTCGCCGCCGAGCTACGACAAGCAGTTTGTACGCGACTATCTGCTCGGCCTCAACTGGGTGCAGAGGCCGCCGGCGCCGCGGCTGCCCGCCGACGTCATCGCCCGCACGCAGGAGAAGTATCTCGCCGCGCTAAAAAACCTGCTGGGCTGAAGAAACAATCGGCGGTATTCGGCGATGCCGTCCATGTGGGGCGCGGTCGCCGAACCGCGCTCCTACCCGATCAGCGGCGCCCGGTGGAGGGGCGCGGCGGGGTTGCGCGCGGCCCGCCCCAGTTCGCGGCGCAGCCAGTCGAGCGCGACGGTGACGGCGCGCTCCTTCACCATGGTGCGCGCGGCGGGGTGGTTCAGTTTTTTGGACCACACGCCCTGCGGCGAATGCAGGCCGAGGTAGATGGTGCCGACGGGATCGTCCTCCGTGCCGCCGCCCGGTCCGGCGTAACCGGTGATGGCAAGGCCGTAGTCCGCCTCCAGCGTTTCGGCGACGCTGGTGGCCAGCGCCACCGCGCACTCGGCGCTCACTGCGCCATGCTGCCTGATCAGGCATTCGGGCACGTCGAGGATCTGCATCTTCGCGTCGTTGCTGTAGCAGACGATGGCGCCGCGGAAAAACTTGGAGGCGCCGCAGACATCGGTGAACAGGTTGGCCAGCCGGCCGCCCGTGCACGACTCGGCGACGGCCAGCGTCTTCTCCTGCGCCCGGAACAGGTCCGCGACGACCTTGGACAGCGAGTCGTGGCCGTAGCACACGAAGTCCTCGCCGAGCAGCGCGGCGCACTCGTCGGCGATGGCCTGCAGTTCCTGGATCGAGAGCTGCCCACCGGGCGAGCTGAGGCGCACGTCGACGCGCCACTGGTGTGCGCAGTAGGCCACGCTGAGCGCGGTGCCGGCCCGATCGAAGATGGGCTGCAGCTTGGTCTCGAGCGCGGATTCGCCCACGCCGGCGGTGCGGAGCTGCACGTAGGCCTCGCTCTCACTGATGAGGCCGAGCCGGGCGAGGCGCGGCAGCACCTGTTCGGTGAAGAGCGGCTGAAGCTCGTTGGGCGGACCGGGCAGCATCACCAGCACCTTGCCACCCTGCTCGACCCAGAGGCCGGGCGCGGTGCCGTTGGCGTTGGAGAGCACCTCGCCGCGCTCGAAACGGTACGCCTGCTTGAGATTGTTGGGCGTCATCTTGCGGCCGAGGCGCACAAAGCGGTCGGCAATGGCCTGCTTGATGGCGGGATCAAACACCAGCTTCTGTCCAAGCACCTCGGCCACGGCCTCGCGCGTGCGGTCGTCGCAGGTCGGCCCGAGGCCACCGGTGGTGATGACGACGTCGGCGCGCGACCAGCTTTGGTGCAACTCCGCGACGATGGCCGCCGCCTCATCGGTCACGGTGACGTTGCGCGCCAGTTGCACGCCACGGCGGCTGAGCTGCTGGCCGATCCACGTCAGGTGCCCGTTGGGCGTGAGCCCGAGGAGCAGTTCGTCGCCGAGGGTGAGCAGCTCAAAACGCCGGGCGGCCCGGGGATGACCCTGACCGGAGGCGGGATTTGAAGCTGGTGTGCTGTCGTGCGCCATAGATGCTTTGCCGAGCGGCAGCACGCTAGTGTATTTTGATGAAAATGCCAGCGCCCTCCCATGATCCGCCGGATGGTCACGCCAACCCGTCGACCCTCAAGGAAAAGGTCCGCCGCCTGCCCGACGGCCCCGGGGTTTATCTCATGAAAGACCGCCTCGGGCGCATCATCTACGTCGGCAAGGCCAAGAGCCTGAAGAAGCGCGTCTCGTCCTACTTCCAGCCGGCGCGGTCGTTCACGCAGCAGCCGAAGATCCGCGCCTTGGTGGAGATGATCGCCGGCTTCGACGTCATCGAGGTGAAGTCGGAGCCCGAGGCGCTGCTGCTGGAGGGACGGCTCATCAAGCAGTACAAGCCGCGCTACAACACCGACTTTACCGACGACAAGCGCTTCCTGCTCGTGCGCGTCGACGTCGAGGCCGAGCTGCCGCGCTTCGTGCTCACGCGCCTGCGCAAGGACGACCGCTCGCGCTACTTCGGGCCGTTCGCCTACAGCAGCCTAGTGCGCAAGACGCTGGCCGCGATGCGCCGTCAGTTCGGCATCCTGCTTGGCGACGCGCACCCGGTCAAAATCGGCGAAGGTGTCTACCGCCTCTACGACGACGTGCGCGCCGAGCTTTACGGCCACACCAACGAGGTGACCGCCGCCGACTACCGCCGCCGCGTGGAGGTTGCCTGCGAATTTCTCGAGGGCAAGAGCCGGGAGTGGCTGGAGACGCTGCGCGTCGAGATGCAGGCGGCGGCGGCCCGGCAGGAGTTCGAGCGCGCGGCGAAACTGCGCGATGTCGTGAGCGCGTTGGAGGAGACGCTGGCGAAAACGCGCCGCTTCGAGCGCGCGCCGGTGCTGCTGCGCACCGATGAGGTTGCGCTGCAACTGCTCGCCGGCGCGCTGCGGCTGTCCGGGCCGCCCGCGCACCTGGAGTGCTTCGACATCTCGCACATCTCGGGCACATTCGTGGTCGCCTCGATGGTCCGCTTCACCGCCGGACGGCCCGACCGGGACCAGTACCGCCGCTTCCAGATCAAGAGCTTCGTCGGCAACGACGATTACCGCGCCATGACCGAGGTCGTTGGCCGCCGCTACCGGCGGTTGTACGCCGAAGGCCGGCCCTTCCCTGATCTCGTCGTCATCGACGGCGGGCGCGGGCAGGTGGCGGCGGCGTTGAAGGCGTTTATCGCGCTCGATCTCCCGCCGCCGCCGCTCATCGGCCTAGCGAAGGAACACGAGACGATCGTCTTTCCCGACGAGCGCCCGCCGCTCAACCTGCCGCTCACCCACCCCGGGTTGCAGCTGCTCCAGCGCCTGCGCGACGAGGCCCACCGCTTTGCCAACACCTACAACGCAGATCTTCGCTCAAAGAAGATCCGCGAATCGATTCTTGACGACCTTCCCGGTCTCGGGGCGGTGCGCCGCGCCGCGCTGCTGGAGCATTTCGGCTCCATCGAAAAACTCCGCGCCGTCTCCGCCGCGGAAATCCAGGACGTACCCGGCTTCGGCCCCAAGCTAGCCGCCGAGCTGCACGCGTTTCTGAAGGGCCGGTAGGGATATTCCGCCCCCCTGCCCTCACTGCCCTCACTGCTTCCGCAACCGAACAATCCAATCAATGACGCGGCCCGGCAGGAGCCACTTGAGAAAGAGGAACAGCTTGGCGTGGGCGGGCGCGGCATAGCGCGGCGCGGGCCGGCGCGCCGTGAGCGCCTTCTCGACGAGGCGCGCAATGTCGTCGGGCTGGCCAGCCATGTTGAGCAGCCGCTGGTAGCCGGCGCGGAATCCCTCGAAATACGGCGCGTAAGGGCCGGCGCTCTCAGTTACCGGTTCGGACGCCTTGTTCGCCGCATCGACAAACCCGGTGAGAATGAAGCCGGGCCGGATCAGCACCACGTCGATGCCGAACGGCGCCAGCTCGCCGCGCAGGCCGTCGGTGATGGCCTCGAGCGCATGTTTCGTGGAATCGTAGATTGACGACAGCGGCCGCGCGATGCGCCCCGCCACTGAGCCGATGTTGACGATGCGTCCGGCGCCGCGTTCGCGCAGATGCGGGATCACGAGCTGGGTGAGCGCGATGAGCGAGAACAGGTTGGTCTCGAAGTTGCGGCGGATGAGTTCGACCGGCACCAGTTCCACCGGGCCGCGCGGAGATGACCAGCTTCGCCCCGCCGCGGGCCAGGCGCCGCGCCGTGGCCTCGCCGAGGCCCGACGATGCGCCGGTGATGATGACCACTTGATCAGCCAGTGAACGCATGAGCCGCCATGGTGTCGAAAGCGGCCGTCACGTCGAAACGAAATCGTGCGGTCTTGCACCGCATTCAAATCCGCGGTCTAACTTCCTCCTTCCATGTCCAAACGTCTCCTGCTCCTGGTCGCCCTCGTTCCCCTGTGGGTCCGCGCCGACGTTATGCTCGCGCCCCTGCTCACCGACCACGCGGTGCTGCAACAGGGTAAGGCCGTGCCGGTCTGGGGCCGGGCCGCGCCGGACGAGAAGGTGACCGTCACCTTCCGCGATCAGACCGTGCATGCCACCGCGGGCAAGGATGGCCGCTGGATTGTCTACCTGGATGCGCTCAAGCCCGGCGCACCCGCCGAACTCGTCGTCAGCGGCAAAAACACCCTCCGGCTGCAGGACATCGTCGTCGGCGAGGTGTGGGTGTGTTCCGGCCAGTCGAACATGGAATTCAGGGTGTGGGGTCCGAAAGGCGACGTCTATCGCGTGGACAACGCCGACGAGGAAGTCGCCGCCGCCCATTTTCCCCTCATCCGCCATTTCAAGGTCGAGCGGGCGGCGGCCGACCGGCCTGCCGACGCCCTGCGCGGCGCGTGGGTGGTGTGCAGCCCCGAAACCGCCGGCCAGTTCACCGCCGTCGGTTATTTCTTCGCCCGGGACCTCCAGCAGAAGCTCGGCGTACCCATTGGGCTCATCAACAGCACGTGGGGCGGCACGCCGATCGAATCATGGATGAGCGAGGCTGCGCTCAAGAGTGACCCGGCCTTCGCCGTCGTGGACGAGCGCTGGGCCAAGGCGCTGATCGACTGGCCGGCGAAGGTCGCTGAGTATGAGGCCGCGCGCGCCGCGCAGGATAAAGACGAGGCGGCCGCCAAGGCAGCCGGTCCTGCGAAATATGCCGGGTTTCTGAAAACCAAGCCCTGGCTTCCTCCTCCGCCGAGTCCCGCCAGCCCGGAGGCGCCGCGCAGTCTTTTCAATGGCATGATTGCTCCGCTGCTGCCTGGCGCCATCCGTGGCATCCTTTGGTACCAGGGCGAGTCCAATGACTCCCGCCCCGGCGAATACCACGCGCTGCTCGCCGCCATGATCACGGCGTGGCGCACGCATTGGGGCCAGGGGAATGTGCCGTTCTATCTGGTTCAGCTTCCCAATTACAGCGGGGGCAACCCCGCCGGCACCAACTGGGCCCGCCTGCGCGAGGCGCAGGCGCAGGCGCTCAGTCTGCCCAACACCGGCATGGCCGTGACCATCGACCTCGGCGATCCCGACAATGTTCATCCGCGCAACAAGCAGGAGGTTGGCCGCCGTCTCGCGCTTCTCGCCCGCCACCACCTGTATGACATCCCGGGCGACTGGTCCGGGCCGATGTTCAGGTCCGCTACCCGCGAGGACGCGGCGCTGCGCGTGCAGTTCGATCATGCCGACGGCGGGCTGGTGGCCCATGACCGGCCGTTGGCGGGATTCCAGATTGCCGGCGTCGACCGGCGGTTTCAACCCGCCACCGTCCGGATTGAGCGCGACACCATCGTCGTTTCCGCCCCCGGGGTGAAGGAGCCGGTCGGCGTGCGCTATGCGTGGGTCAACGCGCCCGAGGCCAATCTCTTCAGCGGCGCCGGCCTGCCGGCCGCGCCGTTCCGCAGCGACGCCTGGTGAGGGCTCAAGCTGCCGATCCGGTAAGAGTTTGGATTCCCTTGCGCCGGAATTTCCCCCATACTTTCACAAGTCCGGCTGCACGGTGGTCCTAAGAAACCCTTCCACCAAACGTCGTACCATCATCAAGGTCCGATCTCCCTCCCATGAAAACCCTGCGCCTGCTTCCGCTCGTCCTGCTTTCTTCTTCCGTCTTGCTTCGCGCCAGTCCCGTGGACTCGCGCATCTCCGCCGCCACGGTCTATCTTGACCGGGCGGTGATCACGCGCACTGCCACGATCGAGCTGGCCGTCGGGGAACATGCGATCGTTTTCGAACGCCTGCCGGCTGCGCTGCTCGACCAGTCGTTGCAGGCCGCCGGTCGCGGCACGGCGGCTTCCACCATCCTCGACGTCAACGCCCAGACCGCCTACGTCGACTTTACGCCCAACACGCGCGTACAGGAGCTCGAGGATCAGGTCCGCGGGCTGCAGAAACAGCAGCGCACCCTTGACGACCGCGGTGTCATTCTGGGCGAGCAGCGCGAGTTCGTGAAGCGCATGCTCTTGGCCTCGACCGGCACCATCATCTATCCGCTCGGCGGTGACGCCGCCCGCGGCGGCGGCACGGCCGCGCGGCCCACGCTTGACGAGTGGCAGAAGCTCTACGGCTATTCCGAGGAAACCTTCGGCCGGATCGCCGCCGAGCTGCAGTCGCTCGACAACCAGCGCGGGGAGCTGAAGGCGAAACAGACGGCCCTTGGGCAGCAGCTCAACGAATTGCGCGGGGCCGGCGGCAAAAGCTACAAGACAATCACCGTGCGCGTGGCCGTCACCGAGCCGGGACGGCTCGATCTGACCCTGAAATACGCCGTGCCTGGCGCGAGCTGGGCGCCGTCGTACGACGCGCGCCTGCACGCAGCGGAGCGTGCCGTGGAACTTTCGTATTTCGGCCTCGTGCGCAACGGCACCGGCGAGGACTGGGAGAACATCGCCCTCACGCTTTCGACCGCGCGCCCGAGCCTCGGTGGCGGCGCGCCCGAGCTGCGGCCGTGGATCGTCGACGTGTTCAGGCCGCAGCGAAACGAAGACGTTGTCAAAATGAGCGCCTTTGAAGTGCGCACAAAACAAGAGCTTCAATCCTTCAATCAAGCGGCCGTCGCAGGAGCCGTGATGCCATCTTCAGCTCCGGAGGAGAAGGACGCCGGCTTTCTCGCCGCCACCGTGCAAGCTGGCGCGACGAGCGCGACGTTCAAGATCCCGGTCGCCGTCACGCTGCCGAGCAACAACACCACGCAGAAGGTCAGCATCGCCACGACCAAGCTCGCCGCCAATCTCCAGTACCAGGCCACGCCGAAGGTGCTCGAGGCCGCGTTCCTCAGCGCCTACGCGGTCAACAACACCGACTATCCGTTCCTCGCGGGGGCGATGAACACGTTCCTTGACGAGACCTTCGTGGCGGCCAGCCGCCTCAAGACCGTCATGCCCGGCGAGAAGTTCGAACTCCAACTCGGCGCCGACGAGGGCGTCGCCATCAAGCGCAAGCTGATGAACCGCTTCACCGAGAACACCGGCCTCACCGGCAAGGGCCGCCGTATCACCTATGAGTTCCTCGTCACGATCACGAACCACAAGAAGACCGCCGAGCGGATGGTCTTCAAGGAACCCGTGCCCGTGTCGCGCAACGAGAAAATCGAGGTTACGCTGCTCACCCCCGCCGAGAAGGAGGTGGGGACCAAGGAGGAGCCCAAGGAGGTCACGCGCGAGGAGGACGGCAAGCTGGTGTGGCGCCTCGACCTCAAGNNGTGTCCGGCCTGGAGTGACAGCCCGCGGGAGTATTTCCCGATAAAAGCCCCGGCGCTCTGCTGGCCAGCAGAGCGCGCCGGGGCTTCGCAAATCAGACTTGCTGCTTCCCCGCGGGAAGAGCGACCCGGCGCTTAGAACCGGAAGGTCACGCCCGTCGAGTAGGTCATATTCGATTTGTTGTCGCGGCCGAGTGCCCCGGCGACGCCCCACTGGTCGGTCATCCAATAGTGGGCCTTCACTCCATAACCCCACTTGTTGTTCACGTGAAGCGACGTGGCATCCGTGTAACTCACAAACGGCGTGATCGACAGTTCCCTTGTGGCCTGAAACTCCACGCCGGTGTCGAAACTATAGAGGAACGAGTTGTCGCTCACTCCGGCAGTTTTCGTCCAGAACCAGCCGGCACCGACGCTGAAAAAGGGGCGCCCCCAGGCCCGGTCGGGAATGAAGGCGACGGCCGCGGCCTCGAAGGACTGCTGCCGGGTACGGACGCCGGAGAATTTCGAACTCCAGGCGTTCCCGATGTCCAGGTTGAGGTCGAATCCCGTGTTCAGCGGCTGATTATAGCTGAACCTCAGCCCCTGGTAGTTGACTGACGAGTTGTTCAGATCGGTGTATCCGTATCCGACCCCGACGTAGGTCTGTCCGAGCAGGCCTTTCCCGATTTCGGCCGAGGGCGCCGGGGTGCTGGCACCGGTGGCTTGTGCCCAGGCCGAGGCCGTGAGGCCAAGGACCGCGGCGGTGGTGAACAGGAGGGTTCTAATGGTGGTTTTCTGAGTCATGGTTTTTTTAGGTTAAGATCCCCGAAAAGGTCGCGGACCTTGAGAAGTTTGACCATCGGAAACGAGAAAGTTCCGCCCTGCCTCTGCGGTTATAAGGATAATCCGCCCTGCCCTGCCCCATCCTTATCAGCAGATGGAACCGCCCGTAATTATCTGTGTCCTCCATCTTGGACCTTGAATCAGCCCGCACCGGCGGCTTTCGTTCGCCGTATGATCACGACGATCGGCTTCGATGCGGATGACACGCTCTGGCACAACGAGTCGATCTTCGAGGCCACGCACGAGAAATATCGCACGCTGCTCGCCCGCTGGCACGACGCCGCCACCATCGACCGCCGGCTCTTCGCCACCGAGATGCGCAACCTCGAGCTGTACGGCTACGGCATCAAGGCCCACGCGCTCTCATGCATCGAGACCGCCATCGAGCTGAGCGGCGGCGACATCCGCGCCGCGGAGATCCGCGAAATCATCGCCTACGCCCAAGAGATGCTCGCCCACCCCGTCGAGCTGCTCGCCGGCGCCGCCGAGGCCGTGCCGCAGCTCGCGCAATCCCACCAGTTGCTGCTCATCACCAAGGGTGACCTGCGCGACCAGGAGCGCAAACTCGCGAAATCCGGCCTCGCGCAGCATTTCCAGCACACCGAGATCGTAGCCGAAAAGGACGTCGCAACCTACGCCCGCGTCCTGCGCCGCCGGCAGATTCCACCCGGTGAGTTTTTGATGGTGGGCAACTCCCTCAAGTCCGACATCCTGCCCGCACTCGACCTCGGCGCGTACGCGGTGCTCGTGCCTTATCATCTGCTCTGGCAGGCCGAACAGGCCGCGCCACCGCCACCGGCCGCAGCGGCGAACCGGTTTTTCCAACTCGAGACGCTGCGCGAACTGCCCGCGCTGGTGGCCAGATTGAACGGCCAGGTGTAAGCTTCCAACCGTTTGTAGCCCGAACTTGTGAGGGTTTGGCCTTGGTGGTCACATACCGGCGCCATCGCCGCACGGGTTGGGCGGCATTTCCGCCGGCGCCGTTTGCGAAACCGCCCCTCCCGGCTATTGCTTCCGCATGCGCACTTTCCTTGGCCTGCTCACCACCATGGGCTTCCTTACAATGTTCACCACCACCCGGGCCGAGCCGCTGGCCGTTGGCGCGCCGGCCCCCGCCATCACCGGTGTCACCGAAGCCGGCGATCCGCTCGACCTCGGCGCTGTCTACCAGAGGGGCTACACCCTCGTTTATTTCTTCCCCAAGGCCGACACGCCTGGCTGCACCGCCGAGGGTTGCAGCCTGCGCGACGCCTACCAGGATCTCACCGACAAGGGGGTGACCGTCATTGGTGTCAGCACCGACGACGTGGCGGCGCAAAAAGCCTTCAAGGAGAAGTATCACTTTCCCTTCACGCTCATCGCCGACAAGGACCAGGCGGTGATCAAGGCCTTCGGCGTGCCGGTGCGCGACGTGCCGGCAATGGGCGCGTTCGCCTCACGGCAGTCGTTCCTCATCAACAAGGAGGGCAGGATCGTGTGGCGCGATTTGAAGGCCTCGACCAAGCAGCAGGCTGTCGATGTCCTGAAGGCCCTGAAGGAACTGGGCGGGTGATCACGGCCCCGCGCCGGAAAGGCGGAACGCCAGACTAGACCGCCTCTTTTTGCTTCGTGGGTGACGGCGGCAGGCGGCTGACCAGTACCTTGTCGACGCGGTGGCGGTCCATGTCGATGACCTCGAAACGCCAGCCGTCCCAATCGAAACGGTCGCCCGTTGCCGGGATGCGGCCAAACTGCGTCATCACCAGCCCGCCGAGCGTCTGGTAGTCGGCCGCGGCCTCCTGGGGAAGTTCGCCGAGGTGGAGCACCGTTTTGAGTTCGTTGACGGCAAGAGTCGCATCGATGAGCCAGGCGCCGTCCTCGCGCTGCTTGGCTTGGGGCTGGTCGCGCTGGCCCTGCGCGGGCAGGTCGCCGACGATGGCCTCCAGCACGTCGATGAGCGTCACCATGCCCTGGATGCTGCCGAACTCATCGGCCACGAGCGCGGCGTGCCGGCCCGATTTCTTGAACGACTCGAGCAGCTGGATGCAGTTCATCGTCTCCGGCACGACGAGTGGCGGCGTCAGGAGGTTTTTGAGGCTGGTCTGGATGCCGATGGCCGCGTGCGCCCACAGGGCCTTCACCGCCACCATGCCGAGCACCTGGTCGCGGTTGTCCTGATAGACCGGAAAATGCGAGTGGCCGCTGGCGACGATCTTGCGCCAGTTGACCTCCTCGGAGTCGTCGATGTTGAGGAAAACGATCTTCGGCCGCGGCGTCATGATCGCAGTGACGGGCAGCTGGTCGAGGCCGAGCACGCCCTCGATCATCTCCTTTTCGGCCCTGTGGAAGACGCCCGCCTGGAGGCCCTGTTCCACCAGGATGTTCACTTCCTCGTCGGTCACGGGGGTTTCGCGGCGGCGCGTGAGGCCGAAGGGCTTGAGCAGGAAGTCGGTGATGGCGCTGAGGATTTTGATGACGGGCGAAACCACCCGTGACATCCCCTGCAAAGGGCCGGCGACCCACCGGGCCATGCGCTCCGGATTGCTGAGCGCGATGCGCTTGGGGACGAGTTCGCCGATCATGAGGGAGAAGACCGTGATGAGGCCCACCACCCCGCCGAAGGCGATGTAATCGGCCCATGGCGCCAGCACCGGGAAGCGCATGAGCCACAGCGCCACCTCATTGGCCACGGTCGATCCACCGAATGCGCCCGCCAGAATGCCGCACAACGTGATGCCCACCTGCACCGTGGAGAGGAAGCGGGTCGGTTCCGCGGCCAGTTCAAGCGCGGCCTGCGCGCCATCGTCGCCCTCGTCCGCGAGTTGTTTCAACCGGGCTTTCCGGGCAGAAACAATGGCGATCTCCGCCATGGCAAAGAGACCGTTGGCCACCAGCAAGAAGCCAAGAACAAACAGCTGGGTAAAGATTCCCGGCATGGAAAAGAGGCGCAGCCTACAGGAAGGCCGCCGGGGCGGGCAACCCTTTTGCCACCGGGAGCCGGCGGCCAGCTCGGGTAGACCCTACCTGATTGACCGCTTTATCTTCTTCCCTTTCACGATAATGCCCGTCTCCCCGCCGGCCGCTGCGGAAAAGTCCGGCGACGGCGCGGGCGATTTCGAGCACAAAACTTCCATGCCCGCCTGCCTAGAAAACGGGCTTCCAAGCGAAATACCGCTTGCGGGATCTCGCTAACTTTCCAGACGGAGTAACGTGGGAGGATCGATCACCGTGCGCCCAGGATTGTGGCCTGCGCAAAAAAAACGTTGGCCGAATCCGCCTCTTGGCTGAAGTTGAGATCGTCGAACGAGCTTCACTTCTCCGCGGCATCCAATTGTCCAAGCAGGTCCTGCGCGCCCAGGAAGGCCGGATCCAGCGCCAGCGTCTTCACTACTTCGGCGTGAGCCTCCGGGCGCGTCTGCGGATCGGCGGCGAGCAGGCGCGCGAGGCGGAAATGGGTGTCGGCCACTTCGGGCTGGAGCGTCGCCGCGGCCCGGTAGTGGGCGATGACATCCGTTCGGTTCCCGCCCGCCATTTCCAGGGCGGACGCGAGGTTGAAGTGGGCGTCGGCAAATTGCGGGTCCAGCTGCACGGCGGCGGTGAACTGCGCGATGGCGTCCTGGAGGTGGTTGCCGGAGGCGAGATAGGCGGTGCCGAGGTTGAAATGGGCGCTCGCGGAATCTGGCCGTTGCCGCACCGCCTCCTCCAGAAGGGCCGTGGCTTCCGGCAGCCGCTCGCCCCGTTGGACCAGCACCGTGCCGAGGCAGAATCGCGCCGCCGACTGGGCCGGATCCAGGCGGAGGGCGGCTTCCAAGTGTGGGATGGCCTCGACCAGCCGTTGCCGGGTGGCGAGCAGGATTCCAAGTTTGGCCTGTCCGTTGGCGAAGTCAGGATGCGTTCGCACCAGGGCCGCGCAGGCGTCGATGGCGTCGTCCGATCGGGCCAGTTCCTCGAGCACCTGCACCAAGTTGAGCCAGGCCACGCGATTGGCGGGGTCGCATTGCACGGCCGCCTGAAAGTGCCGGCAGGCCTGCTCAAGCTGCCCGCGCTGATGCAAGAGCACCGCGAGGTTGTTGTGCGCTTGGGCATAGCCGGGAGTGATGCGGATCGCCTCCTCGTAGTGGGCAATCGCCCGGTCCACCTGGTCAGGCTGCTGCGCCAGCACGCACGCCAGGTTGTAATGCGCCGCGCCGAAATCGGGGGCCAGCTTCACAGCGGCCTCGAACTGGGCCTGGGCCTCGGCGGCGCGCCCGGGCTCGCGCAGCAGCGTGACCGCGAGGTTGTACCGGGAGAGGGCGTTGTCGGGTCGCTTCGCCACGTTGTCGGTCCACAGGCTCAACTCGCTCCGGTAATCGCGGTTGCGGGCGACGGTTACTGCGGCAAAAGCCAGGGCGGCGGTGCCCAGCACGAGAAGCGCCAGGCGCTGCCGCCATTGATAAAGTCCGGCGGCAACGAGAATCCATAGGGGCGCGAGCGCAACATACATCCGGTGCTCCACGATCATGTCGACGGTGCCGGGAACGAGCGACGTGACGGCCAGAATCGAAAAGAACCAGAAGCCGAAAAACCCGATCGCCGGCCAGCGAAAGAGGGCGACAACGGCCAATCCCAACAGCGGCACGACGACCAACGCGGCGGGCAGGGCGGCCGCTGCGTTCGGCAGCCAGAACGCTCCGTACTGGAAGATCAGAGGATGGGGGAAGAAGGTCAGCTTGAGGTAGGTGGCGATTGCCGGAAACTGTGTCAGCCAATACGGCACCCATGCAGCATGGGCGGAAAAGCCGCCGGTGCTGCCGTCGCGGTTGCCCCCCAAACTGACCACGAGCCAGAACAGGATCAGCCAGGTGCCGAACAGCGCACCGTAAAACAGCCGCTTCGAGGCCACGGCCCGGCGGAAGGAACCGGCGAGGAAGGTGCGGTCGAACAACAGTACCACGACCGGTGCGGAGACCATGACTTCTTTTGCGGTCATGCCAAGCGCGCAGGCGACGACGGCCAGCATGCGCCAGAGACCCGGGCGGGGCGATTCCACGGACCGCAGGAACAGCCAAAGAGTGAGGAAATAACACAAGCCCATCAATGATTCCGCGCGCTGGATGACGTAGGCGACCGCCTGGGTCTGCAGCGGATGGAGGGCCCAAACCGCAGCCACGCCCAAGGCCAGCCCGGTGGCGTGGGGTCCGAAGCGCCCGGCCCACCGCGGCAGCAGGGCGAGCCGGCGGACGAAGCCGAAGAGGGCCAACGCCGCCGCCATGTGAACGAGCACGTTGAAGATGTGGAAACCCACGGGGTTCCGGCCGCCGAGGGCGTAGTTGATGGCGAGGGACAGGCTGACCAACGGGCGTCCGCTTGTTGTGTTGACGGCGGCTGGTCGGTTGAGAACGGATGCGAGATGCTCGAACGACGTGCTGTCAACGATGGTGGGGATGTCATCCCAGACGAAGGCGCCATGCAGTGAGTTGAAGTACGCGGCAGCGATCGCGCCGACCAGCACGACGGCGGCAAGAATTGAGCGCGGGAGGGAGACCGTTTGGAGAAAACCATTCATCGGCCAAACGCGGACAATTCGGCGCGGTGCAGACAAGACCGCGTCCACGATCGGCGGTTGTCGGAGGAGGGGGATTGGTCGAATCCGAGCCACATGCTGAAACATGCCGATAAGCGGGAAAAGAACGGGGCCTGACGAGGAAAAACCGACGGCTCGATCCCCCGCCGCGGTACCGGAAAGCGGGAAGCGTCGTAGCAACTGCGGGGAACGGCGGGTTGCGGGGACCCAGCTTGCGGGGAAGCGGAGCCGCGGTTTTCCTGCGGCCATGCTCGCCGTCCACGATCTCAGTGCGCTTCGCACCTTGCCGCGCCGTCGCTTACCTAAGCGCGACATGCGACAAGTGCCCATACCCTCTTTCAACGGCCTTTGGCTTGCTGGAGCGCCGCGGCCAGCGCTTGCCGGGCCGCGGGATCATTGGGCGACAAGCGCAGCTCCTCGCGGAAGGCTGCGGCCGCCGCCGGCATATTTCCCAAGTTAAACCTGCTCACCCCAAGATTGTGCCATCCCGGTGCATAATCCGGACGCAGGCGCAGCGCCGCTTCGAACTGGGCGATCGCGTCGTTCAGCCGCCCCGGCATCTTCGACCAGACCGACCCCAAGTTGTTGTGCGCCTCGGCATAATCCGGATTCAGGCGCAGTGCCTCCTTAAACTCAGCGATCGCGTCATTCAGCCGCCCGAGCATCTGCGACCAGGCATTGCCCAGGTTATTGTGCGCCAGCCAGCAGCCGGGGTTTTTCTCGAGCGTCGCTTCGTACAGGGTCCGGGCATCGCGATAGATTCCGCTCTGGCGCCAAGTGAGGCAGCCCAGACAGCCGACGACCGCTGCGGCGGCGATGTGGGGAGCCCAAAGTTTGAGGCTGGCGGGAATGCGCCGCCCTTCCGTCCCGGCGGCCGAATCCCGCTGCCCCGCCGCGCCGCGCCGCGGGAGTGCCGGGCTGGCCTGGGCTCGCAACTGCGCCCAGCCCGCGGCCGCCACGGCAAGGACCCCGATCATCGCCAGGTGCGCATAGTGGTCGGCCACCAAGGAATATTTCATGAAGTACGTGTCGGTCAGGCCCATCACCGGCACCAGCATCACGCAAAAGTAACCCCAGGCGAAGAGCAGGGGGCGGGCCCGGCTCTCGCGATATCGCCACAGCAGCGCCGAGACGCCGAGCGCCGCCAGCGGGGCCAGCCACCATCGCCAATCGTCCGCCTGGATGTGCCATTGCGGATAAATGAAGATCAAGTTCAGCGGCAGGAGAATCTTGTAGAGGTAGAACCAGATCACGGTCCCGGCGCCGCAGAGACGCTCGAACAGGCCGGCATTCCGAATGACCTCCGCGGAGCCGTGTTTTTGAAACCAGATGTCCACCACCGTAAACACCGCGGCGACGGCAAAAAAAGGCAGGAACGCCACCCAGTCCCGCGCGAAGAGCCGGCGGCGCCAGGCGAGCAGGCCCACCAGCACCACCGGCAGCATGGCCACCGAGCCTTTGCTGAGCATGCCCAGCGCAAAAGCCAGCAAGCTCAGCCCGTACCAAAGCAGGCGGCCGCGCCGTTGTTCCGCAAGCGGGTTCCCCGCCCGGGGCGCGGCTGCGGCGATCCCGCTCCCCGGCGGCCCGGCGGCCGGCTCCGTCTTAAGAAAAAACAGGATCGCCAGCAGGAAGAACAGCATCGCCATCAGGTTCTTTCGCTGGGTAATCCACGCCACCGACGCCACGTTGACCGGATGGACGGCGAAGAGGAACGCCGCCAGGAAGGCGCCGGGAAGGCGCAGCCGATCCAGAAGCTTCCACAGCAGCAGCGCTTCAACGATGTGCAAAGCGAGGTTGGTGGCGTGATAACCCAGGGCGTGCATTCCCCACAGCCGCCATTCGAGCCAAAGCGTGGTGGACGTCACCGGCCAGTAATCGTGCGCCTCCCGGGTAAACCAAAACCGGTAGAGACCGTCCGCCGCCTTGATCAGCTTGTTCTGGGTGAGAAAGACGTCGTCGTCAAAAATGAACCCACCCTTGAGCGCCGGCAAATAGGCGAGGACAGTCGCGCAGAAAATCAGCGCCCCAAGCATAATCGTCCTGAAGTTGAATGCCTGGCGGCTCGCCGTCCCCGGGGGAGGGTCCTTTCAGCACTGGAAAAAACGAGCAAATCCTGCAACGCACCGCAACCACCTAATCGCGGAAGGCAGTTTCAGCGATCCACTCGCCTTGGCGTCGCCATGAAAACCATGCCGATGGAAGACACCGCGGGGTGCGCAGGGCTGCGCTGCCGGCAGGATGGCGCCAGCCGCGGAAGCGGTCGAGGGTGAGGACTCGGTTTTCCATTGTTTGATGGACCGCGCGAACAAGTCGCACCGTTCGACGGCTATCGCCCCGGCAACGACGTTCATCTCGGCGGCGTTCTTCCCCTGGCCCCCTCGCGCCGAGTTCCCTCCCAAGTCGCCGGAAGAGAAAGGCCTTTAGCAGAGACGCAACGCGTGAAAGCAGCTCATCGACATCTTTGCGGGCGGCCAACCGATTCTTCCATTGTGAAAGCCCCGGGGAGAATTTCGCTTCACGAGTGGACACTAAAACGGACACTAAACGAGTTAAGAACAGTGGTGAACGAGTAGTCGCCGATCATGCTTGGTTCCCTCCGAAAATCGCCCATTTTGAGGCTGCAATCGCGACGAAAAAAGGCCGGGTCAGACCGTCGCCCGGGCTTTGCGGGGGCGCCGCGCGTGGCTCGAGAAAAACGGCATCGGGCAGGACGCGCCGTCGAACCACGTGCCCTCCACAGAGGTTGTGGTCGGGATCTCCGGCACGCCGTATTTGTTGTGTTGAAGCTGCCCGGCAAGGATCTCGACGGCGAGGGCGCCGACCGTCTCATGATTCTGGCGCACGCCGGCGGTCTGTCCGTCAAACTCATCCAAAAAAACATCCACAAACGCGACATCCCGGGGAATGCGTAGCCCCATCCGCTGAAGCTGCGGCCGGACGAAGACCGCCTTGCTGATGATGACCTCGGGCCGGTATTTTTCGTACCACGCCTCGAACGGGGCCGGATCCGTCGTGACGTCGGCCTTGCTCTCCTTGAACCAGCGCTCGACCGGCACCGGGCCGGGAAAAATATGCGCCGGAACCCGCTCCTTCGGCGCGAGATTCTGCTGTTCGCAGAGGAAGCCGGCAGTCCACAGATGATCAACGGAATGATCCCAGCCCCGGTGCATCACAAAACCAATGCGCCGGTAGCCGGCCGCGATGACCTTCCGCATCGCCAGGCGAACCACGTCGCATTGGTTGTTCGTGACGTTGTGCAGTTCCGGCTTGTGCGGGAAGTAGTCGATCTTGACCCCGCTGAGATGCTTCCAGTCGAATTGCAACTCCACGTCGATTTCGCGCATGTGCGACGCAATGATGACGCCATTGATGCCGCGCGCATAGAGGATCCGGTTCAACCGGCCGTGCGTCAGCCCCGGCTCGCGCAGCCAGAAATGTTCCAGATTATACCCGAGCTCCTTCGCCTTGGCGAGGGCGCCCGCGAAAAAATCGGGATGCGCGGTCACTTGTTTCCATCCCCACCGCGTGTTCCAGTTGGTCACGTAGGCCAGCGTGGGAGGATTGCGCCGGGGAACGACCTGGCCGCGATAGGCGACCAAGGCGCGCAGCCAGGGGTCGGGCGTATAACCGCGCTGCTGCGCCAGTTTCTGGATGCGCAGGCGGGTGCTTTCGGGCAGCCGGGGGTGGTTGCGCAGGGCGAGCGAGACGGTGGTGACATGCACGCCGGCTTCGCGCGCGATGTCGGCCAGAGTGACGCGGCGCTCGTTCATGGGACAAGGGGGGTGTCCCAGAAAGGGCGGTGGCGTCCATCCGTACAAGTCTAAAGTTAGCGCAGCTTGATCTTTGCCAAGGGCGGACCGGTCGCGCCAACGTGGGCCATTGCTTAAGCCGGGGATCTCCCGTCCCCGGCCTATTCGAACGTCGGCCGAAGCCCCCCATTCAGCTTTCGCCCTCTACCCTTCAAGACAGGTCAAACCCCGCCGGGCTCAACCCGGACTACCTTCCAGCAAGACCGTATGTGGCGCTTGCGCCACTGTGCCTCAGCCGATGCCCTTGCAGTTCCCCTATCAACCCAACCGCAGCTTCGAGAACCGGCACGACACGACATGGCTTTCTCGCGCCATGTCGCGCGACGTTGTGCTGGTCTGACTTTGGACGGCGATTGCTGCCGTCCAACTGTGTATTTCGCAATAACCCCAACACCCGAAACCATGAAAAGACACACCCAAGCTTCAGTCATCGGGATGCTGTTTTTCGGTAGCATCCTTGCCGCCAGCCTGTCTGCGCAGACGGTGGTTCCCCCAACCGCCGACACCCAGACCCCACCGCCCACCACCGCCCGGATGACGCCGACCACCGTCTCCGTTGCCAGCGGGACAAGTGAAGAGGAAGTCGTCAAGTTGTCACCGTTCGAGGTCAGCACGACGCGCAACGTCGGCTACCAGGCGACGGACACCCTCGCCGGCACCCGCATCCGCACCGACCTGAAGGATGTCGGCGCCTCGATCGCCGTGCTGACCCAGGAGTTTCTTAACGACATTGGCGCCACCGACAACAGCACCCTGCTCCAGTATACGACCAATGCGGAGGTCGCGGGCACCCGCGGCACCTACGCCGGTCTGGGCAACGGCACCAGCGTGGATGAGTCCGGCAACCTGCGCTCTCCGGAAGGCGCGCAACGCGTCCGGGGACTGGCCGCGGCCGACAACGCGCGCGATTTCTACATCACCGATATCCCGTGGGACTCGTTCAACGTGGACCGGATCGACATCCTGCGCGGGCCGAACTCGATCCTGTACGGCCTCGGCAGCCCGGCCGGCATCGTCAATGGGTCGACGAGGAACGCGGCGTTTCAGAATCGCGGCGAGGTGACGGCACGCCTCGGGTCCTATGGCGCCGCGCGGGCCACCCTCGATCTCAATCAGCAGCTCATCGACAACGTGCTCGCGATCCGGGTGGACGGCTTGTGGAAGGACGACAAGTTCGAGCAGAAGCCGACCTTCGAAAACGACAAGCGCCTCTACGGCGCGCTGCGCTTTGACCCGCAGCTGTTCCGGAACCGCTCCTTCCACACCAGCATCAAGGCGAAGATCGAGCACGGCGAGATCAACGCCAACCGGCCGCGCATCATCCCGCCGAACGACGCCATCACGGCGTGGTGGCGCCCGACGGCGGTCAGCTCGTCCAATCCCTTCGGCGGCGCGGGAAAAACGCTCGTCAACAATCCCTGGGACCCCTGGCGCACCGACAACGCCGTCCTGGGTACCAGCAGCCGGGGTTTGACGCAGCAGGGCACGGCCAACTTCCAACCATATCTCACCGACATATACAACCAGCAGCAGCCCTACTGGGTGATCGACGGCACGACCAACCAGCTCTACGCGGTCAACGGCGGATACATCAATAACGGCGCGCTCTATCGCGACGGCACGTGGTCCGGAGCCTCGAATGGCATGGTGGGCAAGCGCACGAACGGAATGTTCTACGGCCTCCAAAACCTGCCGGCGGCGTTGAATAACTACAATAACGCCAACAACGCGGGCTTCCCGTCCCTCAATGCCTTCCCCAATTACAAATACGGGCAATACCGGAATATGTCGCTGCTCGATCCTTCGGTCTTCGATTTCTACCATACCCTGATCGACGGCCCGACGAAGTCGGAATTCGAGAAGTGGACCGCCTACAACCTCGACTTTACTCAGACCGGCTGGGACGACCGGGTCGGCATCGAGGTGACCTACGACCGCCAGAAATACAAGAACGGCGCCCAGCAGCTCCTCGGTGGCAGCCCGACCCTCACGCTCGACGTCCTGCAGAACTTCCTGGATTACTATGTGAATCCCGGCACCGGCGGCGTCAACAATCCCAACGTCGGCCGGCCCTATGTCCAAGGTGCCAACAACAACGGCGGCCGGTCCTACTACAGTGACCGCGAGGATAAGCGCGTCTCGCTGTTCGGCGAACTCCGCGCGTCCGACTTCCTGCAGAACGACTTCCTCGTGAAGCTCCTGGGCAAGCACCGGTTCAATGCCGTCGCCTCCGACGAGAAATATTTCAACGAGAACCGCACCTGGCAGCTGTACGCCAACAGCCAGGCTTGGGCCGGCTACTGGAACGGGAATGCCGGCAACACTTCCGGCATTGTCGAACGCGCGCCCGGGGCGGTAATCTACCTTGGCTCGTCGGTGATCAATCGCGCCTCGGCCTCCGGGGCGAACATCCCGGGCATCACGGCCCCCGTCGCGCTCCAGGACCACGGCGTCTACGTGTTTGATACCACGTGGAAGAATCCGACCGGCGTTAACTATGCCGATCCCTGGACGGTTCCGACGTCGTATGCGGTGGTCTCCAATCCCGACATTCCTCCGTCCCAGGGCACCGTGACATACGCCAACTGGACGCAATCCTCGAATCCCGCCAACTACGTCGGCTGGAACAGCAACTTCCAGGATCAGCTCCTGCGCTATGCCGACGGTCAGGACAACAGCCTCCTGACGCTCGCCCAAATGCAGCTGCGCGAGACGCAATCCTATTCCGGTTCCTACCAGGGATTCCTCTGGAACGGCGCCCTCGTGGCGACGCTCGGCTGGCGCTACGATGAGGTCAAAACGAAGGGGGTGAACGCCTCGAATATGCCCGCCCAGCGCGGCATGCTGAATCTGCAGCCCGATGTGTACAACCTGCTGGGCGGCTATCCGGCCAGTGGCATCGTCAAGGGCCACTCCACCAGCGGCGGGGCGGTGCTGCACCTGAACCAGATTCTCAAACACGACCCGCTGCCGATCAACATCAGCGTCGGGTACAACGAATCGAGCAACTTCCAGGTCACGAGTCAGCGCGTGGATATCTATGGCAACCCGATTCCGAATCCGACGGGCAAGACCTACGAATACAGCGTCTTGCTGTCGACCAAGGACGGCCGGGTTTCCTTCCGCGCGGTCCAATTCAAGACCAACGTCTCGAATGGCAGCTCCGGACTCGGCAGCCAAGGCCAACTTGGATATGTCATCCAGCAGGGCCTCAAGTGGCGCAACGTCTTCCTCTACCAACTCGGGGTTTACGACTGGGGCTCGCGCAACCAGGCCTCCTATCGCAACACTTGGACCAACCTCTACAACACGGAGACTGCGGCGCAGGCCCAAACCGAAGAGGATGCCGCGATCACCGCGTGGAATAACATCCAGAAGACGCTGGACGCCAAGGGCTTCTTCAAGGCCTGGAACTTCTCCCCGACCACGCCGTCGGCTCTGACCGACCGCACGACGTATCTGAGCAACCCTGCGGGCTACACCCCCGACCCGTTGTCGGTTACCGGCTATTCGGCACTTTCGAATGGGCCGCAAGGCTTCACGGTGACGGCGGACACGCAGTCCAAGGGCGACGAGTTCGAGCTCACGGCGAATCCGCTGCCCAACTGGCGCGTTTCGTTCAACGCTTCCAAAACCACGGCGGTCCGCACCAACGTCGGTGGGGCCGTGATCGACCAATACGTCAACTATATCACTACGCAACTGGTCAACCCGGACGGCACCATGACCCCGGCGGGCAAGATGGCGCAGTTCGGCAGCCAGCCCATCTACACCTACATCTGGGCTCCGTGGCTGGCCAACTACACGCTGATGAAGCTGCAGCAAGGCTCGGCGGCGCCCGAGATCCGCAAGTGGCGCTACAATATCATCACGGACTACCAGTTCACCAGCGGGTTCCTCAACGGGTACCTCAAGGGCGTCAGCGTTGGCGGAGCCTATCGTTGGCAGGACAAGGTCATCATCGGCTATCCGGTCACGGCGGCCGGCACGTTCGACCTCACGCAGCCCTACTTCGGGCCGACGGAAGCCTACACCGACCTCTGGGCTGGCTACGAACGCAAGCTCTCGTCGAAAATCAACTGGAAGCTCCAGTTGAACGTCCGCAATGCGTTCGCCAAGCACGGCCTGATTCCGATCTCCATCGAGCCTGACGGCAACACGTGGGCCTCGGTGCGCGTGAAGCCCATCCAGGAATGGTTCGTGACCAATACCTTCAGCTTCTAGGCCACGACGGTACCTGCACCGACTTCAATGGACACACAAAGAGCCGGGTTCCCGCCCGGCTCTTTTTTTCTTCGAACGGCGGGTGCCTTTCCCGTAATTTGCAAACCGCCAAGGAGTCTGGGCCGCCCGCAAGCGCCGGCTTGAACAGAATCATCCACACCTGAAACCCCATGGCTCGCGTCGCCAGAATTCTGCCGCTCTGCGCCTGGTGGTTCGGCGCCCTCGTCGCGATCGCCGCACAGCCGTCGACGAATGGCGCGTGGGGCGGCACGTGGGGCGCCGCACCCCAGCTGACTGAACTGAAGAACCTGCCGCCGGCTCCCGGACTGTCGGACAGCACCCTCCGACAGATCGTGCACGTCTCGATCGGCGGCACCCAACTCCGCTTCCGGTTCTCCAACGCATTCGGCTCCGATCCGGTCGAGATCATCGCCGCGGCGGTCGCCGCGGCCGCAGACCGGGGCGCGATTCATCCGGACTCCAGCCGGCCCCTGCTTTTTGGGGGCCAGCTGGCCGTCACGATCGCGCCGGGCGCGACGGCCGTCTCGGACCCGGTCGGATTTGAGCTGGCCCCCCTGGCCGATCTGGCCGTGACGATGTATTTCGGCCAAGTTTCGCGCGACGTCACCGGACACCCGGGAGCGCGTTGCACTTCGTATCTGCAGAAGGGTGATTTTGTGTCGGCCGCCACGCTGCCCGCTCCCGTCGCCATGGAGCATTGGTACATCCTCAGCGGGGTGGAGGTGTGGGCCGAGCACCCGGGCGGCGTGCTGGCCATCCTGGGCGACTCCATCACCGATGGGAGAGGTTCGACCACCGATCGGAACCGGCGCTGGCCGGACGACCTGGCGCGCCGCCTGCAGGCCGACCCGCGGACGGCGTGGATCGGCGTGCTGAACCAAGGCATCGGCGGCAACCACCTGCTGCACGACGGCCTGGGGCCGTCGGCCCTCGCCCGCCTTGATCGCGACGTGCTGACGCAAAGCGGCGTGCGCTGGCTGATCGTTCTTGAAGGCGTCAATGACATCGGCAACGCGCCGAGCGACGATCCGGGGACGACCGCGCGGAAAGTCATTGCCGGCTATGAGGAGATTATCCGGCGGGCCCATGCTCGAAACGTCCGCGTGTACGGAGCGACCATCACCCCATTTGGGGGCTCCTTCTACGACTCTCCGGCCCGGGAAACGGCCCGCCAGGCGGTCAACCGCTGGATCAGGTCGGACGGTCAATTCGATGCGGTGATCGACTTTGACGCCGCGGTGCGCGATCCGGCGGATCCGTCGCTCCCGTCGGCCCCGCTGGACTGCGGCGATCACCTGCATTTGTCGGACAAAGGCTACGAGGTCCTGGCAGAAGCAGTCGATCTCGACCTGTTCACGAGATGATGGGCCGGGGCTTTAAGCAGCCGCTCGGTGCCCATTTCATGCGCACCCACGGATCGGCCATCCGTGCGGCCATGGCTGCCCTTGCGATCGGCGCGCTCTTGTTGGCGAGTCCATGCGCGAAGTCTGCGCCGCGCGAGCGAATCACCCTCGATGACGACTGGCGGTTCCAAAAGGGGGATCCGGCGGGAAATGCGGTCAGTCTGTTGTACGACGTGCGCGCCGCGGTGAAGGAGACCAGGGACGTCGGCCCGGCGGATGCGCAGGCGAAGGAACTGGCAAACGTCACGGCGCCCGCTCAAACGGTGATCAAGGCTTGGATTTTGCCGACGGAAAACGCGTTCATCAAAGATCCGGCGCGGCGGTTCGTCCGTCCGAAAGGCAATTGGGGTGGCGACATGGCTTATGTGCAGCGGGACTTCGATGACAGCGCGTGGCAGCAGGTGAATCTGCCGCACGATTGGGCCATTGCGGGGCCGTTTGTCGCCACCGGCGGAGGGGGGATGGGCCGGCTGCCCACTGCCGGTGTGGGCTGGTATCGGAAGAAGCTGAGCGTCCCCGTGGCGGACGCCGGCAAGTCCATCTTTCTCGACGTCGACGGCGCGATGTCGTACGCGACGGTCTGGCTCAATGGCCACCTCGTGGGCGGCTGGCCGTATGGCTATTCGTCGTGGCGCGTCGACCTCACGCCGCATATGGTTTTCGGCGACGAGAATCAGTTGGCGATCCGGTTGGACAATCCGCCGGACTCGTCGCGCTGGTATCCGGGCGGCGGCATCTATCGCCATGTTTGGCTGACCAAAACCGAGCTCGTGCACGTGGCCCACTGGGGTGCCTTTGTGACGACGCGGGACGTTTCCGCCGCGTCCGCGACCATCGACGTGGAGGTCACGATCGACAATGGTCTCGGGAGCAGCGCGACGGTCCGGATCGCTTCGCAGATCTTCGCCCTGGACGCCGCGGGGCAGAAAACGGGCGACGCCGTCGCCAGCCTTGAGCCGGTAGAGACGCCCGTTGCTGCGCGAGCGAGCGCGGCGGTCAAAGGCTCGGTCGTCATTGCGAATCCCAAGCTTTGGGGACCGCCGCCGCACCAGCGGCCCAACCGTTACGTCGCGGTCACGACGGTTTCGCAGGATGGCAGGACTGCCGACGCCTATGAAACGCGCTTCGGCATTCGCGCGGTGCGGTTCGAGCCGGACTCGGGCATCACTGTCAACGGTGAGCGCATCCAGCTGAAAGGCGTCAACCAGCACCATGATCTGGGCGCGTTGGGCGCGGCATTCAATCGGCGGGCGACGCAGCGACAGCTCGAGATCCTGCGCGAAATGGGCTGCAACGCGATCCGGATGAGCCACAACCCGCCCGCCCCCGAATTGCTCGAGCTGACGGACGAGATGGGTTTTCTGGTGATGGACGAGGCGTTTGACTGCTGGGTGCGCGGGAAGACGCCGAACGACTTTCACCTGATCTTCCCGGACTGGCACGAGCAGGACCTCCGCGCGCTCGTGCGTCGCGATCGCAATCATCCCTCGGTGATCCTCTGGAGCGTTGGCAACGAAGTCGGTGAACAATACACGGGCGAGGAAGGCGCGGCGGTGGCCCAACAGCTTTGTGACGTCGTACACGAAGAGGACCCCACGCGACCGGCGACCAGCGCAATGAATTTTGCCAAGCCGGACATGCCCATGCCCGCCGTCCTGGATGTCATCAGTGTGAACTACCAGGGCCAAGGGATCCGCGCCACGCCGGAGTTTGCCGGAACCGATCGCATCCGCATGCCGCCGCAATACGACGCCTACCGCGCGAAGTTTCCCCACAAGGTCATCCTCAGCAGCGAGACCGCGTCCGCGTTCAGCAGCCGCGGCGTTTACCTGTTCCCAGTGGCGAAGGAAATCAGCGGGCCGGTGCGGGATGGCCGGGGCGGCGATTCGAGGATTTGCCAGGTAAGCGCCTATGAACTCCATGCGGTGGACTACGGGGCCTCCGCGGACAAGGTATTTGGATCGCTCGAACAGCATCCTTTCGTCGCCGGCGAGTTCGTGTGGACCGGTTGGGATTACCTCGGCGAGCCGACGCCGTACGATTCCTCCCGGAGTTCCTACTCGGGAATCATCGATCTGGCCGGCTTCAAGAAGGACCGGTTTTATCTTTACCAGGCGCACTGGCGGCCCGATCTACCGACGGCGCACATTCTGCCGCATTGGACCTGGCCGGAACGGATCGGCCTGGTGACCCCGGTTCATGTGTTCACTTCCGGCGATGACGGCGAACTGTTCCTCAACGGGAGATCGTTGGGTCGAAAAAAGAAAGGCCCGTACGAATACCGTCTCCGCTGGGACGAGGTCGTCTACGAACCGGGTACCCTCAAGGTCGTCACCTACAAGAACGGCCGGGAATGGGCCACCGATGAAAGGAAGACCGCCGGGCCTCCCGCGAAGCTAACGTTGCAGCCGGATCGGACCGAAATTTGCGCCGATGGACGCGACCTGTCCTTCGTTACCGTGACAGTGACGGACGAGGGGGGATGCACGGTACCGCGGGCGGACAACCGCATTCACTTCGACCTCGATGGGCCGGGCGAAATCGTCGCGACGGACAATGGGGATCCCACGAGCTTTGAGTCGTTCCAAGCCCATGACCGCAAGGCCTTCAACGGGCTTTGCCTGGTGATGGTCCGCGGCGTGGCCGGGAGGTCGGGCAACATCAGCATCGTCGCGCGCGCCGAGGGCTTGATGTCCGGAACCGCCGTCGTCCAAACGACTCCGGACCCGCCGAGCGAGCCGCCATGATCTGCATCCGCGACCGCTGGAGCATCCTCTGGGCTCTTGGCTTTTGCCTCGCCAGTGGCATCCCGGCGCCAGCCTGGCAATCCGACAACGGCGACGGCACGTTCACTAACCCGGTCCTGTATGCCGATTACCCCGATCCCGACATCATCCGCGTCGGGGACGATTTCTATTTTGCCACGACGACGTTCGTCAATGTGCCGGGACTCACGATCCTTCACTCGCAGGACTTGGTGAACTGGGAAATCGTTTCGCACGTCATCCCGCGCCTGGAGGGCCGCCCGCAATATGACCTGAAAGACGGCTCGGCGTACCGCTCCGGAATCTTTGCCCCGAGCCTCCGTTTTTATGACGGGACATTCTATGTCGTCACGACTCCGGTCGGCCAAAATACGCGGGTTTATTACGCCAAAAATATCCGCGGGCCGTGGCAGCATCACGAACTGGATCGGGCGGCGTTCGACCCCGGGTTGTTCATCGAACCCGATGGCACCGCCTACATCGCCACATCCGGCGGCTGGGACGGGCACGTCACGTTGCTGAAGCTAAACGGGGATCTTTCCCAAGTCGTCGACGCGCGAGAGATCTTCTATTACCAGGGTGCCGAGGGTTCGAAGGTCATCAAGCGGGGCGGCTGGTATTACATTTTCAACGCGGTGCCATCCAGGCTCGGGTTGATCTGTTCGCGCGCCAAGGATATCCATGGCCCGTACGAAACCCGGGACTCGCTGGATGACCGCACCGGCGGGCATCAAGGCGCGCTGGTCGATCTGCCGGACGGAACCTGGTTTGGATTTGTGATGCGCGACTGCGGCGCCGTGGGTCGCATGACTTACCTCAGTCCGATCTTTTGGAGAAACGACTGGCCGGTGTGGGGCACGCCCGGCGCGCCGGGAAGGGTCCCGGCGATCGCGCGCAAGCCGGTCCAGCGGCAGGCGATCTGCCAGCCGGCGACGTCGGATGACTTCAATTCCCCAACGCTCGGGCTGCAATGGCAATGGAACCACAATCCTGATGACTCGCGCTGGTCGCTGACGGAACGTCCCGGGTGCCTCCGGCTTCGGCCGACGCCGGCGACGGATTCCTGGCTCGCGCGCAACACGCTCACGCAAAAAGGACAGGGTCCTTGGAGCCGCGGCGAAGTGAAGCTGGATTTGAGCCACCTCCAGCCCGGCGACGTGTGCGGCTTCGGGACCCTGGGAAAGGTGAACGCTCACATCGCCGCCCACTGCGGCTGCAACGGCCGAATCACGCTAGCCATGGAGGTCGGCGTGGACCACGGCCCTTCCGAGACGCGAGTGACCGCCCTGCCGGTTCGTGGCACCGACCTCATCCTCCGCACCGAATTGGACTTCGTTCAAAACCAGGGAGTTTGTTCCTACGGCACCGACGAGACTCATTGGACCGAGCTCGGTGGCCGATTTGGCCTGGCCTTCGACTGGCGCACCGGGACATTTCAGGGCGAACAGTTCGCAATCTTTTGTTTCAATCCGCGTCCCGGCGCCGGCTTTGTCGACGTGGACTGGTTCAAATTCACGGATACAAAATCGAAGAAATAGGTGCTGAGGCGCGCGCCTTTTCGGCGCAGACCAGAATCATTGATAGGTCCGCGCGCTGAGGAACCTGCTCTTCCAACTCATCAGTTTGCCCTCGTACAGGAGCAATTGCAGTTCCTCTTCAACCGTGTGCACCTCTTGAGAGTACACCGGCTCTTGAATCATGCGCTGTTCCCCGGTGAAAGGATCGACATAGGGAATCTCTTCCGTCTTTAATGGGACCAGCCCCACCTCCCTCGCCGTCATCCGGCGGTAGACCCAGATTTCACCACCGGGAGTCTGCATGGGGCGCACATTGATTGGTTGACCGAGGGCCGCCCGCACTTGGTCCGCTGTCATGCCCTGGGCCAGGGACTGCCAGGAGTCCTGTTGTGAGGGCTGGGCCTTGCGGTCCTGTTCGGCGGCGGGCGTCGAAGGCATGTTGGCGCAACCTGCCAGGATGAGCCCCGCCAGCGCGAGTCCGAGGATGACGATTTTCGAGCGCATGATGAAGTAAGACACCTGCACGGCTTTAATCCCTTCAACAGGAATCCGTCACCGAAAAACGGCCTCCGCCCCCGTCTTCCGGTTTCGTTCGGTTACGGAAACCCACGCCACTGAACCGCGCCTGCCGCTCTTCCCGGGCCCGCGGAGGGTCCGTGCCGTATGGCGGAAAACCAGGTTTATGGTCTATTGTTAGCCTTCACAGGCTTTTGCGCCGGAATACGCGGACCGGGACAATACCTGCCAGTTGCTCCCGTAATCTTATCCAGATCTCCTTCCGGGACCTGGTTGCGGTTGTTTCTCCTGTGTGGATGCGACGCACACCGGCTCCCGGGACCAACGATCGAAACGCATTCTCCGCCTACGACCACTTTACTGGCGCTATCCGCCTTCGCCGAGCCGGCGGTCAACTCCGCGCCAATCGCCCGTTTCAGTCTGGGCACGAGACTTTGAATCATGTTTTTCTTTCTTTCAGGCGTCGCCCTTAATTTCGGTGTCTGATGTCTCCACCCATGCCCCCCGCTTTTCCGTTCCTTGATCCGGATCTTCCGCTCGGCGCGCGCATCGACGATCTCGTCGGCCGCCTCACGCTGCTGGAAAAGATCAGCCAGATGCTGCATGAGAGCAGTGCGGTCGCGCGGCTCGGCGTCCCCGCCTACAACTGGTGGAGCGAGGCCTGCCACGGCGTCGGCCGCAATGGCCGCGCGACCGTCTTTCCGCAGGTCATCGGGCTCGGCGCCACGTGGAACCGTGCGCTCGTCGAACGCGTTGCCAACACCATCGCCGACGAGGCGCGTGCCAAACACCATGCCGCCGTGGCCGCTGGACGGCGCGGCCAATACCAAGGCCTCACCTTCTGGACACCCAACATCAACATCTTCCGCGATCCACGCTGGGGGCGCGGCCAAGAGACGTTTGGCGAGGATCCCTTCCTCACGGGCGAACTCGGCGTCGCCATGGTGCGCGGCCTGCAGGGCGACCATCCCCATCTGCTCAAGACCGCCGCCTGCGCCAAGCATTTCGCCGTGCACAGCGGCCCCGAAGCCGAACGCCACGGCTTCAATGCCCGGCCCACGCCCAAGGATCTCGCGGAAACCTATCTGCCCGCCTTCGAAAAACTCGTGCGCGCCGGCGTCGAGGCGGTCATGGGCGCCTACAACCGCACGCTCGACGAGCCCTGTTGCGCCAGCCGCCGCCTGCTGGTCGACACGCTGCGCGGCCGCTGGGGCTTCCAAGGCCACGTCGTCAGCGACTGCGGCGCGATCGATGACATCCACCTGCATCACAAGGTGACGGCCACCGCCGCCGCGTCGGCTGCGCTCGCGGTGCGCATGGGCTGCGATTTGAATTGCGGCTGCACCTACCACGATCTCGTGCTCGCCGTGAAGGACGGCCTGATTACCGAAGCTGAGATCGACACATCGCTACGCCGGTTGCTGGCGACCCGCTTCCGCCTGGGTCTGTTCGACCCGCCGGAACGCGTGCCGTGGTCAGCGACCTCGCCCGAGATCATCGACTGTCCGGCGCACCGCGCCCTCGCCCGGCAGGCCGCGGCCGAGTCGATCGTCCTCCTGAAGAACAACGGGCTGCTGCCGCTCCCGCGCGATCCCGCCAGCCTCCTCGTCGTCGGCCCCCACGCGGCCAGCGCCGGCGTGTTACTTGGCAACTATTACGGCGTCGCGCCGCAGTTGGTCACCCTGCTTGAGGGCATCGTGGAACGCGCGATCGAGGGCACACGGATCGAGTATCGCGCGGGCTGCCCCCTCAATCAGCCGCCGACCCCGGGCGTCGATTACACCTTCCTCACCGCCGCGGGTGCCGAAATCGTCATCGCCGTGCTCGGCCTCGACTCCACCCTGGAAGGCGAGGAGGGCGACGCGGTCGCCTCGTCCTCCGGCGGGGACCGGGCGGCCGTCGAACTGCCGGCCTGCCAGCGGGAATTCCTGCTCGAACTGCGCAGGCACGCCAAGAAGCTCATCCTCGTCCTCACCGGCGGCAGCGCCCTCGCGGTGCCCGAGGCGCACGAATGTTGCGACGCGATCCTGCAGGTGTGGTATCCCGGCTGCGAAGGCGGCCGGGCCGTCGCCGACGTGCTGTTAGGCGAAGTGTCGCCCTCGGGCCGGCTGCCGGTGACCGTGCCGCGCCGCACAGCCGACCTGCCGCCCTTAGCCGACTACCACATGCGCGGACGGACCTACCGCTTCGCGGAGATCGAGCCGCTCTATCCCTTCGGCTTCGGCCTGAGTTACGCGCGCTTTGCCTACGGCCCGCTCGTCCTGAGCGCCGGCACGCTGGCTTCCGACCAAGAGCTGACCGTGCGGACCACCATCACCAACTCCAGCGCCCGCGCCGCCCACGAGACGGCGCAGTGCTACCTCGTCCCGCCGCGCAGCTGGCCGGATGCCCCGCGGGCCACGCTGATCGATTTCCAGAAAGTCCCCGTGCCGGCCCACGACCGGATCGAGGTTGAATTCAAGCTCGCGGCCGACCTGTTCCGCCAGGTCGACGGAGCCGGCGAGCGCGTCTGGGTGCCCGGCCGCTACGGGCTCGTCGTCGGCGCGGCCTCGCCCGGTCCGCGCGCGCTTGCCCTCGGCGCCCCGGCGCCGGCTTGCAGCGAGCTCACGCTCCTGTAGGTCCGCCTGCCCTCAACCCGGAATCCGCCATGCAGGCTCTCGTTTTGGAGAAAACCCGGTTGCTCCGCCTGCGGGATATCGTGATCGACGAGCCGCTCGGTTCGCACGACGTGCGCATCCGCATCCACTCGGTCGGCATATGCGGCAGCGACGTGCATTACTACCAGCATGGCGCCATCGGGCCCTTCGTCGTGCGCGCGCCCCTGGTGCTCGGCCACGAGGCGGCAGGCATCGTCATGGAAACCGGCGCCGCGGTGACCACCCTGCGCCCGGGCGACCGCGTTTGCATGGAGCCCGGGATCCCCGATCCGAACAGCCGCCCCACCCGTCTCGGCCTCTACAACCTCGATCCGGCGGTGCGTTTCTGGGCGACGCCGCCCGTGCACGGCTGCCTGCGCCCCACGGTGGTGCACCCCGAGGCGTTCACCTTCAAGCTGCCCGACAACGTGAGTTTCGGCGAGGGGGCGATGGTCGAGCCGCTGGCGGTCGGCCTGCACGCCGCCAACAAGGCCCGCTTGAAACCCGGCGACGTGGCGGTCGTGCTCGGCGCCGGCCCGATCGGCACGCTCACAGCCCTGGCCGCCCTGGCCGGCGGCTGCAGCCGGGTATTCATCACCGACGTGCAGCCGGCCAAGCTCGCCCTCGCCGCCACGCTCGGGCCGATCACCCCGATCGACGTCCGCGGGCAGAATCCCGCCGCGGTGGTGCGCGCGGCGACCGGCGGTTGGGGCGCCGATGTCGCCTTTGAAGCCTCGGGCGTTCCCTCGGCTGCGGCCCAGGCGATCGATGCGCTGTGCCCCGGCGGCTGCGCGGTCTTCATCGGCATGCCGGGCGCGCCGGTGCCGTTCGACATCGTGGCCGCGCAAGTCAAGGAGGCGCGGATTGAAACCATCTTCCGCTACGCCCATGTCTTTCCCCGTGCCCTCGCCCTAATGGGCAGCGGCAAGATCAACGTGCGCCCGCTTGTCACTGACCGCTTCGCCTTTGCCGATGCGGTCGCCGCGTTTGATTACGCCTGCCGGATGAGGCCTGCCAGCGTCAAGGTGCAGATTGAACTGACTTAGGCGGCGGCCTGGTCCACCATCATCCCTTGCGCCTCGCGCCCGGCGGCTACCCCATCCAGCGCCTTAAACTTCATCTCCAGTGTTGACGAGTCCGATGTCCTTGCGGCTTCCAGTTCAATCGATCGCGGCCGGCCTGCTTGCGTTGGCCGCCTCCCATCCGGGTTACGCGCTGGGCGGGGAGCGTTATGTCGATTTTTCCCCGCTACCCGGGGCGTTTCCCCTGGTGCAAAAGACCGCCGCGCCACTGGTCGTCGATGCGCAGGACTGGCCCGGCGTGCTCCGCGCGACGCGCGACTTGCAGGCCGATATCGAACGCGTCTCCGGCGTCCGCCCGGAGATCGCAACCGGCACGCCCGCGCCCGCCGCGGTCCTTGTCATCGTCGGCACGCTCGGCCGGAGTCCCCTCATCGACGGGCTGGTGCGCCGCGGCGCGCTTGACTGCGGGGCGATCGCCGGCCGGTGGGAGGCCTTTCTCCGCGCGGTCGTGTCCCATCCGCTGCCGGGCGTCGAGCGCGCCCTCGTGATCGCCGGGAGCGACAAGCGGGGAACCATCTACGGCATCTACGATCTGTCCGAGCAGATCGGCGTGTCGCCCTGGTATTGGTGGGCGGACGTGCCGGTCGTTCACCGCGATGCGCTTTTCGTCAAGCCGGGCCGGTTCGTGCAAGGGCCGCCTGCGGTCAGATACCGCGGCATCTTTCTGAATGACGAAGCGCCCGACCTGACCAATTGGGTCACGGCGAAATACGGCTCGGTTCCGCCCCGCGCGGATCCGCCGATCCCTGGGGGAGTGGCCAACTACAACCACCTGTTTTATGCGCGGTTGTTCGAGTTGGTTCTCCGCCTGCGGGGCAATTACCTCTGGCCGGCGATGTGGCACAACGCGTTCAACGAGGACGATCCGGAAAACCCCCGGCTGGCGGATGAATTCGGCGTCGTCCTGGGCACGTCGCACCAGGAGCCNNCCGACGTGCTCGAACAGTTCTGGCGGGAAGGCATCCGGCGAAACCGGGCTTTTGAAAGCATCATCACCCTCGGCCTGCGTGGGGCGAATGACACGCCGATGGCCCCCGGCGGCCCGGCGGCGAACCGGGAACTGCTGGAAAAGATCGTGGGGGTACAGCGCAATATCCTGCGTGAGGAGATGAATCCCGACGTAACCCGCGTGCCGCAGCTCTGGTGTCTTTACAAGGAGGTACAGGAATTCTACGACGCGGGGATGAGGGTGCCCGACGACGTGACGCTGTTGTGGTGCGACGACAATTGGGGCAACCTCCGGCGCCTGCCGACCGCGGAGGCGCGCCCGCGAGGAGGCGGAGCGGGAATCTACTATCATTTCGACTACCACGGCGGACCGCGGAGCTATCAGTGGATCAATACCAGCCCGATTGCCAAGATCTGGGACCAGATGACCCTCGCCAGACAATACGGCGCCGACCGGATCTGGATCGTGAATGTCGGTCACTTCAAGGGTTATGAGTTTCCGCTCGAGTACTTCATGCACCTGGCCTGGGACCCGGACCGCTGGACCAACGACAACATCAACGAATACACCCGCCTGTGGGCCGGGCGGGAATTCGGGCCGACGTACGCGAACGACATCGCAGAGATCGTCTCCCGGTACACGAAATACAACGGGCGGCGCAAACCCGAGCTGCTCGCGCCCGACACCTACAGCTTGGTTGACGACCAAGAGGCGGAAGCCGTGGTGGCGGATTTCAAGGCCATCACCGCCAAGGCGGAGGAGATTTATCGCCTGTTGCCGGCGGACGCGCGGGACGCGTTCTACGAGCTGGTGTTGTTCCCGACCAAAGCCAGCGCGCTGGTCAACGAGCTGTACCTCGCCGCGGGAAAGAACGCGTTGTACGCCCGCCAAGGCCGGGCCAGCACCAACGACTGGGCGGCAGAGACCCGGGCTTTATTCCAAGTGGATACGGACCTGATGGACTATTTCAACCGCACGTTGGCCGGCGGCAAGTGGAACCACTTCATGGACCAGCCGCACATCGGTTACACGACATGGCGGGATCCGCCCCGAAATAACCTGGACGCTATCAAGCTCGCCGAGATTGCAGTGCCGGATACGGCGGCGATGGGCGTCGCCGTGGAGGGTTCGGACGCCGTCTGGCCTGGGACACAGGGCGATCCGGTTCTGCCGAAGTTCGACGCGTTCAACCGACAACGCCACTACATCGAGGTGTTCAACAAAGGGAAGGCGCCGCTCGACTTCACCGCCGTTGCCAGCGCGACGTGGATCGTGCTCAACGAAACCCGAGACGCGGTCGGAAAGCCCCGCAGCCTGTGGGCGAAATTGTTTCCGTCGGTGGCGAAGATTCGGGGCACGGTCGGAAAGGATCAGCGCCTGTGGGTCGGCGTGGATTGGAACCGCGCGCCCAAAGGGGCAGCCAGCGGCACCGTGAAGGTCACCGGGGCCAATAGCGATGCCACCATCAAGGTGGAGACATTCAATCCGATCGAGGTGGCGCGCGATTCCCTGCAAGGCTTTGTCGAAGGCGAAGGCTTCGTTTCAATCGAAGCCGAACACTATGCCGGGAAAACCGACGCCGGCTCCAGCCGCTGGATCAGGATTGAAGATTACGGCCACACCTTGTCCGCGATGCGGGCGACAGCGTCCGTCGACGCGCCCAGTGCCACGCCGGGGAAGGATTCCCCCTGCTTGGATTACCGGATGTATCTGTTCAGCACCGGGAGGGTGGAGGTCACCGCAATCCTGGCCCCGACTTTGAACTTCATCCCGCGGCGCGGACTCTGCCTGGCGGTTTCCTTTGACGATGAGCTTCCGCAGATGGTCACCCTGGTTCCGGGGGACTACATCGCGCAGCATGGGAATATGGACTGGGAGAAATGCGTGGGAGACAACGCGCGCCCTGTCCGGACCACGCACACGCTGACGAAGCCCGGTTATCATACGCTGAAGATTTGGATGGTCGATCCCGGGGTCGTCCTGGAAAAACTCGTCGTAAACCTGGGCGGGCTGAAACCAAGCTATCTGGGTCCACCGGAAAGTTGCAGGCACAGCAACACGTTGCCCGCCCGGCCTTGAGCTTTTCGCCAACGAATTCTGCCGCCATCCTCCCCACTCAGCTTCCCTTCTCCTCGGCCGCACTGATTTGCTGAAGCTTATGAATAGATTGTACGCAGTCGTTCTCGGCCTGGTCTCGGCAGCCGGCTTCCCCGCCACCGCCGCACCCACTGGCGCTTTCGAGACCGGTCACTACCGCAACCTTTTTCACGAGCTGCTCGGCCGAACCAATGAAGAAGTCGAAGCGAAGTTGCAGGCCGCGTGGCAGCAGCTCTTCTACGGTCGCGACGACACGCAGCGCGTNNCTGGGCCAAGACGCACATGTACCACGCCGACGGACCGTTCGACGGATATTTCGCCTGGCATTGTGCGTATGACGGCCGGCAGCTCGATCCCGGGCCGGCATCCGATGGCGAGGAATGGTTTGCCATGGCGCTGTTTTTCGCGGCGAACCGCTGGGGTAAGGGCATGTACAACTACGAGGCCGAGGCGCAGGCCCTCTTGCGTACGATGCTGCACAAGGGCGACCAGGGTGGCAGTGCCGGCACCGGTATGTTTGATCGCCGCGCGAAACAGGTCGTCTTTGCCCCCCACGGCGAAGGCCGCACGTTCACTGACCCCTCGTACCACCTGCCCGCCTTCTATGAATTGTGGGCGCGGTGGGCGCAGGATGACCGCACCTTCTGGGCGGAGGCGGCCTTCACCAGTCGCGCCTTCTTCCAGAAAGCCGCCCACCCCCGCACCGGCTTGATGCCGGATTATGCCAACTTCGATGGCTCTCCTCATATGCGGAGAGGGCATGAAGACTTTCGTTTCGATGCCTGGCGCACGCTCGCCAATGTCGCGCTCGACCACGCGTGGTTCGCCGCGGATTCCTGGCAGGTCGAGCAGAGCAACCGCGTGCTCGCCTTCCTCGCCACCCAAGGGCCGAACTGCCCCAACCGGTTCAGCCTCGATGGAAAACCCCTGTCCGACGATTCGTCGCCCGGCCTTTTTGCGATGGCGGCCGTTGCCGCCCTGGCCGCCGATTCTGCTGCGGGGCGTCCTTTTGTGCAACGATTGTGGGATGCGCCCATCCCTTCAGGTCAATATCGCTACTATGACGGCTTGCTCTACCTGCTGGCGCTCCTGCAGGTCGGCGGCCAGTTTCAGATCCATGCGCCACCGGCTGGTTAATGACTCTCTTTACCTTCCGCCCCTCATGAACTCTCGTCTCTGCTCCTGCCTTGGGTTGCTCGCGTTTGGAATCCTGACACCCGGCGCAGCCCGCGCCGAGGACGGTTACCGGCTGTGGCTGCGCTATGACCGCATCGCCGACGAGCCGCAACGAGCCGCCTACGCCGCCGTGCTCGGCCAAGTCGTTCTCGCCACGCCAACGGGCACGGACTCGCCCACGCTCGCCGCTGCGCGTGACGAACTGATGACCGGCCTGTCAGGTCTGCTCGGCATCAAACCCCACATCACCCTCGATAGCTCTGTCGTCAACGCCGCCTTCGCTGAAGAAGGATACAACATCAGCCTGCTCGCGCGTGACAATGTGAACACCGTCGTCATCACGGCCAATCGCGACATCGGGGTGCTCTATGGCGCTTTTGCGCTGCTGCGGTACGTGCAGACCGGCCGGCCGATCAACGATTTCGCTGTGACCGAGGCGCCAAAGATAAAGCGGCGCCTGCTCAACCACTGGGACAATCTCACCCGCACCGTGGAGCGTGGCTATGCGGGTTTCTCGCTCTGGGACTGGTTTGCGCTGCCGGATTACCGCGATCCGCGCTACACCGATTACGCGCGCGCCTGCGCGTCGATTGGAATCAACGGCTCGGTGCTTACCAGCGTCAACGCCAACGCGCTCGTGCTCACGGAGCCATTCCTGGTCAAGGTCGCCGCGCTCGCGGACGTGTTTCGACCCTACGGCATTCGCGTCTATCTCACCGCTCGTTTCAGCGCCCCGGTTGAAATCGGCGGCCTGTCCACCGCCGATCCCCTTGATCCGGTCGTCCAGGCGTGGTGGAAGGCCAAGGTCGACGAAATCTACCGATATGTGCCGGACTTCGGCGGGTTTCTCGTCAAGGCCAACTCCGAGGGCCAGCCGGGACCGCAGGATTACCACCGCACGCACGCCGATGGGGCCAACATGCTCGCGGACGCGCTCGCGCCGCATGGCGGCATCGTGATGTGGCGCGCGTTTGTCTACGATCAGCACGTTCCCGACGACCGCGCCAAGCAGGCGTTCAATGAATTCAAGCCGCTGGACGGCATGTTCCGGCCGAACGTATTCGTTCAACCCAAAAACGGCCCGCTCGATTTTCAACCGCGCGAGCCGTTTCATCCCCTCTTCGGCGCCATGCCCCGGACACCGCTCGCACTGGAAGTGCAGATCACGCAGGAATACCTCGGCAGCGCGGTGCACCTGGCGTTCCTCGCCCCCATGTGGAAGGAGTGCCTGGACTCCGACACCTTCGCCGCGGGCGCCGGCTCGACGGTTGCCCGGGTGATCGACGGCAGTGTTGACCGCCACGCCGATTCCGCGATCGCCGGTGTCGCCAACACCGGCACCGACCGCAACTGGTGCGGGCACCCGCTCGCCGCAGCCAACTGGTATGCATTCGGCCGTCTCGCCTGGGATCACTCGCTCTCGTCCGGGCAAATCGCCGACGAGTGGACGCGAATGACGTTCTCCAATGATCCGCAGGTCGTGCAACCAATCACCAAAATGCTGCTCGCCTCCCGGGAGGCGGTGGTGAACTACATGACGCCACTGGGGCTGCACCACATCATGGCCACGGACCACCATTATGGTCCGGGTCCATGGGTTGATAATCTGCGCCCCGACTGGAACCCGGTTTATTACCATCGGGCGGACGCCATTGGTCTGGGTTTTGACCGGTCCCCCGCCGGCTCCAACGCCGCGGGCCAGTACGCGCCCCTAGTCGCGAAGGTGTATGGCGACCTCGCGCTGTGTCCGGAGTCGTTGCTCCTCTGGTTTCACCACGTGCCGTGGGATCACCAACTCAAGTCCGGCCGCACGCTGTGGGATGAACTCTGTCTCCATTATCAGGCCGGCGTGAACGAGGTGCGGATGTGGGTGGAGGCCTGGGCGGCGCTGGAAGGCCGCATCGACCAAGAGCGGTTTGCCCATGTGCAAACGCTATTGCGCCGCCAGGAGCGCGAGGCGCGCTGGTGGCGCGACGCGTGCCTGCTCTACTTCCAAACATACTCCCGGCGGCCGCTGCCTGCCGGCGTCGAACCGCCGGAGCACACGCTCGACTACTACAAGGGGATTCACCTGCGTTACGTGCCCGGCACGCCGAGCGAACAATGACCGCACGGTTGGTCGCCCCGCCTTCGCCGGAGGAGGACACCCAATTCCGCCGCCCTGCTTTTTGAAAAAAATACTATGAACGCGTTTGTTTTCCCGGTGTTGGCCGCCGCCGCGGGTATCGCGCCCAGTCTGGCGTCTGTTCCCCCGCCGATCGTCTTCGACTGGTTCGAGTACACGGGCCATGACGCCGTATATGCCGCGCCGCTGCCGGCCGGTTCTTACCGCAACCCCATCCTCGCAGGCTTCTATCCCGACCCGAGCGTCTGCCGGGTGGGCGAGAATTATTACCTCGTCAATTCCTCCTTCTCGTATTTCCCGGGCATCCCGATTTTCCACAGCCGCGACCTCGTCCACTGGCAGCAGCTGGGCCATGTCATCACCCGCTCGTCGCAGGTAAACTTTGACGGTCTCGGCATTTCGCGCGGCGTATTTGCGCCGGCGATCTCGTATCACGACGGCGTTTTCTATGTCGTCACCACCCTGGTCGACGCCGGCGGTAACTGTTTCTTCACCGCCAAGAATCCCGCCGGCCCGTGGTCGGACTCGATCTGGCTTCGCGAGGTCGACGGTATTGATCCATCATTTTTCTTTGATGACGACGGCCGGGCCTGGCTCGTGAATAACGGCCCGCCGCCCGATAACCGGCCGGGGTACAACGGCCACCGGGCGATCTGGCTGCAGGAATTCGACGTGCCGACGCAGAAACTCGCCGGCCCGCGTGAAATCATCGTCAACGGCGGCGTGGACCTCGCAAAGAAACCCGTCTGGATCGAGGGACCGCACCTTTTTAAAAAGGACGGATGGTATTACCTGATCTGCGCGGAAGGCGGAACCAGTGAGGAGCACTCCGAAGTTGTTTTTCGCAGCCGTGCGGTGCGGGGGCCCTACCTTCCGTGGGAGAAGAATCCCATCCTCACCCAGAGAACCCTGACCCCGAATCGTCCCGACCCGGTGACTTGCACGGGGCACGCCGACTTCGTGGCAACATCCGCTGGCGCATGGTGGGCGGTTTTTCTAGGCTGCCGCCCCTATGAAGAAAACCTCTATAACACGGGGCGCGAGACCTTCATGCTGCCGGTAACCTGGGCCGACGGCTGGCCGGCGGTCCTCCCGTCGGATCAACCCGTGCCGGCCATCGCCGCCGCGCCCGGTCTCCCCACGGCACCGTCTTCCGCGATTCCGTTGAACGGTAACTTCACCTGGCGGGACGAGTTCGACCGCCCGGAATTGGCGCCGGTATGGAACTTCCTCCGCACACCCCCGGAAGCCTGGTTCAGCCTCCGCGCGCAACCTAGCGCCCTCATGCTGCAGCCGCGCGACATCTCGCTGCGCGACAGGGGAAATCCTTCCTTCATTGGCCACCGGCAGCAGCATGGACGCTTCGTTGCCACGACGGCCGTCCATGCGCCGTCGGCTGCCGGCGAATCCGCCGGCCTAGCCGTGTTCCAGAACGAAACCCATTATTTTTTCCTCGGAATCCGGCGTCGCGACACAGGCCTGCAGGTTTTTCTGGAGCGTGCAACCGGCTCGGATCACGAAGGGGCGCCGCAGATGGTTGCGCATTCGGAAATTCCGGCACCCGTTCCCGGGCTGCTTTATTTGAAGATCGAGGCCGACGGCCGCGCGTATACCTTTTCCTTTGGGACCCGCCTGGCTGAATGGCAGACCCTAAGCGACCATGAAGACGGTTCCGTCCTGAGCACGGCGGTCGCCGGTGGTTTTGTCGGAGCATATATCGGACTCCATGCCAGAATCGACCATTGAGCCCGGCCGAAGGATCACCGGCCGATCGGGCTCCCACCATGCGGCGCTTCGTCCTTGAAACCTGCCCGGCAGAATCTGGCTTTCCCCTCTATAGTCTATAGTTAGTGCAAGCTACCTCTATTAAAACCTCACGCCACCAACAGAATGTAATTTTGTTATATCTCCCGGTGTTTCGCCTGCGTTTCAGCAGCACTCCAACCCCGACCCCACCCGGCCATCAACCGGCTTCACGCCCGTTCCCCCTAGCTTCCTTGGTGCACTTTCCGTCGCCGTTTCCAGAGAGCTTGGCTAACCAGACCTTCAACATTAACAACCATGTCGAAAGAAAGAGATAGTTTTGTAGCAGCAAAGTTGGCGAAAATGACCCTGGCGGAAAAGTGCGGCCAGGTTCTCACCTTCACCTGGCGGGGCGCCTACCTGACGCCCTCGGGGATCGAACAGGTTACCAAACTGCACGCCGGTGGCCTTTGCCTCGAACCATACGCGCTGGAAACCTGCAAGAACCTGTATTGGGGACGTTCGCAGGTTGACCCCAATTTCAAGAAGCCGAAGGACTGGTTCGACATCGCGCATACCTACTTCGACGATCGCAGCTTCGGCGTGAGCGTGACGCCGAAAGAGCTTACCGTCGCGCTCAACAAGCTGCAGGAAATCGCGATGAAACGGCCCGCGGGCATCCCCCTGCACGTCACCATCGACATGGAAGGCGATTTCAAAAACGACTACGCCGCCGGTCACGTCGTGCAGTTCCCGCCGCCCATGGGCATGACCGCCATCGGCGACCTCGATCTGGCCTACAAGGTGGCGAATACGCTCGGCAAACAAATGGCCCTCATCGGCATAACCCAGTTCTATCACCCCGTCTGCGACGTTAATATCAATCCGCTCAACCCCGAAATCGGTGTGCGCTCCTTCGGCGATGATCCGAAGGTCTGCGCGAAGTTCATAGAAGCGACGGTGCGCGGCTACCAGGACGCGGGCATTGTCGCCACGGTCAAGCACTTCGCCGGCCGCGGCGATTCGGCGACCGACGCGCACGACGTGCTGGACGTCTGCCGGGGGGACCTGAAGCGGATGCGCGAGGTCGAGTTGGTCACCTTCCAGGCGGGCATCAATGCGGGCGCCAAGGCCCTGATGACGGCGCATACGATCTACCCGGCCTTCGACAAAGAGTTCCCCGCCACCCTGTCTTCCAAAATCCTCACTGATCTTCTGAGGGGCGAAATGGGCTTCAAAGGCGTGGTCGTTTCCGATGCCATCGGCATGGCCGCCATCCTGAAGAAATGGCCGCTTCCGCAAGCGTGCGCCATGGCGATCAAGGCCGGCGTGGACACCATCCTCCTCAAGGCCGACGACGAGTCCCGCTCCCAGTGCTTCTTCGGCATCAAGGGCGCCGTTGAGCGCGGAGAGCTCTCCGAAGAGCGACTCACCGACGCGTGCCGGCGGCTGCTGTGCATGAAATACGATCAGGGCCTGTTCGAGAAAGCCGGCAAGATGGATCCCGCAAAAACCGACGCCCATGTCTGGAGTAAGGAAGTCCAGGCCCTCTCCTGGGAAGTGGCGCACAAAGCCCTTCTGGTGGTCCGCGACGACAAGAAGCTGCTGCCCGTAGGCAAGGACAAGAAAGTCCTGGTCATCGAACAGTGCATTCCCTACTCGTTCCTTGGAAAGGATCTCTACAGCCATCCGCACATGTTCTGCGAGCAGATGGCCAAACACTCCATCAACCTCATCCTGGATGACACGGCCTTCCACTCCGGCGAAGAAGAGGTGGAAGAAGCGCTGAAGCTGGCGAAGAAAGCGGATCTCGTCGTCATGACGAACTATTACGCGCGCATCGAAAAGCGAGGCAACAACCAGCACCTGGTGAAGGCATTGAAAGCGGCGGGACACACCGTGATTGTCGTGACCAACTTCCCCTACCGGAAAGGCACGACCACGGAAGCCGACGCGGTGATCTGCAATTTCTCAGGATCGCCCGATTCGATCAGGGTTGCCGCGGATCTCGTGTTCGGGGCAGTAAAGCCTTATCCGTCGACGAAGATGCCGATCGACCTGACGGCCGAAAAGAACCTCCCCGACCAGGCGCCCGCGGCTGCCCCAAAGAAGCCCGCGAAAACGGCGGGGGAAAAAATGGGCAATGTGTGGGGCGGAAAGTGCTAGCATCATGCGCCGTTCCCCACAGCGAGTTTGATTCCTCGTTCCGGGCGCCAGCGCCGAATCTGAGATTCCAAGCTGGCGCCCGGACCGGCAATGGACCCTGAAGCGCATCGGGTCCGGCTACAGGCCAAACAAAAACGACCAACGAGCGAGAGCAATATGCCGAAATCCACCGTGTTCGCCGTCCGTGATATTTATACCATCCCGGGAGACAAGATCGCCGCCATTTACGAGCAAAACAAAATGGCGGTCCACTTCCAGGGCATGTCCAAGACCCTGCAGTTCCCCCAAACGGTGGCCCTGCAAGGGGCGCCCACTTGTTCAATCGGCATTTCCCCTTACGGTCTCTACAACCGCCTGAACGACGCGGGCCGGCTCATCATGCTGAACCAGAAAGCCGTCCAGTTCGCCTCCGCACCGTTCATTCGCATCGGCGACAAATGCACGATGCTGACCCAGAAGCGGCCGGGAGATGCCGAATTGCCCGACGACATCCCGGCGGTCAAGATCTACTACCATCCGCCGATTGCCGAAAAGAACGTCTCCCTCACCATCGCCACGCCGTCGCTGGAGATCGCCTACAAGCTGGGGAAGATGAAGATCGTTCGCCGGCTGATTTCGCCGCTCCTCTCGGGCGGCGACCAGACGTTGATGCCCTTGGGCGTTGAAGAGTTCGAGGTGGAAAACACCGGGAATGAGGCTCAGGAGATCACGCTCGTCGTGCCGCGGCCATCGCTGGTCAATCTGCAGGAAAAGGAACTCAAGCCGACGGATCAGGACAGCGTCTATGTCTGCTCCGCAGCGGTCCACGGCCAGAAGCACGAAGCGTTTCAGGCCGCCGGTGTCCGGGGCATAATCATGGGAAGCGCGGAAACCCCCAACCGGATGGTGCTGGCGGTGGCGGAAACGCCCGGAGTGTCAATTGATCTTCAGCCTTATTTCTGTCTGAACCGGCTGGCGCAGGACCTGTTGCTCAAGGACGACGGCAGCTTCTTTGAAAAGCGCACGCCCGTTCTTCGCAGCGATTATGGCTCGGCCATCAGCCTCACGTTCGCCGTCGAGCCGAAGGCAACGCAGAAGCTGGTGATCGCCGTCGCGCTGGATTTTCCGGAACAAGTCTATATTGACGGCACGAAGTTCGCGCGAAAGTACGTCCGTCATTTCCAGAACGAGGAATCCCGCGCGGTTGATCTGGCCAAGCTGGCGCTCGAAAGTTATCCGCAGTGGTGGAACCGCACCTTGGCGGTCCAGAAACGCATCTTTGATTCCATTCAATCCAGCGCCTCCTACAAAGGCGACCGGAACGGAGCCCTGCGCCTGACGCGGTTAATCCTTAACGAACTTCATTTCCCGCTCTCGAACGCCATTGTCTGGGTCGAGGACGAAAAGGGAAATGAACGCGCCCGGTTCCTGGAATGTTTCGATTACGCCTACATTGATCCATCGGATGTGGATTGGTATTCAATGGTGCTGTTGATGCTGTTTCCACGGGTGGAAAAGGATTTGTGCCAGGGTTTCATTGATTCGATCCTGGCCGAGGATCCCGCGCCGCGTTTTTACCACCATCACGCTTCAAACGTCGAAGCTCGAAAACATTATGTGGAACACCCCGAGGCGTACGAGGGCGTTTCCATGACTCAGATTCGCGACGCCTTCAAGACCAGGGGCAGCGTGGCGCATGACCTGGGCGCGATGCCCAAGGGCCATCCCCTGCGCAACGTCAGCGATTACGCCTGGTACAACAACAATTACTGGGTGGACCTGTTCCCCAAACTGATGATGCGGGTGTTGCGCAACGTGAAGTTCACAGGCGATATCGATTTCCTGAAAAAGAATTGGGAGACGCTCAAATTCGGTTTGGAGTCTCTGCTCAAACTCGATTTCGATGACGACGGCATCCCCGAGGGCTATCCTGACGAGGTGAAAAACACCTTCGACAACCTGGTCCTCTTCGGTGCCGATGCCTACGACGCCACGCAGTTCCTCGGCGGCTGCCAGGCCATGATCAAGATGGCTCAAATGCTCAAGGACAAGGCAGGTGAGGCGCAAATCAAGAAGGCGTTCGACAAGGGCTGGAACAGCCTCGAGAAACTCTGGCGGGATGGGAAGAATAAGAAGGGCGAGAAACTCCAGTACTATATCACCTGCTTTGATCCCAAGACCGGAAACGCCAACACCGATGTCTGGACCAACCAGCTCGACGCCCTGTGGTATATGATCTCCATCGGCGAAGAGCCATGCATCCCCGAAGACCGCGCCAAGGCGATCTTGAAGACGATTTACCGGAACAACCGCTCCTTCATGGGCTGGGCCATGTGCAAGACAGATAATGGCAAACCGGTGGAATCGGACCAGGGGAAAGACGTCTATACGACTACCAATTACGTCTTCGCCCAATTATTGGATTACTACGGCATGGCCAAAGAAAGCAAAGACGTCTACAAGCACATGGACCGGGTCGTTTTCGATTACGGCAACTCCATGATCACCGCGGACAACCTCCGGGCTGAATTGGAAAAGGAAGCCGGAGAATCCAAACCGGGACCCCATTACATCGTCGCCGCCTATCCCCGGCCCGGGGCCGTCTGGACGCATCTGGTCATGAACCACATCAAAGACCTACAGGCCAAGACCAAATCCCAAACAATCGAGTCGCAGGACCTGATGCCGTTCTTCTCCGAACTGCTGAACGGCCCGGAAAACGGGAAATAGGGAGCAGCCAACGAAGGAACCAATCGAGATGTCCAAGAAGTACGACATCACGTTCGTCGGCCATATGTGCTATGACGAGATCATTCCCTTCGGAGGAAAGCCCCACATCGCTCCGGGAAGCGCCGTTCTCTGCGGCGCCATGGTCGCCCCCCGCGTCGGGAAAAAAGTCGCCGCGGTCGTGAAGATGGCCAAGAAGGACGAGAACATCCTCCAGCCGATGAAGGATGCAGGCGTTGACACCTACCTCATCCCGAGCGCTGAGACAACCTATTCGCGGGTTTTGCACTATTCCGCCAATGTCGATGAACGCAAACTGACGCTCGTCAAATCCGCCGGCCTTATTTCCATTAAGGATGTTCCGAATTTGAGCTCGACGTGCGTTCATCTGGCCGGGATTTCGGACACCGAATTCGACATGGCGCTCATGAAAGGCTTGAAATCCCGTGGATACAGCCTCTCGACCGACATGCAGAGCTTTGTCCGTCACGTGGCGCCCGTGACCCATGACATTGAGTATAGCGACGTCGCGAATAAAAAGGAAATCGCGGTCATGATGGACAAACTCAAACTGGACATTGTGGAAGCAAAAATTCTGACCGGCACCGACGATCTGGAAAAGGCCGGCATCGTTGTCGAATCGTGGGGTTGCCCTGAGATCCTGATCACGCATTCCCAGGGAGTATTGGCGCGGGTGAAGGGAAAGACGTACTACGAAAAATTCTCCAACAGCAACAGCTCGGGCAGGACCGGCCGCGGTGACACGACTTTCTCGGCTTACTTGTCCTGGCGACTGGATCACGACGTGGCGACTTCGCTCAAATTCGCCGCCGCGCTTGTTTCGATCAAGATGGAAACGCCCGGCCCCTTCAAAGGAACACTGGAGGATGTCGCAAAGAGATTGAAGGAAAAACATTCCGCTCCCTCGAACTGGAGCACAGCCGGCTCGACGCCGACCAGCGCTTCCTCGTGGCGCAGGGCACCCACAGCTATTACGGCAGCACCCAGCTCCTCTGGAGCTCCGGCCGACCGCTCTGAGTGGTCTACGAGGGCGAGTACCGGATGATGAACACGTTCGACCTGACCGTGGACCATCTCTTCCTCGAGCTGGCGTGGCATCCCTGGACCGTGCGCAACACGCTCGACCTCTTCGCCGACCGGTACGCCTACACCGACAGCCTCCACACCGGCGGCGGATCCAGCGCGCCCGGCGGCGGCCGCAACGCCATGTGCGACCAGATTCGCAGTGACACCGGCGTCGCCTGCGGCAGCCGCTATTACCCGCGCGGCGTCACCACGATCCTCTGGATGCGTGAATGAGCGCCGGGCCTCCCGCACTTTTCCCCCCTTCAAAAACCCAACCCCATGAGCGACTCCACACACAGACTCTCCTTCCGGGAGAAGGCCGGCTACGCCCTGGGCGACGCCGCAACCAACTTTTTCTTCCAAGCCATGATCCTGTATCAGGGCCGGTTCTATACGGACGTCATGGGCCTGTCCTCCTCGGCCGTCGCGTGGCTGTTCCTCATCGTCCGCGGCTGGGACGCGATCTTCGACCCGCTGGTCGGCACCCTGGCCGACCGGACGAACACCCGGTGGGGCAAGTTCCGGCCTTGGGTGCTGTGGACCGCGGTCCCGTATGGTCTGGTGCTCTGGTCGGCGTACACCGTGCCGGGCTTCGCGGGCAGCGCGAAGGTGATCTACGCCTACGTCACGTACGTGCTGTTGATGATGTTCTACTCGGCGAACAACACGCCCTATTCCGCCCTCAACGGCGTGATGACGGGCGACGTCAACGAGCGCACCAGCCTCGCACAATACCGTTTCGTGGCCGCCATGTCGGCGCAACTGGTCGTGCAGGGCTTCACGCTCCCGCTCGTCGACAAGTTTGGCGGGGGCAATGTCGCGAAAGGCTGGTCCATCACGTTCGCGATCTTCGGCGGCCTCGTGATCCTGTTCTCCCTCATCGCCTTTCTCAGTTCGCGGGAGCGCATCCGGCCTGATCCCCAGCAGAAGGTCTCCCTCCGGCAGGATGTCGCCGGGGTGTTCAAGTGCCGCCCGTGGGTCGTGATGTTCCTGCTCACGATCTTCGTCTTCACCACGCTGGCGCTCCGCGGCACGGCGATGTATTACTATTTCACCTATTTCGTGGACAAGGCGGCGCTCCTCGACTTCGTGCGGAGCTTCGGCCTCGGCACCATCGTCGCCGGTCATGGCGCGTGGTGGAAAACGGTGCTCGGCTGGTTCGGCTTCATCCTGCAGCCCGACGGCTCGAACGCCTCCTCCGTCGGCTTCAGTCTGTTCAATATTGCCGGCACGATCGTCACGATCATCGGGGTATTGACTTCGAAATGGCTCTCCGAACGCTTCGGCAAGAAGGCGGTTTTCGGCACCGGCCTCGCCCTGACGGCCCTGATCACGATGGCCATCGTCCTGGTGCCGGCCACGGCCGTCTGGCCGCTATTCGTCCTGAGCCTGCTCTGGCCCGCGGCCTACGGCCCGACCATCCCCTTGCTTTGGGCCATGATCGCCGATGTCGCGGACTATTCCGAGTGGCAGACTGGCCGGCGGGCCACGGGGTTCGTCTACGCCGGCATCGTGTTCGCGCTCAAGGCGGGTCTGGGCGTCGGCGGCGCGCTGGCCAACGGCATCATCGGCGCGTACGGCTACGTGGCCAACGTCGCCCAGTCGGAACAGTCGTTGCGCGGCATCCAGCTGAGCGCGACCGTGTATGCGGGCATCCCGTTCGCGCTGGGTGTGCTCTGCATGACCTTTTATCCGATCACCAAGGAACTGAACCTGCGCATCGGCGACGAACTGGCGGAACGGCGGAAAAAATTCGCCAAGGTGTAAGTCCCCCGCCACATTGCCGGCTCCCTGCCCCCGCGACATGAAGCTCGGTCTCGGCCTTTACCGTCATATGCTCACCCGCGAGAACTTCCAGTTCGCGCGGCAGGCCGGCGCGACGCACGTAGTTGCCCATCTCGTCGATTACTTCAAGGGCGGCGCACACAATCCGCGCGACAACCAGCCCACAGGCACGGCGCTCGGCTGGGGTCAGGCCGGCGATCCCGCCTCCCTCTGGTCGCTGGAGGACCTGCGCGCCCTACGCCGCGAGGTGGAGGCCGCTGGGCTTAAACTGGAGGCTATCGAGAACTTCGACCCGGCTCACTGGTATGACGTCCTGCTCAACGGTCCAAACAAGCAGGCGCAGTTGGAGAACCTCAAGACGATCATCCGCCGGCTAGGTCAGGCCGGCATCCCGATCATGGGTTACAATTTCAGCCTCGCCGGGGTCGCCGGTCGCGTGATTGGCCCCTTCGCCCGTGGCGGGGCGGAGTCGGTCGGCCTGGATGGTCCGCTCAACGAGCCCATGCCTCGCGGCATGGTCTGGAACATGGTGTACGATCCGCACGCACCCGCAGGAACGGTGCCGTCGATCACTTCGGAAGAACTCTGGCGGCGGCTGGCGGATTTTCTGCGCGAACTCGTGCCAGTGGCCGAGGAGGCCGGCGTGACGCTGGCGGCGCACCCGGACGATCCGCCCACGCCGACCATGCGCGGCCAGCCCCGGCTGGTCTACCAGCCGCAGCACTACCAGCGCCTGCTCGACCTTCAGCCCAGCCCGGCCAATGCGCTGGAGTTTTGCGTCGGCACGCTGGCGGAAATGACCGCGGGGGACATTTACGAGACGGTCGACCACTACAGCCGGCAGGGACGGCTGGCGTATGTGCATTTGCGCAACATCACCGGCAAAGTGCCGCATTACCGCGAGACCTTCATTGACGACGGCGACGTCGACATGGTGCGCGTCCTCCGGATTTTAAAGCAAAACGGCTTCGCCGGAGTTATTATTCCCGATCACACCCCCCAGCTCGCCTGCGCGGCCCCTTGGCACGCCGGCATGGCCTACGCGCTGGGCTATATCCAGGCGGTGCTGAAAACCCTGGACTGAGCCGTGGCTGTTGGGCGCCAGAAGATGTCGCTTTACGCCATCTGGCGGTTCCCTTACCAAAAGCCAACTCCGGGCCTGTAGCTCAACGGTCAGAGCAGAGGACTCATAATCCTTTGGTTCTGGGTTCGAATCCCAGCAGGCCCACTAACTCCACACAGAAGTTGGTGGGACAAGGGGATGAGAACCGCGCGCCCGTAGGGCGCAATATCAACCACCATTGGGTTGCATCCGCTCCGCCCCGTGGGCGCCCGGAGCGGATGGTCTGCGACCGTGCCTTCGGCACGCCATCTTCGCACTGGCGTGCTCCGTCGACGGAGCGAGCAACACGAGCGGAGATGGATCGACCGAAGGTCGAGGGCGAAGCCCAGAGCAAAGCGAATCAATCCCAGCGGCCCTACTAACTTCCACAGGAAACGGAAAAATCCTGATGTGCGTTATTTTTGTGGCCAGCTAAAGCGTCACTCACCAACTGGTGACAAAAAAACCCGGGGCGGCCGGCCGACCAAGGGGCTCACCGTGTGAGAACCACGGCCGCGTGGCGGGCTATGGACGGTGTGGGCAGCCGCAGAAGGCCACCCTGGTGCGCAGTGGTGGTCGATGCGGCGGGAATGCCTTTGAGTGTGTCCCACCACGTGACGTGCCAGGTGCCGGCGGGCACATCCTCGATGAGCAAGGTCCCCGTGGCCGGCGCCGGCGATTGGAGGGCAAACACCCCGGTGCGATGCCACACCCAGAGCGCGATAAAATCGTCACCCCGCTTGCCGACGGCGGCGAGGACCGGGGTGTCTAGCCCCAAGTCGATCCCGCTCAAATCAAACCAGTCGGGGCCACCGGGATTTTCCACAACGATGATGTGCGCCCCCGCAGTGGAGGAAAACGAAAGTTCTGCCGCGTTCGGCGCCGTGCTGCCGCCCGAGTCAGCCGGCCGCGCCAGCCAGGTTTTTTCGACGGCGGTCTTGCCATCGAGGGACACCCGGATGGCGGCGCCCCTCTTGCCGGTGCCGGCGATGTGCAGCCGGAGCGTGACGGGNNACATAGATCCGCGGGATGTCCGCGTATTCGACGGGTTGGCGTCCATCGAGCGGCACCGTGATTTCGGGGGCAGGACGGCGCTCCCACGTCTGCCCGCCGACAAGCACCAGCGGCACACGGGTGGCGCACTCGACGACAGCCGAGAACGGCGTGAGCTGCTCGCGCTGGCCAAGTCCGGTAGCAGCCAGGAACCGGGCGACGGCCCCGAGTTCGCCGATCCTCCCCTTTTCCATGAGCCGCGCGCCGTTCCAAGGCTCGGCCGGATAACGCCCTTGACCCATGAGGCTGGACCAGACGGGCGGCACTTGCCCGATGCCGGAAGCTTTCTCCTCTGGTGTGAGCAGGGTGGTATTTTCGTCGCCCATTTCCCCGTAGAAGACCGGCCGGTCCAGCTTGGCCGGCGCTGGATCGAACCGGCGCACGCCCGCCAGCAGGTTGGCGGGGTAGAGATGCGGCTGAAAATAGTCCATGTCCGCATAGATGGGACTGTGCAGGTTTTCGGTGCTGGTCGTGATGAGATGGTGGTAGGGATCGATCGAACGGATGAAGGCGGCCATCTCCGCATGCCAACGGGCGACGGCGTCCTCGTGGTGATGGAGGCTGATGGCATCGACCCAGTGCACCTCGTTGAAGAGTTCCCACGCCAGCACCGCGGGCGAGTAGCCCCAACGGGCGATCACGTAGCGGTATTTCAACGCCGTGAGTCCTTTCGCCACCGGCGACGTGAAAAACTCGTCGGGCGAATGGAGAAAACCGCCGGGGTTGGCGGCATTCCACGGATTGTCGCTCCAACTGGAATCAGCGCCGGTGGAATATTGCCCATGGTGCTGCAATACGATCTGCAGATAGACGCCCTTATCCTCGGCGCGGGAAACGATCGTATCCCAGTCTGCGGCCACGCGCAGGTCAAGGATGCCCGGCGGCGGCGATTTGCCCATGTCTTCGGGAAGCCAGTCGAGATTGAGGCCGCTCCAGTGCACCATCCAGATGCGCGTCCAATTGAGGCCGGCCTTGGCGAAGGCCTCGAGCGTCCGGCGGTAAAACTCGACGCGTCCGGTGCTTGCCCAGGCGAGGTTCGCCCCGATCGGCACATAAGTGGCCCCGTTGGGGAGGACCAGGCGTGCAGGTTTGCCCGCGGCACACTCAATGGCTAGGCGGTCCTCGACCGCGCGGATGCGGACTTTGTCGCGGCCCACCAATTTCACAGTAAGCACGACTGTCCGGTCTTTGATGACTTCCGTGATTTTGCCGAGCCGGTATTCGCCCGGGGCCTCTGCACGAGCGCGCACCGCGAACTGTTCACCGCCCGCGAAGAACGCCGGCAACCGCAACGTCTTCCCGGAAGGCGTGATGACCTCCGTCCAGATGTCGCGCGCGAAAGGGTTACCTTGGTCTGCCGGGACCGCGAAGGCGAAGGTGACTGGTTCCGGCGCGGCCGGGGCCACCGCTGTCAGGAAGAGCAGC
>PLMW01000017.1 GCA_003142615.1 Opitutia bacterium | reverse complement strand
TGGGCGATCGCGTCATTCAACCGTCCCGGCATCTGCGACCAGACGACGCCCAGATTGTAGTGCGCTTCCACGTAGGCCGGTTTCAGGCGCAGCGCCGCTTCATACTGGGCGGCCGCGTCATTCAACCGCCCCGGCATCTGTGCCCAGACGGCGCCCAGGTTGTAATGCACCTCGGCATAACCCGGCTTCAGGCGCAGCGCCTCCTCATACTGGGCGATCGCGTCATTCAACCGCCCCGGCAGCTTCGACCAGGCGACGCCCAGGTTGTTGTGTGCCCGCTCGCTGTTCGGCCGCTTGGCCACCGTGTCGCTCCAGATGGTCAGTTCACTGCGATAGTCTTTGTTGCGTTGGATAGTGATCCAACCCAGTCCTACTGCCGCTGCGGCAAACACGAGCATACTACGTCGTCCAATCCTCGTATACAGCTCAAGCACCCCAAGCCCAATCACTGCTGCCAGCGATAAGTACATGCGATGCTCAGCCATCGGCTGTCCGGCCAAGGGAACCACACTTGAAGCTGGGGCTAGAATCACGAAAACCCACGCGCCGGCAAACCCGACCACCGGCCAGCGCCACAAGGCAACCGTTGTCCCCGCCACCAACACGGCAAGAACCATCACATACGGTGTGATCTCGCTGGCGTGGTGAACGATATCCGTGCCATAGTCTAATACGAGCGGATGCGGCCAGACTGCCAGCTTGAGGTACAGCACAACTGAGTGGCAGGAGTTCAACGCATAGCGCCACCACGTTACTCCTAGTCCGAATCCGGCACTTCGCTGGTGCACGCCCGTCAACAAAGGCACGAGTAGCAACCACATGCTCACCAATCCAAGATAATAGCGCCAGCGTCGCCGCCCCGCTTCGAGAAATGAACCGGCGACAAACGTGCGATCGTAAAGCAGGACCATCACCGGCGCACTCACGATGATCTCCTTGCTCATCACACCCAGCAGGCACGCCACGACCGAAAGAATCTGCCACTTCGCGGGTGCGGCCGACTCCACGCTGCGAACAAAGCAGTAAAGCGTGAGCAAATAAAAAAGCCCCATCATCGACTCGTAGCGTTGGGTAATATAGGTCACCGTTTCGGTTTGAAGCGGATGCACGGTCCAAATTACCGCCACGGCGAGTGCCAGCGGCAGCGCGAGCGCACCAAAACGCTCGTTGAGGACCGGTCTCTGCAACGTTCGCCGCACGAGGCCAAACAGTGTCAGACCGGCCAGCGTGTGGATGAGCAGATTGAAAGCGTGATAGCCCCATACGTCTGTCCCACCCAAGGCATAGTTGAGAGCAAAAGTGAGATTGCTGACTGGCCGGCCGCCCACGCCGACGTCATTCGGTGGCGACAGAGCACTGCTAAAGTGCCTGATCGTTGGGTTGTCGACAATCGACGATAAATCGTCCCAGATAAACGGCCCGGAAAAGCTGTTGTGATAGGCGGCGAGCGCCGCGAGCACAAGGATAGCACCAGCCAGGACAACAGCCCAGCGTGATACCGAACCAGATGGCTGTGTGCGCACGACGCGATCCTCCTTTGGGGTTTCGCAAGGAGCCGGTGCCTTTCTCGCCATCGCAAAATCAAAAGCCATCAGATGTCCGGCTGCAAGCGCCGGCCATCGCCCGTCACCCGATTCCCGCTCCGGTTTGCTGTGCGGCCGCTGGGAGTCGCAGGTGCGTCGGAAGTCTTCGCCGACCATCCGAGCCTCGGTGAGGGTACAGAGTTGTTTCCAATACCAACAATAAAACTGGTGGAGGTGGCGGGAGTTGAACCCGCGTGCCCCTGGCCTTCACCCGCCGCATCTACCTGTGTAGCGTCTTTTTAATCTCACCGGCGCCACGCGAAAACGCGCGCTTGGCGCCGGCCAGCGGCCGGTTGAAGGTACGACCGGGGCGTCGTCCGCGGCCGCCCCGGCTATGCCTGCTGTCGTCGTTCCCTCCGGCCAGCAGGCGTCGCCGGCGGAACGTCACTGCCGTTTAATTAAGCAGCGAGAGGCATCTCTTCGTAGTTGCCTATTATTTTTTTGAAGGCGGATTAACGAGGCCAACCTTCATCCTCGACAGGCAGCGGCGCGATCCAACCAAGGGTCGAATCCGGAACACCCCCAAAGCGCTGCGCGCAAATTCCAGACTCCAGAGATCAGGACTCCAAAGTCCGGGTGTTGCGCGGAGGTTTGATTGGGCACGCCAATCAAAGAACGAACCCCGCATGATGCCACGCCGCATTGCGAACGCAAGCGGCCGTTCGGGGCGCATTGTCCCGCCCGGTCCGGCACCATCCTTTTCTCGCGTTGGCCGGGAAATCCCAACATTGTCGTTTTCACCGGCTGGTTTCGTGGTAGAAAGAATCCGTTCATCCTGCGGCAGCCGAGCTTCGGCCGCAGCGTACCGATCATCCGTATCATGTCCTCCCCCAAAGCCCCCACCCCGACCGAACCCCGAATCATCGTGCGCGGCGTGCATCTCGACCTCACCGGCGCGCTGAAATCCATCGCCGAGGAAAAGGCCGTCCGCCTGCTCCGTCATCAGGAGCACATCATCCGCGTGCGCCTCGACCTGGAACACGACAAAAAGCGCGCCCTGCACCAGGCCTTCGTGGCCAAGGGGCACATCGAGATCCGCGGACCCGACTTGCTCGCGAGCGTGGCCAGCGACGACCTCTACAAGTCGCTCGACCAGCTGATCGACAAGCTCGACCGCATGCTCCGCAAGCGCGCTTGTGCCGCCAAGACCAAGCGGCATCACCCCCACGGCGTGGACATCCCCGCCGAGCTGCCGAAGGTGGACTGAGCCCTACCCGCCCGCCCAAGCCAGGCCGAGGTAGAGCCAGAGCGGGATCACCAGCACGCCCAGCAGCGTCGTGCCGACGATGATCTGCGCCGCGATGAGCGGCTGGCCGCCATAGTGACGGGCCAGCACCAGCGGCATCATCCCCGAGGGCATCGCCGCCTGCACCACCAGCACGCGTTTCAACTCGGGTGAAAAGGGCGCGAACTTCGCGAGCAGCAGGAACGCCACCGGCAGCACGGCGAGCCGCAGCAGGCACGCGACCAGCGTCGTGCGCCCGTGGTAAAGCTGCCGCGGTTTTTCAACATACGCCGCCAGCGTCACGCCGCACAGCAGCAGGCCGAACGGGATGGCGCACCCGCCCAGCAGATCGACGACCCGCATCACCACCGCGGGCAGCGCGAAGCCCGCGCGGTTGATCACCAGGGCGGCCACGAGGGTGCAGAGCGGCGGATTGAGGACCCGGCGCCAGCCTTCCCGCAAGGACAGACCCGACAGCACGAGGAGGCCCACGCTCCAGACGGCCAGCTCGCAGCCCATGTTTTGCACCAGCAGCACGCCGAGCGGCTCGCGGCCATACAGCGACTCCATGAGCGGAATCGGAATGAACCCGTAGTTGTAGATGCCCACGGCAAACGCAAACGTGCGCAGGCCCGAGCCCGCGTGCAGGCCGAGCGCGCGACCCACGTAGTAGCCGGCGGCGAATCCCAGCACGATGGTGCCGAACCCTGCGAGCGGCGGCCAGAGCAGGTTGGCCGGTTCACGCAACGCCGCGTTGCCCAGCACACTTTTGAGGATGAGGGCCGGGTAGAAAAAATTCACATAAATCCGCAGCATGCCCGTTTCGGACTCGGCGGTCAGCCGGCAGACGCGCGGCAGCAACACGCCGAGGGCAAACAGCACGAACACGGGCGTGACAATGGCCAATAGTTGCCAGTAGCCAGGAATGGGAGCAGCCATGGAATCGTCATCGCGAGTTCCGTTCTGCTGGCCAGCAGAACGGGCGCGGTGATCCAGTTGGAGTGCTTTGTCGCGTGGCTTCTCGCAACGACATTCCTAGGCTGCCGCCATCGCCCGCCCCGCCAGCCAGCCGGTCGTCCAGGCCGACTGGAAGTTGAAGCCGCCCGTCACCCCGTCGATATCCAGAACCTCGCCGGCGAAATACAGCCCCGGGCAACGCCGGCTGGCCATCGTCTTGAAATCCACCTCGGCCAGCCGCACGCCGCCGCAGGTGACAAACTCTTCCTTAAACGGGCTCCGGCCCGTGACCGCGAATTCGCCGCGGGTCAGCTGCGCCGCGAGCGCCGTCAGCGCCTCGTTCGACACCGAGGTCCAGGGACGGGCGGGATCGACGCCCGCGGCCGCGGTCAGACGGGGCCAAAGCCGCTGCGGCAGGCCGAACGGGTTCCACGTCGCCACCTGCTGGCGCGGATGCTCCGCGCGGACCTGCCTCAGCCCGGCGAGCGCCTGGGCGGGCGGGCGCGGCGCCGTCCAGTTGACCGCCAGCGTGAAGCGATAACCGCGGTCGTGCAGCACTCGCGCACCCCATGCGGAGAGCTTGAGGATCGCCGGCCCGCTCAATCCCTCGTGGGTGATGAGCAGCGGTCCGCTCTCCCGCAGCTTCACGCCGGGCACGGCCACCTCGACGTTCTCCACCGCCACGCCTGGCAGGTCTGCCAGCCGGGGGTCGTCGACGTGGAAGGTGAAGAGCGACGGCACGGGCGGCTCGATCGTATGACCGAACTGACCGGCGATTTTGAAACCGGCGCCCTCCTTGTTGCCGCCGGTGGCGAGAAGCAGCCGGTCGCAGGCCATGGTTTCGCCGGTGGTGAGCGTCACCTCGAAACCCGGACGCGCCGCCTGCACGCCGCACCGCGTGCGCACCGTCACGCCCGCCGCCTCCGCGGCGCGTCGCAGACAGTCGACAATCGTGCCGGAATCGTCCGTCACCGGAAATATCCGGCCGTCGGCCTCGGTCTTGAGCACGACGCCGCGCGCGGCAAACCACGCCACCGTCTCGCGTGGACCCCAGTGGTGAAACGGACCGCGCAGTTCGCGTCCGCCGCGCGGATAATACCGCACGAGCTCGCCCGGTTCAAAGCAGGCGTGCGTGACGTTGCAACGGCCGCCGCCCGAGATCCGCACCTTCGCCAGCGGGTGCGCCGTGGCCTCGCAGATTGTGATGCGGGCCGACGGGTTGTGTTCCGCGCAGGCGATCGCCGCGAAGAAACCCGCCGCGCCCCCGCCGGCCACCATGATGCGCGCGTGTTTCATGCCGGTGTCACCGTGTTCCGGCCGGCGCCGCTTGTCGAAAATTAAACCGCCGCGGGTCCGGAGACACCGCGGCGGGTTGCAATGATCGGGGAGTACGTTCCCGGAAATACGGGCAGGTTCAGGGCGTGCCGGGAGGAGGACCGTTTTCGCCCGGGGGCGGAGGAGGCGGTGGCTCGCCGCCGGGGCCTCTTTCCTGGCGCTCTTTCCTCATCTGCTCCATTTTCGCCTGCTGGTCGGGCGTGAGAACGGCGTGAACATCCTTCATGGAATTCATCCGGAGTTCGCGGATTTTCTCCCGCTTCTGGTCCTCTGTGAGCGAGGTGTCGTCCCGGACGGCCTTGACGTCAGCCTGGGTTTTTTCACGGACGACCTTGATCTTGTCCTGCTGATCCTGGGAAAGGCCGAGCTTCTCAGCCATCTCCTTCCCCATCATTTCCTGACGGCGTTCACGGCGTTCGCCGCGCTGCCCCCCGCCTGCGGGTGGCGGCGTGGGCTGGGTCTCGTCCGCCGCACGGGCGGCGGGCAAGGCGGCAACGGCGAGGCCGGCCGCGATTATTGCGATTCTAAGCATCGATTTCATAAACTCTTTCTTGGGACGGTTAAGAGGACTGCGGTTTGGGTGCTGGATCCAAGTATGGGCCATGACGCCGTCCGCTCCCGGCGGTTACAGGGCGGTTGCCGGCCTGGCGGTCCTTTATAATGAAACCCCGCCCGTCTAACCGCTGCGGAATTTACTTCGCCCCGGGAATCCCCCACTGTCGCGCGGCATGATTGAAGTCAGCAGCCTCACCAAGTGTTACGGCGACTTCACGGCGGTGCGGGATCTTTCCTTCACCGTGCAATCCGGCGAGGTCATGGGCCTCGTGGGCCCCAACGGCGCCGGCAAGACGACCACGCTGCGGTGCTGCACGGGCGTCATCCCGCCCACGCGGGGCGCCGTGCGCATCGGTGGCGTCGACCTCGCCGCCGATCCCGTCGCCGCCAAGCGCCAGCTCGCCTTTTTCCCCGATGAGCCCCGCCTCTTTGAGTACCTCACCGTGTGGCAGCACCTCGTGTTTGTCGCCCGGCTCTACGGCGTGGCCGATTACGAATGGCGCGCGCAGCCCCTCCTCACCGAGCTGGAAATGGCGGACAAGAAAAACCTGCTGCCCGGCGAGCTGTCGCGCGGCATGAAGCAGAAACTCGCCATCGCCTGCGGCCTCCTGCACGCCCCGCGCGTCATCTTCTTCGACGAACCGCTGACCGGCCTCGATCCCGCCGGCATCCGCCATATGAAGGACACCATGCGCCGCCTCGCCCGCGGAGGGGCCGCCCTCATCATCAGCTCCCACCTCCTCAGCCTGCTCGAGGAGGTGTGCACGCACGTGCTCATCCTCAAGCAGGGTGGAAAGATCGCCGATGGCTCGCTCGCCGATGTGCGCCGGCGCTTTGCCGAGCAGCCCGACGCCAGCCTGGAGGATGTGTTTTTCAAGGCCACGGGTGACGACGTCACGCCGCCGGCTTCGGTCCAGTCATGATCGGCGCCCTCGTCTATCTCCAGTTCACCTCGCTGAAAAACGCGACGCGCCGGCGGCTGCAGCGACTGCGGCAGCCGCGCTACCTTTTCGCGACGATTGTCGGCCTGGCCTACTTTTATTTCTTCTTTTTCCGCCGGGCCTCATCCCGTGGCGCCTACCACGGCCCGCCGGGAATGGCGCCGGTGAACATCGGCCTGGTGGCCGGGCTTTCCGTGGCCGTGCTCATCATGGCGCTGCGCATCGCGTACGCGTGGATTTTCTCGGTGGAGCGCGCCGCGCTGGCGTTCACGGAGGCCGAGGTGGCGTTTCTGTTCCAGGCCCCGGTTTCCCGCCGCGTCCTCGTGCATTTCAAGCTGTTGAAGTCACAGCTTCGCATCCTGTTTTCCGCGCTGTTGTTCTCCCTGCTCTCCAACCGGTTCAGCCTTCTCGGCGGCAACTTTGGGACGCACGCCGCCGGCTGGTGGATTCTGCTCTCCACGCTCGAACTGCACGGCATCGGCGCCTCGTTCACGCGCGAGCGCCTGTTGGACCTCGGTTTGAACCCGGTGCGCCGCCGCGTCCTGCTGGGCGGAGCGCTCGCGTTGTTCGGCGTCATCACGTGGTGGTGGCTGCGCCGCCATCTGCCCGCGCCCCCTGCCGTCGAACTGACCAATGCAACGGCGATATTCACCTGGCTCCAGGCAGTGCTCGCCCTTCCTCCCCTGTCCTGGGTGCTCGCGCCGTTTCGCTGGGTCTTGGGTCCGTTTTTCGCACCGGATGGCGCCGCTTTCCTCCGGGCCCTCGGCCCGGCGCTGCTGGTGCTCGGCGCGCATTATGTGTGGGTGATCCGCTCCGAGGTCGCCTTCGAGGAGGCTTCGATCGATCTTGCCCGGAGGCGTGCCGAGCGTGTCGCCGCGTTGCGTTCGGGCAGTTGGCGGGGGCTGCACCGGCCGGCGCGACGGCGGCGCGAGCCGTTTGCGCTTCGTCCGCGCGGCCCGGCACTGGTCGCGTTCCTGTGGAAGAATCTAATTTCGGCCGGTCCGTGGTTTTATCCGCGCAACTGGCTGCTGATTTCCGCCGTGGTCCTCGGCGTGGTCGGGTGGCTTGCCGCGGAACCGGCGTATCGGCCGTGGTTGAAATTTGTGCAGGCCGTCACCCTCCCGGTCAGCATCTGGGTACTGATCGCCGGTCCGATGCTTATGCGCCGCGAGGTGCGGCTGATGATGGAGCGGCTTGACGTGATCAAATCCCATCCCCTGCGCGGCTGGCAGGTGGTGCTCGGCGAGATGCTTGCGCCCATCGTATTGCTGACATCGGCGGAATGGCTGGTGCTGGCCGTGGTGGCCGTGTGCTTCGGCGCGCTCACCGGGAAACTCGCCACTGCCGCGCTGTTCACCAGCCTGGGCGCCGTGGGCGTCGGCCTGCTCGTGCCGCCCGTGGTGGGGCTGATGGTTGCGATTCCGTTTGCCGCGACGCTTTATTTTCCGGGGTGGATGTCGGCGGTGGGCCAGGCCGGCGGCGGCATGGAGGTCCTCGGCCAGCGGTTGATTTTCGCCGGTGGTTACGTGCTCGTGCTGGTGGTCGCGCTGCTGCCCGCCGCGTTGGCGGCGGCCGTCCCCTATTTCGTGGTGCAATGGCTGGCCGGAATGCAGGCCCCGGCCTTGCTGGCGGGCGCCGTTGCGGCCAGCCTCGTCCTGATCGGCGAGCTCGCCGCCGTCGTCTGGTGGCTCGGCGGCCGCTACGAACGGTTCGACCTGTCCACTGAATTGCCCCAAGGATAGCCCCCGTGCCGGATTTGAGAACCGGCCGGGCCAGCATGAAATTCCGCCAGCTTACCGCCATCGCCGGCAAAGTCGTCGACGCCACGCAGCGCCGGCTGCCGCCGGCCGTGCGCGAACCGGCGCTCCGCGTGCCCGTCTGCTACGAGCCCCGTCCCAGCGACGACATTCTCACCGAAGGATGGGAGCCCGACATCCTCGGCCTCTTCGTCGGTCCCCCGCACAGCGCCGATCCTGGCGACCCGCAGCCGCTCCCGCCCCAGATCCTGCTCTTCCTCGAAAACCTCTGGGACTACGCCGAGGGAGACGAAGAGGTTTACCGCGACGAGGTGCGCCTGACCTACCTGCATGAACTGGGCCACTATCTTGGCTGGGACGAGTCCGACCTCGAGGCCCGGGGGCTGGACTGAAGCGGGTCGGCCGGACAGACTCAAAAAATTCGGATTGTCTCCAGCAAAATCCTGTTCCCGCAGCCGGCTGGAGGTGGTAAAAGCTGGAACTTTGCCGTCTTGCAGTGGTTTACTCTGCTCTTTTCATTCCTTGCCGTCCGTGGCATAGCTGATTGCACATACCGACCAACCCTCCGGGAACTTCACCGTCCGCCGCTCATCCATTCTCCCATGAAAAGACTCCTGCTCATCGCCGCCGTGCTCTCGCTGACCGCCGCCGCCGGCGCGACCGAATACAAACGCGCCGACTATGTCGCCCGCCTCCAGACCTGCGAGGCGATCCTCCAAAGCACCATGCTTTATCCCGCCAGTGCCATTCCGGCGGACGTACTGCACCGCGCGAAAGGCATCGTCATCGTCAACCAGGTGCAAATCGGCCTGCTGTTCGGCGTGAAGGACGGCTGGGGGGTGGCGCTCGTCAAGAAACCCAACAGCCAGTGGAGCCTGCCCGTGTTCATCCAGGCCGGCGAACTCAGCTTCGGCCTGCAGGCCGGCGGCAAGTCCATCGAGACGATCTACGTGCTCATGGATGACGCCTCGACCCGGATCCTCTTCAAATCGCGCTTCAAATTCGGCCTCGACGCCAAGGCGGTGGCGGGCCCGCTCGCCGCCGAGGCCGAGCGCTCGACCGAGACGTTCACCGCGCAGGTGCTCGTCTATACCAACGTGAACGGCTTCTACGCCGGTGCGACCGTGAAGACCGGCACGATCGCGCCCCTCGTCGCGGCCACGCAGCAGTTTTATAACACCGATTACGGCATCCCCGAGATTCTGTTCAGCGACTGGGTGGCCCCGCAGCCCGAGGCGCAGCCCCTCATGAACGACCTCCAGCGGCTCAGCCCGTAAGTCGCTGCACAGCGATCCTTTTTTGTAGGAAGCCCTCTGCTGGCCAGCAGAGCGGGCCATGATCGGTCGCGAGCGACCTTCCTACAGGGAGGGAACGCTTGAAGCCGGGGTGTGTCATTCCCGCAGTTCGCGCAGATATTTCACGAGCGCGGTCAGCGCCGCGTCCGCCACCGCCTCCTGCATCTCCACGCGCATCGCGCCGGGTTGCTCCACCCAGCCGCGGCGCAGCACCCAGGTGTTGTCGGCGCGGCGGTGCGCCAGCGCCCAGCAGGCCTGCGGCTGCCTCACGCTGCGGTCCGGCGCCGGCTCGGCATAGCCGGTCGTGGCCAACGCGAGGTCGCTGCCGAAGAACGCGCAGGCTCCGCGCGCCATCTGCTCGGCCACCTCGGGAGACGCGGCGTTGGTCTGTTCCGCGTGCGCCCGGTCCACACCGAGGTGCCGCACCTTCTGCGGGATCGTGTAGGCCGTGAGCCCGCCGAGAAAGAATTCCGACGCCCCGGAGATCGCGCCGATCCGCGCCTGCAGCCGGCCGCACGTCACGCTCTCGGCCACGGCCAGGGTGAGCCGCGGCGGCTGCAGCAGGAGTTGTTTGAGTTTGTCCACGGCGGATGGTTGAAAATTCAGCCGGTTCCAGGTGCGCCCCACGGCTACTCGATCTCAAGGCCCACGGGGCAGTGGTCGCTGCCCATGATGTCGGGCAAGATCCACGCGCGCTTCAGCCGCGGGCGCAGCGCCGCCGAGATGACGAAGTAATCGACGCGCCACCCGATGTTCCGGGCGCGGCAGTTGGCCATCTGACTCCACCAGGTGTAATGCCCGCCGCCCTTTTCGAATTCGCGGAAGGTGTCGATGAATCCCGCCGCCAGCAGGTGCGTGAAACTCTCCCGTTCCTCGTCGGTGAAGCCGGCGTTGCGCCGGTTCGTCCGGGGATTCGTCAGGTCGATCTCGGTGTGCGCCACGTTGAGGTCGCCGCAAAACACCACCGGTTTTTTCTTCTCCAGTTTCTTGAGGTACTTCAGGAACGCCGGGTCCCACGCCTTCACGCGATAGTCGAGCCGGGGGAGGCCGCGCTGCGAGTTGGGCGTGTAAACCGTCACCAGCCACCAGTCGGGAAATTCCGCGGTGATCACGCGGCCCTCGGTGTCATGGTCCGCCACGCCCAGATCCAGCGTCAGCGTCAGCGGTTTCTTGCGGAAAAACATCGCCGTGCCCGCATAGCCTTTTTTCTGCGCCGAATTCCACACCGGTTCGCAGCCCTTCGGCCAGGCGAAGTGCCGCACGTCGCCCGGGTGGCACTTGGTCTCCTGCAGGCAGAACACGTCGGCCTGCACCGCCTCCATGACTTCGAGCAATCCCTTCTTCAGCACCGACCGGACCCCGTTGACGTTCCACGAGATGAGTTTCATGCGCGCCCTATTCATTGCCGCTCTGGGTCATGGTTTCAACCTTGGGATTGCCTTGGCGGCGGGAAAACCGTGTTTTGAGCCCGCGCATGTCCGTCTTTCCCCATCTGCCGCTCGGCCGCCGCATCCCCGACCGCCTGCACGCCGTGTCGGTCAGCCTGCCCACGATGCGCGACCTGATCGGCTACGAGGAAAAAAATCCCGCCATCGTCCGGCAGATTGCCTCCGGCTACCCGCGGTTTGTGCTGCATCCATGTCTGCGGCAACTCGCCGAACATCTCGTCCGGCAGCACGGTCTGGCCGGACGGACGCTGTGGCTGACGGCGTCGGCGCGCAGCGCGGCCGGACTCGCGGCGCACCTGGCCGCCACGCCGGCCGGCCGGGGCGCCCGCATCACGCCGTTCGCCGCCGACCCTTCGACCGGCTCGGTTCGACCAGGCTCACCGCTGGCAGGGCAGGTCGGCCTGCACGGCGTCGTTCACCCGGAAAACCCCGACCTGCTCAACGAGGCGAAGACCTTCCTTCAGAACACCGGCATGTTCCTGGGCTCGCGCGAAGCCGAGGACGCCCTCGTGCGGCTGGGAATCCTGCGCGCCATCGAGCCGGAGCCATTGTTCGCCGGCGATGCCCTCGCCGAAATCAGGCGCGTCCTGCGCCGCGCCCTGCCGGCGGCCGGCGATGCCGACCTGTTCCCCGCCTGCAGCGGCATGAACGCCATTTACGCCGCGTTCCGCGCAGTGAGCGAGCTGCAGGCCGCCCGCGGACGCACCCTCTGGGTGCAACTCGGCTGGCTGTATCGCGACACGATCGCCTTGCTCAAGCGGTTCACGCCCGATCCGGCGCGCGACTACGTTCATCTGCCGGACGTTTTTGATTTCGCGGCGCTCGAGCGGCTGTTCGCGGAAAAAGGCGACCGCATCGCCGGCATCTTTGCTGAGACGCCGACCAATCCGCTGATCCAGACACCCGACGTGTCCGCGCTGGCCGCGCTCGCCCGCCGGCACGGCGCCCGGCTCATCCTCGATCCCAGCATCGCCTCGCTCTTCTGTGTCGACGTGCTGGCCCACGCCGACGTGGTGGTGAACAGCCTCACGAAGTTTGCCGCCAGCGAGGGCGACATCATGGCGGGCCTCGTCGCGGTGAACCCCGCTGCGCCCGACGCCGGCGCGCTCCGCCGCAGCATCGCCCAAAAATTGGAGCCGGTCTATCCGCGCGATCTCGCCCGGCTCGCGGCGGAGATCGGCGGCTACGAGCCGTTCATGGCGAAACTCAATGCCGCCACCCCGCGGATCGTCGCCTTCCTCGAGTCGCACCCGAAGGTGAAACGGGTCTACTGGCCGCTTTCCCCCGAGTCGCGCGGCAACTATCTCGGGATCGCCCGCACGCCCGGAGCCGTCGGTGGCATGCTCAGTTTCACGCTGAAGACGCCGCTGGCGCCGTTCTACGACGCGGTGCGCCTGCCGAAGGGGCCGAGCTTCGGCATGAAGAACTCGTTGATTTCCCCTTTCATCTACATCGCGCACTACGATCTCGTGAAAAACGCCGCCGGCCGCGCCGAGCTGGCCGCCGGCGGCATCGAACCCGACCTGCTGCGCCTTTCGGTCGGCACCGAGCCGGTCGAGGACATCATCACCGCCCTCGCCGAGGCGCTGGCGAAGTAGCGCCACCACGGATCGCACGGATGGGTATGGATGGCGCCGGCACGCTGCCATCCTGAGTCGAGCGAAGGATCCAATGTGAGGCCGTCTGCAGGTTCATGGTCGCTGGGTGAACTCTTCATTTTGTCCAGCCTGTCCGGTCCCCCAAAGAGAATCCGGGGCATCCGTGTAATCCGTGGTCAAAAACCTTCCGCGTTCATCGCCAGACGCCGAAGATCGCGCCCTGCAACGTGAAGAGCACGATTTCGTGCCCCAAGGTGATGGTTAGCAGGCGGTCCGAGCGGTTTTCAACGCGGGAAAGCTCCGTCAGACCACCAGCAGTTGTCGGGTAACACCCCATACCGCCCGCCTGGACCCGGGTGTAACCTCGGCCCGGGCGAAATCATGACCTCATGGTCTCGCCTCTGTTCTAGGGAGGACACGGACGGTCCGTCGGAAGGATCGACCGCGTCCCCTGCCGGGAACACTGCTGTCCTCAACACAGCATCAGTCTCAGAAACCTTAAGCCCAACCAGAAAGTGATATGAAATTACACAGACTCGTCGCCTTTTCCATCATCGCGACTTCCTCGGTCTCCTTGTTTGCTTCCTCGGAAATCGACCGCAAAATCGAGGACGCCGCCAAAGCGTCTTATAACTACCGCACCGTGCTCGAAAATCATGTGAGCGTAAAGGCGAACGACGGCGTCGTCACGCTCACCGGCATCGTGGGAGACAAAGACCTCAAAGTCCTCGCCGAGGACACCGTGAGCAATCTCCCGGGCGTCACCCGGGTGGACAACCAGATCGCCCTGGATCCGGCACTTGCCGAGCACTCCGACGGATGGATCGCCATCAAGCTCCGCACCCAGTTGCTCGTGAGGTCCAATGTCAGCGCTGCCAATACCACGGTCAGGGTTAAAGACGGCGTCGTCACCCTGACCGGCACGGCCGACAACCTGGCGCAAAAAGAACTCACCGGAGAATACGCCAAGGAGATTGATTGGGTGAAGTCAGTGAAGAACGACATCGTCGTGAACGCCTCGCCCGCTCCTGCTCAGACCATGGGCGAGAAAATTGATGACACCTCGATCACCTCGCAGGTGAAATACGCGCTCCTCACCCACCGCGCGACCAGCGCGCT
>PLMW01000027.1:35499-62146 GCA_003142615.1 Opitutia bacterium | reverse complement strand
ATCGATCACCTGGACCGGCAGCGCCTTGGCCTCGTCCGCGGCCGCCGGGATGTAGGAGCCGGTCACCACGAACTTTTCCATCTTCACTTCTTTTTCTTCCTGCGGAGCGGAGGTCTGGGCGTTGCCAGAAACCGCGAATAAGGCCACGCCCAAAATCAGCGCAAGCGGAGCCCGTGATTTCCTTACGGAATTCAGGTTCATAGTTTGATCAGTTGTGCTTTGGTTGGTAAGAGCATGTGGGCTAAGCCCACCGGTTCTCTTGGCCGGGGAACAAAGCAAGTAACCTGCCGTTAGGCAACAAATTTGTTAAAATGTGACCAAATGGTTGCAATTGGCTTATTTTAAGCGNNGCGGTCCTGGCCACGCTGGTGAAAGTCGAAGGCTCCTCCTACCGGCGGCCGGGCGCGCGGCTGTTGTTGCTGGCCGATGGCCGCCGTATCGGCTCCATCAGCGGAGGCTGCCTGGAGGACGACGTGATTACTCATGCCCGCGAAGTGCTGGCAAACGGCACGGCGAAGACGATCACTTACGACACCACCACCGAGAACGACCTTGTGTGGGGGGTGGGATTGGGCTGCCACGGCGTGGTGCATGTGCTCATTGAGAAGCTGCCGTCGCCAGTCTGGGCCGATGCCCTCCGGGAGAATTTCCGCCGAAGGATGGCGACTGAGCTGGCCATCGTCTGGCGCGGACCAGAGGGAACACCGCTCGGCACCCATCTGGCAAACGCCCTGCCCTCGCTACCAGCCGCGACCGAGGTGTTCCGCCAGATCGTGTCTCCTCCTGTTGCGCTGGTCATCTTCGGGGCGGGCGATGATGCACAGCCGCTCGTGCGGTTCGCCAAGGAGCTCGGCTGGCAGGTGACGATCGTCGACCCGCGCCCGGCCTTCGCCACGCCGGAGCGTTTTCCCAGTGCCGATACCGTCATCGTGGCACGGCCCGAGGAAGCGCCTGCCCGCCTCGCGCTTGGCGCCGACACCCTTGCCGTGATCATGACCCATCATTACCACCACGACTTGCCATTGCTCCGCGCGTTGCTGTCGCGTCCCCTCGCCTATCTTGGCCTGCTCGGTCCGAAAAAACGCGCTGAGAAAATTCTCTCCGATCTCGTTGCGGACGGGTTTGCCCTCACCCCCGAGATGCGCGCGCGCCTGCACGCCCCGGTGGGACTCGATCTCGGCGCCGACAATCCCGGGGAGGTGGCGCTCGCCATCTTGGCGGAAATGCAGTCCGTGCTGGCCGGCCGCGACGCCCGGCCGCTGCGAGATCGCCTCAAACCGATTCATGGCTAAGCCGTTTCACTTTGGCGCGGTCGTCCTGGCCGCCGGCGCTTCGACGCGCATGGGCGAACCCAAGCAGCTGCTGCGGCTCGACGGCCGCACGCTGTTGCGCCGCACGGTGGACACGCTCCTCGCCTCGCCCGCCTGGCCGGTGGTGATCGTGCTGGGCGCGCAGATGGCGTCCATCCGGCCGGAGGTCGCACGGCTGCCGGTGCTTATCGTCGAGAACCGCGAGTGGGTGGAAGGGCTGGCCTCGTCGATCCGCACGGGAGTGAGTGTGCTGGAAACGTTTTCGCTGTCGATCGAAGCCGCGCTGCTGGTCCTCTGCGACCAGCCCAACCTGTCGCCGGATGCCATCACCCGCCTCATCGAGACCCACCACCGCACCGGCAAGTCGATCGTGGCCGCCGGCTACGCCTGCCCCGAGCGTGGTCGAGGGGCCGGCCCTCCGGGTCCGCCGGCATTGTTCGCGCGGAGTCACTTTCACGAACTCATGGAGCTGCGCGGTGCCGGCGGAGCCCGGCCGCTCCTTGCGCGCCACGCCGAACTGCTCGCCACGGTTGACCTCCCGGAACTCGCCACCGACCTCGACACGCCCGCCGACTACCGCACATTCCTTGCCAACCAACCTTCAACCGATCGGAGCTGACCCATGAAAACATCACCCCGCGTGCCCCTCCTGCTTGCCTGCTCGCTGCTGCTCTGTCTTCCGGCGATGTCTGGCGCAGAAACTCCGGCGAAGCCGGTCAGCAAGGAAGCGCTCAAGACCGAACTCGCCAAAATGGAGGACGTCTTCTGCACCATGGCAAAGGAGAAAGGCGTCCTGGCCGCCTTCGAGTTTTTCGCCGCGCCCGACGTCGCCTTCGTCGACACCGATCCCCGCCGGTTCCGCGGCCTCGCGGCCGTGCGGGAGCGGATGGGGCCGGACCAGCCGGGCGTCTCGGTGACCTGGTCCGCCATGTTTACCGACGTTTCCGATGATGGTACGCTCGGCTACAACTGGGGACGCTACGAGTGGCGCAGCCCGGGCGCCGACGGGAAGGAACGGGTCAGGACCGGTTTTTTCCTCACCATCTGGGAACGCCAGCCTGACGGAACCTGGCGTTATGTCATGGATAACGGCGCGCCCGACCGGCCTGTCCCGAGCAAGGTCGAAGGGCCGCAGCCGCCCCCGGTGCCCAAACCGGACGAGAAGACCAAACCCTGAGCCGGGTGTCCCGTCAGGGCAGCCGGGCGTCCTCGACCTTTTTCGCCTGGGCCGCGCGATAGTCGTCGAGGGCTTTTTTTATTCTGGCGTCGCTCAGTGCGAGTACTGCCGCGGCAAATAGCGCGGCGTTGATGGCGCCGGGTTTGCCGATGGCGAACGTCGCCACCGGGATTCCGCCCGGCATCTGCACCATGGAAAGCAGTGAATCGAGCCCGTTGAGCGCCGCCGATTCCATCGGTACGCCGAGCACCGGCAGCGGCGTCAGGGCCGCCGCCACCCCCGCGAGGTGCGCCGCGCCGCCCGCGCCGGCGATGACCACCTTCAAGCCGCGGTCGCGTGCCGATGCCCCCCAATCATACATCAGCTTCGGTGTGCGGTGCGCGCTGATCACGCGCTTTTCGTAAGGAATGCCGAGCGCCTCGAGCGTCTGCGCCGCATGCTGCATCGTCTCCCAGTCCGACGTGCTGCCCATGATGATGCCGACTGACGGTGTGGTCATAGGTGTTGGGCTATGGGTGAGGGGTTTGCCGCGCCGCGGCAAACGAAAAGGCAGGGTCGAAACCCTGCCTTGCTTTAGCCTGAAGCTTGCCGCCTCCCGCCATCAGATCAGCGACACGCTCTTCGGCACCTTCACGACGGCCGTGCCGGCGATCTTGTCGTGCCACGACTGCTTCTCGTCGTCAAAGGCCACCCAGAGGAAACCCAGGCCCACGACGAAGAGCGAAAGAAAACAGCTGAGTGCCCGCACGACCACGACGGTCCAATCCAGCGGGCGGTCGTCGAGGCGGACCACCTTCAGGTGGCAGATGCTACCGCCCACCGTGGTTCCGCGCAGCTTCCACATGACGGCGCCGTAGGCGGCGAGCACGAGCAGGACCAGGCTGCAGCGGAAATGCACCCACGGGATCAGCTTGATGATCAGGACGCAAAGGATGAGGTCGATTGCGAGCGCTCCCGTCCGGATCCAGAAGCCGGCCCGCGGCAGCGTGGCGGCGGAAACAACCGCTGGCGGAGCGGCCAGCGGCACGACGGGAGGCACCGCCGCGCCCGCGACTGACTCGCCGGCACCACCGGCCGCGAAAGCCACTCCGGCCACCGGCGGAGGCGGTCCGGCCATCGGCGCGACCGCGGCCGCTGCGGGCGCGGGCTTGGCGCTCTGCTGTCCAGCAGAGCGGCGCATGGAGAGGATGAGCGTGTAAACCACCGTGCCCAGCCCGAGGATGCCGATGAGCATCGAGACGATGAACGCCAGGATGGGCACGGTATAGAGCAGCGCGACGAGGATGCCGCCGATGAGCACGTTCAGCACGGCGTGCGAGAACAGGCCGCCGCCGAGCCATCCGGTGAACCGCCGGCCGAACCAGGCGAGCATGGTGGCGCGTCCAAAGAGCTTGGCCGCGAACAGGCCGGTGACGAGGAAGGGAATGACCAGTATCCCGATGCCGGTGATCGCGAGCAGGGTGATGACCAGCGGCATCGCCAGCATGGTCAGCAGCGCGGTCAGAATCGTGAACCCCGGTCGCTGCTCGAGCGTCTCGGCGCATTTCACGATGCCGCGGGGGAAGATCAGGGCGCACAGCAGATACAGACCGAGAAACGCGCCGGCCACCAGCCACGCCCACCCGGTGCCGCTCTCAAAGGAGAGCAGGCGGCCCTTGAAAAGCGCGGACCGGGCCCAAGCAAACAGCCAGTTGATCGCCGGCAGGCGAACCTGCTGCACGTTTCCATGCAGCTCGGCCGTCGGATTCTTCTGGAGGGTGCCACCCACCACCACCACCTCGCCGTTCACCACAGCGTCCGGCCCAAGTTTCACGTTGCCCCCGACCGAGACGATCTGGCCGCCGACGTGGCCGTTAACTACAACATCGCCGCCAACCGCCACCACTTGATCGCCGACGGACCCGTTGACGGTCGTGCTGCCTAATACCGACACTGCCTGGGCACCGACAGTCCCGTTGACGGTCGTATTGCCACAAATCGATACCGCCTGGTCGCTGGCCTCGCCATCAACAGTCGTACTTCCACAAATCGATACTGCTTGGTCGACGGTTTCATCCTTCTCCACGAGGATGTCTTGCAGAAACACCACCCTCTCGTTGCCCGTGTGATGGGAGACGGTGTGCTTCCGCACCGCCTCCTTGATTGCTTTCCTGACCTTGCGATGAACGTCCCCGGCGGTTGGCGCCACCTCGGTGTCGAGCCGGCGCAACTCCTTGGACGGCGGTTCGGCAGCCTCGGGTTCCTTGGCCGACTCATCGGCCTGGGGCGCCGGGGTGACGGTCGCGGCGGATGGTGCCGCCGGTGCCTCGGCGGCAACCGGGGCGGGCGGCGTCTCAGGCTTCGCCGGTTCGGCGGCCGGAGGCGGGGCCGGCTTGTCCGTCGCCGCCGGGGCCGGCGGAGGCGAATTCTCGCCGCGGGTGATGGGCGCCAGAATCAGCGCGAGGGCGGCGACTGCACTCAGAAAACCGAGGAGATAATGACGTTTCATAAAGCGGAAGGTTGGTCGAAGGTTGCGGAGTTTGGGGGTTAACGATGGACCCAAAGGGTGCGGTAGGCGGCGGCGCCGAGGCCGAAAAGCATGGCATACAGGCCGGCGACAAAGGCGAGGGTGCCATAGATCCACAGCGATGGGATGTGGCGCGCGACCAGCATGACGAAATCTACGAGGCCGCGGCCGATGTCCAGCACCCGGTTCGCAAATGCGAGCACCGGCGCCAGGGTCCCGCTGGTCTGCGCGGTGTCGAAGCCTGTCTGGACATAAACGCCGGTGTAAACCACCAGGCCGGCAAGACCGGCGCAGAACACGAGGAACACGGCGCGCACCCACTGCGGCCAGTAACTCCAGGACTTGTGCCACCACGGGATGGCGGCACGCGCCTCCACGGCCGCGAGCACCCGTGCCTCGAGCGAGGCTGGCGCGCGGCGGTCGGGCAGCGAGCGCAGGGCGGCGTGCACCATTTTTTCAAGCTGCTCTGGATTCAGGCGGTTCATATCAAATCCTTTTCGTGGTTCCCGGGTTCAGGGCTTCAAATTTCTCGTGGCTCGCGCCGCTGCGCAACAGCACCCTGGACAGCGCCTCCCGCGCGCGCATGATGTCGGTCTTCACCTTGCTGAGCGACACGCCGAGCCGTCGGGCGATGTCTTCATAAGACAGATCCTCGAAATGATAGAGCACGAGCGGCACGCGTTGATGCTCCGGCAGCTGCTCGAGCGCGCGTTCCACCCAGGCGCGGCGGTCGGCCTGATTGAGCCCCTCGAGGAAATTCTCGGATGAGGCAAACTCGACCGGCTGCTCGTCGTCGTCATCCCCGGCGCCGGGACGGGTGAATTCGGAGAAGAACCGCCAGCGTTTCCGATAGCGCTGCAGGTGATTGATGCTGAGGTTGGTCGTGACGGTCTTCAGCCAGCCGCCGGCCGTCGCGCTGCTGCTCAGGTTGTCCCAATGCTCAAAAGCCTTCAGGAACACCTCCTGGGAGATGTCCTCGGCCTGCGTCTCGTTGCCGAGGAGACGCACCGCCGTCGTGTAGACCATGTCCTGATAATTGCGCATGAACGTAGTGAAATTGATCGGGGCTGTCATCCCCTCTTCGGTGGCTTGCACTGGAATGTCATCGTTCATGCGCAGAACACGGCCCGANNCGCGGCTGCAAGGTGATAACCCGCCCGTCATCAACAATCTGCCCGGCCTTGCCCACGGCCGATATTCCGGCACAATGGGGGAAAAGCAACGGCTCCGCGCCCCACCGGAGCCACCTCCAACATGGTAACCCCCACTGTCTCCCCACCTGCTGCCATTCCCCAAACAGGATTCCTTCCCGCCGATCCGGCGATCGAGGCCGCCGTGCGCTCCCTGGGCGATAAGCTCTTCGCGCTCATGGACGCCCACCCGACCCCCGGCATTTTCTCCAAAAAGGGCGCCTACGCGCGCCTCATGGAGTGGTCAATGAAGGATCCGGCGTTCAAAACGCAGCTCTTCCGCTTCGTGGACGTGCTGCCCTCGCTCAACTCCTCGACGGAAATCGTCCGCCATCTCCAGGAATATCTCGGCGACAAGGCCGTCGAACTGCACCCCGCCCTCAAGACCGGTCTCGCCGCGGCGTCGCTCGCGCCCGCGCTCGTCGCCAACCCTGTGAAGGCGCAGGTCGTGGACATGGCGCGGCAGTTTGTCGCCGGCGAAGGCCCCGACGACCTCGTCAAACAGCTCCGCAAAAACGCCCGGGCCGGCCTCGCCACCACCATCGACCTGCTCGGCGAAACCGTCGTCTGCGAAGCCGAGGCCGACGAGTTCCTTCAGCGCAACCTCGCCGTGCTCAACACCGTCGCCGCCGCGCTCGCGAAGGACGCCGCACCGGCCTTCAGCGATGTCGGCCCGGCCGGGCCGCTCCCGCGCCTCAACCTCTCGGTCAAGATCTCCGCGCTCACGCCCGACGTTCATCCGGCCGACCCGGAAAACAGCATCATGGCGCTGAAGCAGCGCCTGCGCCCGATCCTCCGCCGCGCCACCGAGGTCGGCGCCTTCATCAACTTCGACATGGAGAGCTACAAGTTCAAGGACCTCACCCTGGCGCTCTTCAAGTCCATCCTCGAGGAGGAGGAATTCCGCCAGCAACCGCCGGTCGGCATCGCCCTCCAGGCCTACCTGCGCGACTGCGAGCATGACCTGCGCGAACTTGTCGCCTGGGTGCGGCGCGTCAACCGCCCCATCTCCGTCCGCCTCGTGAAAGGCGCCTACTGGGACTATGAAACCGTCCTCGCCCGGCAGCGCGCATGGCCCGTGCCGGTCTGGTCGCGCAAGTCCGAGAGCGATGCGAACTACGAGAAACTTACCGCCTTCCTTTTCGACAATTTCGACGTCGTCACGCCGGCGTTTGCCTCGCACAACGTGCGTTCGTGTGCCCACGCCATCGTGCAGGCCGGGCGCCGCGGCATCGATCCGCGCGCCTACGAATTCCAAGCGCTCTACGGCATGGCCGACGAACTCAAGTCGGCGCTCCTTCAGACGGGCCACCGCGTCCGCGAGTATTGCGCCGTCGGCGCCCTGCTGCCCGGCATGGCCTACCTCGTGCGGCGCCTCCTCGAGAACACGTCCAATGAAGGTTTCCTCCGCGCCCGCAACACCGGCGAAGCCACCCGGGAACAGTTGCTCCAGAATCCCGTGGAACTGCTCGAAACTGGAAACCGGACACCGGACACCGGAAAGGTTATCGCCGGCAAAGACCATCCGGCATCCGGTCCCCGCCATCCGGTATTTCACAACGCCGCCAACACCGACTTCACGCTCGCAAAGAACCGCGATCAACTCCGGGCCGCCCTCACCTCTGTCGGCGCGCAACTCGGCCGGCGCTGGCCGCTCATCATCGGTGGCCGGAGGATCGCCGACCGCGAGTACGTGCCGTCCGTGAATCCCGCGCGGCCCGCCCAGATCGTGGGTTACTGGGCCAAGGCCACCGGCGCCGACGCCGAGACGGCTGTCGCCGCGGCGCGGGCGGCGTTCCCCGCGTGGCGGGCCACCCCCGCCGACACGCGCGCCGGAATCCTCGAGCGGGCCGCCGATCTCATGGAGTCGCGCCGCATGGAGCTCAACGGACTTCTGATCCTCGAGGCCGGCAAGCCCTGGGTGGAGGCCGATGCCGACACCTCCGAGGCCATCGACTTCTGCCGCTTCTACGCCGCCGAAATGCGCCGGCTCGCCCGGCCCGAGGTCACCCAGCCCACTCCCGGCGAACATTGCGTGCAGGGGTGGGCGCCGCGCGGCGTCGCCGTGTCGATCGCGCCCTGGAACTTTCCGCTGGCGATTCTTACCGGCCTCACGGTCGCGCCGCTCGTCGCCGGCAACGCCGTCATCATGAAGCCCGCCAAACAGACCTCGATCATCGGCGCTGTGCTGATGGACCTGCTCACGGAGGCGGGCGTGCCGCCGGGCGCGCTGAATTACCTGCCGTGTTTCGGTTCGGAGGTCGGCGGACACCTCGTCGCCCATCCGCAGGTCGATGCCATTGCCTTCACGGGTTCGCGCGCCGTCGGCTGCAAGATCTGGGAGACGGCCGGACGGACGCCCCCGGGACAGGCCAACCTCAAGAAGGTCGTGTGCGAGATGGGGGGCAAGAACGCGCTTATCATCGATAATGACGCCGACCTCGATGAAGCCATCCCCGCCGCCCTCTACAGTGCGTTCAGCTACAGCGGACAGAAATGCTCCGCCCTCTCGCGGCTCATCGTGCTCGCGGGCGTGCATGAACGATTCCTCGAGCGCTTCCTCGCCGCGTGCCCCAACATACCGGTCGGTGACCCGGCGCAGCCCGGCACCGTCGTCGGCCCGGTGATCGACGCCGACGCGCAGCGAAAGATCCTCGGCTATATCGAGCAGGGCAAAAAGGAGGCGACCCTGGCATGGCAGGCCGGGCTCGCACCGGAACTCGCCGCCAGCGGCGGCTACTATGTGCCGCCGACNNCCGGTCGTCGCCGTGATGAAGGCCCGGGATCTTGACGAGGCGTTCGCGCTCGCCAACGGCGCGGACTACGCGCTGACCGGCGGTCTTTTCTCCCGCAGCCCCGCCGCGCTCGAACGGGCGCGCCGCGAGTTCCTGGTCGGCAATCTCTACCTCAACCGCGGCATCACCGGTGCCATCGTCGAGCGGCATCCGTTCGGCGGGTTCAAGATGTCGGGCGGCGGCACCAAGGCCGGCGGCAGGGAGTATCTGCAGAACTTCCTGTTCCCGCAGGTGATTGCCGAGAACACTCTGCGCCGAGGATTCACGCCGCCGGAGGAGGACTGAGCTTCGATACCTACTCGCCGCGCCGTAGCTTCACTCCGGCGGAGCGAAGGCGGGTTTCCCGCAGGTGGTGGCCGAGAACACTCTGCGAAGGGGATTTACTCCACCTGAAGAAAACTGAACTTCGATACCAACCCGCCGCGCCGTAATCCCGCGCGCGGGCCGGTGGTCTCGACGTAACAGCTCTCGCTGTCGGCGGCCCGGATGGATCGGTGAACCTTTGGGCACAACTCAACCTTGCCTCGGCGTGAAGTTTCTAAGATGTGTTAGCGCCGAACCCGACGTGACGAATGCGTCTGGCCCAACCCGCCTATGAACTACCTCACTGCGACTCTGATCGCGCTCTGTGTCTTGGCGCTGGTGGTCATCGCTTTCTTCGCCGTGTTCCGCGGCAAAGGGAAATTCCGCATCAAAACCAAACTCGGCGAAGCCAGTGCCGAGGGTGAGAATCCGCCGCCACCCGCCGCCGTGGCCGCCGGCGTAAAGATCAAAGACGCCGAGACAGGCGGAAATCTCCGTGCGCACAGCACCGGTTCCGGCGGCGTGGATTTGGAGAAGGTCAAAGCCAGGGGCGACATTGACGCCAGCAGCTCCTCGGGTGCCCCGCCCCCAAAAGCCTAGCCCCCGGCTCAAAAGCGGCGGGCGCGGGGGAGATCAACGCTCAGCAACTAAGTGCCCGGGGCGACCTGACTCTTGTCGCTGGGAATCTAATCCAACAGGTTCAGTCCGCGTCCGCCATTTCCTCGCTCCACCAACTCCCGCCGCCCGTGGAACTCGTCGGACGCGACGACGCCCTTTCCGATCTGGAACGAAAACTCTCCGCGCATGAAGCCACCGGCGCCACCATCTCCGGTGCACGTGCCGGTCTGCAGGGCATGGGCGGCGTCGGCAAGACCGCCCTCGCCACTGTTCTCGCTCACCGGCTGAAAGACCGCTACCCGGACGCGCAGCTCTTCCTCAACCTGCGCGGCGCCGATCCCGAGCATCGCCCGCCCGTCACGTCCATCGAAGCCATGCAGAGCGTTATCCACAGTTTCCAGCCGGAGGCGCGACTGCCGGACACGCTCGACGCCCTAATGCCAATTTACCACTCCGTGCTCGCGAACGGCGGCCACATGCTCCTGCTGCTCGACAACGCCGCCGACGCCGCCCAAGTCCGTCCGCTCCTGCCACCGCCCAACTGCCTGCTGCTCGTCACCTCACGCCAGCAATTCGCGCTCCCCGGCCTAGAGACACGCAATCTCGACTGTCTCGCACCGGAGAAGTCGCGGGAACTGCTGCTCAAGCTTGCTCCCCGATTGGACGGCCATGCCGACGAAGCCGCGAAACTCTGCGGCCACCTGCCGCTGGCTCTCGAGGTATTTGCCGGCGTGGTGAACGACAAAAGACTTTTCCCGGTGCCCGAGCTTATCGATCGTCTCCGCACTCGGCAGGATAAACTTGCGCCGGTCGAGGCTGCGTTCCAGGTGAGCTACGACCTGCTCTCCGCAGGCCTGCGCCGGCGGTGGACGCTGCTAGCGGTGTTTCCCACGAGCTTCGACCTTCACGCCGTCGCGGCGATGTTGGGAGATTCGGTCGACTCCGCGCGCGACGCCATGCAGGAGTTGGTGAACGCCAGCCTGGTGGAGTGGAACGAAACCAACGGCCGCTTCCGTTTGCACGATCTCGTCCGCCAATTTTGCGATGACCGCCTTCCCTCCTCCGACCGCACTGGAGGCCATTTCCGTCACGCAAGCCACTACCGCGATGTGGCTGCCGAGGCCGGTAAACTCTATCTGAAAGGCGGCGAGAATGTGCTGCGCGGACTGGAGCTTTTCGACCGCGAGCGGGCGCATCTGGAGACGGCATTTGCCTGGCTCCAGTCACGACGCGACCGCGAATCTGCCGCGGTGCTCGTCTCGCTGGTGGGCGCGGTGGCTTACACCGGCAATCTACGCTTTAATTCGCGCCAGCTCATCCTTTGGCTGGGAGTCCAACTTGAGGCCGCACGCATTGCCAAAGATCGCAAGGCCGAAGACGCCGCTCTCGGCAATCTTGGCGTCGCCTACGCCGAGTTGGGCGACGCCCGCAAGGCCATCGAGTTCCACGAGCAGTCGCTGATCATCGACCGCGAGATCGGCGACCGCCGTGGCGAAGGCATTGCTCTCGGCAATCTCGGCGCCGCCTACGCCATCTTGGGCGACGCCCGCAAGGCCATCGAGTTCTTCGAGCAGGCGTTGACTATTGCCTGCGAAATCGGCGACCGCCGCGACCAAGGCAACGCCCTTGGGAATCTCGGCATCGCCTACAAGAACTTGGGCGACGCCCGCAAGGCCATCGAGTTCTTCGAGAAGCATCTGGTCATCGCCCGCGAGATCGGCGACCGCCGCAGCGAAGGCAACGCTCTCGGCAACCTCGGCATCGCCTACGCCATCTTGGGCGACCCCCGCAAGGCCATCGAATTTTACGAGCAGGCGTTGACTATTGCCTGCAAAATCGGCGACCGCCATGGCGAAGGCAACTCCCTTGGGAATCTCGGCATCGCTTACGCCGAGTTGGGCGACGCCCGCAAGGCCATCGAGTTCCATGAGCAGTCGCTGATCATCGACCGCGAGATCGGCGACCGCCGCGGCGAAGGCGCCACCCTCGGCAATCTCGGCAACGCCTACAAGAACTTGGGCGACGCCCGCAAGGCCATCGAGTTCTTCGAACAGCACCTGGTCATCGCCCGCGAGATCGGCGACCGCCGCAGCGAAAGCAACGCTCTCGGCAATCTCGGCATCGCCCATTTTAGCTTGGGCGACGCGCGCAAGGCCATCGAGTTCTACGAGCAGCAGGCGAGCATTGCCCGTGAAATTGGCGACCGCCGCGGCGAGGGCATCACCCTATGGAACTCCGCGCTGGCGCTGGATAAACTGGGCGACCGGGCGCACGCCATCGCCCGCGCCGAGGCCGCACTGCAGATTTTCGAAACCATCGAAGATCCTAATGCCGCCAAGGTCCGAGCGAAGTTGGCCGCGTGGCGCGGCTAGATGATCCGCGCTAACGGCGATCAAACGCGGCCCGCGTGATTAAAAATCAAGCACCTTCAATTTGCCGATCTTTACGCCGAAGCGCTCGTCGTAGGGCGTCACATGCTGGAAGTCGGTGCAGGTCCTTTCGTTGCTGACATCCGTCTTCAGAAATAGAATCCCCCCGGTGCCGGTGCCCCGGCCGCCAACGAGCACCGGGCCGTATTTCGGATCGACCGTCGCGAAGGTGAGATCGAATACCAAGGCGCTGAGTTTCAGTGGCCCTCGGTACAAGGGCTGGCGCAGTTGCACGGCCACATGCTCAAGAACGCGCCGCTCCCTGTTCACGGTGATGGTCACGCGGAATCGGTCGGCTTGGTTGGCCGGGAAGCGCGCGCCCTCGATGTTGCGCAGCGGGATGTCGTAGGTGACCGAGGTCGGCGTCTCCTCCGCGACGGTCACATGATCCAAATCGACCTGATCGTCCATGGTGACTCGCTTGATGTTCCGGCTTTTCTCCGCGGCATCGCGATGCCTTCGGGCCTCCAGCTTGGTCGGCTCGCGGCCGTTGATTTTCAACAGCCGCGACTGCTCCGCGTACGGCAGCGAAGGATCGTGGCGTATGACGGTCTCTTTCTGGACCCGGCCCCGGCCGTCCCTGGTCACGGAGGTCTCGGTGTAAGCCCAGCGACCCTTCTCCGCGCGCAGCTTTTGCATCGCGTCCTGCAGCAACGCAGGCATCTCTGCCCTCGTCGGGCCGGCGAGGGCGAGCACCGTGAGAGCCAGAATCAACCGGCGCATGGTTTTGAGAAATCCCGGACGGGTGATGGTTCCCGATAAACGCGGGCAGGTCTGTTTAAGTCTGCTTTTCTTCGGGTCGCCCCAGGCGGTTCACAGCCGGCCGATCAGCAACTCGCGCTCGTCGACCAACTCCCTGGGCAGGCGGTCGCCCAAGGCATGGAAGAATTCCTCCTGATCGGCGAGTTCCTTCGTCCAGGCCTCGTGATCAAAAGCCATGACCTGCGCGAACTGCTCCCGGGTGAAACCGAGCCCGTTCCATTCGATGTCCTCATAGCCGGGCACCCAGCCGATCGGTGCCTTAAGGGCGGCTGCACGGCCGCGGACGCGGTCGACGATCCACTTGAGCACGCGCATGTTCTCGCCGAAGCCGGGCCAGAGGAATTTGCCGTCCTTGTCCTTGCGAAACCAGTTCACATGGAAGATGCACGGCGTCTCGCTAAGCGGGCGCTGCATCGCGATCCAGTGGCGGAAGTAGTCGCCCATGTGGTAGCCGCAGAAGGGCAGCATGGCCATCGGGTCGCGCCGCACCTTGCCGACGGTGCCGGCAGCGGCGGCGGTCATTTCCGAGCCCATGGTGGCGCCGACGTACACGCCGTGCGTCCAATTGAAGGCTTGGAACACGAGCGGCATGGTGGTGGCGCGGCGGCCGCCAAAAATGAAGGCGCTGATCGGTACGCCCTCGGGTTTCTCCCAGTCGGGATCGATGGTCGGACACTGCGATGCGGGGGCGGTGAAGCGGGCGTTCGGGTGCGCAGCCTTGGCGCCGGTTTCTCTGGCGAGGGCAGGCGTCCACTTCCTGCCCTGCCAGTCGAGGCACTCGGCGGGCGGATCATCGGTCATGCCCTCCCACCACACCCCGCCGCCGGGCGTGAGCGCGACGTTGGTGAAGATGCTGTTCCTAGCGAGCGACTTCATCGCGTTCGGGTTCGTCTTGTCCGAGGTTCCGGGGGCCACCCCGAAGAAACCGGCCTCGGGGTTGATGGCGTAGAGGCGTCCATCCTTGCCGGGCTTGATCCATGCAATGTCATCGCCGACGGTCCACACTTTCCAGCCCTTGAAGCCGGCGGGTGGGATGAGCATGGCGAAATTGGTCTTGCCGCACGCGCTGGGGAAGGCGGCCGCGACGTAGGTTTTCTCGCCCTGCGGATTCTCAACGCCGAGGATGAGCATGTGCTCGGCCATCCAGCCCTCGTCGCGGGCCATGGTGGAGGCGATGCGCAGCGCGAAGCACTTCTTGCCGAGCAGGGCATTGCCACCGTAGCCCGAACCGTAGGACCAGATCTCGCGCGCCTCGGGGAAATGGACGATGTATTTCGTCGGGTTGCACGGCCACGGCACATCCTTCTCGCCGGGGGCCAGCGGCGCGCCGACCGTGTGCATGCAGGGAACATATGGCGAGCCCTGGTCGATTTCCGCCACTACATCGACGCCGATGCGGGTCATGATTCGCATGTTGACGACGACGTAAATGGAGTCGGTGAGTTCGACCCCGATCTTGCTGATGGGTGAACCGATCGGGCCCATCGAAAAGGGGATCACATACAACGTGCGGCCCTGCATTGAGCCCTTAAACAGCCCGGTGAGGGTGGCTTTCATCTCGACCGGGTCGGCCCAGTTGTTGGTCGGCCCGGCGTCCTCCCGGGTCCGGCTGCAAATGAAAGTGCGTTCCTCGACCCGGGCGACGTCGCCCGGGTCGGAGCGGGCGTAATAGCAGCCGGGCCATTGCTGTTCGTTGAGCCGGACGAAGGTGCCGGTCGCGACCAGCTGCCCGCACAACGCGTCGTACTCCTCCGGCGAACCGTCGACCCAGTGGACGCGGTCGGGTTTGCACAGGGCCACCATCTTATCAATCCACGTGATGAGATGCGGGTTCGTGCTGAGTGGTTTTTCCAGGTTCCTCGTTTTCATGGCCGCGGGGAAACGGTAGGAAGCGTCAGAGGGCGAGTAAACAGGAAAGCCAAGGGTCCCCATGGAGAAAGCACAATTTTTCCGCATATTAACCGTGTCTATCGCCGCCGGACTGTTTTATCCTGCCGGGACCTCATCCGGCCATGAACAAGCTTTGCACCTTTGGCGGCGCGACCCTTGGCAGCTATGCGGGCTGGCTCCTGGGAATGCGGTTCGGGCTCGGGACGGCCATCGTGCTCAGCGGCGTGGCTTCGCTGGCCGGGGTCTACGCCGGCTGGAAGCTCGCCCAGCGCCTGCGTTGATCGCCGCTCCGTCCGTCTGCTGCGCGGATGACCGCTCCGGGCGGGCCGGCCGCATCAGGCGGACACCGCCCTGGCCATCGCCCCCGCAAGGTTGACCCCTCGCACCGCCTGGCCCACGCTGGCCTCCGCTCCGGCTCCCCCATGGCCGCCACCACCATCTCCACCGACCCCGTCAAGCAGTTCTCCGTGTTCACCGAGAACCGCGTCGGCCGCCTTTTCGACCTCACCGCGCTGTTCGCGATGCACAACGTGCACATCATGGCGGTCAATGTGCTCGACATCACTGAGAATTCGGTCGTGCGGCTGATCGTCGACGATCCCGACCGGACCCGGGAGCTCCTGGTGAACAACGATTTTCCCTACACGGAAGGCGATATTCTCGCGGTGGAGATTTCCGGAGAATCCAGCCTCAAGCAGGTGCTCGCCGCGCTGCTGGAGGCCGAGATCAACATCCAGTATGTGTACGCGTTCACCAAGCGTCCCGAGGGCCGGGCAGCGTTCGCGCTGCATGTGGAGGATGCGGAGATCGGGGCGCAGGCACTCGGCCATCGCGGTTTCAAGGTGCTCACCCAGCGGGACATTTCCCGCTGAACGTGCGTGGCGGCCCCGCCGCGCCCCCGGCCCGGCGTCCGGAGCCCCGGACGTTCTGCCGCGTCAATTTGCACTCCGGCCAACTTGGCTTTTGTTTCCGCATGCTTAAACGAGACTTATCAACCGCTGCACCGCCAGAATTGACTCGCGCGGGGACTGTCCTCCGGGCAATCGTCCCCGTCAACCCCCCCTCCCCCAACTCATAGTCCATCCTGTTGCCCTATGATGAAGCTTCCTTTCCGGCAGCTGGCCGCGCTGGCAGCTGCCATGCTGGTTTATTCCCCTGACGCATTCGCGGGCGAAACCCAGATCCAGATTCCCGATCTGCACGCTGTGTCGTTTCCGCTTCCCGGCGGGCCCGTCTCCGGTCTGGCGGTGCTATATGCGGGCATCATGGTCTGCGCCATCGGCCTTTGCTTCGGCCTGTGGCAATACCTGCAGACCCGGCGCCTGCCCGTGCACCCCGCGATGGCTGATGTCTCCAACACCATCTGGGAAACCTGCAAGACCTACCTGCAGCAGCAGGGCCGGTTCCTGATCGGCTTGTGGGGACTCATCGCGATCTGCATCGCCTATTACTTTGCGGGCCTGGCGCATGAGTCGCTCTTCAACGTCGCCGTCATCCTGCTCTGCTCGATCCTCGGTATCCTCGGCAGCTACGGCGTTGCCTGGTTCGGCATCCGCATCAACACCGTTGCCAACTCGCGCACCGCGTTCTCCGCGCTGCGGGGCAATTCCCGCGCCACCCTGCACATCCCGCTGCGCTCCGGCATGAGCGTCGGCCTCGTGCTCGTGTCGATCGAGTTGTTCTTCATGATCGCGATCCTCGTGTTCCTGCCGCCCTCGCTGGCGGGCGCGTGCTTCATCGGCTTCGCCATCGGCGAGTCGCTCGGCGCGAGCGCGCTGCGCATCTGCGGCGGCATCTTCACCAAGATCGCCGACATCGGCGCCGACCTCATGAAGATCGTCTTCCAGCTCCCCGAGGACGATCCGCGCAATCCCGGGGTCATCGCCGACTGTACGGGCGACAACGCCGGCGACTCGGTCGGGCCCACCGCCGACGGTTTCGAGACCTACGGGGTCACCGGCGTCGCGCTCATCGCCTTCCTCGCGCTGGCGCTCGTGAACGACCCCGTCATCTGCGGCACGCTCATCGTCTGGCTCTTCGCGATGCGCATCCTGATGATCCTCACCTCGCTCGGCTCCTACCTGCTCAACGAGGGCATGAGCCGGACCCTCTACGGCCGGGACAACGACTTCGACCTCGAGGCGCCGCTGACCAATCTCGTGTGGATCACGTCGGTGGTCTCGATCCTCGTGACCTTCCTGGCGAGCTACCTGCTGCTGGGCGGTCTGGTGGGCCACGCAGGCCTGTGGTGGAACCTCGCCGTGATCATCAGCCTCGGCACCTTCGCCGGCGCGATCATTCCCGAGTTCACCCGCGCGTTCACCAGCACCAAGTCGCGCCACGTGCACGAGATCGTCACCTCTTCGCGCCAGGGCGGCGCCTCGCTCAACATCCTGTCGGGGCTGGTGGCGGGCAACTTCTCCGCGTTCTGGCAGGGTCTCGTCATCGTCACGCTGATGGTCGTGGCCTACCACTTCTCGCAGCACATCGCCGTGGCCGGCCTCATGCCCGTGGCGATCCGGTACGCCGCGCCCATCTTCGCCTTCGGGCTCGTGGCCTTCGGCTTCCTCGGCATGGGCCCCGTGACCATCGCGGTCGACAGCTTCGGCCCCGTGACGGACAACGCGCAGTCGGTCTTCGAGCTCTCGCAGATCGAAAAGCGTCCGGGCATCGTCCGCGAGATCGAGCAGCAGTTCGGTTTCAAGCCCGACTTCGAGCACGCCAAGCGCTTGCTCGAGAGGGGCGACGGCGCCGGCAACACCTTCAAGGCCACCGCCAAGCCCGTGCTCATCGGCACCGCGGTGGTCGGCGCCACCACCATGGTCTTCGGCATCATCCTCCTGCTCGACCGGGCGTTTGGCGGCGTCGTGGACAAGCTCAGCCTTGTGCACCCCGAGGTCGTGCTCGGCCTGATCATGGGTGGCGCGGTCATCTACTGGTTCACCGGCGCCTCCATGCAGGCCGTCGTGACCGGCGCCTACCGCGCGGTCGTCTACATCAAGCGCCACCTTCGCCTCGACGCCGCCACGGCGTCGATCCGGGACTCCAAGGAGATCGTGAAGATCTGCACGCAGTACGCCCAGCGCGGCATGATCAACATCTTCATCGTGATCTTCTGCTTCGCCCTGGCGCTGCCGTTCTTCGACCCGTACTTCTTCATCGGCTACCTCATCGGCCTGGCGTTCTTCGGCCTCTTCCAGGCCGTCTTCATGGCCAACGCCGGCGGCGCGTGGGACAACGCCAAGAAGATCGTCGAGACCGACCTCCACCAGAAGAACACCCCGCTGCACGCCGCCACTGTCGTGGGCGACACCGTGGGCGATCCGTTCAAGGACACCTCGTCGGTTTCGCTCAATCCCGTGATCAAGTTCACCACGCTCTTCGGCCTGCTCTCGGTGGAGATCGCGGTGAAGATGGCCGACAACGACCTCAAGTACCTCATCGGCGCCGGCATCTTCCTCGTCGGCCTCGTGTTCGTCTACCGCAGCTTCTACCGCATGCGCATCCCCGAGGACCCGGCCGACGATGCCGCGGTGAAGGCCGAGATGCGGGAGTTCTGAGCCGGGGAGCCGTCGCCCGCCGATCGGTCGAGTTTTCTCGGACGGCCCCACCAGACAGCAATGTCAACTATTAGTTGACATTGCTCCTGGCAATGGCGCGGTAAACCTCCGCGAGCGCGCAGATGGCTGTAAACTGACCTCGCCGCGATTGCGGCACGCACCGGCGGGCGGAACCAGCCGGTCCGCGCCGCCTATTTCAGGGTGTCGTCACACTGCCACTCGGGCCAGAGCTGCCGCACGTAGCGCTGTCCCTCCTCCAGCACCGCCCGGATCAGGCACGTGGGCTGTCCGTGCCACAGGGCGGCCACCTCGACCGGGTCGAAACCCTCCAGGGGCAGGATGCGCACCCGGGGATGCCGCGAGACGCCGGGCAGGTTCACGCTGACACCGATGCCATGGCCGTTGGCGACATATTGGGTGATGAGTTCCAGGGAACTCGCTTCAATGGCCGGCAGCCATTCGATCTGGCGGCGCTGCAGACCCTTTTTGAAAAGCCGGCTGATGATTTCCACGGCGGGAAGGGTGATCAACGGTTCCTCGATCCGGCCCTGCGCCCAAAGCTCCGCCGAGGATTTGTATTTTGATTTCCGGTGGACCAGCAGCACCAGGGGCACGCGCATCAGCCGCAGGCAGCGCAGCCGCGCCGGCGGGCGCTTTTCCAGCGGGGTCACGGCGAGATCGATCTGCCGGTCCTGCAGCCACGCTTCCAGTTGGGAGGTGAAGCCGGACTGCAGACTGAGCCGGACCTGTGGATGCTTCTGGTGCAGCAACTGCATCACGGCCGGCAGATACTCGCGCAGCACCAGTTCAGACGTTCCGATGCGGAGCAGGGGCACCGCCTGTTTGCGCAACCGCGCCCCGACCGCGTCGAGGTTTTCGAAGAAAGGTCGGACAAACGCGAAGAGCTTCTTGCCTTCCTCAGTCAGCCGGAATGGGCTGCGCTCGAATAGCCTGGTCCCGAGGTCCTCCTCGAGCAGCAACATCTGGCTGCTGACGGCGGGCTGCTGGATGCCGTAGGGAATGTGCCGCACCGCCCGGCTGATGCCGCCATGCCGGGTGACGTAATAGAACAGCTCGAGGTGATGAATATTCATCAGGCGGGAGCACCGTAGCCGGACGCCTGCCGGGAGGCAATGTCCTTCACGGGTCGGCAACGCCCGGCTTGTCCCGCCATTGGTCCACGCGATGACGGACATCAGATTTATCGATTAACGGTCCGACCGCGCGTTCGGGTATCCTCGGCGGCGAACAAAAACCGCCTCATGAAAACCCCGAAAACGATCATCCTTGGTCTCTTGTTTTCCGGCGCATTCCTCGCCTTCGGCTTTGTCGCCAGCAACCGCCGCGCGGTTGTGCCGACGCCGGTTCGATGCGATCAGACCGCCGCCATCGATCCCGCCGTCATGTCACAGATTGCCCGGGCCCAGGCCGCCATGGCCCTGTCGCAAGCTTCCGGCGCCGCGAGCCTGCTGCCTTTCGGCTTCTAGCCCCCCGCCCGAGATCACGCCGCCATGATCGCCTGCGTCATCGTCCTCGCGCTGCTCACCCTGCTGGTCGCCACCGAGCCCGAGCCGGGCGCGTCCGGTTCCAATACGGTGCGCCGCAGCCGCGGCGTCCACCTCCCCCCGCCACTCATCCGCCCACCATCCCTATGAACGCCCTGCTCTTTCCCCTCCCCGCTCGCGCGACCGATGGCGTATACTCGCTCTCCGCCCGCTGCTCCTCATCTCCGACGAAATCCACGCACCTCCGCCGGTTCCTCGCGGCGCTGTTGATCGCGCCCACCTTCGTTTGCGCCCAGACCACCGTCGCCCCACGCGCGCCCGCCCAGCCGCTTGAAACGGTGATTGAGTTCTCCTACGCGGGCGGCGCCGGCATAGCCGAGGGCACGCAGGCGCTCGGCCGGATTTCGAGCAGCCAGAGCCGCGTCGCCGCAGTGCGCACCTACGCGCTCGACACGCAATCCGCGTGGCTGCTCGGCGCCTCGTGGCAACGGCTCGACTTCTGCCCGCCCGCCGGGGCGCCGATCCCGACGGAACTCACCACGCTCGCCTTGAAGCTCGGCTACAGCCGCCAGCTCAACCCGGCGTGGGCGCTGCGCCTCGAGATCGATCCCGGCCTCTACAGCGACCTTCGCGACCTGGATGGCGGCGACTTCAACGCGCCCTGCGGTCTCCGCCTCGTCCGGACGGTGAGCCGCGAATTCCAGTGGCTCATCGGCCTCAATGTCGATCTGCGCAGCGGTACCCCGGTGATGGGCGGCGTGGGTGCGCGCTGGCAGATCACGCCGGATTGCACGCTGCTGATGATGGTCCCGTCGCCGCGCATCGAGTGGACTGTCTCGCCCTCGCTCGCCGTCTTCGTCGGAGCCGCCCTCCGCAGCGGCGCATTCCGCGTGGCGGATGACTTCGGCCGCCGCCACGCGCGCCCCCTGCTCGATGCGCAGATCGTGGATTACCGGGAAATCAGCGCCGGGGCCGGTCTCCGCTGGCAGCTCACGCCCGCGGTCGCGGTCCACGCCGCCGCCGGCTGGATGTTCGACCGCCGGTTCCAATACGCCGATCGCAATCTGCTCCTCAATGGCGACGGGGCCGCCACCGCGCAGCTCACCGTCACCGGCGCATTCTGACGCCCTCAGCGATGCGCGCATCAGCCCAAGTTCGCTCGCAACCATCCGCGGAGATGACCGCCCGGTGTCCGCCGCCATGATCGCCTGCGTCATCGTCCTCGCGCTGCTCACCCTCCTGGTCGCCACCGAGCCCGGGTTGAGCGCACCACCATGACCGGCTGCCTCCCAATCAATTCAACGCCCCACCGGCCGACCCAACGCGCCCGCCCGCAGCGCTACCTCGGCATCGATGTCGGCGCCGAGACCATCAAGCTCGCCGAGCTCATCCAGGACGGCGCCAGCCGCGAGTGGGGTCGGTGCGAGATCGTCGAACACCACAAGGAACCGGGGCCGGCGCTGCTCCGGCTGCTGCGCGAGTGGGAGTGGAACACCGTCGAGGCCGTCGCGGTCACGGGTCGTTTCAGCAAGCAGATCAAACTGCCGCGCGTGCCGGTCCAGCAGGCCCAGGCTCGCGCCTGCCGCTTCCTTGCAGGTTCCCTGCCCGCCACCATTGTCTCGATCGGCAGCCACGGCTTTTCGGTGCTTGAGCTGCGCGCCAACGGCATCGAAGTTTTTCGCGAAAACAACCGGTGCTCGCAGGGCACCGGCAATTTTCTCCGCCAGCTTACCGAGCGCTTTTCGCTCACGATTGAGGAAGCCAGCGAACTGGCCGCCGCGGTCGAAAGCGCCGCGCCGCTCTCGGGCCGCTGTCCGGTCATCCTCAAGAGCGACATGACCCACCTCGCCAACAAGGGCGAGGATCGCGGGCGCATCCTCGCGGGACTGTTCGACGCCGTGTGCGAAAACGTCCTGGTGCTGCTCAAGCCCGGACTCTCGCCCGAGCGCGTGCTGCTCACCGGCGGCGTGAGCCGCTCCCGGCGCGTGCAGAAGACCGTGGAGGAGTTCCTGGCCCGCCATGAGATGAAGCTGGTGCCACTCGAGGACGACTCCGCGCTTTTTTTTGAGGCGCGTGGTTGCGCGCTCATCGCAGCGGAACGGGGCGCGGCTCAGCTCCCGTCCCTGGACGACCTGATCCGGCCGCGCAGCGAGGTTCCGCTGGAGCGCCTGCCGCCGCTTTCGGCCTCGCTTGCCAAGGTGCACCGCCTGCCCCGCCGGCCACCCGCGCCCGCCGGCGAGCGGCAGAACCGTCTCATCCTCGGCCTCGACATCGGCTCTACCGGTTCGAAGGCCGTGGCCATCGACACCGGCTCCAGCGACGTTCTCTGGGAAGCCTACCGCGAGACGCTCGGCGATCCGGTCGGCGCCGCGCAGGAGCTCGTGGGAAGGTTCTGTGCCAGCCCGCTGGCCGACCAGCCTGTGCTGGCGGTCGGGGTCACGGGCAGCGGCCGTGAGATCGTCAGCTCGCTCCTGGCCACGTGCTACGGCAAGGATGCGGTGTTCGTGCTCAACGAAATCGCCGCGCACGCCGCCGGCGCCGTCCACTTTGATCCGCGGGTCGACACCATCTTCGAGATCGGCGGGCAGGACGCCAAATACGCCCGCCTCGCCGACGGCCGCGTGGTCGACTGCGCGATGAACGAGGCCTGCAGCGCCGGCACCGGCTCGTTCATCGAGGAGCAGGGGCGGAAGTTCGCCGGCATCCGCGACGTGGTGCAGCTCGGCGAGGAGGCGCTCGCGGCCCGCGAGGGTGTGTCGCTCGGGCAGCACTGCTCCGTGTTCATGGCGGAGGTCATCGATGAAGCCGTGGCTGCCGGTGTCGAACAGCGCACCATCATCGCCGGGCTCTACGACTCGATCATCCAGAACTACCTGCATCGCGTGAAGGGCAACCGCACCGTCGGTAAGGTCATCTTCTGCCAGGGCATGCCGTTCTCGTCGGACGCGCTCGCGGCGGCGGTCGCGCGGCAGACCGCGAGCGACGTGATCATCCCGCCGAATCCCGGCACGGTGGGCGCCCTCGGGATCGCCCTGCTCACCCACCGGGAGGTGCCCTGGGCCGATCGGCCTGCGTTGGAGCTGACGCGTTTCCTGACCGCGCGGGTGGGCGCGAAGGATGCGTTTGTCTGCAAAGCCACCATCGGATGCGGCGGCGCGGGCAACCGCTGCCGGATCGAGCGCCTGCAGACGCTCGTGGGGGCTCATCGCCAGATCTTCACTTGGGGCGGCGGCTGCGCGTTGCACGACAGGGGAACGCGCAAAAAGAAGCTGCCCGATCTGGCTCCCGATCCGTTCCGCGAGCGGGAGGAACTCATCCAGCGGCTCGTCGCCGATCTCGCTTCCGGCCGGCCGCCCGAGTCCGCCACGGCGCGCCGCACCGTCGCGATGAGCGACGAATTCATGCTCAAGGGCCTGTTCCCGTTCTTCGCCACCTTCCTGCACGAACTGGGACTGGACCTCCGCGTGGCCGGCGGCTGCGATAGCGCCGCCCTCAAGCGCGGCATCCAGGAATGCAATGTCCCCTTCTGCGCGCCCATGCAGCAGTTCCACGGACTGGTCAGCCGCATGGCGGAAACGGATGCCGACCACCTTTTCCTGCCGATGATCCGCAGCCTGCCGCGCGTGAACGGCGAGCCGTACGCCGTCACCTGCCCCATCGTCCAGGCCGGTCCCGACCTGTTGCGCTGGGATCTGAACGGCAGCCTGGCGGACCGTGTGCTTTCGCCCGTGATCGACGTGGGCGAGGGCAATCTCGATTCGATGGAGTTCCTGGCGGGCTGCCAGACGCTCGCGCAACAACTCGGCCGCACCGGCAACGACTGGAGGCAGGCACACCGTCGGGCCGCCGCAGCCCAAGCACGCTTCGAAAAGGAATGTGCCGGCATCGGGCGGCGGGCTCTGGCGTTCTGCGCGGCTCACAACATCGTGCCCGTCGTCGTGCTCGGGCGGCCGTACACGATCTATAACACGGTTCTGAACTCCAACGTGCCGGCCATTCTGCGCGAGCAGGGCGCCATCGGCATCCCGGTGGACTGCTATCCGGTCGATGAACGCGTTCCCTCGTTCAAAGACATGTATTGGAGTCACGGCCAGCGCATCCTGCGGGCCGCGCACCAGATCCGTCGCACCCCCGGCGTCTACAGCCTCTATTGCAGCAACTACTCGTGCGGCCCCGACAGCTTCAACCTGCACTTCTACGCCCACATCATGGAGGGCAAGCTGTTCGCCATCATCGAAACCGACGGCCATTCCGGCGACGCGGGCACCAAAACCCGCGTGGAGGCCTTCCTGCATTGCGTCGCCCAAGACCTGAATGCGGCCGCCGACACGAAGGCGCCGCATGATTTCAGCACGATCGAAAAACGCCCGGCGTCGGTCGCGGAGATCCGCCGCCGCGGCGAGACGCTGCTGATTCCGTGGATCGGGCCCAGCTCGCCGGCCTTCGCCGCCTGTCTGCGCGGCGCCGGACTCCTGACGGAATACCTGCCGATGCCGGATGCCGAGTCGCTGCGTCTCGGCCGCCGCTACACGTCAGGCAAGGAGTGCCTGCCTCTGTGTCTCACGCTCGGCAACCTGCTCAAGCGCCTCGAACGCGAGCGCGCCACGGACCGGCGGTTCGCGCTGCTCATGACGACCACAAACGGCCCCTGCCGCGAGGGCACCTACAATCTGCTCAACCAGATCACGATCGAACGCTTGGGGTGGAAGGATCGCGTGCGCATCTGGTCGCCCGCCGACACCGGTTATTTCGACGACATGCCCGGCGGACTTTCCGCGCTGGTCTTCGCCACCATGATGGCGTCCGACCTCCTGCTCGGCGCCCTGCACGACGTGCGCCCGGCCGAGGCCCAGGCGGGCGCGGCGCAGGAAATTTATGACCGCCACTTCGCGCGGCTGCTGCGGCGCGTCGAAACGGCCGCGGCCGGCGACCTGTCGCTGCCGGCGGCGCTCTGGCAGGTCGCGACGGGCCGGCTCTTTGGCCTGAGTCGGATGCTCGCCGAGGCCTCCGCAGACTTCGCCGGCGTCCGCACCCCCAAGCCGCTGCCCACGGTGCTGGTCGTGGGCGAGGTCTACGTGCGCGGCGAGGCTTTTGCCAACAACTTCCTCATCGACAAGCTGGAAGCGCGCGGCCTGCGCACCCGCCTCGCCCCGCTCTGCGAGTGGATCGAGTATTCCGACCTGATCAACCGGCGCGAGGCGACGGCCTTTCGCCTGGGCGACCGCGTCAGTAGTGCGGTCCAGCAACGGATCCAGGACCTCACCTACCGGGTCGTGGCCCGGCCTCTGGGCTGGCCGCCGCGGCCCCGGGTTGGCCCGGCGCTGGAAGCGGTCGAGCCCTACCTGCGGACCGATCTGTTTGGCGAGGCCGTGCTGACCGTGGGCGGTCCGCTGGAGGAATGGCGTCACGGCCGGATCGACGCCGTGGTCAGCGTGGGGCCGCTGGAATGCATGCCGAACAAGATCGCCGAAGCGCAGCTCTTCCACGTCGCGGAACGGGAGGGCCTGCTCGCGCTGACGCTCCCGGTGAACGGTGACCCGGTGGACGACGAGGTGCTCGACAATTTTGCCTTCGAAGTGCACGCGCGCTTCAAACGAAGCTATGCGTCCGGCTGCTTGATAACACCGCCTCAATACCTGCCGGCATGAAGTGGTTTGATTCATCAGTGACCTCCGCCGGGCCTGTTCTTTTGCTTGCGGCTTGCCCAAGGATGCCGCGTGTTGACTCCCATCCGCTGAACGGAAATCCCGCCCCTCGATTTTCATGACGCCCGTCACCCCGCACGCGCCCGCCAACCGTGACACGCCCTTTCCCGGCGCCCGGCCCGCGCTCGCGCTGCTGCTGCTGATCAATTTATTCAACTACCTCGACCGTCAGGTGCTGGCGGCGGTCGTGAAGCCAATCAAAGAGACCTTTTTCGGGACCCATGGCGTCACCGCGGGCGCTGCGCCCGGCGGCGATGCGTTGATGACGATCGTCAGCTGGTTCCAACACCGCCTCGGCTTCAAACCCGAGGACGCGCTGATCGGTCTGCTCGGGACGGCCTTCATGGTGATGTACATGATCGGCGCGCCCGTTTTCGCGCGGCTGGCCGAGCGGCGGTCGCGCTGGGTGCTGGTAGGCATCGGCGTGGCGCTCTGGAGCTTGGCCAGCGGCGCGTCCGGGCTGGCCGCGAGCTTCCTGATGCTCCTGCTGACGCGCTGTTTTGTCGGCATTGGCGAGGCCGCCTATGGACCGGTCGCGCCTGCCATCATCTCCGATTTTTATCCGATCAAGATCCGCGGGCAGGTGCTGGCGTGGTTCTACCTGGCCATTCCGGTGGGCAGCGCGTTGGGCTACGTCTTCGGCGGGTGGATCGCCGGCTCCGGGATCGGCGACTGGGGCGCGAACTTCCTCGGCACGAGGCCCGAGAGCTGGCGCTGGGCGTTCTATCTCGTCGTGGTGCCGGGAATCCTGCTGGCCGCCTGGAGCTTCTTCATGCGCGAGCCGCCGCGCGGGCAGGCGGACCTCGCCGCCGCTGCGTCTCCGGCCACGGTTCGTTGGCGCGACTACTGGGTTCTCCTGCGCACACCATCCTACGTGTTCTGCACGCTCGGCATGGC
>PLMW01000027.1:0-35483 GCA_003142615.1 Opitutia bacterium | reverse complement strand
TCCGGCGCGGCGATGCTGGCGGGCTTCCCGGTGTTTCTCGCCGTTTTGAAGGCGCCGTTTCCATGGATCTGGGTGTTTATTTTCCTCACCTGCTTCTGCCTGTTTTTCAACACCGGTCCGACGAACACCATCCTGGCCAATGTTTCGCATCCCTCCATGCGGGCCGCCGCCTTCGCGCTCAACATCCTGGTCATCCATGCGCTGGGTGACGTCAGCTCGCCGGTCATCATCGGCCTGCTGAACGACCGGCTCCATGACCTGAACAAGTCGTTCCTCGTGGTCGGCCTGATGTTTCTCGCCGCCGGCGTGTTCTGGCTGCTCGGCGCGCGTTTCCTGCAGCGCGACACCGAACGGGCGCCACGAATCCTGTCGGACCTTCCGTCCGCCGGTCCGGCGGAAACCCGTTCAGAAACCCAGCCGGGCCAGGACCCGCCGGGATTTTGAAACTCCGGCTGCCGCCATCGACTGCGGGGGCGGCATGATCTCGAGACCGAGCGAATACTCGCGGTAGCCCATCGCTTTCCAGAAGGCAATGCCGGCTGTGTTCGCGCACAGCACTTCGACCGTCAGCCGCCGGCCGCGGGGCCAGATCTCGTCAATGAGCAGACGCATCGCGCGGCGGCCGAGGCCCTGCCGCCGCCGGTTCCGCGCGACAAACAGATGCCGCAGGTAAATCTCGTCCGCCGACTCGCGGTAGAGCGCGTAGGCCACCACCTCGCCGCGCTCCTCAAACAATTCCGCCCGGTATTCTCCGCGGGCGAGCCAGCCGCGCATGCGCTGGGCGAGCTGCGCCTCGGTCATCGGATTGCGATGCCCTTCGTCGCGGATGAGCTGATGATTCAGTGCGGCCAGCAGCCGGCAGTCGGCGCGGGTCGCCCGGCGGTGGGTCAGTGTCGTCAAGCTGTTTTCCCGCGGAACACTCCCGGGTGCGCCAGCCACTTGAACGGCGATGCTCATGGTTGCGGTGGAATCTACCGTCCCCGTCCCGCGCGGCAACGGGAAACCTGCCATCGTTCACCCGTTTTGACTCATGCCCGGTTGTGTCCGCTGATCCGGATCGCTCCATCATGCATTATCGAACCTTTGGGCGGCACGGCATCACTTGCCCGGAAATCGGTTTCGGCGCCTGGGCCATCGGCGAGGTGTGGGGCGCGCAGACCGACAGTGACTCGCGGCCGCGCGCTGCAGTCTTGGCAGCGTCCGGACTTTGTCCGAGACTGCCCGCGTCGTGACCCTGCTCTTCGTCTTCGCCCCGGTGTTTCTCGCGTTCGAGCTCTGGCAGCTCGTCATCGCAGAGCGTTACGTGGGCATCAAGCAGATCGAGCGCGGCACGGATCCGCGCGAACTCGGCCTCGGCGAGGCGGCGGCCGCCTTCTGGAGCCTCACGCTGCTGGCCTACTGGGCCTGGATGGCGCTGATGCTGTTCCAGCCGTGGGGCCGCCTGCAGGTGCTGATGCTCATCGCCGTGTCCGGGATTGGTTTCCTGATCCGGCGCGGCTGCGGACTGAAAGGGGTGCTCGTCACCCTGACCTTCGAGGGAGCCATCCGCATTGGCATGCTGCTGTCGCTGTGCGTCCTGGCCTGGCGCCGGCTGCGTTGAGAACCCGCCACCCCGGGGGCATCCACCTCCCGCCGATTTCACGGACGTGCCGCACCCGGTGGTTCAAATCCCCAGCCGCCGTGTAAAGCCCTTGGGCTCCGCCGCGCCAAACGACGCGGCAAAAAACTCCTGCGCCACGCCCATGAGCCGGAAGTATTTCTGGTAGTCGCCCGCCCACGAGTTCGGCACGCAGATGCGTTTCATCACGCCCTTTCCAATCTGATCCGGGGCGCCCGCATCCGGTGCAAGCTCCATCGTGAAATTCGGCTTCTGCGTATGCACCACGTAGTGGCGGGACGAACCGGGCTCGTCGCGCTCAATCCGGAGGAAATCGGGGAAATGCATGGCCGGGAGCGAACCCGCACCGTAACAATCCCGTCATCTGCCACAAGCCTCAATTTGCCTTGGCGCCGGATCGGCAGGCACCTCCGGCCGTCGCCGTTGATTTAGCCTTGAGCAATGCACTTTCCGTCCGCAAAACGGGTGCGTCCCGCTGCTTCGCTTCTCGCCCTCACCCATGAAATTCGAAGACGTCCCGCGGCTGCCCAAGCTGCCCTTCATCCTTGGCGACATCGCCCTTCTGCTCCTCGCCACGCTTGTCGCCAACCGCCACCCGCACCCCTTCTCACAGACCCTCCCGCTGCTTATCATCACCGGCTGCGTTTTTGTCGGCTGTGTGGCGACGATGATTCCCTTCCTCGTCAACTATGTGCGCGATCAGGAGGAAATCGCGGCCTCCCTGCGGCGCGAGCTGAGCGAGCAGTTCAAGCGGCTCATGACAGCCTCCGAGCACCTCCAGCATGCCACGGCGCAGCTCAAGACCGTCGAGGAAATCGCCACCAAGAATCTGCAGGCCGCCGAGAAGCTGCCCTACCGTCTCCAGGAGAAGATGGCCGAATTCAACCAGCAGCTGGCCGAGACCGAAAACGAAGAGAAGGAGGCGCTCGAACAGGAGCTGGCCATGCTGCGCTCCACCGAAAGCGAACGCCTGGCCACCATGGCCGACAAGATCGCCGGGACCACCGCCGAGTGGACGAAGCTCGAGACCGATGCGCGCAAGCAACTCGCGGCCGCGGCCCAGGTGGAACAGAAACTGGCCGGCGCGCTGGCCGCCATTGATGCGAAGTTCACCGCGCTCGGCCTGGCCGTGCAGGCGGCCGACCGAAAATCCGCCGCCTCGCCACCAGCCGCGAAATCAAAGCCTGAAGTCGAACCGGCGCCCGTCGTTCTCCCTGATGCACCCGCTCCCGCCAGTGCCGCGCCGGTCGGGGAATCCGCGTCGTCGACCGCCGCCGTGGCGAAGGCGGACGTCCCGGCCGCAACGCCCAAGCCTCCCCGCAAACCGCGCGCCCCGAAAAAGCCCAAGGCCGAGGCGCCCGCTCCCGAAACCCCGGCTCCGGCCGAACCGGTCGCGGGCGACCTCATTGCCGAGCCCGTCACCGACGAGCCGCCGGCACCGGAAAATTTTCCCCAAGTTCCGCCCGAGGAAGGTCGGCCCACGCCCGCGCCGTCGGCCGATGGCCTCACCCGCCTCACGGTCGTTTCCTACATCGGCATCGGCAACAAGCTTTACCTCCGCGGTGAAGGGCCCGGTTTGAGCTGGGACAAGGGCGTGCCGCTGCAGTTTGTCTCCATCGGCCGCTGGCGCTGGGAGACGGGCGACGCTGACGCCGCCGTGACCTGCAAGGTCTACAAGAACGACAAGATCGAGGCGCCCCTCGGCACGCTGACGCTCGCCCCCGGCACCGAGCAGGAAGTCACTGCGGCGTTCTGACCGCCCGGCGGTCAATAATGCGGCGGGTGCTCGTCGGCCTCGGCCGGCCCGCCGGGGTCCATCGCGGGTTTGGCGCGCCGCTCCGCCACCTGCTTTTTCAGGCGGTCGATCTCCCCGGCCAGCTCCAGCATGGCCTTGTCCTGTTCCGTCACGTGGCGTTGCAGCCAGGCGAGCTTCTCTTCGAGCAGGGCAATGCGTTCGTTTTTCATGGCAGGAGAAACCAGTTCAGGGATGGACCCGCCATTTGCCAAGCCCTCATACGACGGGCGGGCGATGGCTGGCGTCACCTGCACCAGGTGATCCGGCAGACAGCGTGCCACATGCTGCAGGAGCTCATCCAGCCGGAATGGTTTCAGCAGCAGTCCCACCCCGCCGGCGGCGGCCACCTGCGCCGGCATCTCCGGCACCCGCCGGGCGGTCATGAAAATCATCGGCAGGGTTGCCCCCTCCATTCCGGCCCGCAGCCGTGCCGCCAGTTCGAAACCGTCCATGTCCGGAAGGTTGATATCGAGCAGCGCGGCATCAAACCGCCGATCCGCGCCCCACCGTAGTGCCTCCGCGCCGCTGGCCGTGCCGATGACTTCGTATCCCGCTCCGGCCAGCGCCAGCTCCAGAATCATTCGCAACGGCTCCGTATCCTCCACCACCAGAATGGACGGCCGGCCCGCCATCTCAGTCCTTTTTCACTGTCCGCCGGCGCGGCCAGGCCGCCGGCATCGCCCGCAGCCAGCGGGCAACGTCGTCACACGCGGCTTGCGCGGCGGCTGAAGTCTGCAGGCGCCGCACCTTGCGGCATACGATCAGCAACGCCGTCACCAGCCGGTTTCGATGGACGGAACGGAACCCGCCGGCCGGCGCGGCAACGGATGAGGTTCGTGGCATATGTATACAAAATTTAGATATTACATAATTTGTCAACTCCTAACCACCGGTACTGTGCGTTGACAAATTTTGACCGCGACGGCATCGAACCCCCATGCACTACACCCAGCTTTTCCGGCAGCTTCGCGAAACCCGCCACCTCAGCCATGAAGCGCTGGCCCGGCGCGCCCGGTGCCACCGCAACACCGTGATCAACGTCGAGAGCGGACGGCCGGTCAAATTCGGCACCCTCGCCGGTCTGATGGGAAAGATGGGCTATGCCCCGGAATCGGACGAGATGCGCACGCTCGCGTTGCTCTGGCTCGAGGCGGTGAGCGGCACCTCGTTTTCGCAGCCCGGAATCCTCGCTGCGGCGCGCAAGCAGGCGGCCGTCTACGGACGCGGCGCCCAGCTGGCGGCCCGGCAGCTGGCCGAGGCTGTGATCGCCGCCGGCCTGACCGCCGACCAGATCCGCCTGCTCGTGTTTGCCGCGCGGCAGCCCGAGGTGCTGACCATCGTCGAAGCCGTGCGCGACCTCGTGGAGTCCACCGCCGGCGATGATTCCGTGCCGCAACTCAAGGTGGCGGAGGACAAATAACCGGCGCGCCTGTCGCCTTACGGCTCCAGCAGGCGCCGCAGTTCCCCCGGCTCCGTCACCGGTTGCCGGCAGGTGAAATCCTCGCACACATAGGCCGTGGCCCGGCCGTCACGCGGTTTCATCTCCGCCACGTAAGGCACGCGGCCAGCCAGCCAGCGCTGGCCCTCGCCGCCATCCGCCGCCAGCAGCGCCCGCCGTGGACCTAGCCGTTCGTGCAGCATGGCCATGAGCGCGCGAAAATCGTCCGCCTGCGGATCGCCCGCCAGCACCACCGTGCGCGGCGGCTGCCGCGCAAGTTCCAGCGCGCACAACAACTGCGGCAGGGCCTGTGGTGCGCGTTCCCATTGCCCGCGCAGGGCCTCGATGGTTTTCAGCGCCCGCATCCGGTGGCCAGATTCGTGTGAATTTGGATTCCCGCCACCAATCATCGCCTCCAGCCGCAGCAGATTCATGGCCGCGACCGACCCCGGCGCGGGTTCCGCCCCATCGTAATCCTCCTTCATCCGCGCGATGATCGCCGGATCGTCGGCCCGCGAATTGAAGTAGCCGCCGGCCGCGGCGTCCCAGAACAAATCGTCCATCTTTGACTGCAGCCGGTCCGCCCATTGCAGCCAGCGGAGATCGAAGGATGCCTCGTAGAGATCCAGCAGGCCCTGGACGAGATACGCATAGTCCTCGGCGAAGCCCGGGATGTCGCTGCGGCCCTCGCGGTGGCTGCGATAGAGCACACCGGTCTGTCCGTCGTACAACTCGCGCCGGAGAAACTCCGCCGCGCGCACGGCATGTTCGAGATGGCTGCGTTCACCCAGCACCTGATGCCCTCTCGCCAGCGCGGAGATCATCAGGCCGTTCCCCGCGGTGAGAATCTTGTCGTCGAGCTGCGGGCGCGGCCGCCGGGCGCGCACGGCGCGCAGCCGCGTCAGGCACGCCAGCAACCGGTCGCCGGCCGCCGGCGGATCGAGGCCGGACTGCTGCGCCGTTTTTGCGAGCGGCTGGCGCTGCCGGAGAATGTTCTTCCCGCGAAACTCGCCGTGCGGATCGCGTTCCTCGGGCACGTTGCCGCCGGCCGTCACGCCGAAGTGGGCGCAAAACAGCTCCGCGTCGCCCCCCAGCACACGCCCGAGTTCCTCCTTCGTCCAGACGTAGAACGCCCCCTCGGCCTGCCGGCCAGGGTGTTCTCCACTTCCCGGTTTCCGGTCTCCGCTTTCCGGTATCCTGCTGTCCGCATCTTCTGCGGAGAAGAACCCGCCCGCCGGACTGGCGAGGTCGCGCAGCACGTAGTCGAAAATGCCGCGGGCCACCCAGGCGTAGCGTTCGTCGCCCGTCGCCTGCCGCGCCTCGAGATAGCTGATCGCGAGCTGCGCCTGGTCGTAGAGCATTTTTTCGAAGTGCGGCACGAACCATTCCTCATCCACCGAGTAGCGGTGGAAGCCGCCGCCCACGTGGTCGTGCAGGCCGCCCTCGGCCATCTTGCGCAGGGTGAGCGCGGCCATCCGCGCGGCCGCGGCGCCGGCCGCGGAAGCCACGCCCTGGATCGCCGCCACCCGGAACAGGAAGTTGAACACCGCCGCGCGCGGAAACTTCGGCGCCCCGCCAAACCCGCCCTGTCCAGCGTCAAACGACTCCTGCAACTGCTGAAAGCACCGGCCGAACGCCTCGCCCGCGGCGCCGGCCAGGGCGCCGTCGCCGGTTTTGAGTTTTGGGTTTTGAGTTTTGGGTTCACGTAGAATGCTTCCGATGTCGCCGGGTTCTGTGGAGTTCGGCGTTTGGGATTTGGGATTTTGCCCGGCGGCATACTGCCGCAGCGCTTCCGTCACCCGCTCGCCCTCCGCGATGAGTTTCTCCCGTTCCTGCGCCCACGCCTGCGCCAGCACGCCGAGGAGCGTGGCGAAGCCCGGCCGGCCCCACCGGTCCTCGGGCGGGAAATAGGTGCCGCCGAAGAACGGCTTGAGGTCGGGGGTCAGCCACACGCTCAGCGGCCAGCCGCCCTGGCCGGTCGCGGCCTGCACGTAGGTCATGTAGATGCGGTCGACGTCGGGCCGCTCCTCGCGGTCGACCTTCACCGGCACGAAGTCGCGGTTGAGCTGCCGGGCGATGGCCTCGTCCTCGAACGCCTCGTGCGCCATCACATGGCACCAGTGGCAGGTCGAGTAGCCGATGGAGAGAAAGATCGGCTTCTGCTCCGCGCGCGCCTTCGCAAAGGCCTCGTCGCCCCACGGCTGCCAGTCGACCGGATTGTGGGCGTGCTGGCGCAGGTAGGGCGATTTCTCGCAGGCGAGACGGTTGGTGAAGCGGGACGATGCGACGGCGGACATCAGCAAACCCTCGTGCAAATTCCTCCAGACGCAAAGTGCCGGCGCGGTTTGCACTTGGGCAGCCGGCCCCGCTCCGGGTCGCGCTTTTGACTTACGCTCGCGGCGCCAATCCTTACGCTGGCCGCCCACCCTTGCCATGCTCGGCGCGTTTCTCACCACCATCTTCTTCTCGCTGTCGGTGATTTTTGCCAACCGTTCGATCACCGCCGTCGGCCTTACCCGCGCCAATCTCGGACGGCTGCTGGTGGCCCTCATCTGTCTCGGCGCCTATGCGCACACTTTCGGGCACGGCATGGGCGGGGCGGGACGCGACTGGTTTCTCCTCAGCGGGCTGATCGGCATGGGCCTGGGTGATCTTGCCAGTTTCAACGCCCTGCCGCTGCTCGGTTCGCGGCTGGCCATCCTCATGGGCCAGTGTCTCGCCGTGCCGATCGCGATCCTTGCCGAACGGCTGTGGCTGGGCACGCGGCTCACCGCCGGCCAGTTTACCTGGGGCGCCGTCATCCTGGCCGGCGTGGCCCTGGCGTTGATGCCCACCCCCCAAAGCCCGCCGCGCGTGCGGGTGCGGCCCATCGGTTTCCTGTGGGGGGTTCTCTCCGCCGCCGGCCAGGGCCTCGGCGCCGTGGTCAGCCGCCGCGCCGCCGAGGCCGCCACCCGGGCGGGCGAGTCCGTCGACGGCATCACCGCCGCCTACCAGCGCATCGTCGGCGGACTGGTGATCACCGCGGCGTTTTTCACCCTGCGTGCCTTGCTCCGGCGCGACCGCGCGCCGGAGACACCGGCGCCGCCGCCCGCCCGCAACTATGTCTGGATCGTCGTCAACGCCGTGTGCGGGGCCGTCATCGGGGTGAGCTGCTACCAGTGGGCGCTCGCCACCACGCCCAGCGGCATCGTGCTGCCGATCGTGGCAACGACGCCGCTCGTCATCATTCCGTTCAGCTATCTGCTCGAGGGCGAGCGGCCGTCCCGCCGCTCGCTGGCGGGCGGAGCCATCGCCGTCGCCGGCGCCGTGGCGCTCGCGCTGGCGCGATGACGAAGGCCGCGCTCAAGCCCATGGGAAGCGGGCAACCGGAAAGCAGGACGTCCACCCAGCTCCTTTCCCTTTTCGCGGGTCGCCTTCGTTCCGTCCCACCCATCACTTCTTGTCACTGGTGAAGATGGCCTTGGCGGCCTTGAAGGGCTCGCGAGTGAAGGACGGCCGGGGCGGCGGCGCGGCGTTAAGATCCTGATCGTGCTTGACCAGCAGCGCCTCCCGGGATTGCAGGGTCTTCTCCTTCTGCTCCAGTCGCGCCAGCGTCTCCTTGAAGGTGAGCTTCTCGTCGGTGAAGCTGCGCCGTTCGGCCTCCAGTAGATCCATCGCGCGGTTGATCTTGTTCCAGGCCGCCTCGAGCGAGGCATCGTACTGGAACTGATCGAAGGGATGGCGCGGAGCGGCGCGATGCACGCGGACGGCCTCGACCTCCGCCGGAAGGCTGCGCAGGCGCTGCTCATAGGCGCGCAGGTTGGCCTCCTGCTCCCGGGCCAGGTCCATGTCCTCATGCAGCTGCCGGCGTTCGCTCTCGAGCAAAATCTGGGCCAGCCGCGCCTTCGAGGCCTCCTCGCGCAGACGCACATCCTCGGCGCGGAGGTCAAGCCGCAGGTCCTCCAGCATCTCGCGTTCGCGGATGAGTTCCTCCGTGCTGTTCAGGCGCTTCGCAGCCTCGGCGGACAGACCCTGCGCCCGCTCGGCGGCCAGGGTGGCGCGTTCCCGGGCCAACTGCTCGCGGGCGGTGGCGAGGGCGCGGGCCTTGTCATCCACGGCGGCCTGGGCGGCGGCCACGATCTCGTGCTCGCTGCGCAATTCGCCCAGCTCGGCCTCGAGGCGCGCGACGTCGCCATGCCTGGCCAGGTGCGTCTTCAACTCGGCCTCGAGGGCGGTCTTCTCCTGGGCCAGCCGCTCGGCGGCTTTCTTGAAATCGCTGCGTTCGCGGGCGAGCCGCTGCAGTTCCTCGCGCAGGACGCCGGCCTGGGGGGGAAGATCGGCAGCGAACGGAATGGTGCTGATGGTGGTATCACTCCCCTTGGCAAGGATGGTCTCCACCTCGGCCAGCTCCTCCGGGCTGAGATCCAGCGGCGCGGGGGTCTCGCCCGGCCGCAGGAGCGCGTTGACGCGCTCCATCACCAGCCCCCAGTCGCCGCCGGGGGCGAGGACGTCGGTGACGGCGAGGCGGATGCCCTTGATGACCGAGGGCAGTTCGAGCTGGTTGACCAGCAGGAGGACGGGGACGCTGGGTTGAAGCTTCTTCAGCGCTTCGATAAAGCTGAAGCTGCTCATTTCCGGCAGCGGGTCGCCCACCAGGGAAAGATCAAACCATTCGGAATGGGCGGTCTCGAGCGCAACCTCCGTGCGCCCATAGGGCCGGACGTCATAGCCGGCACCGGCGAGCAGAAGAGTCAAAGTGCGACGCGCTTTCGTGTCGCCGTGCACCAAGAGAATCTTCTTCACGAAATTCATGACGTGGATGTGTATTCGGTTGGCAAACCCTGACAGGGAGAAAAGATATACCAACTCTGGACGCCAGACAATGCTGCTGAATTGTATGAAGGGGATTTACCCCGCGTTTACCATGGGAAAATGAGCAAAGGGCACCCCCGCAGGACCATGCCCCCGTCCGGATTTATGGTTTCTTTACCGCATTCGCCCAGGCGACGCCAGCCCCCCGCATGGGGCGCCACGCAGCAGGCGGATCAAGTCCGGAACAACACTTCCTCGCGGTTGAACAAGTGCACGCAAAACGCCAGCGCCGCCGCGGCGTAGATGCAGGTCGAGCCAAAGATCAATGCGAGGTACTGCCAGTGAAACACCCCTGACACGAGTTCCTTGCTCACGAGGGCGATGTTGAGAATCGGTACGAGCGCCAGCCGCGCGTTGAGCTCTACTCCCGGCATCAGGCCCATCATGGCCGGGATGATGATCAGGATGATCATGGGGGAGACGTAGCTCGACGCCTCCTTGATGCTCTTGGCGAAGAGCGACACCGCCAGCAGCACCGCGCTGAAAAGTACGGCGACCGGCAGCACCATCGCCAGCACCAGCAGCAGGCCGGCCGGATCGAGCATCGGGAGCGGGCCCGCCTTGGCCGCGGCCGTCATGCGGGGGGCGCCCATCAGGATGCCGCCGACAACGAACGTGATGCCCATCGAAATCATCGAGATCAGCGCGGCCGTGAGCGAGGCCGTGAGCACCATCAGGAATTTGCCGAGCACGAGGTCGGTCCGCGCCACCGGACTGCAGAGGATCGTCTCCATCGTGCCGCGCTCCTTTTCACCCGCCGTCAAATCCATCGCCGAATACATGGCGCCGGTGTAGCAGAGCAGGATGAACAGGTAGGGGATCAATCCGCCGATCATGTTGCCGCCGACCTTCTCCGGCGGGGCCACGTTCTGGGTCTTGACTTCGAACGGCTTCACGAGGGCCGCCGGCAGCCCGCGCCCGACGAGGCGTGTGGTCACCGTCTTTTCGCGGTAGTCGTTGAGAAAATTGCGCAGCTCGCCGACGGCGAAGCCCGAGCGCAGCTCGCCGTCGTAATTGTAGATCTTCACCTCGGCCGGCGTGCCCCGGTCAAGGGCCGCGTCGAACCCGGCCGGAATTTCGACCGCCGCGCGCAGCTGCTTGTCGGAGATCTGTTGCCTCCAGTTCGCCGCGGTGCGGACGAGGTGCAGCTTCGGATCCGCCGCCAGCGCCGCGCGCAGGACGGGCGAGTCGTCGCCGCCGAGCACCATCACGGTGGGCACTTCCCCGCGGGCCTTGTTGATCATCTTGGTCGAGACGCCCACGGCCACCGCCATGATGCCGGGAATCATGAGCATCGGAATGACGATCATCGATATCAGCGTCCGGCGGTCGCGCAGCGAGTCGCGTAGCTCCTTGCCATAGACCGTGAGTATGTTTTGCCCGTTCATGCGGCCTCCTCTCCGTCCGCGCCCACGGCGCGGATGAAAATCTCCTCCATGTCCTGCACGCCGTAGCGTTCCCCGAGCTCGGCCAGCGAGCCCTCGGCGACCAGCCGCCCGTGATGGATGATGCCGACGAGATCACAGAGCTTCTCCACCTCGCTCATGACGTGGGTGGAGTAGATCACGGTCTTGCCGCGGGTCCGGCAGTCACGGACGAAGCGCACGATGTTGCGCGCGGTCATCACGTCGAGCCCGATGGTCGGCTCGTCGAAGATGAGCACGGCGGGGTCGTGCACCAGCGTGCGCGCGATGGAGGTCTTCTGCTTCATGCCGGTGGAAAATTTCTCCACCCGGCGGTCGAGGAACTCGTGCAGGTCGAGCTCGTCGGCAAGCCGGGCCACGCGCGCGGCGACCGCCGCGTCGGACAGGCCGTTGAGCCGGCCGAAGTAGGCGATGGTCTCGCGCGCGGTCAGCCGGCCGTAGAGCGCGGTGCTGGTGGCGAGGAAGCCGACGCTGGCCCGGACGCGCTCGGGCTCCGCAACGATGTCGAATCCGGCCACGGTGGCACCGCCGGCGGTGGGCCGCAGCAGGGTGGCGAGCAGGCGCAGCGTGGTGGTCTTGCCCGCGCCGTTGGCGCCAAGGAGGCCGTAGATCCGGCCGGGGCGGCAGGTGAAGGAGACGTCGTCCACGGCGCGGATTTCGCCGCGTTTCTTGTCGCGGAAGACCTTGGTGAGGTTGCGGGCTTCGATCATGGGGTTGGGGCACCACGAGAGACACGAATGGCCCGAAAATCAAGGGCCCTTCGGTTTCGTGCCTTTCGTGGTGAAAAAATCAGAGGCTCATCTGTTCGCGGAAGGCTTGCGCCTGACGGCGGGAGAGCTCGACCTTCGGGCCGCCCTTGAGGTGGACGAGCAGGCCGCCGCTGAACCACGGCTCGATCCGGTCGATCCAGGCGAGGTTGATGATCTGGCGGCGGTTGGCGCGGAAGAAGCACCGCGGGTCGAGGCGCTCCTCCATGGCGTTGAGCGAACGGAAAAGCTGCGGTTGCGCGTCGCCGAAGTGCACGCGGGTGTAGTTGCCCTCGCTCTCCATGAGGCGGATCGACTTCACCTCGACGAACCAGCAGCGTTCGCCCTCGCGCACAAAAACCTTGTCCTCCGGCGCCAGGCGGGCCGGGCGCTCGTGGGACGCGGCACTGCCGCCCGCCGCGGTCTCCGCGTGGGTTCTCAACTTTTCGAGGGCCGCGGCCAGCCGCGCCGGGTCGATCGGCTTCAGCAGGTAGTCGAGCGCGTTGAACTCGAACGCCTTCACCGCGAACTCGTCATAGGCGGTGGTGAAGATCACCAGCGGGAGCGGCGGCTCGAGCGACTCGAGCAGCGCGAAGCCGTCGTCGCCCGGCATCTGGATGTCGAGAAACAGCAGGTCGGGCTTGAGCCCGGCGACGCGCGCGCGGGCCTCGTCGGCGTTGGCGGCCTCGCCGATGACCGCGACGTCCGGGTGCTTCGCGAGCAGCCGGCGCAGCTCGTTGCGCGCGAGGCGCTCATCGTCAATGAGCAGGGCTTTCATGCGCGCAGCGCCGCCTTCGTCTCCGCCGGTCGGGCCGCGGGCCCGGCCTCATCCCGGATTCGCACCGACGCTGGCTCCCGGGCCGCCGCCATCGTTTCCAGCGGGAGGATCACCTCGGCGACGACGCAGCCGGGCGGTTCCTCGCGCAGATCGAGCGTGGCATGGGCGCCGAAGATCAGTCCCAGCCGGTCGGCGGCGTTGCGCAGACCGACGCCGGTGGAGCCGCCGCCCGCGGCCAGCGTGCCGGGATTGGTGACCTGCAGGCGGAGATGGTCCCGCTCGCACCGCGCGATGATCGCGATCTCGCCGCCCTCGCGGCGCGGGGCGATCCCGTACTTGACCGCGTTCTCCACGAGCGTCTGCAGCAGCATGGGCGGGATCGAAAGGCCGAGCGCGCCGGGGGCGATGTCGAGCCGCACCCGCAGGCGTTCCTCGTGGCGCACCTGTTCGAGCGCGAGGTAGTCGTTGACCGTGTTCAGCTCGTCCTCGAACGGCACGGTCTCGAGCTGGCCCGACTGCAGCGAGTAGCGCAGCAGGTTGGCGAGCTGCGTGACGGCCTGGCGGGCCCGGTCGGGGTTTTCGTCGATGAGCGCGCGCAGCGAGTTGAGCGAGTTGAAGATGAAATGGGGGTTGATCTGCGATTTGAGCGCGCGCAGCTCGGCCTCCTTGACGGTGGCGGCGAGCCGCAGCTGCTCGATCCGCAGCCGGTTGTAGCGGTCAAACAGATGATAGAAAAAATAGATGCCCAGCCAGCCCCCCATGAGCAGGCTGCCGTCGAGAATGCTCACGGCGAAAATCGTCCCCGGGGAATACTTCGCCGTCCACGGATTGCGCAGCACGACGTAATGCAGCGTATAACCAATCAGTGTCCAGATGAACGAGAGCAGCGCGGCCATTCCGATGATGCGTGGCAGCAGCGGCCGCCAGCCGAGCTCCTTCCAGCCCCATTTAGTGAGCCAGTGCCGGGAGTAATGAGTGACCAGCAACCCCAGTGCCAGCATCTCCGCGATGGAGCAGGTGGAGCTGTCGACCTTCTTCTCCTCGCCGAACAGCCGCACGAAGATCAGGTCGAACACGAGGAGAAACGACCAGCCCGCCAGCTGGCACACGACGTAAAGGCGCTCCTTCGCCCGCGGGCGAAGGCTGGTGTCGGTGACCGGGGTGGAAACAGGGGGGGCGGAATCCATGTGCGGGCACATTACAACACGGGAGGCCACCCGCGGCAAACTTTAGACAAACGGTCGGCGCACGGGATCAGCGGCGGCGCCGGCCGGCCCGCCGTCATGTGCCGGCGTTGCCAGTCATGGCTTTTCCCCGGCCGTTTGTCTGTTACCCTGCCATTCCGTGAAATCCTCCGCCGCCCTGCCCTCACCCCCAACCCTGCTCGAAATCTCCGGCGCCGTGCTCCCGCCCGCCCGGCTCGCCGACAGCGCCCTCGTGCTCATCGACGCCCAGCGCGTCTATGTCGACGGGCGCCTGCCGCTCCCCGGCATCGGTCCCGCCCTGGCGGAGGCGGCGCGCCTGCTCGCCCGGGCCCGCGCCGCCGGCACGCCGGTGATCCACGTCGTGCAGCACGGCCGGCCGGGCGGCGCGATCTGCGATCCGCACGGTCCGGATGTCGCCATTGCGGATGAGGTCGCGCCGCGGCCCGGCGAAAGCGTGATCATCAAATCGCTGCCCAACAGCTTTGCCCGCACCACGCTCGACGAGACGCTCAAAAAACTCGGCCGGAAGAATCTCATCGTGGCCGGATTCATGACGCATATGTGCGTGAGCGCCACCGTGCGCTCCGCGCTCGACCACGGCTACCGCTGCACGGTCGTCGCCGCGGCCTGCGCCACCCGCGACCTGCCGGACGGCCACGGCGGTGTGGTGCCCGCCGAGATCATGCACCGGGCCAGCCTGGCCGCCCTCGCCGACCATTTCGCCACCGTGGTCGATACCGCCGGCGAAATCCCGGATTAAGTCACCAGGCTCCGGCCCGCCTGTCGTCAGCCGTCAGTTCTGCGGCGGCCGGAAGCCGGCGGCTGACGGCTCGAAATACGCGCGCGCAAACAGCGGCACCCATTGCACGAGACCCAGCACGCCCAGCACAAAAAACTCGTTCTTGTAGGTGCTCAGGAAAATGCCCAGCAGGCCGCACGTCTCGGCCAGCGCGAGGCCGAGAATGAACAGGACAAACGCCGTCTGCACCTGCCGCACGCGTGGCAGCACCAGCCAGCGCACCAGACAACTCACCAGCAGCGGACCAAGGCCGATGAAGTCCGTCACGGCATTGGGCTGGGCTTGCTTCGGCCAGGGTCTCAGTTCCAGCGCCGCATAAATCGCCACCAGTCCGGCCAGGATTCCCGCCCACAGGATCCACCAGACCAGCCGCCGGGTTGTGCCGCTTTGGGGAATGGGATTGGGGTTCATGAAGGCTGATCAATATGCGACAGCTTCCTGCCGGATAACATCTGGGCCGAAGGCCCCGGTCGTCACGCCCATCCGTGTGATCCGTGGTTACTCCCTCACGCGCCGATCGGGTGCCAGGTGGTCTTGAATTCGAGGAAGTCGCGGATGGCGTAGAGGCTCTGGGCTTTCTCCGAAAACCAGTCGGTCTTCTCCTCGGCCTTCCAGAATTTCGTGCGCTTGACGCTCTCCACGGCGCCGAGCGCGAGCGCCTTGCGCTCCCCGGCGTCCGCCACGGCGGCGAGGGCGCGCAGATGCGTGTGCGTGGCGAAGGTTGGCAGGAGGTCCTTGCGCGCGCCGGTGAGCAGGTTGACCACGCCGCCGGGCAGGTCGCTCGTGGCCAGCATCTCACCGAGCACGATGGCGGGATACGGCTGCGCTGCGGACGCGAGCGCCACGACGGTGTTGCCACTCACGATCACGGGCGCGACCAGCGAAACCAGCCCGAGCAGTGGCGCTTCCTCGGGCGCGATCACGCCGACGATGCCCATCGGCTCGGTGACCGTAAAGTTGAAGTACGGGGCGGCGACGGGATTCACGCTGCCGAGCACCTGCTCGTATTTGTCGGCCCAGCCGGCGTAGTAGATGAGGCGGTCGACCGCCGCGGTGATTTCCTTCGCAGCCGCGGATTTCGAGACGCCGCCGAGCATGAGGGCGTCGGCCATGTCGGCCTTGCGCGCCTCGAGCATCTCGCCGAGGCGGTAAAGGATCTGCCCGCGGTTGTAGGGCGTGCGCTTCGCCCAGCCGGGTCCGGCCTTGGCGGCGGCCTCGACGGCGTTGCGCAGGTCCTTGCGCGTGCACTGCGGGACGTTGGCGAAAAACCGCCCGCCGGCGTCCTTGATCGCAAAGGTGCGTCCGCTCTCCGAGCGGATGAACGCGCCGCCGACGTAAACCTTGGGAGTCTTGGTGATGGGAAGTCGGTTCATGGCGGTGTTCCCTCAAATGAGTTTGCCGTAATCCAGCAGTCCCTGGCGGCCGCCCTCGCGGCCGAAGCCCGACTCCTTGTAGCCGCCGAAGGGCGACGCCGGATCGAACTTGTTGAAGGTGTTGGCCCAGACGACGCCGGCCTTGAGCTCGGTGGACATCTTCAGGATGCGCGAACCCTTGTCGGTCCAGACGCCGGCGCTGAGGCCGTAGGCCGTGTTGTTGGCCTTTTCGATCGCCTCGTCGATCGTGCGGAAAGTGAGGATGCTGAGGACCGGTCCGAAGATTTCCTCGCGGGCGATGCGGTGGCTCTGGGTGACGCCGGTGAAGATCGTCGGCGGCATGAAAAACCCCTTGGGCGGCAGGCGGCATGGCGGCTGCCACATCTCGGCCCCTTCCTTCACCCCGATATCCAGGTAGCGCTGGATGGTTTCGAGCTGGGCCCGGGACACGATGGCGCCGACATCCGTGTTCTTGTCCAGCGGGTCGCCCACGCGCAGGACGCGCAGCCGCTGCTTGAGCTTGGCCACGACGAGGCCGGCCACCGGTTCGTGCACGAGGAGCCGGGACCCCGCGCAGCAGACCTGGCCCTGGTTGAAAAAGATGCCGTTGACGATGCCCTCGACCGCCTGGTCGATCGGCGCGTCGTCGAAGACGATGTTGGCGGCCTTGCCGCCGAGCTCCATCGTCATCCGTTTGTCGCTGCCCGCCACCGAGCGCATGATGACCTTGCCGACCTCGGTCGAGCCGGTGAAGGCGATCTTGGCGGCGGCCGGATGCGCCATGAGGATCCCGCCGGTGGCGCCGGGCCCGGTGATGACGTTGACCACGCCGGGCGGCAGGCCGGCGTCCTGGAAGATCTCCGCGAGCTTGACGGCGGTGATGGAGGTGTTCGTCGCAGGCTTGATGACGACGCAGTTGCCCACCGCCAGGGCCGGCGCGATTTTCCACGACAGCATGAGCAGCGGGAAATTCCACGGGATCACCTGTCCCACCACGCCGAGCGGCGCCATCCGGCGGCCCGGCGCCACATAATCCAGCTTGTCGGCCCAGCCCGCGTGGTAGAAGAAGTGCGCCGCCGCCATCGGCACGTCGAAGTCGCGCGTTTCTTTAATCGGCTTCCCGTTGTCCATCGTCTCCGCGACCGCGAATTCGCGCGCGCGGTCCTGCAGCAGCCGGGCGACCCGATAGAGGAACTTGCCGCGCTCCCGGCCGGGCATCCGGCCCCAGCCGGAGTCGAAGGCGCGCGCGGCGGCCTGGTAGGCGGCGTCGACGTCGGCCGCTCCCCCCAGGGCCAGCTCCGCCAGCTTCTGCTCGTTGGCGGGGTTGATGGAATCGAAATATTTGCCGGTCGCGGGCAGTACGAACCGGCCGCCGATGAAGAGGTCGTAGCGCGGCTTCAGCTTGGGATCGGCCGTCTCCGGCGCGGGATCGTATTCCCAGAGGTCGCCGAAGATGAGCTCGCGCAAAGGCCGGACGTGGGAACGCCGGATGGGGCGCGCAGGTTTCTTTTCTTGGAGAGTCGGCATGACGAAATTCCTTTCTGTCTTTGTGTTCTGACCTCTGTCCTCCGGGTCAGTAGCTCTCGGCGGCCTCGCTGAAATAGTACGGGGCCTGGTAGGCGCCGGTCCTTTCCTTTTCGATCTGGCGCAGCAGGTCGTTGAGAAGCGAGCTGGCGCCGAAGCGGTAGCGCGCGTTGGTGAGCCACGCGTCGCCCAGCGTCTCCTTGACCGCGACGAGAAACTGCAGGGCCTGCTTGGCAGTGCGGATGCCGCCCGCGGGTTTCATGCCGACGGGCGTGCCGGTCTCGAGGTAGAAGTCGCGGATGGCCTCGAGCATCACCTGGTTGTTGCCGAGCGTGGCGTTGGCGGCGGTCTTGCCCGTGCTGGTCTTGATGAAATCGCCGGCCCGGAGCACCCGCATGGCGAGGAAGGAGGCGGCGCGGATGTTGTCGTAGGTCTCGAGCTCGCTGGTCTCGAGGATGACCTTGAGCGGGGCGTCGCCGCACGCCGCGAGCACGGCGGCGATCTCGTCCTGCACACGCGCGAACTCGCCGGCCAGAAACGCGCCGCGGTTGATCACCATGTCGATCTCGTCGGCGCCGTCGGCCACGGCCGTGCGCACCTCGGCCAGGCGGGTCTTGAGCGGCATCTGGCCGGACGGGAACGCGGTGGCGACCGAGGCGATCCGGACCGGCGCGGCAGCGCCGAGCGCGCGGCGCGCGGGCCGCACCATCGCCGGATAGACGCAGACGGCCGCGACCGGCGGGATGCCGGGGTCGTCGTGCGGGCGGACGGCCTTGCGGCAGAGCGACTCCACCTTGCCCGGCGTGTCCTTGCCCTCCAGCGTGGTGAGGTCGAGCATGGACACCGCGAGCTTCAGGCCGAACAGTTTCGCCCGCTTCTTGATGCTGCGCGTGGTGTATTTGGCGACCCGCTCTTCGACGCCGACGGCGTCGACGGTTCCGATCTCGCTGAAAAGGCGGCGGAACGCGGCAGGAACGGTCGGGGGCATGGGGGGCAGAATATCCACCCGAACACCCCCGAAAACAACGCCAAAGTCCATTCCGCACGCACAGGAACCCGCCGTCCGCTCAGGGTCCTTTGCGTCGGTCCCCGGAGGGACGCGCCGCTGAATTTCGGCTTCGCCCTGGGCCGTGGAGGTTTTAGCATGCCGGATTATGAAGCGTTCAATCCCTGCCGCCGGCCGCCGTGAGTTGAATCAACGAGCCGGCGGGTTTGCCGTCAGCGCCAGCAAGACGATCGCCGCCCCCGCAGCCGCGGCCTTCGCCGCGTGGACCGACGCCCGCCGCCGCGCGCGCTGGCTGTCCGGCGTGAAGCTCACCATCCGCCAGGCCGCCGCGCCAAAATCTGTGCGACTCACCTGTCACGACGACGGTTCGGACATCGAGGTGGTGATCACCACCAGAGGTCGCGGCCGGTGTGCCGTCGCCGTGGACCACACCCGGCTGGCCGACGCGAAGATGGTCGCGGAGCGCCGGCATTGCTGGAAAGAAATGCTCGCGGCTCTGAAGCACTACCTCGAACGGCCGGCCTAGACCGGATCCATCACGCAGGGATCTGACCAGGTTGTTTGGCAGTCCGCCGCCAGACGCAATGTCAACTATTAGTTGACATTGCTTCGTGGGCCAGAGGATTGAATTATCGCGAGCGCAAGGCGGCTGCGGGGTGAGGCAGGTCGGCGTCGTAGACGAGGCCGAGCGCCGCGCGCCACTGGTCGAGCGCGGCCATGTTGCCCAGCGTATCGGCCACCGTCATCTGCGGCACCTCGCGCCGCCCGGCCGCGAGCGCCGCGGCAAACGCGTCGGCCTCGATCCCATACAGCGGGCCTGCCGCGATCAGGATCTCCTCGGGCGCCGCGCCGCCCTTCCGGTGGAGAAAGATCTTCGAGGTGCCGCCGTCGAAGCTCAGCACCCACGGCACCGGCACGTGCAGCCAGCCCTCGGTGCCGTAGATGCGCGCGGAACTGTCCTGCACCAACCCGGTCCCGCACGCCACCTGCGCGACGACGCCGTTGGCGAACTTCAGCGTGGCCGCGGCGTAGACATCGACGCCGGCCTGCGGGTGGAGGTGGCCCGCGCCGGTGACAGTCACCGGATCGGCGAAGGGCCGCCCGTCCGCCGCGCCGGCCATCAGCCGCGCGAACGACACCGGATAGCAGCCGACATCGAGAATGCTCCCGCCGCCGAGGGCCTTGCTCCAGAGGCGGACTTCCGGATTGAAGTCCCTTTGAAAGCTGAATGACGCCTGCACGAGACCGACGCGACCGAGGGCGCCACTGCCCACGAGTTCAACAATCTTCGCCGTCTGCGGGTGGCAGCGGTACATGAACGCCTCCATGAGCAGCACGCCGTGATCGTGCGCCGCCCCGGCCACGGTCGCCGCCTCGGCGCGGTTCATGGTGAGCGGTTTTTCGCAGAGGATGTGCTTGCCCGCCCGCGCCGCGCGGATGGTCCATTCGGCATGCAGGGGGTGCGGCAAACCGATATACACCGCCTGCACCTCGCGGTCCGCGAGCAACGACTCGTAGGAGCCGTGCGCCCGCGGCACACTGAATTCGCGGGCGAAACGGTCGGCCGACGCCTGCGTCCGGCTGCCGACGGCCGCCAGTTGACCGCTTTGCGATGCGATGATGCCGCGCGAGAAAATGCCGGCGATGCGCCCGGTGCCCAGGATGCCCCAGCGTAATCGAGTCATAAGGAAAAGCTGGAAATGTTTCGATTATTATGCCGGAAACGCGGCGGGATTCAACGCCGGTGATCACTTCCCTTCCTCCGCACGCCATTTGGCGCAGGTTTTTTGCCCGGTCGCCACCCGGTTGTCACCCACCTGCCGCAGAATCGCCGCGTGCGCTTCTTTTGGACAAGCGCGCGGCAATCCGCCTGAATGTGATCATCCCATGTCCGGCCGTTCTTTCCGCCAACTTACAAGGATCCCCGCATGCAACGCCTTTTCTTGTGGCTAAGCCTCGCGCTGGCCGCCGCGACGCCGGCGGTCGCCACCGACAATCCCGCTGAACGCCATGTCGTCGTCGTGGTCTGGGACGGTATGCGGCCCGATTTCGTCGGCGAGCAGACCACGCCGCACCTCTGGGCGCTGGCGCAAACCGGCGTGTTTTTCGCCAGCCATCATCCCGTCTATCTCAGCGCCACCGAGGTCAACGGCACCGCGATCGCCACCGGCATGAATCCGGCGCATAGCTTGGTGATTGCCAACACCGACTACCGTCCGCGCATCGACCCGGAGAACAGCGTCGGCATCGAAATTCCCTCCGTCGTGCGCAAGGGTGATGAGGCCAGCGGCGGCCATTATCTCGGCGCCACCACCGTTGCCGAGTTTCTCCATGCCCGCGGACTGGCCACCGTCATTGCCGGCTCCAAGCAGGTCGCCCTGCTTCATGACCGCGCCCGCCGGCCCAATGAGCCCGGCGTTTCGCCCGTCCTGTACCAGGGTGCGGCGTTACCGCCCGCCTTGGAACTCACTCTCACCGAGACGCTCGGTGATTTCCCGCCGGCCACCAAGTCGGACGACAAAACCGCCCGTGATGCCTGGACCACCCAGGCGCTGATCGGCACCCTTTGGAAAAACGGCGTGCCACCCTACACGCTCCTCTGGCTGGCCGAGCCCGATTCCACCCAGCATGCCACCGGCCCCGGCTCCACAGCGTCGCTTGCCGCCATCAAAAGCAGCGACAACCTTCTCGATCGCGTCCTCGCCGAACTGGACCGGCGCGGCCTGCGCGCGAGCACCGACGTGTTCGTCGTCTCCGATCACGGGTTTTCCACCATCAACCGGAAGGTCGACGTCGCGGCCGAACTCGCCGCGGCCGGATTTGACGCCCGGCGCGCCGTCGCCGGCGGCCTGAAGCCCGGCGAAGTCATGACCATCAGCAACGGTGGCACCACCCTGCTCTATGTCGGCGATCACGACGCCGCGCTCTGTCGCAACCTCGCCGCCTACCTGCAAAAACAGGATTGGACGGGCGTGATCTTTTCCCGCGCTCCGCTCGAAGGCACCTTCCCGCTCGCGACAGTCCAACTCGACTCACCGGAGGCGCCCGACCTCGTGGTCTCGCTGCACTGGACTCACGACAGAAGCGCCACCGGCACGCCCGGCCTGATGGCCTCCGACATGAAATCCACCTCTGAAAAAACCGGCAACCACACCAGCCTGAGCTTTTACGACATGCACAGCACGCTCGTCGCCGCCGGGCCCGACTTCCGCGCCGGCGTGCGCGACACGCTGCCCACTGCCAACACCGATCTCGCCCCCACCATCCTCTGGATCCTCAGTTTCAAGGACGAGGCGATGCGCCGCGACGGCCGGGTGCTCGGCGAGGCGCTCGCCGGCGCGGCGCCGCCGCTGCGCTCCTTCGAAATCAAGCGCCTGACCGCCCGCCGCGACCTCGGCGACGGCCGGGCCTGGGAGCAGTACCTGAACGTGAGCGAGGTCAACGGCGTCCAGTATTTCGACGAGGGCAACGGCACCCAGGGGCCCGCCCGCTGACGCCTAGCCTTTGGCCGTCAGTTCGTCGTACACGGTGCCGAGGATGCTTGGCAGTCGGTTGGGCGCGGGCACATGGAAGTCGGGGAAGCCGGGCAGGTTGTCGAGCGCTGTGATCTGGTCTTTCGTCCGGCCCGCGGCGATGCCTTGCTGCACGTGTTCAAGCATCGCGTTGAGCAGGTCGCGCATCACGAGCAGGTCGTCGCGCGTTCCGGTGACGCCAAACTTCGGGTTGCCATGGCCGAAGACGTAGATCGCGTCGGCCGGGAACGTCTGGTGCACCTCCTCGAGCCGCTTCACCCAGCCGCGCGCGCTCGCGCCGCCGGGACGGTCGATGTACGGATAGAGGCGGTTGAAAACCAGGTCGCCCATGTGCACCACGTTGGCCTGCTCGAACATGATGACGGCGTCGCCGCCCGTGTGCGCGGGGCCGAAATACTGCGCGGTGACGACCTCGTCGCCGCAATCGTGCCGCCACGCCTCGGCAAAGGTCGTGTCGGCAAACACCTGTTTGTCGAGATCGCCGCTCTTCTCCGCCGCGGCGAACTGCAGTTTCGGCACGTTCACCTGTGCCACGATCGTTTTGGTGGCCGGTTTGAAGACCGGGTTGCCGCTGGTGTGATCGTAGTGGTGGTGCGTGTTGACGACCGCGTCGAGCAGGCGCCCCGCGCGGCCCGGCAGGCCGGCGAGGCATACCGCGGCCGTGTCGGGAAACTGCGTGTCGACCACGACGAGCGCCGCGGGTGAGGCCAGCCAGCCGATGGTGCCGCCGCGTCCGGTGAAAACCCCGGTGTTGCGGCGCAGCGGCTTGAATGCGGTGACGGGAGGGGCGGCCGGCGGTGAGCCAGTCGAACCCGCGGGCGCGGCCGGCGGTGAGCCTGCCGAAGGAGCCGCCGGCTGGGCGCGCAGGAGGGAGCGGGACAACAGGCCGGCGGCGGCCAGCCCGGCGGAACGAAGGAGGAACGTGCGGCGGTTCATGGCCCCAACTTACCCGGAAATGCGCCGGAATAAAACAGGAAAGAATTCCAGTAACCTTTGCCCGGCCGCCGGGTTATCCTCCACAGCCAGCCATGTTCCCTTCCGCCTGTGATCGCCGACTCCCTGTCACAATTACGTGTTCAATCGTCCACGCCCGTGGTTGAATCCTCGCCGCCAGCCGTGGACCCCCTCACTGACCACGAACTCATGATTGCCGTGCGCGCGGGCGAGATCGACAAGCTCGGCGAGCTCTTTGAACGCCACCACGGCCCACTCTACGGCTTTTTCGTGCGGCACACGGGCGACCGCACCACCAGCGAGGATCTCGTCCAACTCGTGTTCTACCGCATCCTCAAATACCGGCACACCTACCGTGACGAGGGCCGGTTCTCCGCCTGGATCTACCACCTCGCCCGCAAGGTCACTGCCGACCATTTCCGCCGCAACAGCATCGCGCCCATCGCCGCCGACCCGGACGATTTCCACGCCGTGCCCGACCAGGCGCCGCACGCCGACGAGCACGCCGTCGCGGCCGACGACACCGCCCGGCTCCACGCCGCGCTTGCCGCCCTAGATCCCGCCCAGCGCGAACTGCTGGTGCTCGCGCGCTTTCAACGCCTCAAATACGAGGAGATCGCCCGCCTGTTCGACATCTCCATCGGCGCCGTGAAGGTGCGCGTGCATCGCGCCCTCAAGGATCTGCGCGACATCTATTTCAAACTCAGCCGGGAACCGGCCGCCTGAAGACGTTTCGTCCCTCTTCACCCTCACCATCACCCTCACTTTCACTCTCACTCTCACTTTCACTCCTCCCCACCATGAACTGCCAACGCATCCAGGAAAGCTTCCTCGACTACCAGGACGGCCGGCTAACCTCCGCTGAGACCGCCGCGGTGCGCGACCATCTCAAGACCTGCCTCGACTGCCAGCGCGAATGGGCCGGCCTGCAGGAGATCTCCCTCAAGCTCGACCGGCTGCCGCCCGTCGAACCCAGCCCCCGCCTGCGCACGCAGTTTTACGCCATGCTGGAAACCCATCAACGCGAGGCCGACTCGCGCAGTCCCTTCGTCCTCATGCGCAGCCGCCTCGACCGTTTCTTCTCCGCCCTGCTGCCGGCGCGCCCCGTCCTCCAGTTCGCCCTCGCCTGTCTCACGCTCGGCGCCGGGCTCCTCGTCGGCGCGCGCTATCTTCATCCCGCCGCCGACCCGGAAACCGCGGCGAAAATCGCCGAGCTTCAGGGCAAGGTCGATTCGATGGTGCCGCTCGTCACCTACTCGCTCCACCAGCAGCAGTCGACCAGCGAACGCCTTAAGACCGTGTTCGCCACCCTTGACCTCAAGCCGAGCGACCAGCGCGCCGTCAGCGACCTGCTCAGCGCGCTCGCCTTCGACCCGAGCGTGAACGTGCGCCTGTCCGCGCTCGAGGCGCTCTATCCGCACGCCGACCAGCCGGCCGTGCGCTCGGCCGTGACCGCCTCGCTGCCGCGCGAGCCGTCGCCGCTCGTCCAGGTGACCATGATCGACTTCCTCGCCGCCAGCCGGGATCCCGCCGCCTTCTCCACCCTCGATGCCGTCAGCCGCAGCCAGACTTACGACAAGGCCGTGCGCGATGCCGCCCGCCGCGCCCTCGCGCAGCTTTGAGCTGAACCTTTTCCCTCCCCCATGCATCACCCATCCATCCTCCCAACCCCCGGCTTCCTTTCCCCTATGAAAACCAAACTGCGTTTCTACATCTGTCTGTTCTGCCTCGCCGCGGTCGCTTCCCTGACGCGCGCCGCCGTCACGCCGGCCCCGGCCGCCGCGCCACCGGCTCCGGCCGATGACGGGGACACGGCGCTGTCGCCCACCAGCCTCAAGTTCAGCGATCCGGCCAAGCCCGGCAAAATCAAGCTACGGGTCATGTGGGGCGACGTCACCATCACCGGCGCCGACGCGCCGGAGGTCACCATCGTGTCCAACATCAAAAACAAGAATGCGGCGGAAAAGCGCGCCGACGGTCTGCGCCGCCTCGACTCCGAGGTCACCTATACCGCGACCGAAAAGGACAATGTCATCACCATCGACCTGACGGGCGATGGTCCGGCCGCGGCGGCCTCCGGCGCCACCCTCGCCATCACCACGCCGCGCGCCACCTCGATCGTCGTCGAGAATTCACTCGGCGGCAGCGTCGACGTGAAGAACCTCGTCGGCGACGTCGAGATTCGCAGCCTCAATGGCGAAGTGACGCTTGACCGGATCTCCGGCTCGGCGCTGGTCGAGACGATGAACGGCGAAATCCATGCCACCTTCGTCAAGGTGGCCGAGGGCAAGCCGCTCTCCTTCACCTCGATGAACGGGGAGATCGACGTGCGCGTCCCGGCCGACACCAAGGCCAACGTCCGCCTCCGCACCCACAACGGCGCCGTCTACACCGACTTTGACGAGAAGGCGCTTGTGACCAAGACCGAGGCCGCCCGCGGCCGCATTTCAACGCATGTCCGCGTGGTGACTCCGCACTCCACGGGCAAAATCACCCCCGAAGACGAAGACGACTGGCATAACGACGTGAAGGAGGCCATCCGTGAGGCCGCCAGGGCCGGCGTCGAGGCCGCCCGCGAAGCCGCCAAGGCGGCACGTGAGGCCGCCCATGCGGCGCGGGAAGGCATCGCCGAAGCCAACGGCACGGCGATTCCGCCGATGCCGCCCATGCCGCCCCTTCCGCCGATGCCGCACGTGATGCCCTCCCTGTCCGGCGGCAAGGTCGTCAGCGGCCCGCTCAATGGCGGCGGCCCGGAAATCCAGATCGCCACGATGAACGGCACCATCACGCTGCGCAAAATGCAGCCGTGAGGCCGGGTCGCGTCTGTGTCCTTTGCCTTCCGGCGGCCGTTTGACCGGCCGCCGGAAACATTTGGGCCGTTGGCAGGTCTCTAGGCCACATCAATGAAGGCTTTTCTGCGTCGTTTCACCGTCTGGCTGTGGCGCGAGTGGCTGCGCCCCCTGGCCCTCGCCGCCGCAATCGTGTTCCCGCTCAAGTCCTCGCTCGCCGAATGGAATTACATTCCCTCCGGCTCGATGAGGCCCTCGCTCCTGCCCGGCGACCTCGTGTGGGTGAACAAGCTCGCCTACGACCTGAAGATTCCCTTCACCACCCGGCACCTGGCCGAATGGGGCGACCCGCAGCGCGGCGACGTGGCGGTGTTTTACTCGCCCGCTGACGGCATCCGGCTGGTCAAGCGCGTCATCGGCCTGCCGGGCGACGTGATCGAATCGCGCCAGGACCGCCTGTTCATCAACGGCACCCCGCTCGCCTATGCGCCGCTGCCCGCCGTTCCGGCCGAGGGCGGATCCGCGCGCACGGCCGTGCTCGCCGAGGAGGAACTCGCCGGCCGGCCGCACCCGGTGAGGATCCTGCCCGGACGCCCGGCCCTGCGGACCTTTGGTCCGGTGCGCGTGCCGCCGGGATGTTATTTTATGATGGGCGACAATCGCGACGACAGCCATGACTCGCGTTATTTCGGCTGCGTGCCGCGTCTGCGCATCGTAGGCCGGGCGACGGCGATCATCGCCTCGGCTGATCCGGCGCACTGGCTCCGTCCGCGCGGCGACCGGCTGCTGTGCGCCATTCCCTGAGCCGGAATCCGGCGGGGTTGAATCCGCCGGGCGCCCTACTCCGTCTCGCTGAACGCGCAGAGCGTGGTGACCGTCAGCCCGGCCTCCGCCAGCCGGCGCGACCCGCCGAGTTCGGGCAGGTCGATGATCGCGACGATCCCGACGACTTCACCGTGCAGCGCGCGGAAGAGCTTCGTCGCCGCCAGCAGCGTGCCGCCCGTCGCGATGAGGTCGTCGACGATGACCACGCGATCACCGGGCCGGCAGGCATCAGCATGCACTTCGATGGTGGCGGTGCCGTATTCCAGCGTGTAGCTCTGCGCCACGGTCTCGTAGGGCAGCTTGCCCTTCTTGCGCACGAGCACGAACGGCTTGCCGAGTTTGTAGGCGAGCACCCCGCCGAGGATGAATCCGCGGGCGTCCACCGCCGCCACGAGGTCCGCCCGGAGGGGCGCAGTGGCGGCGGCCAAGGCATCGACCGTGGCCTGAAGCGCCCCGGCATCCTGAAAGAGCGTGGTGACGTCGCGGAAGTTTACGCCCGGCTTGGGCCAGCCGCGGACGGTGCGGATCTTGGATTTGAGGGTGGCGGCGTCCATGTCAGTCTATTGCGCGTTGATATTGCACTGGCCAGGCGATGGTGGCGCCGAGCGCCCGGGCGGCATGCAGCGGCCAGTAAGGATCACGCAAAAACTGGCGGGCAAGCAAGATCACATCCGCCCGGCTCTCGGCCACGATCTTTTCGGCCTGGTCCGGCTGCGTGATGAGCCCCACCGCGCCCGTGGCGAGGCCCGCCTCGCGGCGCACCGCCTCCGCGAACGGCACCTGGAATCCCGGCCCCGACGGAATTTTTGCATGCGGCAGCGTGCCGCCCGAGGAGCAGTCGAGCAGGTCGACGCCGCGCGTCTTCAGGATTTTGGCGAGGGCGACCGTCTGCGGCAGATCCCAGCCGCCCGGTTCGGCCCAGTCCGTGGCGGAGACGCGCACCCACAGCGGCAGACGCTCCGGCCAGACGGCGCGCACGGCGTCGACGACCTCGGTGAGCAGCCGGATGCGGTTCTCGAACGGGCCGCCGTAGCGGTCCGTGCGGCGGTTGCTCAGCGGCGAGAGAAACTGGTGGAGCAGGTAGCCGTGCGCCGAGTGAACCTCGATGATCTCGAAGCCTGCGGCCAGCGCCCGCTTGGCCGCCGTGGCGAACGCCTGCACGATCCCGGCGATGTTCGCCGCATCGAGTTCCCCCGGCACCGGATGGTCCTCGGCGAACGGCACGGCGCTCGGCGCCACCACGGGCCAGCCGCCCTGCGCCGGGGGCACGGGCCGGCCGCCCTCCCAGGGCCGCGCCGTGCTGGCCTTGCGGCCCGCATGCGCCAGCTGGACCGCCGGAACGGCGCCATGCCCGCGAAGGAAGCGCGTCACGCGCGCCAGCGGCTCGATGTGCGCCTCCTGCCAGAGGCCGAGGTCCTGCGGCGAGATGCGGCCGCGCGCCTCGACGGCGGTGGCCTCGGCGATCACGACGGCCGCGCCGCCGACCGCGCGCGAGCCCAGGTGCACGAGATGCCAGTCGGTCGCGAAGCCGTCGGTGCACGAGTACTGGCACATCGGCGACACCACGATGCGGTTGCGCAGCGTGACGCTGCGTTGCGTCAGCGGGGAAAAAAGCGCGGCCATGTTCAACCGGATGTGGCGGAACGGGCCGTCAGGCAAGCTCGCACCATCCCGGGCGCCGTTCGCCCGCTCACCAGATTTTCGCGCGCAGTTCGGGCGTGCGCCACATCGGGTCGCCCTCCTTGATGCCGAAGGCGGCGTAGAACTCCGTCATGTTCACCAGCGGGCCGAAGGCGCGGAACTGGCCGGGCGAATGCGGGTTGCTCATCACCTGGCGGCGCAGCGCATCGTCGCGGAACTTGGTGCGCCAGAGCTGCCCATAGGCGAGGAAGAAGCGCTGCTCGGGCGTAAAGCCGTCGATCTTCGGCGGCGAAGGCTTGCCGGCGAGGGAATGTTCGAGCGCCTCGTAGGCGACGGCCAGGCCGCCGAGATCGGCGATGTTTTCGCCCAGCGTGAGTTCGCCGTTGATCGGCAGACCGGGCAGCGCCTCGAACCGGTTGAATTCGTCCACGAGTTTTTTTGCGCGCGCCTTGAACTGGGCGGCGTCCGCCTCGGTCCACCAGTCGGCGAGGTTGCCGTTGGCGTCGTAGAGCCGGCCCCGGTCATCGAAGCCGTGCGTGATCTCGTGGCCGATGACGACGCCGATGCCGCCGTAGTTGACCGCGTCGTCGAGCGCCGGGTCGAAGAACGGCGGCTGGAGAATGGCGGCCAGGAACACGATCTGGTTGGCGGTGGGTTGGAAGTAGGCGTTGACCACCTGCGGGGGCAGGTAAGTGAACTCGTCGCGGTCGACCTTCCGGCCGATCCGGCCGAGCTGGCGCTGGGTCTCGAACGCGCCGGCGCGGCGGATGTTCTCGAGGTAGCCGTCCCGCCGGATGGTGAGCGCGGTGTAGTCGCGCCATTTGAGCGGAGCGCCGATGAGCGCGCGGAATCGGGCGAATTTTTCCAGCGCCTTGGCGCGGGTGGGTTCGCTCATCCAGTCGACTTTCTCGAGATGGGACTTCACCGCCGCCTTGAGGTTGTCGACCATCACTGCGAGGCGCGCCTGCACCTCGGGCGGCAGATAGCGGTCGACGTAAAGCCGGCCGACGGCCTGGCCGATCTGCACGTCGAATATCCGGGCCGTGCGCTGCCAGCGCGGCTCCATCGCCGGCACGCCGGAGAGCACCGTGCCGTTGAAGTGGAAGCTCTCCTCCTCAAACGCCGAGGACAGATAGGGTGCGGTGTCGGCCAGCACGCGCCAGCGCAGGTAAACCTTCCAGCCGGCGAGCGGCTTCTCCTGCAGCATGCGGCCGGCCGCCGCGAAAAACTCCGGCTGGCCCACGACGATCGCCCCGGCATCCGCCGGATAGCCGATGGCCGCGAAATAGGTTTTCACCGGGAAGCCCGGGCTGGCGGCCGCCAGCTCCTCGAGGGTCATCTTGTGGTAGTTGGCGAGAGGGTCGCGCAACTGGACGGGCGTCTTGGAGACCTCGGCGAGCGCCTTCTCGAGCGCCAGTGCCGTGGCGGCATCCTGCTGCGCCGCCCCGGCCGGCGCGCCGGCGAGGGTGAACATCTTCGTGATGTGCTCGAGGTAGGCGGTGCGCTCCTTTTCGAAGCGCGGGTCAAAATAATAATCGCGCGTCGGCAGGCCGAGGCCGCCTTGGGAAAGGGTGAGGACGTAGGTGTCGCTCTGCTTCTGGTCCGCCTGCACGTTCCGGTTGAAGAGCGGGACGCCAAGGTTGTTGTGGAAATAGGCGACCGCCTTGATGAAGTCGTCCACCGACGCGATGGCATCGATGCGGGCGAGGTCGGCCGCAAGGGGCTTCAAGCCGGCGGCCTCGATGGCGGCGGTGTCCATCGCCGTGACGTAGAAGTCGCCGACCTTCTGCGAAAGCGAGCCCGGCTCGCCGGGCCGGGCGGCGGCGTCCTCCAGCAGCCGGTGCACGAGGTAGCGGTTGCGCTCGTCAAGCTGCTGGAAACTGCCCCAGCTCGACTTGTCGGCGGGAATTTCGGTCGTCTTGTACCAGTTGCCGGCGGCGTAGCGGGCGAAGTCGACGCGCGGATCGACGGTCAGGTCCATGTTGGCCACGCTGAAGCGCGGCACGGGCGGCTCGGTGTCGTCGGCCGCCATGATTCCCAGCGGGCCGAAACCGAGGCTTAGCAGCAGGCATACCGGAAAGAAATGCGATTTCTTCATGAGGGGAAAACAACGCTCGAATCCTCCCTCGGCAAGAATCTTAGGATGAGCGGTCATCCGTTGCCGGCCGACGGCCGCCACCACCGATGCCGGCTGCTTGCCATTCATGACGGCCGGCGCGGGGGCCGGGATGGATACCCCGGCCGGCGTCACGCCGGGCGCTTGAGCGCGAAACGCTCGGTGGTGCGGCAGTAGAGTTCGCCGCTCATCCGGCCGATGAGGTCGAGCTTCGCCGGATCGATCCGGCCGTCGGCGCCGAGCACCGCGTCGCTGACGTGCACCAGGTGGATGCGGCCGAAGACGACGTGCGCCGCCAGCGGCCCCTCGCCGATGTCGACGATCTGATGCAGCGTGCACTCGAACGCCACCGGCGCGGCGGCTACGCGCGGCGGACGCACCTTGGTCGACGGCGTCATCGCGATTCCGAATTTCTCCGCCTCGCTTTCGCCGTAGGGCAGCGTGGCGGCGGTGGCGTTCATCGGCCCGGCCAGGGCGTACGGCACGACGTTCACCACGAACTCCGGCACCTGCTGGAGATTGCGCACGGTGTCCTTCGGCTGGCCGTCGCGGTTGTTGACCGGCACGAACATGAGCGTGGGCGGGTTCGAGGTGACGCCCTGGAAGAAGCTGAACGGCGCGAGGTTGGTGCGGCCGTCGGCGGCAATGGTGGAAACCCACGCGATCGGGCGCGGCGCGATGACGCTGGTCATCCAGCCGTAGACCTCGCGGGGAGGAAGCTTAGTGAAATCGAGCTGCATGAAGAATGGATGCCTTCTCCTGTACACTCCATGCGAGCCAAATTTATGAGCACATAACGACAGCAGTAAGCAATTGGCCCATCATGATCACTCGACAAACGAAGATTCGAGGTTAGGAAAAAGATCATGTCCCTTCGGATCGACGAGATTGGACCGTGGTCTGAGATCAAGCTCCAGATACTAAAGAAATATGCCGGGGCGTATTCTCAGATATTGACGGCTCAAAATCGTTTCACGCATGCGTACATCGACGCTTTTGCGGGTGCAGGCGAGCATGTCGGACGATCCACGGGTGAATTTGTTCCGGGTAGCCCACTCAACGCCTTGCTAGTACGGCCACCTTTCAAGGAATTCCACCTAATAGATCTCGACCCGAGTCGCGTCGAGAATTTGCGCCAGCTGATTGGCGATCGGCCCGAGGTGATGCTGTACAACGGCGACTGCAACCGCGTTCTGACTGAGGAGGTGCTCCCTCGGTTTTCCTACGAAAGTTTCCGGAAGGCTCTCTGTCTCCTCGATCCCTACAGCTTTTCTCTTGAATGGAGGACTGTAGAGGCGGCTGGGAGACTGAAGTCGATCGAGGTTTTCATTAACTTCCCGATCATGGACATCAATCGAAACGTGAAGCGCCAGCACCTCGACCAAGTCACGCCAGAAAACCTTCGACGCATGGACGCATTCTGGGGTGATCGCAGTTGGCACGAGTCAATGTACGGACCCTCTGCCCAAACACACTTTGATTGGGTAGAGACAGAAAAAGACAAGCGGTCGAACGATGATCTGGCAGAAGCTTATCGATGTCGTTTGCACGAGGTCGCCCATTTCGCCCATGTGCCTACGCCGATCCCGATGCGCAACGCCAAAGGCAACACTGTGTACTACCTGTTTTTTGCTACCCCGAATAGAACAGCCCACAAGATCGTCACCGAGATATTCGCAAAATACCGCGACTTCACTCCGAGATAGCTCCGGCCCACCGTGGCGGACCCAAAAGGATCTACACGATTAGTCCTTCAAGGAGTCCGATGCGTTCGCTCGGAGGTGGCACCGACACCTCGGTACGTTCCGGATACTCATCGTAGATTCGCCCGTCGAGCGTACGGCCGTGCTTCTTCTTCCGTACGCCGCCCCATTGCTTGAAGAAAAACGGCACCCGTGCACCGCGACAGAGGGCGCGAACGGATCGCACCCACGCCGCGTCCAGCGGACGTGCCCCGGGTCCGCTCTCGCCGCCCACGATCACCCAGTGGATTCCCCGCAGGCTGAACACGCCGAGGTCTTCCAATAGCGGCTCTATGGAAAGAAAGGCCACCTGCGGCCGGGCCGCGCGCAAATGATCGATCCGCGGCAGGCCGTGCTGGCGGTTCTCGACACTGACGCCCCACCAGATGTGCGGAGCCTTTGCCGCCGCGCGCAATTTCCCGCACAGAAGATCGCGCATCCGCCCGGCCCGTTTGGTGAGCACTTGATAGGTATGCCAGTTGGCGGCCAGCATCACCCGGCAGATTTTCTCGATATAGTCATCGGCTACCTGCTCGTGAAAGAGGTCGCTCATCGAGTTCACGAAGATCTTGCGCGGGCTGCTCCAGCGGATGGGATCGCCGAGCTTCTCCGGCACCAGCCGCAGATCGAAGCCGAACTCGAAGGGATGGCCTTTCACACCCCGGAAGCGCTCGGCGAAGGTCTCGGCGTAGCAATGCATGCAGCCCGGGCTGACCTTGGTGCAGCCGCGCACGGGATTCCACGTCGCGTCGGTCCACTCGATCTTGGAGTTCGCGCTCATGGGATCAGTACGTTGGTGGAACCGATCCTCACTCGCGAGAGAAAGTTTTCACCCTTCACCGTCCCATGAGACCATGGATCGGAACGCGGATCGCGGCGCCCGCAACCCGCGGTTGCGCCGCGGCGATTCGCTGACAGACTTTGATCATGCTTCGCCACGCCTGTCTGGTCACCCTCGCTTTCCTGTTTTCCGTCCGGGTCCACGCCGCCGAGCCGGCGGTGCCCCCTGCCCTGCCCGATGGCCTTTATGCCGAGTTCACCACGCCCCGCGGCGTGATCACCGCCGAGCTGTATTACCAAAAAACGCCGCTCACGGTCGCGAACTTCACCGGCCTCGCCGAGGGCACGCTCGGACCCGCGCCGCGCAAACCGTTCTTCAACGGGCTCACCTTCCACCGGGTGGTGGCCGATTTCGTGGTGCAGGGCGGCGACCCGCTCGGCACCGGCGAGGGCGGCCCCGGTTATGCCTTCCCCGACGAGTTCGCGCCGGGCCTGCACCTTGACGCCGCCGGCGTGCTCGCCATGGCCAACGATGGCCCGGACACCAACGGCTCGCAGTTTTTCTTCACCCTGCGCGAGACGAACCGCCTCAATTATCTCCACACCGTCTTCGGCCGCGTGGTGCGCGGACTCGACGTGCTGCCGCTGATCAAGCCGGGCGACGCCATGCAGGTGAAGATCCTCCGCGCCGGCCCGGCGGCAAAAGCGTTCCGCGCCGACGACCCGGCGTTCGCCGCCCTGCTCACGAAGACGCCGAAATATGCCGGCCAGTCCGCGCCCGGGCCTCAGGCGCATTTTGACGACCCCGACGGACTGCTGCCCGCCGAGCCGCCGCGCGCGAAATATTTCAATTACAAGCTGGCCAACTTCGAGCGCGCCACGGGCATCCGCGTCGCCGCGCGCGTCTTTCGCGCGTTCAAGCCGGAGCCGGCGGGGCAGACCGTCAACGATCTGCGCGGCCGGCTGGCGCGCGAACTCGGGGTCGAGAAGCGCGGCGCGCTCGCCCTTTATTTCGCCGACAGCGACACGTGGTCGCTCTGGATCGGCGACGAGCAGCTGCCGGCCTTCAATCCCCCCGGGCTCAAACTGCACGCCCGCAAGCAGGAGTTCCTCGCCGCCGCGCGCAGCCGCGCCGCCGACGCGCAGGCCTATGTCCAGAAAATCCGCGGCCCCGACCAGCCACTGTCCGACGGTCAGAAGCTCAAGCTGCTCACCGACGAGGTGCTCGACGGCCTGATTTTCCTCTTCGAGCCGAAGCCCGCCGGGTAGTGGGTCAGTTTGCTAGGACTGGACCGTCACTGTAGGTCGGGGTTTATCCCCGACAGAGTGATGTCGATGCGCATTGGCGTCGGGCATGAAGCCCGACCTACATAAACTGACCCACCACCGCCCGCCGCAGCAGGGTCAAGGGCGGACGTGCCGCCGGCGGTTGAGGTGCGCGAGCAGCAGCGTGAAGAAACACAGCACGAGGTTCTGCAGCGGGAGCTGCAACGGCGTGGGCATCGCGTAGATGATGGCCACCGCCGGCACCCACACGCCGATGTTGGCGATCAGCGTGGGCAGCACGGTGCGCCCGTACCAGCCGGGCGTGCGGAAATCCGCCACGACCGTCCCGGTGGAGAACCGGACGGCGCACCACTGGTACGCCACCACCGTCAGCGGCACGGCGAAGAGCGGACAATAGACCAACTGGTCAAGCAGGGCCTTCGTCGCGATCGTGAGGGCGTCGTGGCCCGTGCCCACGACATGTGCCAGGACGCGGTAGAGAATTTCGATCTCCAGCCCCTTGTACGCCCAGAACGCGGTGAGAAACATCCCCTCGCCCCACCGGTGGTGGTCCCGGGTCTCGGGATTGCTCCGCAGGTAGAGGAACGGCAGCACCCCGCCAAACAGCCCGGTGGAAAGGATGCCGAAAACGAAACCGGTGCTGGCCCGGAAGGCCATCAGCCGTTCGAACGCCGCATGCGTCGGCGCGTGATGATAGTAGGCGAGGACGATGACCAGCGCCGCCGCCTGCAGCACGAGGCCCGGGCCGAGATTGGCGCGGGCACCTCGCAGCCCGGCCTTCCAGGGTGGTTCACGGGTGGTGGCGTCTGCGGACATGAAACCCGCGAGGGTCCCATGTCGCCGCGCACCGCGCCAGTGCGAAATGCGGGCGGCAGGCTCCCCACAGGAAGATTCTCTCACGCAACGGTCGCAGACGGAACATCGCGCTCAACGAGCGCTTTCGCGTACTTTGCGACCTTCGCGTGAGGTCATGGTTTCGCGAATGGTGGTGAGCAGCATCGAGAACGCCTCGGTGGCGAGCACGGCGTGCGACAGTCCCGGCGGCATATGCAGCAGGTCGCCGGCGCGCAGCGGCGTCTTTTTGCCGGCCAGCGAGAACTCGCAGGCCCCGCTGAGAATTTGCACCAGCGCCCGCGCCGTCGAGGCGTGTTCGGTGAGCTGCTGGCCGGCGGCAAAGGCAAACAGCGTCACGCGCACGCCGCCCTGATCATGCAGGGCGCGGCTGACGATGCCGGCGTCGGAAAACTGCGTGGCCTCGG
>PLMW01000053.1:71843-134737 GCA_003142615.1 Opitutia bacterium | reverse complement strand
ATGAAACGTATATTCGGCCTGGGGCTGACCCTGGCCGCCGTTTGTCTGCTGATCGGTTCAGCGACGCAGGCCCGCGCACAGGAATGGTCCGCCGCCCAGAAGGAAGTCTGGAAGAATGTTGAGACGTACTGGAAGCTGGGTGCTGACAAAAACCTCGAAGGTTTTCTCGCCTACTTCCACGACGACTATGTCGGGTGGGATCACCACTCGCCTTTGCCCACCACCAAGGGCGAGCTCAGAAAATGGATCGACCACGACTTCAAGACGAACGACACCGTGGTTTATGAGATCAAGCCGGTGGCCATCAAGATCCACGGCGACGTCGCGTTCGTCGATTACTACTACTCCCAGATCATGAAGGGTCCCGACGGCAAGGAAAAGCCCTCCGAGGGCCGCTGGACCGACATCCTGATGAAGCAGGGCGACAAGTGGGTGTTGATCGGCGACCATGGAGGGAAGACCTCCAAGGACTAGGAGTCAGATCCCTGGTCTCTGCCTTCAGCCCCGCCGCCCGGCGGGGCTTGGTTGATATACGACAAAGCGGGGGCGAAAATGCGTGCGCCCGAGGTGCGATTCGATTTGGGCTCTCGTTTTCCCGGATTGACACACCTACTAAATTTTGAGTGTTAAAAGTATTCGCGGCGAACCCGTTATGATGGGGAAAATCGCTGCCATCGATGGAGCGCCTCTTGCAGGAAGTCACCCAAAAATCAACTGACTCGTCATGCCGCAAGTGATCCCGATGAGACGGCAGTAATTGCACGGCTCCGGGCACGGTAAACCCCCTGACGGCAGGCACCCTCTTCCAGCTTCAATAACTTCCACCTGGTCGGCGCGGCGTCCGACGGCGGATAGGCCGCATCCCCCGCTACCGGCGCGCCCTCGGCGACACGACGCTGTCGCCCGCCGTTTGCCGCCGAACCAATGGCTCCGGCCCCAACCGTATGCCACCCATGAGCACCATCAACTTCACCGCCAATATTATCATCACCAGCGGACAATCTGTGCCAGCAATGTAATGAAATCATCAACCTCTAACCCTTAATTCCTATGCCAACCGCAGTGTCCTATCCGGGTGTCTACATCGAGGAGATTCCGAGCGGCGTGCGTACCATCACGGGTGTCAGCACATCGATCGCCGCATTTTTGGGACGCGCCACCAAGGGGCCGATCAACCAAGCCGTCCGGCTGTTGAGTCTGGCTGATTTCGAGCGCAGCTTCGGCGCGCCCCATCCCCGCAGTCAACTGGCTGCTGCCGTGCAGCTCTTCTTCCAGAACGGCGGTACGGACTGCTACGTGGTGCGTCTGGTGAAGGAGGGCTCCGCCGCCACCGCATCAATCAATCTGAAGAACGAAACCGGCGCCAAGGAAGTCCTGCAATTCAGCGCCCAGGAACCCGGCGTGCTGGGCAACGCGATCGCGCTGCAGGTCAAATACAACGCCGGCAACCCGGAAGGCACCTTCGATCTCACCGTCCTGCAGACGGCCAACGGCGTCGTGCAGTCGACCGAGGTCCACCCGAACCTTTCGCTGGACAAGAGCCATCCGCGATACGCGCCGCTCTTCGTCACCCAGCACTCGATGCTCGTGAATTGCACGCTGCTGCTCAGCGATGGGGATTATGCCGCCGCCGCCGCGGGCTGGTCGCTCTCGCTGCGCCCGATCCCGGCCAACACCAAGACCGGTTTGCGCGATGCATTGAATGCCCTTTGGTCGGGCAGCGCGTCGGACTTCCGGCTCAGTGTTGACGGCAACCCGTTTGTGGATGTGGACCTCATCGGCGTCGCCGTCACGGCGGGCGCCGATGTCGCCGCGACCCGGGCCGATACCGAGAACAAGGTCAAGCTGGCGATCAATGGCGTCCTGCCCGCCGGGCAGCTCGTCGACGTCAGCCTCGTGGACGGCCCGGCCGGACCGGCCGGTGCGACGGTGCTGCTCAAGATCATTTCAGCGACCGCCGACAAGAAATCCATCACGATCCAGCCGGCGGCCAGCGCAGACTTGGCCGGCGCATTGATGCTCGGCATCGAGCAGGGCGGAATTGAGTCACCCCGCTACGCCGAATTCAGGCCCGCGCCGACGGGCACGGTGTTCGATCTCACCGACCTGAACGCGCTCGCGGGGCTGGCCCAAAACGACTTCGCTTCGCTGACCATCGGCGGCAAAACGGTCAACTTCGGCACCTCGCTCGTCACCACCGGCAACACCGACAAGTGGTTCGAGGACGCCGCTAGCGGATCGATCACCGGCAACAGCGCCGGCGTCCGCGAGAAGCTGGGCTTGATGGCCTCGGCGATCAATGACGCCGACATCGGCTGGACGGCCGAGGTGTGGGGCTACCGCCTGGCGTTGCTGCCCAAGAGCGGCATCAACAACTTCGCGGCCGGGTTCACGACGGCCGCCACCGATCACAGCGGATTTTTCACGGCCAACGTGCGCGCCTACTCGCTCGGCACCACGGGCGCCGGTACGTTGCAGGCCCACGGTGCCAACGGCTCGGACGGCGACGCACCGACTGCCACGGATTTCAAGGGCAATTCGATAAATCACACCGGGTTTTACGCGCTGGACTTGGTGGACCTGTTCAACCTGTTGATCCTCCCGGCCGACGAGGACATCGCCGAGGATGCCCAGCGCAGCCTGTGGGGTCCCGCCAGCACCTATTGCCAGGCGCACCGGGCGTTTCTGATCATCGATCCGCCGCCGAGTTGGTCGGCGTCTTACACCAAAGCCATCGCTCCCGCCGGAGGAATCGGCAAGCTCCGCATCGGCGCGGCCAAGGAAAATAGCGCGGTCTTTTTCCCGCAGCTGCTCGTTGACGACAATGGCCTGACGAAGACCGTCGGGCCGGCCGGCGCCATTGCCGGCTTGATGGCGCGGACCGATTCGACCCGCGGCATATGGAAGGCTCCCGCCGGGATGGATGCATCAATCCAGGAAATCCAGGGGCTCGACCTCGTGCTCACGGATCTGGAGAACGGCGTCCTCAACCAGCAAGGTGTCAATTGCCTGCGCCTGTTCCCCGCAGGGGTGGTCAACTGGGGCGCGCGCACCCTGGCCGGCGCGGATGACTTCGGCAGCGAGTGGAAATACATCCCCGTTCGCCGCCTCGCGCTCTTTCTCGAGGAAAGCCTTTACCGCGGCACCAAGTGGGCCGTGTTCGAGCCGAACGACGAGCCGCTGTGGTCGCAGATCCGCCTCAACCTCGGCGCCTTCATGCAGACTTTGTTCCGGCAGGGCGCCTTCCAGGGTCAGACGCCGCGCGACGCCTACTTCGTCAAGTGCGACAAGGAAACGACCACCCAGAACGACATCAACCTGGGCATCGTGAACATCATCGTCGGGTTCGCGCCGCTCAAGCCGGCCGAGTTCGTCATCATCAAAATCCAGCAAATGGCCGGGCAAATCGCCACGTGACTGGTGTACCCTCAACGCTTAACCCTCAACGTTCACTCCCATGGCTCAATTCAGCGTCAACGCCCAACGGTTCGACCCGTACAAGAACTTCAAGTTTCGCCTCAAGTGGGACGGCCGGTACGTCGCCGGTGTCAGCAAGGTCGGCGGCCTCAAACGCACCACCGAGGTCGTCAAGCACCGCGAAGGCGGCGATCCCAGCAGCAGCCGCAAATCGCCCGGCCGCACCGAATACGACGCCCTCACCCTCGATCGCGGTGTCACGCACGACACCGAGTTCGAGAAGTGGGCGAACAAAGTCTGGAACTACGGCAGCGGTCTCGGCGCGGAGGTCGCGCTCAAGGATTTCCGCAAGGATCTCATCCTGGAAGTTTACAACGAAGCCGGCCAGCTCGCGCTCGCCTACAAGATCTACCGCTGCTGGGTCAGCGAGTACCAGGCGCTGCCCGATCTCGACGCCAACGCCAACGCCGTCGCCATCCAGCACATCAAACTGGAAAATGAAGGTTGGGAACGCGACCAGGGCGTAACCGAGCCGACCGAGCCGAGCTTCACCAACCCGGCCGGATAAGCCGCCATGCGCGCGCTCTCGGCCACAGAACTGCTGGGCGTCTGGGAGCGGGCGTTCAGCCAGTCGTCGATTCAGCGCGCCCTCGCGCTGCTGGCCGCCGCCTGCCCCGAATCGCCGCCCGACGCCCTGGCCGGTCTCAGCATCGGCCAGCGCGACGCGCGCCTGCTGGCCCTGCGCGAAGCGACCTTCGGAGCCGAATTCATCGCCCTGGCCCGCTGCCCGGCGTGCGGCGGCTCGATGGAACTGATTTTCCACGCCGAGGACCTGCGAATATCGCCGGAGGCGGAGCCGCCGCCGGAATTGGCGTTGCAGATCGAGGGCCGCGACCTGCGCGTCCGCCTGCCAACCAGCGCCGATCTGCTGGCGATCACCCGCCCTGACGACCTCGCGGCGGCCCGCGATCAGTTGCTCGCGCGTTGTCTGTTGAGCGGCCGCGATCAGGTGCCGGAACCGGTGCTCGACGCGGTCGTTGAACAAATGGCGCTCGCGGATCCGCTGGGGGACATCCAACTGGCGCTCCGCTGCGCCGGCTGCGGCCACGCGTGGCAGGCGGTTTTTGACATCGTCTCGTTTTTCTGGCGCGAGATCCACGCCTGGGCGCGCGGCCTGCTCCGCGAAGTCCACACCCTGGCCAGCGCTTACAATTGGCGCGAGGCCGACATCCTCGCGCTGAGTCCAGCCCGGCGGCGCCTCTACCTGGAAATGGTCGGCGGATGAGCGATTACCTCACCAACCTCGTCACCCGCAGTTTCACCGCCACGCCGGTCATTCAACCGCGCGTGCCGTCGTTGTTCGAACCGACAGCGGAGGAGACGTTCAACCGGGTACAAACGCCAGCGCCGGCGGCCGAGGAAGCGCCGTCTCCCGCCAGCCCCGCCCCTCTCCCACCGCTGGCGTCATGGCCGTTGTCGATCGAGCCGGCATCTCCCGCCGCTGCCGGCTCTTTTCCCCCGCTGGCGCCGCCAACAAACCTCAGACCGCGGCCGCCAGGACCCTCTCCGGCCGCCGCGGCTTCCGCGGCCAGATCTGCTTCAGAAGCTTCCAGCGCGGTGCGATCGCCGGCGTCAATGCCGGTGATCGCCGAAGCGCCGTCTCCCGCCGCGGCCGCTCCCGGCCAACTGCCTGCGCCGCCACCCCGTCCGGTGGCGCCGATGAGCCCCGGGCAACCGCCGTCGCGGCCATCCCCGGCCGTCGCGGCGTTGGCAGCCACATCTCCGGCAGCAGCTTCCATCGTCATCCCGCTCGCATCTGCCGCAGCCGTCCCGCCGCCGAACCGACTTCAAAACGATATCGAACCGACGAGCGGCGCGAATGGGTTGACAAATATCGAGGATAAATCCGGCGGACCGGCTGAAGTCGCCGGCTATCACCCTTCACGACCAGCCGCCGACGCGCACACGATCCAGCCCGTCGCTCCGCCACCCGGAGCGGCCAAGCCGGCCAGAAAATTCCCGGCCCCCGTGGTGCGGGCCGTGCCGCGTGAGCCCGCTCCGCCGGATTCCTTGGAACCCTCCGGCGCCCCCCGGCACCACATCCCGGCGCCCCCGGCCCCGGCGATTCATGTCACGATTGGTCGCGTCGAGGTGCGGGCGGTCCCGCCGCCGGCGCCCAAGGTAGCCCAGCCGGCCCGGCCGAAGCTGTCGCTCGACGAATACTTGGCCCAACGCGCAGGAGGCTCGCGATGAGCAACTACCTCGCTGTGGCCACGGTAACCGCCACGCTCCAACGCGTCCTGCAATCGACCGTTGGTAACGACGTGCCCGGGGCCAAGGTCACCACCTTGCGGCCTGACGCCAAGGGCATGCCGGCGGTCGGCCTCAATATTTTCCTCTACCAAGTCGTGCCCAACGCCGCCCGGCGCAACGCGGACCTGCCCACGCGCAACGTCGACGGCCAGGCCGGGCAGCGGCCGGCGATCGCGCTGGACTTGGATTACCTGCTAAGCTGTTACGGTCAGGACAACGCCTTGGAGCCGCAGCGCGTGCTCGGCAGCGTTGCGCGGCAACTGCACAGCCGGCCGTTGCTCACGCGGCAGATGATCCGCGACATGGTGACCGATCCGGCTTATTCATATCTCGCCACCTCCAACCTCGCGGAGGCCATCGAACCGGTGCGCTTTTCGTCGCTGGCCCTCTCGCTCGAGGAACTCTCCAAACTCTGGTCGGTTTTCTTTCAGACGCAGTATGCCCTGTCCGTGGCCTACCGCGCTTCGGTGGTGTTGATCGAGGAAGAACTCATCCCGGTCACCGCGCTGCCCGTGCGGGAACGGCAGGTGATCGCCGTGCCCTTCCAGCCGCCGTTCATCGAGACCGTCACGCCGTCCTCGCTGCCGGCCGGCGGCGTGCTCGCGATCCAGGGACACGGCCTCCAGGGCGCGGTCACGAAACTCAAATTCGGCGACCTCCTCGTGGTCCCCGCCACCGTATCCGACCGCCAGCTCACCGTGACGCTGCCCGCCGCGCTCCCAGCCGGCGTGCGCACGGTGCAGGTGATTCACGATTTCGATTTTGGCACGCCGAACGAGCCGCATCGCGGGTTCGAATCCAACGTCGCCCCGTTCCTCCTCACGCCGGCGATCACCACCGCCCCGCCGTTCGCCGCCGCCCGGGGCGGCACGCTCGCGCTGTCGTTCGCGCCGCCGGTCGGCCGCGAGCAATCGGTGGCGCTCATGATCGGGGACCAGGCGATCAGCCTGCCGACGCGGCTGCCCACGGATCCCCTGACGGCAAGCACGTTTGGGTTTGCCATCCCGGCAAACTTTCCGACCGGCACCTTTCTGCTGCGGATCCGGGTGGATGGCGCCGAAAGCCCGCTGGTCGTGGACACCAACAAGCTCAGCCCGACCTTTGACCAATACATCGGCCCGGAGGTCACAATTACATGAACTGGACCGAGGCCAACCAACGCCATCTGCTGGGCGCGCTCGCCGCGGTGCGCGCGCGGCTGGAGGGCCGCGCTCCGGAGCCGCCGCCGGCGATACCGGACATGGCTCCGCCGCCGGCGTTGGAATCGTTGTGCGCGTTGTTTGGCCTGTCCCCCTTTGAACGCGACGTCGTGCTGCTGTGCGCGGGAATGGATCTGGATTCCAAGTTCGCCGCCCTGTGCGCGACCGCGCAAGGCGATCCGCGCCGCGACCATCCGACGTTCAGCCTCGCGCTGGCGGTCCTGCCCGAGGCGCACTGGAGCGCGCTCACGCCCGGCGCGCCGCTCCGCCGCTGGCGGCTGATCGAAGTGCTGCCGGGTGGCAGCCTCACGCTCAGTCCGCTGCGGATTGACGAGCGCGTCCTGCATTTTCTCGCCGGCGCATCGCACCTGGATGAGCGGCTCGCCGACATCGTGGAACCCGTGCCGGCCGCGGGCTCCCCGATGGACTCGCACCGTGCCACCGCCGGGCAAATCACGGCGATCCTGCGCGCCGCCCGGCCGTGGCCGGTCGTCCAGTTGTGCGGCAGTGACACGGCCGCCCAACGCGCCGTCGCCGCGGCCGGTTGCGCCGCGCTAGGATTGAACCTTTATGCGATGTCGGCGCACGCCGTTCCCGGCGACGCGCGCGAACTGGAAACGCTGGTCCGGCTTTGGGAGCGCGAAACCGCCTTCAGCGCCGCCGCCTTGTTGCTCGTCTGCGACGAGATGGACGCCAGCGACCCGGTGACCCGGTTCATCGAGCGCACGGGCGGCGTGCTGCTGCTGGCGACCCGCGACCGGCGGCTTTTGCGGCACCGGTCGTCCATCAGCCTCGACGTCGGCAAACCGACCCCGGAGGAACAGCGCGCGCTCTGGCAGGCGGCGCTCGGCGAAGCGGCCGCCGGGGTGAACGGCGAACTGGAGGCGGTCCTCGGGCAATTTGACCTGAGTGCGGCCAGCATTCGCGCCGCGTGTGTCCAGGCGTCATCCCCCGGGTCGCTGTGGGACGCCTGCCGGACGCAGGCGCGGCCGCGTTTCCATGATCTGGCGCAACGGATCGAGCCGCGGGCGGCCTGGGACGATCTCGTGCTGCCCGAGCCGCAACTCCGCACCTTGCGCGAGATCACCGCGCACGTCCGGCGGCGAGCCCGGGTTTATGGGACGTGGGGCTTCGCGCAAAAGTGCGCGCGGGGTCTCGGCATCAGCGCGCTGTTCGCCGGCGCCAGCGGCACGGGCAAGACCCTGGCCGCCGAGGTGCTCGCGAATGAACTGCGGCTGGACCTGTATCGCATCGACCTGAGCCAGGTCGTCAGCAAGTACATCGGCGAAACGGAGAAGAATCTGCGGCGCGTGTTCGACGCGGCGGATGAAGGCGGAGCCATTCTCCTGTTCGACGAGGCGGATGCGCTCTTCGGTCGACGCAGCGAAGTCAAGGACAGCCACGACCGCTACGCCAACATCGAGGTCAGCTACCTGTTGCAGCGCATGGAAGCCTATCGCGGCCTGGCCATCCTCACGACCAACATGAAGGACGCGCTGGATCCGGCGTTTTTGCGGCGCATCCGCTTTGTGGTGCAGTTCCCGTTTCCCGACGGGTTGCAGCGCGCCGAAATCTGGCGGCGGATGTTCCCGGCGCAGACGCCGGTGGACGGGCTCGATATGGCGCGGCTGGCCCGCCTGAATGTCGCCGGCGGCAATATCCGGAATATCGCGCTCAACGCCGCCTTCCTCGCGGCCGATGCGAACGAGCCGGTGCGGATGGCGCACCTGCTGCGGGCCGCGCGGACCGAATGCGTGAAGATCGAAAAACCGCTCACCGAGTCGGAGATCGGAGGTTGGGTATGATCGCGCCACGCGCCCTTCCCGACCCGCAGCCTGCAGTCCATCTGCACATTGAGCGCCTCGTGCTCGACGGCGTGCCGCTCGCGCCGGCGGAGGTTCCCCGCTTCCAGGCTGCGCTCGAACAGGAGTTGAGCCGGCTGCTGGCCGCCATGCCTGCCGCCGGCTGGTCGGACGGCGCGGTCGCGCGGCTGGACGCCGGCGCGGTTCATCTTGCGCCCGGCGGGTCGGCCCGGATTTGGGGGCAGCAGACGGCGCGGACGCTCGCCGCGAGTCTTGCCGCCCCACCGGAGCGCGCCGCCCGCGAAACGGGAGCGCCCGAAGGCAAGTGATTTCAGACGGAACCACATCAACAGCGAAAACCAACCTCCAACCAAGAAAGACATCGCCATGAGCAAAGTTTCCAAAGTAAACGCCTGGTATGGGTGGATGCCGGATCGTCCGGATCAGCGCGATAAACTGTATGCGGCCATTGCCGCGCCGCCGAAAAAGCTGCCGGCCTCCGTGGACCTGCGCGCGATGTGTTCGGCGGTGGAGGATCAGGGGCAGTTGGGCAGTTGCACCGCCAACGCGCTGGTCGGCAGCCTGGAGTTTCTCGAAAAGAATGCCGGCCAGTCGCCGGCCGACTTGAGCCGCCTGTTTATCTATTACAACGAGCGGGCGATGGAGGGCACCGTGAAGGAAGATGCCGGCGCGATGATTCGCGACGGCGTCAAGACGCTCGTCAAGCAGGGCGTCTGCACGGAGACGAAGTGGCCGTACGTCATCGGCCGGTTCACCGCGAAGCCCCCGGCCGCCTGTTACAAGGAAGCGCTCATGCATCAGGTGCTCTCCTATCACCGCATCCTGACGTCGCAGGAGATGAAGAGCTGCCTGGCCGAAGGATATCCCTTTGTTTTTGGCTTCACCGTTTACGAAGCCTTCGAGTCGCCGGCCGTGGCCAAGACAGGCCGCCTCAATCTGCCCAAGCCGCAGGAGAAATCCTTGGGTGGCCACGCCGTCATGGCCGTGGGCTACAACGACGCCACGAAGCGCTTCACCATCCGCAACTCGTGGGGCGCGGACTGGGGCCTGGCGGGCTACTTCACCATGCCGTACGCCTATCTCGACAACCGCAACCTCTCCGATGACTTCTGGACGCTGCGCACGATGGAGAACCCATAGAACCGTCGCGGGGCGCGCTGGTCGGCGCGTTTCGCGACTCCAGCCAACCTGAACAACCCGGCAAAATGAGCACGCAATTATCAACGCTAGCCGACCGGAAGACGTCGTGGTCGCCCGGCGGCGCGCGCGCCCAACCGGCGTTTTTGGCGCAAAAGATGCAGAACCGGCGGCCCAGCGGGAAACGGTCTGAATCTGCGGCGCCGATGTCGGCCGTAGGCGGGTATGATCTCGGTCGGATCTCCATCCACGCCCCGCCNNCGGGTGCAGACCAAACTGGCGATCAACCAGCCGGGCGACGAATACGAACAGGAGGCCGATCGCGTGGCCGACGCGGTGATGGCCGGACACAGCGCCCCGGTCAGCCAATCGTCGATCGCTCCGTCCGTCCAGCGTGACGAACCGCATACCGGCCCGCCGACCGAGAAGCCGAAGTCCGAGGAAGAGAAATACAAAGAGGCCGCGAAGAAGCTGGCCGAAGCGCTCCGGGCCACCGAGGCGGGCAAACAACTTGAGGCCAGGGTCACGGAGTTGGGCAAGGATTTCCTTTCCACGACCGAGGGCAAGGCCGTGGCCGCCACGGCGCTAGCGGGCGCGCTGGCGGGCATCATCGCGACGAACTCGGAATTGCCGGTGCAGGTGCCCGAAATTCCCCTCGACTGGCTGGCGCCCGGCCTCAAAGCGAAGCTCACCTGGGAAGGCCCCGTGCGCACGCCCACCAACGTGGGACTCACGCTCACCACCGGCGGCGGCGTCAGCGTCGGCGCCAGTTACTCGAAAACGCCCGCCTCGCCGGGCAAACCCGCCGAGGAAAAGGCCGGCTTGACGATCACCATCCCGTTCGGTGGATCCTCTTCGAAGACATCCGGCCCCTCGGAGTCGGAGAGAATTCGCGCCGAAACGGCGCGGCTCGCTGCCGAAAACGCGAAGTGGCAGGAGGCGTTCAAGACGCCGGAGCAGCGCGCAGAAGACCAGGCGTTCTGGGACGCCTACTGGCGCTCGAAAATGAGCGACCCGTTCAACCCGCTGGCGCGGCCGGACCTGGGTTTCCCGTCGCCTGCGGCAACGGACGAGCGCAAGAAGCAGGAGGATTTGCTGCTGATGCGCGAGTCCACCGGCGACCCGGCAGCCGGAGCGTTCGTGCCGCCCATCGTTCACGAAGTGCTCCGCTCGCCCGGCCAGCCGCTGGACCCGGCCGCGCGCGTCTGCCTCGAGCCGCGCTTCGGCCACGACTTTTCGCGAGTGCGGGTGCACACTGACGCTCGGGCGGCTGAGTCGGCGCGGGCGGTGAATGCACTCGCCTACACCGTCGGGAAGGATGTGGTGTTCGGCGCCGGGCAGTACGCGCCGCAAATGACCGCCGGCAGGCGGCTGCTCGCCCACGAATTGGCGCATGTCGTGCAGCAATCGCGGGGCGCCGTGCCCGCGAACGCGGCGCCGGCTGAAGTTGACTTGGAGCGGAGCGCGGATCAGGCGGCGGAAGCGGCGGTAACCGGGTCAGCACCTGTCTTGGTGGCCGGCGCCGCGCCAGCGAGTCTCGCGCGGCAGCCATCGCCTTCGCCTCATTCGCCTAAGCAACCGCCCAAGGAATTTGCGTGGGCGCCGGCCACCCCGCAGGATGTCATGAAAATCAGCGAGGCGCGCTGGATCGTGGACACGGTGAAGAACGACGCCGAATGCAGCAAAAGAATCACCAGTTCCGCCAGTGTGCTGCCCGCGCCGGCGGCGGGCTGGGCGCGTGACGCGGCGGTCATGGGACTGGGCGGCATGTTCCTTGGGAAAGAACCCACCGAAGCCGATGGCAAACTGGTCTGCACCGGCATCGCCGCCGCAACCATCAGCGCGATCAAGAAGGCGGGCCTCCCGTTTGTGAAGGATGCCCGGGACGCCGATCGGCCGGGGGGATATTTTACCGAGGCCGGCATGATCACCGGCGCACACACGGCGACCCGGGTTGATCTCACCAATCATCGCAGCGTGGTTTTTGACTGGTGGGCGACGATGGATATCAATGATCCGCTCATCTACGCCAGCCCGGAGGACTTTGTACGGGCTGATCGGGAAATGCGGTTTTCACGGTGGCCGGGCGCCAAGCCACCGGCACAACCATCCGGCGGAGGTGACCAATGACCACCTTCCCCAACTCCCCCCGCCTGCTCAAGGGCGCCATCGTCGGCCTCGACCCGGCCAACCCACTGGCGAGCATCATCGTTTTCCAGTACAACCCGGAAACGGTGACGCGCACGCTCACCCCGCAGGCCGCGGGCGCCGCCGCCGGCGGGCATACCGCGCCCGGCGAGGCTCTGCGGCTGGCCGGTCCGCCGCAAGAGGAGATCAAGCTCGACGTGGTCATCGATGCCACGGACCAGCTCGAAAAGGCCCAGCCGACCGCGACGCAGATGGGCATTTATCCCCAACTTTCGGCGCTGGAGATGCTGCTTTATCCCAAAAGTGCCACCGTCATCGCCAACGAGGTTCTGCTGCGGGCCGGCATGATCGAAGTGATCCCGCCGGCAGCGCCGTTGACCGTGCTCGTCTGGGGCGCCAAGCGCGTGGTTCCGGTCCGGCTGACGGCGTTTTCAATCACGGAGGAAATGTTCGATCCGAACCTCAATCCGATTCACGCGAAGGTGTCGCTCGGCCTGCGCGTGCTGAACTACAAGGACCTGGGGCTGCTGAGCCCGGGCGGCGCGCTGTTCATGGCGCATCAGGCGATGAAAGAAACCCTGGCCACGCTCAACACCGTGGACAACGCGCCCGCGATTCTGGGCGCCATCGGAGGATGAACCATGTTTGATCCGACCAGCCGCTACGCCAAGCTTGCCGTCAAAACGCTGCCCGTCACCGGGCCGGATGGACAGCCGCGCGAGATTCGCTACGTCGAGCGCCGTTTCCTGCCGCCCGCCGGCGCCGGCACCCCCCTCGTGGAGCATGACGTCGTCCAGGGCGAACGGCTCGACCGGGTCACCGCGAAATACCTGGGCGACCCGACGCAGTTCTGGCGCGTGGCCGACGCCAACGAAACGCTCCGGCCCGAAGAACTCACCGACGAAATCGGCGGCACGATCACCATCGCGCTGCCGCAACTCTGAAAACCGCCATGCTTGAAAACGTCCTCGGCATCCGCCTCGTCCTGCTGGCCGGCCCGTCTGTGCCACTGCCGGCTCCCTACGAGCTGATGACGGCGCTGACCCGTCTCGAGGTGACGAACGACTCCGCGCAGGGCGACGGTTTCCAATTGACCGTCACGCTGGCGCGCAGCGGTGTCGCGGACTATGACCTGCTCCAAGGCGGCACGCTCGCGCCGATGACCCGCGTGGTGGTGGGCGTGATGTTTGGCGTCGTGCCGGAAGTGCTGATCGACGGCGTCATCACGCACACGCAGTTCAATCCCGGCTCCGCGCCCGGCGAGGCGACCCTGACGGTCACCGGCCGCGACCTCACCACGTTGATGGACTTGGAGGAAAAGAACGCGAGCTACGAGAACCAGCCGGATTTCCTCATCGTGACCGGTGTGCTGGCGGGTTACGCCCGCTACGGCATCGTGCCGCAGCCCACGCCGACCACCGACGTGCCGATCATGCTCCAGCGCATCCCGCGCCAGCAGGAGACGGATTTGCAGCTCATCCGGCGCCTGGCGCAGGGCAACGGATTCGTGTTTTACCTCGAACCGGTCACGTTCGGCGTCAGCACGGCCTACTGGGGCCCGGAGAACCGGCTGGGGTTGCCGCAGCCCGCGCTCAGCGTGAATCTGGGCAGCGCCAGCAACGTGAAGTCGCTCGACTTCGCCAACGACGCGCTCGCGGTCGTCGGCACCCGGGGGGTGTTTGTCGAGCCGACCACCAAGACGAGCATCCCGATTCCGGCGCTGCCGTCGCTGAAAGTGCCGCCGCTGGCCGCCATGCCGGCGACCCCGTATCGCACCGCCCTCCAGCGCGACACGGCGAAAGAGAACTCCGCCACCGCGGCGATCAGCGCATTGGCGAGCACCATGAACTCGCCGGACCCCGCCACCGCCAACGGCGAATTGGACAGCGTGCGCTACGGCACGGCGCTGCGGGCGCGCAAGCTGGTGGGCGTGCGCGGCGCGGGTCAGACGCACGACGGGCTGTGGTACGTGCGCCGGGTGACGCACACGATCATGCTCGGCGCCAACGCCCAATACTCGCAGCGCTTTTCCTTGAGCCGCGAGGGCACGGGCGCCTTGACCCCGGTGGTGCGACCATGAGCACGCAATTCTACGGCAAATACCGCGGCGTCGTCACGGACAATCAAGATCCGATGATGACCGGGCGTATCCGCGCCAAGGTGGCGGACGTGCTCGGCGATCAGGAGAGCGGCTGGGCGATGCCGTGCGCGCCGTTCGGCGGCTCCCAAACCGGCTTTTTCGCGCTACCCAAGGTCCAGGCGGGTGTGTGGATCGAATTCGAGGGCGGCAACCCCGATTATCCGATCTGGTCGGGCTGCTGGTGGGGTTCGCAGGCGGAAATGCCGACGGTCCTGATGCCCTCACCCGACAAGAAAGTTGTCCTGCAAACCGAGGGTGGCAACCGAATCACTTTCGATGATTCGCCGGGGAGCGGCGGCATCACGTTGGAGACTTCCGGCGGACAGAAAATCAAAATGACCGCCAGCGGCATTGAGATCGACAATGGCAACGGCGCGACCATCAAACTGAGCGGCCCCTCGGTCAACATCAACAGCGGCGCACTGGAGGTGCAATGATGTCCGGCTACGTTCTCCATCAAGGCGCGACGGTCCTCTGCCTGCACGGCGGGCAGGCGCAGGCCACGGTGCCCAATCCGCGGGTGAAGGTCGCCAGCCAGGTGACGGTGCAGCAGCCGAATCCGTGGACCATCGCCGGCTGTCCGTTCATGACCGGCACCAACCCGATGCCGTGCGTGACCGCGCAGTGGACCACCGCCGCCACCCGGGTGAAATCCGGCGGCATGCCCCTGCTCTTGCAGGACAGCCAGGCCGTCTGCGCCCCCAACGGCACCGGCGTGAACATCGTCATGACCCAGTTGCGCGTGAAAGCCCAATGAACACCGTCTTTCCTTACCAGTTCGACGCGCGCGGTCGCACGGCGGAAGCCGACGACGAGCGGCACATTCGCGACCTGATCGAGCAGTTGCTCTTCACCGCACCGGGCGAGCGCGTCAACCGGCCCACCTTTGGCAGCGGACTGCTCCAGCTGGTCTTCGCCCCGAACAGCCCCGAGCTGGCCGCCGCCACCCAGTTCCAGGTTCAGGGCGCGCTCCAACAGTGGCTCGGCGACTTGATCCAGCTCCAGGGAGTCGACGTCCAGAGCGAGGACGCCACTCTGCGCGTCACGGTCCGCTACGTTATCCGGCGCACCCAGCAGCAGCGGGTCGCGCAATTCACGGGAGGCGCGCCATGATTTATTTTTGCTGCGACGAGCACCGGCGCGAGCTGGTGCGCGACCTCCAGCCGGCGGGAGGCGTCGAGCCGCCCAACGGCATCGACTACCTGGAGGTCGTGGACCTGGAGTTCAAGAACACGGCCAAGGAGGCCCTGCGTCAGCGGCTTCTGCGCGTGTTCTTCGTCCGCAAACCGGCGGGCCCGCTGCTGGCCCGGCTCAGCGCCATGCCGCCGACGGTTGGCATTGAAATCACCGGCGGCGAGCGCGTCGCGGGCCTCCAGGCCAGCGGGGCCGAATTCAAACCGGCCGCCAACGAAGTCGCGGACCACCTTGAGGTCACCGTGAACCAGCGCGGCGATTACTCGCCGTACACGTTGCGCCTGGTCGAGCCGGATTCAGAGGAACCGCTGAAGGAACTCGACCCCCAGCTCGCCGCGATCGACTTTTCGTTCAAGGTCGAGTGCCCGAGTGATTTCGACTGCCGCCCCGATCGTCTGTGCCCGACCCAGCCGCAGCCGGCGCCGGAGCTCGACTACCTCGCAAAAGACTACGCCAGCTTCCGCCAGCTTCTGCTCGACCGGATGTCGGGGTTGCTGCCCGAATGGCGTGAGCGCAATCCCGCCGACCTCGGCGTCACACTCGTCGAGTGGCTGGCATATATCGGCGATTGCCTCAGCTACCAGCAGGACGCCATCGCCACGGAGGCCTATCTTGGCACCGCCCGCCAGCGCGTCTCCGTGCGCCGCCATACCCGCCTGCTCGACTATGCGATGCACGACGGCTGCAACGCACGCGCCTGGGTGCAGGTCCGGCTCAAAGTCGGCGCGCCCGCCGGCGTGACCCTGCCGCGGCTGCTGGTCTGGGACAACTCGCAGGCCAAATGGCTGCCCGGCTCCGAACCGCTGCCGGCGCCCGGCCTGGAAAAGAAAGTCCTCCGCACCCAGTTCGCGACGCGCCTGGCGCCGGACACGGTGATTCCGGATGACCAATGGCCCGCCCTGGTGGCCGCGCGGCAACCCGAGGTCTTCGAACCGTTGCATGACGCGACGCTCTACTTTGAGCACAACGAGATGCCGTTCTACACCTGGGGCGACGCCCAGTGCTGCCTGCCCAAAGGGGCGACGAAGGCGGCGCTGAAGGGGCGCTTCCCAAACCTGCAGCCCGGCGCTGTGCTGGTCTTCATGGAAGCGGTTGGTCCGAAGACCGGCTGCGAGGCCGACGCCGACCTGACCCGCCGCTGGGCGGTTCGCCTCACGGCCGTGACCCTGAAAGACGACCCGGTGGTGACGGCCGCGGGCGGCGGCGCCCAGCCTTACACCGAAATCGCGTGGGCCGCCGGCGACGCGCTGCCGTTCCCGTTCTGCCTCTCGAGTGTCACCGATGCGGGCGAACTCCAGGACAACGTGAGCGTGGCGCTCGGCAACATCGTGCTCGCCGACCACGGGATGACGATTCTGGCGCCGGAACCGCTCGGCTCGGTCCCGGCGCCGGATCCCGTGCTCGCCCCGGTGTCGGTTGCGAACTGCGACCAATGCACAACGCAACAACCTGCCTTCACCCCACCCCGTTTCCGCCCGCCGCTCAAGCAGGGCCCGCTCACGCAAATCGCGACGATCACGCGCACGGAGGAAGTGCAGGGCCGGCGCACCCCGCTGCGGTTTGACCCGACTGCCCCGGCGTCTGCCGCCTTTGACTGGGATATGGAGCATGTCCTGCCCGCCGTCCGGCTGGGGGACAGTTCCGGCGAGCTCTGGCTGCCGCAACGGGACTTGCTCTCGAGCGACGCCTTTTCGCCCGAGTTTGTGGCCGAGGTGGACAACGGCGGCCGCGCGCATCTCCGCTTCGGCGACGACGAGTACGGCCTGCAGCCCGGCGAAGGCACCGTGTTGTGGGCGCTCTACCGCGTCGGCAATGGCGCGCGCGGCAACGTCGGCGCGGAGTCGATCGCCCACCTCCGGGGCGGCGCGCTGCTCGACGCGGCGATCTGGATCGATTCGGTCAGCAATCCGCTTTCCGCCCGGCGCGGCGTCGAGCCGGAGACCCTCGAGCAGGCACGGCAAGACGCCCCGGCCGCCTTTCGCGAGCAGCGCCGCGCGGTCACGCCGGAGGATTATGCGCGCCGGGCCGGGCAGCACCCAGAAGTACAGCGCGCCCTGGCGACGCTGCGTTGGACGGGCAGTTGGTACACCGTGTTCGTGACGGTGGATCGGCTCGGCGGCTTGCCGGTGGATGCCGCTTTCAAGCAGGAGTTGCTCGCGTTCATCGAGCCGTATCGCATGGCGGGTCAGGACCTGGAGATCGTGCGGCCCCGCTACGTGCCGATCGAACTGGAGATCAACGTTTGCGTGCTGCCGGATTATTTTGCGAGCGATGTGGAAGCGGCGTTGCGCGACGTCTTCGGCAGTGGCTATCGGGCCGACGGCTCGCATGGCTTTTTCCATCCGGACAAGTTCACCTTCGGTGATCCGGTGGTGCTGAGCCGGATTTATGCGGCGGCTCAGGCCGTGCCCGGCGTGGCGCACCTGGAAATCACCATCCTGCGGCGTCTCGGCACCGGTCTCCCCTTGGTGCCCGCGAGCGCAACGCTGGCCATCGGTGCATCCGAGATTGCCCGGCTGGACAACGATCCGAATTTCCCCGACCGCGGCGTGGTGCGGTTCACGAGGAAAGGCGGCCGATGAACAATCCCCTCGATCCCACCCTGCGCGCGCTGAACGCCTGCGGCTGTTGCGCGGGCACGACGGCCGAGACGCCGGCGACGATCGGCAACCGCCCGGGCCTCGACGCCATCGCGTTCCGCGCCGGCACGCACCCGCAGTTCAAGGCCACGCTGCTCGCCGCGCTGTCCGCCGCCTCGCGCCCGGCCCTGGCCTCGCTCAAGACGCGCGAGAACGACGACTTCACCATCGCGCTGCTGGACGGCTGGGCCACGGTCGCGGATGTGCTCGCCTTTTACAGCGAGCGCATCGCCAACGAATCGTACCTGCGCACCGCCACCGAGCGGCGCAGCGTGCTCGAACTGGCCCGCGCCATCGGCTACGAGCTGAAGCCCGGCGTCGCCGCCGCCACCTGGCTGGCGTTCACCGTCGAGGACGCGCCGGGCGCACCGGGTTACGCGAACATTCCGGCGGGCATGAAAGTCCAGAGCATCCCCGGCCCGGACGAGAAGCCGCAGGTCTATGAAACCACCGAAGCCATCCTCGGCCGCCATGAGTGGAACGAGCTTCATCCCGTGCGCACCGTTCTGCCGGCGCCTTACTGGGGCCAGCGCACCTTGCGGCTCAAAGGCACGACGACCAACCTCAAGCCCGGCGATGGGTTGCTCATCGTCGGCGATGAACGCGCCAAGGATCCTGGCAATGAGAACTGGGATGTCCGCCGCGTCCTGAAGCTCGAGGCTTTTCCGAACGCGGACCCCGAGGCCGCGTTCACCATGGTCACCCTCGATCGCGCGTTGGGCACGGCGGTGCCGTTCACCCAGCCGGCCCGCGCGAATGCAAAGGTTTTTGCGCTCCGTCTGCGCGCCAGCCTGTTCGGTCACAATGCGCCCGACTGGCGCGCCATGCCGGACACGGTCAAGGCTGGTTTCGACGCGCCGCAGATGGAGAGTGCCTTCATGCCGGCGCGCACCGACTGGCCCGGCCTGACGCTCGCCGGCATCTCGGACGGACCTCCGGGCACGAGCGTTGGCACGGGGCTTTACGGCGAGTATTTCGATGGCACTGATTTCGCGGTGCGGAAATTCTTCCGCACCGACGCGCACGTCGATTTCGACTGGGGCACTGGCGCTCCGCCCGGCACCGGCCTCGGCGCGGACAATTTCTCGGTCCGCTGGACCGGCTGGGTGGAGGCGAAGGCCAGCGGCGTCCACTCCTTCGTCACCAACTCCGACGACGGCGTCCGGCTCTGGGTCAATGGCGCGCTGGTGATCGACAACTGGACCGACCATCCCAAGACGCGCGACGCGGGCGAGGTCCGCCTGTTCGCCGGCCGCAAGTACGACCTCAAGCTGGAATACTACGAGCACACCGGCGCCGCGGTGATCCAGCTCGCCTGGGCCTATTCGGGCCAGGTCGAGCAAGTCATCCCGACCTCGCAACTTTATCCACGCGACATTTGCACGCTGCACCTGGACGCGACCTATCCGTCCATCGTGCCCGGCAGTTGGCTGGTCGTCTCGACGCCTGATTACGAGGAGGCGTATCAGGTCGTCACCGCGGCCGAGGACGCGAAGACCAACTTTACTTTGAGTGGCAAGACCACGCGCCTGACGATCCGCGGGGAGAACTTGCGCGAGCAGTTCAACGACCGCGTCCGCGACGCCACGGTTTTCGCCCAGAGCGAGGAACTGGAGCGCGCGCCGGAACCGGCGGTCGAGCCGGTCGCGGGCGACACGATCACGCTGGAGAATCTCGTTCCGGAGCTGCCGCTTCCGCGCACGTTGCTGGTTCGCGGCGCGGCGGCCCGGGTGAAGGTCTTGAGGAAGGGTGCGCCGCTTGAACTGACGCTCGATTCGGGAGCGACCTTACCGCTGAGTGTCGGCCAACGCCTCACCCTTTTGAAACCGCCCACCCCGGCGCCCTCCGCGACCGTCGCGGCCCGTTGGGATTTGCAGGCCGCCGATGGCCGGATCGGCTGGGTCAATGCGACCCTGGAGCAGCTCTATTTCGACCCGGCCCCGGAAGGCGCCGAGTTGCTGCTGGAAGCCGCCACGCTGCGCCTCGTGGGAACGACCGCCGACGGGCGCACCCAGTTGACTCTGGCCCAGCCGCTCGTGCGCGCCTACAATCCGTTCACGACCACGATCCTCGCCAACGTGGCCTACGCCACCCATGGCGAAACCGTGAAGGACGAGATTCTCGGCAGCGGCGACGCCAGCCAGTTGAATCAACAGTTCACGCTCCGGCAGAAGCCGCTGACCTATGTGCCCGACACCACCCCCGCCGGCGCCGCCTCCACGCTGGAGATGTGGGTGAACGACCTGAAATGGGCGGAGGCTCCGACCCTCTACCACCGCGGTCCCAACGAGCGCGTTTATATCACGCGTCTCGCCGACGACGGCACCGTCACGGTGGAATTTGGCGATGGCCGCAGCGGCGCACGGCTGCCCACCGGACAGGAAAATCTGCGCGCCGTTTACCGCAAAGGCATCGGCAACGAAGGCCGCGTGAAAGCCGGCCAGTTGAGCCTGCTGATGACGCGTCCGCTCGGCGTGAAATCCGTCACCAACCCGCAGGTGCCCTCCGAACCGGCGAATCCGCAGTTGCTGGACGACGCCCGCCGCAACGCGCCGCGCACCGTGCTCACGCTCGATCGCGTGGTGTCGCTGCAGGACTACGAGGATTTTGCGCGCGACTTTCCGGGGGTCGCCAAGGCACGGGCCACTTGGACCTGGAGCGAACCCACGCGCGGGGTGCTGCTGAGCGTGCTGGGCGCCGACGGCCGCGTGCTGCCGGAAGACGGCGCAACGGTGCAGCGGTTGATCGCGGCACTCTTGGACGCCGGCAATCCGCTCGTGCCCGTGCGGGCGAAATCCTCTCCGCCGGTAAAGTTCATGCTCCGGGCCAAGGTGACGGCGGCGGCAGATCGCGACCCGGAGAAGGTGCTTGCCGCGGTGCGGGGCGCCTTGCAGACGCAATTCGCCTTCGCGGCCCGCGAGTTCGGCCAGAGCGTCGCGCTCAGCGAAGTCATCGCGTTGATTCAAAACGTGCCCGGCGTCGATTCGGTTGACCTGGACGAACTAAGGCGCCCCGGCGTCCCGGCCGGCCCGCAGCCGTCGCCTTACCTGCTGGCCGCCAAACCCGCCAACGGCATCGCCGACAGCGACGCATTCGCGGCGGAACTGCTGATCCTGGATGAGACGTCACTGCCCGACGTGGAGATCGCCAAACCATGAGCTTCGACGCGGAGAAACTCTACAACCTGCTGCCCGCGGTCCACCGGATCCGCGACGCGGACCAGGGTTATCCGTTGCGCCAGTTGGTCGAAGCGATCGCCGGCCAGACCGCGGTGCTCGAGGAAAACCTGGAGCAGCTTTACGACAACCAGTTCGTGGAAACGGCCGCGCCGTGGGCGCTGCCCTACCTCGCCGATCTGCTCGGTCTGCGCGGCCTGAGCGGGCGGCAGACGCTCACCCGCAACCCGCGCGCCGAAGTTGGTCACACGGTTGCTTATCGGCGGCGCAAGGGCACGGCGGCGATGCTCGAGTTGCTGGCGCACGACGTGACCGGCTGGCCGGCGCGGGCGGTGGAGTTTTTCTCCCGGTTGGCCGTGACGCAAAACGTCAACCACGTCCGCCCCGACAACCAGGCTTTCACCAGCCTGCGGAGCGCCGACGCCCTGGAGTTCTTCACCACGCCCTTCGAGTCGGCCACCCGCACCGTTGAGGTCCGGCGCATCGCCTCCGGCCGCGGCAAATGGAACATCCCCAACGTGGGTCTGTTCCTCTGGCGGCTGCGGGCCTATTCGCTCACGCGCTCGCCGCTGGTGCCGGCCCAACTGAGCAACAACCCCGACAAGCTTCATTTCCGATTCCATCCGCTCGACCTGGACGCGCCGCTGTTCAGCCTGCCAGAAACCGAGGACGAGATCGCGCACCTGGCCGAACCGATCAACGTGCCGCTGCCGATCACCAAGCGGATGTTACGTGGGGAGCAACTCGATCCGGCGGCGTTTCCCCTGCATCCGCATTGCTTCCATCCCTCGGCCGCCTATTACGGCCAGGGCAAAAGCATTTTGCTCGAGTCTCCACCGGCCGCCGTTGGGGACGCCCCGACGCCCATTGCCCCGCAGCAGGTGGTGGTTTGCGACCTGGCTGACCTGCACGAGGACCTGATGCATCCGGCGAACGTGACCGGATGGACGCACGAAAATGCGGGGGTGGCCGATGACCTTGTGCTCCTCGATCCGCAGCGCGGACGGGTGGTCTTCCCGAAAGACCAGGATCCGGGCAATCCGCCATTGGCCACCTTCCATCATGGCTTCAGCGCCAACGTCGGCGGCGGAGAGTATGAGCGCGTTGCGTCCTTCGTGACACGCACGCCGGGCATTTCGGCGCAGGTTCCCGCCGCGGCCGGGAACGCGCATTCCCACGCGAAACTCGCGGATGCCCTGAACGCCGTGCTTCCGGCCCTGCCCGGCACCGAGCCACCAACCGGCCTCATCGAGATCACGGACAGCGGCCGTTACGGGCTGGACTTCCAGAAGCTCGACGCGGGCAACGGCCAGATCGAACTGCGCGCGGCGGACGGACGCCGGCCGCTCGTGCGCCTGACTCCGCCGCTGGCGCCGCTGGAAATCACCGGGAAGTCAGGTGGCGCGGTCACGCTCAACGGCTTGTTGCTCGCAGGTGCGGCCATCAAGGTGACCGGTGGATTGGGGCTCCTGCGGCTGCGGCACTGCACGCTGGCGTCACATCTGGTGGTTCAGGCCGACGGCACGCTTGGGTCGGGAACGCCGCCGCCGTGCCTCGTCGTCGAGTCGCCTGGCACAGTCATCGAAATCGAGAATTGTCTGCTCGGTCCGATGCAGACCGGTCACGACGTGCAGGTGCGGTTGAGCAACTGCCTGATCGATGCGCACAGTTCCGGCCACCCCGCCCTGACGGACGCCCATGCCACCGACGGCCCGGCCCGCTGGACGCTGGAGAACTGCACGGTGATCGGCACCGTGGACGTGGGGGTGATCGAGCTGGCGTCGAACACCATTTTCTTCAGCGACTACGTTTATGCCCAGCGCCACCAGGACGGCTGCGTGCGCTTCTGCCGGGTGCCGCTGGGCGCGCACGTGCCCCGGCGCTTCCGGTGCGTCCCGACCGAACCCGGCCCGGATATCCGCCCGATGTTCACTTCGCTGCGCTTCGGCGATCCGGCCTACGGCCAGCTGGGCGGAAATTGTCCGGATGCCATCCGCCGCGGGGCGGACGACGAGTCGGAGATGGGCGTGTTCCACGATTTGTTCCAGCCGCAGCGCGAGGCGTATTTGCGCGCGCGGCTGCAAGAGTATCTGCGCTTCGGCCTGGAGGCCGGCGTGTTCCATGCGAGCTGAGACGGAAAAACCACGAGAATGATGCCAACCCTTCAAACCCACGACTACCCATGAAAGGCGATTTCACCCGCGATACATTTCACTCCGAAAAGCACTACCAGCAGGTGCTGATGCAGCAGGGCCGCGCGCAACTCGACGCGGATTGGAACGAGCAGGCCGCCATCGCCGCCCGGCGTGACCAGACGGCCGCCCGGGACCTCATCGGCGGTTGTGGTGGACCGGCCGACAACGCCGCGTTCGGCGTCGCCATCTCTGTCGGCCACCTGCCGCTGAAGCAGAAGACGGAGTGGTTCGGCAAACTCACCGCCTCGCAGCAGGCGGCGATTGTCACCAAACTGGCCCAGGGCGACTTCCTGCTCACCGCGGGTCGGTATTATGTGGATGGCATCCAATGCGAACTGGAGGCTCCCGTGCTTGGCAGCGCCCAACCGGATCGTTTCACCGTAACGGATCTGGCGGCGGACAACAGCTGTTATCTGCTCTACCTGGATGTGTGGCGGCGCCACCTCACCGCACTGGAGGACGGCGATATCCGCGAACCGGCGCTCGGCGGCCCGGACACCGGCACCCGCGTCAAGACCGTGTGGCAGGTGCGGGCGCTGAACATGGGAATGGCGGACGCCAGCTACTCCTGCACGACGCCGGTGGCGGCCTTCACCAAACTACTCCAACCGTCCACGGCGCGTCTCACCGCCGACACCGACAAGGCCACGACCAGCGCCGACCCGTGCGAGGTGCCGGAGAGCGCCGGCTACAAGGGTCTGGAGAACCAGCTTTACCGCGTTGAAATCCACCAAGGCAGCTGGGCCGCTGACGGCACCGCGACGAAACCGACCTGGAAATGGTCGCGTGAAAACGGCTCGGTCGTCACGGCGATCACCCGCATGGTCGGCGACACCATCACCGTGGCGGGCCTGGGTCCCGACGAGCACTTGGGGTTCCGCACCGACGACTGGGTCGAAATCCTCGACGATGCGCTCGAACTCGAGGGGAAACCCGGCCAACTGCTGCAAGTCGTCGACTCCCCGGCGGAGCGCACGCTCAAACTCAAATCCGCCGCCACGCCGCTGGCCAGCGGCGCGCAATTCCCCGACGGGGTGGATGCGAGCCGTCATCCCAAGCTGCGGCGCTGGGAAGGCACCGACAAGGTTGCGCCCAACCAGTTGTTTCCGCTGGAGAGCGGCGTGCAGGTCAGTTTCGACAACCCCGCGGCCGAGTACCGCACCGGCGATTTCTGGCAGATCCCCGCGCGCGCCGCGACCGCCACCGCCACGGCGGGCGACATCGAATGGCCGCGGCAGGCGGGCCAGGCGCTTTCGCTTCCGCCCCGGGGCATCACGCACCATTACTGCCGGCTGGCGGTAATCAGGATTATGCACGGCAAGGTCTCCCCGATCGCCGACTGCCGCTGCCTGTTTCCAGCCCTGACGGCGGTGCCGCGAATTTACTACGTGAGCGGCGACGGGCAGGAAGTGATGCCCGTGCCTGGTGAGCCGCTGGCAGCTTTGCCCCGCCCGCTCCAAGTCTACTTGGGCTTGGGCCGGTGCTCCGCGATCGCCGGCGCCAAGGTCCGGTTCGTGCTCACCGACGGCGCCGAGGGCCAGCTGACCTCAGGCGGCCAGACGTCGCCGCCACCCTCCTCCGGCCAAATCGTCCTCGACGTGACCGCCCTGGCGGACGGGGTGGTCGAATGCACGTGGCAACTCGATGCCACCAAGTGGAATGACCCGATCCTGTGGACGCAGCAGGCGGAAGCACGGCTGCTGGACGATCTGGACCAACCCCTCGCGCCCCCCATCCGCTTCAACGCCAGTCTCAGCGTCGCCAATCAGGTCGCCTACAAACGCGGCAGCTGGTGGGGCCCCGTCGCCGGAGATTATTTCAATGGGACCAGTCTGGATGCCGGCGGCCAAAAGACGCCGGATCTGCAGCGGCTGGATGCAGCGATCAACTTTGACTGGGGCGCCGGATCGCCGGCCAACGGGTTGCCGGCAGACAAATTCTCCGTCCGATGGACCGGAAATGTCCGCCCGCAATTCTCAGAAGACTATACCTTCTACACCGTCACCGATGACGGGGTCAGGTTATGGGTAAACGACGTGCTCCTCATCAACCATTGGAGCGACCAACCGGCGACCGAACTCGTGACCACGACCGTTTCGCTCACGGCGGACAAACCCTGCAAAATCAGGATGGAGTATTACGAAAACATGGGCGTGGCGGTGGCCAAGCTTTTCTGGAGCAGTCCCAGCACGCCAAAGGCGATCATTCCTCCGGACGAGCAGGGTCAGCTTACCGTGGACGAGGCCCTCGACGATCTCTTCGGGAACCATGCCCTTTCTTACGTCAGTGGCGACGGGCAGGAGGTCATGCCGCAGCCAGGTCAGGCGTCGGTGCCCCTCCCGCGCCCCCTGCAAGTCCGCGTGGGGAACGGCCGTTGGCCGGCTCCTGGCGTCAAGGTGCGTTTTGTCCTCCGCGACGACGTCAACGGTCTGCTGAAATCAGGCAGCCGGACTTCGACGGTGGTCGCCGGCGAGGTCCGCCTCGACGTCCAGACCGGCGTCGACGGGACCGCCGAGTGCACTTGGGAACTCGATCCTGCCCCGACCCGGTGGAGCCAGCAGGCCGAGGTCTGGCAACTGGATCCGGCGGGGAGCCCCGTGGCGCCCCCGATTCGTTTCAACGCCAGTCTCAGCCTCGCCAGTCAGGTGGCGTATGACCCGCAAAAATGCCCGGATCTGAAGGAAGCCGGGGTCACCACGGTGAAGGCGGCCATCGATCAGTTGTGCCAGCGCACCGGCGGTTGCGAGACTGCGGTGCCTCCGGGCAGGCCGTTGGACAACGTTGTGGCCATGCTGCTTGAACGAGGGCAATATGACATCCGCCTTTGCCTCATGCCGGGAGATCATGTTCTGCCCGACGGCTGGAGTTTCGACGCCAGCGGCATGCCGCGGGCGGTGAACCTGGCCATCACCGGCGGCGGTGCGGCGACGAGGCTTTCCATTGAAGGCCGGCCGGTGGTTCTGCGTCAGCTAAACTCGTTCGTCTTGCGTGACGTGGACGTGACGCTGGGAACGGATCTCACGCTGGCGGTTCTGCAGGTCGCCCAGGTTGAGGTGAGCAGTTGCGGGTTCTCCGGTACGAACACCGTACACGCCCTGCTGAACATTACTGACGCCGAACGCCTCTCCGTCCGGGCCAATGTGATGGAGGCGGCGTTGACGGGCGCCGACTTGAAGCCTCTGCGCGTGTTTCCTGCGGATTCCCAGCAGACACTCTTCAAGGCGGCGAACCGCCAAGACTTCACGCAACTTGTTCAGGAAAGTGCGACCAATCTGGCCGCGCTTCCGCCCGCCGCGAAAAAGAAGGCCATCGCCCAGATCACTACGAATGTGAAAAAGCTGACGGCCAGCATGAGCGCGTCGGAAACGACGGCTTACAACGGGCTCCTGAGCGCAATGTCGGCCGTGACGGTCGATCCCAAAGTGATCGCGGAGTCCTTGGCGGGCATCCGTGCCGCAGCCATCGGCGCCGCGCCGGGACTGGCCCTGGTCATCGCCGGAAAGGGCGCGGGAGCGACGATCACCGATAATGACATCACCGGAGTCACAAGCCTCCACGGTGTGCCGGGCGCCACGGTGCTAACCGCCGCTGAGTTGAAGGTGCTTTCCTCACTAATCAAGGAGGGTCTGATCAACAGCGCGGACTCGGACGGCACCCTGCAGATGCATACCAACCGGCTGTCGCGCGTGACACTCGGAGATGCGATGATCAAAACCATCAAGGAGGCTTTGCAGGCCAAGCCGGCAGAATTGCCCGGAAAACTGGCCGGAATCTACACCGAAGCGTTTTTCAGTCGCAACGTGATCGAACTGGGCGACAGCCTCTTTCTGGCGAACACCGCTTCCTTCACGACGAACCGGTTTGAAGAGAGTCGCGGCGACCTTGGTTCGGTGTTCGCCGACAGTGCGGTCTATGTCGGCAACAGTGCGCCGAACGACGTGCGCTTGTTCAACTGCTCTCGCGTCTCCCAAAAAGCGGCCAATATGGTGATCAACATTGTGGACGGCTGAGCGCCCCGCAGAGACGAGTGAGGCTGAGGCGACCGCACAGAACGGCGCTTCAACACCCGCTTCGGCGCGGACTTCCCGCAGGTGTTCCCGCCCTGCTACGATGCGTACCGGAGGCTATGTCTGGAATTCAAGCCAAAGTCGCTTCCAGAGAGTTCGGCCATCTATGACTTGCTGTCAGTCGGCATCAAGGAAGGCACAAAGCTGTCCGGGATTCCAATATTCGATTATTGGGCTAGGGGTAAATATCCGAAAACGGTTAGACGTGTACGTAACGAAATAGCCAAGCGCCGGACAGCGACTTTCGATTTAGATTGGGGGAAATTGCTTCCTGGGAATCTCACGGAATTCCGGATGTTGGATTACCACGAGCCAAACCCGTTCTAGGAGGGTGGTTTTCGCTGCGAAACGACGAATAGCCTCGTAGCTTTTTCTTTCTGTTAATTTATTGCTTAATGCGAACGAACGGCGTAACCGCTCTCTGGCCTAATAACACTGTTGTGATGGGAAAGCATGAAGGTCCTACTGTTACTTCTGGGTTTGTTGGCAATCACTGGCTGCGCTAGGAATGTCGTTGTCCAAGAGAAAGCCAAAAGTGGAAGTGCGAGGCCTTTGGATGTAGTGGGAAGAGAGGGGAAAGGCACTATCTATATGCAATCAATAGTTACCGGGTGCGTTATTCAGCGAGTTTTTCATATACAGGTTGCTAATGCAGTCGGTACTGCTTTTGCGGTCGATGTCGACGGCAGGCAATACCTTATAACGGCTAAACATCTCGCATCACAAATACCATATCCTGGGAAAATCGGTATATATCATGAAGGTGTTTGGAAGCATATAGACGTCAGCTTAACTGGGCACGCTGATGGCGATGATGTATCGGTGTTAGCATGCAACTTGCGTTTGGCGCCCGATCTTCCTCTTAGAGTCACGACAAAGGACATGGTATACGGTCAGGAAGTGTTTTTCTTGGGATTTCCATTAGGGCTTATCTCCAATGTCGGGCCAATCAACAGGGATTTTCCTCTACCGATCATCAAAAGAGCGACGTTGGCTTCTCAGATCGAGATCAACGGGAAAAAGGTGGAATTGCTTGATGGGATAAATAATCCCGGCTTTTCAGGAGGACCTGTTGTATGCGTACCGCCAGGTTATGCTCTAAATGATTTTCAGGTGATTGGCGTAATTTCTGGATATCAAATACAATTTGAGAAAACAGTTTTGAACGGCAAAGAGACGGAGATTTTGGCGCCAATGAATAGTGGTCTTATCATATGCACGCCAATTTGGACGGCAGTTGAATTGATAAAAAGGAACAGCAACGGATTCCCTTTGAGAAAGCCGTAAGCCACCTTTAGGCTATCGCACGCCGACGTTCTAGAAATGCTTAGACGGCTTTCCGCTGTTAGTAATCTCTATCGGCTCTGAGGAGATTTTTCGGCGGGTAATACTGTCGCCGGGGTTCCTGAGCCTAAAACCGTGGCGGATGGCACCTGAGGCGGATTGGTGTTTGGCACAACTTGAGAAGGTACGCGAGGCTCCAAAAAGTACTCACAAAATGGGTCTTTCGCCTTAGTTGGTGGAAGCACATCGTAATTCGAGGCTAGCGCCATTAATACCTCTAAAGAATAACGCCGGTGAAACTTGGCAAAGGCCATAAAAAAAACGTAGGAAGCTATCCAGGTAATGGCAATAAACACAGTAATAAAATTAAATTTCATCCAATCTATCGATTCAATCGGTGTTTGACAGTTCATGAGGCGATAAATGACAAACCCCATTTTGACGACGCCTAACCAAAAAAGCATTGTCATTATAAATGTAATAGTGCGAAGAAATCCGTAAAGCGCAACGTAGTTTTTTATCGATGCGATGTGCGCAGGGTAGTTCTCAATCACATAATGATAAACAGAACGGAAATAGTCTATACTACCAATTGGTACGTTTCCACTCACTTTCTTTTTCTGCTCGTATTGGCTTCGAAATATACCTGTTTCCCACCCGACGAATATCCATAGCTTCCGTTTGATTAGGTTTATGAGGTGTTTGTCGAGAGGCTTCGCATACAACTGCCTTATTTTTAAGAAGTGCTCTAATATAAAATCGAGCGATGTAAAAGGAAATCCGGCTAACCAAAAAAGCTTACGGAGCTTTCTACGCCGTGCGGCTAGTTTATTATCGGGAATCGACGAAAAATAGCTTGTTGGATGTATACCGATAAGAAATTGTGAAGGATAGCCAAAGATCCAAATCGCATAGTGCTCAACTAGCACGGATGATAAGAAGCTTAGGCCATGGCCGAGTAGATAGGCGCCAATCACGAATGGGATGTATGCATCAGGATGCCGAAACAGGAGTGGATATTCTGGAAGAAGTTTCCGCCATCCAATACCAAGGAAGGGATTGCCGAGGTAGAGAATATATAAGAAGATCGCGCCTGGAATCAGATAGCCTAGAAAATCGTAGACCGAAAAGGGGTTTTGTTTTTGATCCATGGGAGGTTGAGTTAACCGATGCTGCAAAGAACATGAAAATTAGACAAGAGCGATATTTTGAGGTGGCTGAGGGATGGAAATGCGGTGAATAGGTTGCGTCCTTGCAGATCGAGGCGTGGGTTAGTATTTGACCTTTTTGACTGCGGCAAAGCTGTGCTCTTGGCGGAGATGGCCGTAGACCCGCATAGCTAGTGCTCCGCCGTCTTTGTGGCCTAGCCATCGGCTGACGGTTGGGATATCACCGCCGGATTCGATGCAGGTGGTGGCGAAGAAATAGCGGAGGTCGTGGTGCGTGAAATGCGGGTAGCCTGAGCGGCGGCAGGCGGTAGCCAGGCATCCCTTGGCGCTGTCCGATCTGGCTGATGCTGTCGGTGGGTTGCGGGCAACGCTCGTCGCGCAGGCGAAGGAGGAGGTTGCATGAGCAGCCCGGGTTGTCACCCCAACTCAGGGTGTCCCCCCGTCCTTCTTCGACGTCCGACACGGTCCTCGACGGAAACGAAGAATCCGCGCCCTGATGCCCGGCGCCCGCCTGCGCCACGCTACGGCGAGGCAGGCCGTCCGTCTGGAAATTCTCCCCGCGCTTTCCACCACCGAATAGTTGGTTGCCCCCGGCGACGGACCGGCGTACACGCGATCTTGGATCATCACCCTGTTCGGAAAGACAGTACCATCATGGAAACACCATTCCCGGAAAATGTGCCACCTCCGCTGATGCCGCCTCCACTGGCGCCGACTCCGCTAATGCCGCCTCAACTAGTGCCCGCTAGTGGGCCTGCCACCGGCGAATCGGCGTCAATCAAGATCACCCTCGCGGAGTTGAAGTGGCTTTTGGGTTTGGACAGCATCACTTTTCTACTGGATGGGCAGCCGCTGAAGCCGATACCCATCGGCGGCACTGGCGTATTCGGGGTTTCTCCCGGGCAGCACACGATCCAAACGATACTGAAATCCAGCAGTTGGCTCTATCTCTACATCCCCATCACCCGAAGATCCGCGATTCTGACGGTGAGCGTCGCGCCGAATACGCAAGTGGCGGTTATGGCCAGGTACAATCGGGCGTGGGGTAAGTTCGAATTGCACGCATCATAGGGATTTCGATTGTCGCTCTGTCCGAGGACGCCCCATTGCCTCACGAGGGCATACCTCGGGCCGCCCGCCTACACCGCGGCAAACCTCGAATATTAAGCTATGAAATGAGCGACGAACAAAAGGCAGATCCGATCAGAAAGCCGGCAGCTATCGCGTTAATGGCTATTGGAGCGGTCATGCTCCTCGTGAACGTAATCGCTGCCCGTTCGATGAAAGATAGCGGCGCCATGAGTGGCGCAAGCCTCATTCTGTTAGGCTTGGTGCTTTATCGGGGCCGCACAAGCGCGGTGAAGAAACCCTAAGCTCCTTTCTGCGCATGAAAGCGCCGAACCAGCCACCGGATCCAACGCCGCTGCGCAGTGCGGTTCATCTCTGACGTTACGCGAAGAAGGAACGCGACGATGACCGCTGGCGACGCAACCGGGACAGGCGAACAAATGAAACCCGTCGGGCCAGTCTGGTGGTTGCGCGGCGCCGCATGGTGGGCGCTGCTGGCCCTGCCGGCGGGCCTCCTTGGCGGCGAAACGCCGCGATACCGCGGATTCATCATCGACGACTCCCGAGTCCAGAACATGCCGAACCTCGAGGCGGTGCGCGCAGCGACGAAGGAGCAGATCGACATGGTGTGCGCCGTCGGCGTGCCCGCGGAGATCCTCGCGTTCTTCCAAGGCGTGCCGTTCGAGATCATACCGCAGGGCGTGATGCCCAGCGGCACGCCCGGACTTTACTCCCCGAGGGATCGGAGCGTGCGGGTCACAGCCGGCATCGTGACGACCGGGCACAAGCCGGTCCTGCTGCACGAACTGCTGCACGCCTATCATGACCAGCGGCTTCCCGGGGGCGTCGAAAACCCGGACATCGCCCGCTTTTATGAACGCGCCAAGGCCATCCCGGCGTACGCGCGGAAGTCACACATGATGCAGAACGACCGGGAGTTCTTCGCCTGCTCGGCGACCACGTACCTGTTCGGCGTGACCGCCCAGGAGCCCTTCAAACGGGAGAAGCTCAGGGACAACCAGCCCGATTTTCTCGACTACTTGAAAAAGCTCTTCGGTTCCAACGCAGGAGAGTACCAAGGGTCGTTGACTCGTCCGCCGAACGAGGAGAAAGCGCCGCCGGCCAAGGGTACCAGTGCGACCCAAACGCCAGAGTGAAGAAAGCCTAACTCCAGCGTGGTCCGTGTGCGATATACGTCGGGTCTGGGCCGGGGAGCAACATCGCCCGGATTCGGAGGCGCGGGTTCGGGCCAGGGAGTTGCAGGTTTGGTCAGGTGAGTTGTAGTCTAAGCGACAGCTGGCGATGGCTAGGCATCTCTTGGCGCTGGCGATCTGGCTGATTTGGCATGCCAGACGTAGCCCAACAGGGCGAAGGTGGTTAGCCGATTCGAAGCTCGAAATCTTGGCTGATGCCCGCCTTCGCCCTATCACGGGTTACGGCGCGGCAGTCTCCGTGCGCTGACGCGCGAGCGGAGACTGGTGCCAGGGGCGGGATTCGAACCCGCGACCAAAGGCTTATGAGTCCTCTGCTCTACCACTGAGCTACCCTGGCGGCAAAAGTGGGGAGGACAAAAATGCCGGCGGAAGGCCAAGTCAAGCGCCCGCCGCCGCCGGTTAATTGCGGATCTCCGCCATGTGGCGCGCCCCGCACCGGTGGCAGGCGCCCAGCAAGCCCAGCCGCCGGCGCGCGCGGAAGCGGTGGGCCCGCTCGCCGTTCCAGATCTCCGCGATGGTGGCGTGCCGGACGTTGCCCAGGCAGCCGTCCGGAAAGTCGACGCAGAAGTTCGCTTCACCGGTGGGCTGGATGTCGATCAAGCGTTCGACGTTCGCGCAGCCGGGCGGTCCGACCGGCGCGGTCGGGTCGGTGAACCACGTGCGGTATTCCGCCGCCGTCAGCGGCATGTAGGGATAGTCATGGAGGTTCTGGAGCGAGTCGACATAGCGCCGGTGCTGGGCGGCGAACACGTCGGGATCCACGCCCGACTCCTCGTGGTGAAAGCCGCGCCACGAGAAGGCTTCGCAGCCGAGCGTTTCGCGGATCTCGCGTTCCCAGGCCTCGCCCACCGCGGCGGGCACGTAATAGTACGGGACAATCGTGAGCGAGTCGACGCCCAGTTGCCGCGCCACCGCGGGCATCTCGCCGAGCCCGCCCACCGACCACGGGCTGATCGTGAAGCAGATGGAGCGGCTGACGCGCCGCGGCGTCCCGCCGTCAAGCTCGTTGAGCCGGGCGAGCCCCTGTGCGAGCTGCCGGAAAGATCCCCGCACGCCGCGCACGGCGTCGTGGATCGCCTCGGGGCCGTCCACCGAGACCGTGACGTGGATGTTGCCAAGACGGACGAGATCCGCGGCATGATCGGCGAGCCGCGATCCGTTCGAGTCGATCGAAATGTAGAGGCCGAGACCGTTGATGTGCTCGAGCAACGCGATGATGCCGGGGACCAGAAACGGTTCGCCGCCCCGCAGGAGGATGGAGGTGATGCCGTGGGCCGCGGCCTCGTCGGCCAGCCGCTTCCAATCATCGAGCTGCAGAACCGGGCCGCGGTAGCCGTGCCCGGTGCGCACGTAGCCCTCCGGGCTCCATTGGCCGCACATCTGGCAGCGCAGATTGCAGGTGTTCGTCAGCGTGAAGGAGATGTAGCCGGGAAAATCCATGCGCCATGGTCCTCACGGGGAGCGCGGCGAACGGCAAGCGGAAACTCCGTCGCGCGATCGCGGCTGATGTGGTCAGTTCTCGCCGCTTTCTATGGACGGATGAGGCGCGGCGGCCCCAGTCCCCTAGGGCGTGTCTTCAAACCATCCTGGACTGCGAAGTTGGGAGGCTGGCAGGCGTAGCGCAGCGCTTCAGCCTGCGCTGGGCGGATGAGCGCGGGTTAAAACACCGCGCTACGTGGCGCTGCAGTTAGGGGTTCATTTAGGAGGCTGTTTGCGGTTTGAAGATACGCCCTACCCTTCGCCATGACCCGCGGCCGTTTTTTGGAATTCCTGCGCCAACCACCCGGCGGCTTCCTCCAGAATCGCACTGGGGGCCAGCCGGTGGCCTCCCGGGAATTCGATCCAGTGGGTCTTCCAGCCCAGGCTCTCCAGAAATAGACGGTTCTTTTTCATCTGCTCGTAACGAAAATCCGTCGGGCTGGCCACGAAAACGGCGATCTTGCCGCGCGGCGGATGGGGCCAGGTGGGTTGCTCTTCATCCATCATCCCGGTGTTGATGATGACCGCCGCGAACAGCTCGGGATGCCGATAGGCGAGGTAGTGGGAGGCCATTCCGCCGCCGGATAGTCCGGTGGCAACGATCCTGGATTTGTCCACGGGGTATTCCGCGCCCACTGATTTGACCGCCGCAATCAACGGGGGGACTATGCCTCCGTAAGCAACCCCGTTTCGAGACGTCTTCGAGGCATACAGCAGCCATTTGTGCTTCTCGACCACCGGCTGCCACGCCCGGATCATGCCCCAGGCATCCGCCGTAGGAGACAGGGCGACGAGCAAAGGATGCCTGCTCTGCAGGTCCAGCTCGCTNNAGCAGGATCAGCGCCCCGCCAATCAGCAATCGCACCCGCCGGTTCTTCATCGTTTCAACCCTCGCGCTTTCTGATCGCTACAGTTCTGCCATGTCGGACGGCGGCGCGTTCTGCTGGCCAGCAGAATGCGTCAGCACACGGCGTGACAGCGAACGGCGTTGCTCTGGCGACTTGTTCGGCCCCTTTTTCATCAGACTTCTTTTCGAGCCAGCACAAACCAAACACATGCAGAGATCGCTATGGTCGCTAGCGCGCAGCCTCCGTATGCTTCGTTTGATTCGACACCAGAGTATCGGAGCAAGAAAATCGGCCCAGCAATAAAAGCGATCTGAAGAAGCAGGAATGGCCAAGCCAATCGATGCCTCCAATTCAGGCGCCAGCCCCAGCCGAGCTTTCTTGGGAGAACCAATAATTCAAGGGATTTCATCTTATCGACGGGTATCGTGCAGAGCTTCCCATTTTTGCCGAATAGTGTTTCTGCCACCGTGCGTGTACGCTGCCGGTTCGCATCGATCAACCGATTAGTGGATTGTGTGTAGGGGCGCTCTGCTGGCCAGCATTCTGCTGGACAGCAGAACGCGCCCTCCAAAATGGGCGCAGCCCCTCTGCGGGCTCGGGGCCCTGAGCTGGTCGAACGAGCAAGCCTGCGCCCCTACGATCCTTTCCAGGGTTTTCGGATAGCCTCTAGTCAGCCGGTCCGGCCGACGCGGACGGCGAGGGGCCAGGTGATTTCGCGCACGGTCGCCGGATCGCCCCACGGCCGTCGGAGCTTCAGCTCGAGCGCTTCGACCGGATCCTGCCCACGCGCCGCGAGGTAGCGGGTCGTCGCCGACCAACTGCGAAAGTAGCCGAGCAGTTGCGGCAGCGACCAGTGCGTGTGCATCGCGAACGCCGGCACCGGCACCTCGGCGAAGGGAAACGGAATGGTCCGGTAGCCTTCCTCGACGTGCTTGCGCTCCGGCGGCCAGTATGGTCCGACGACGTTGTGATAGAAATCCCCGGCGAGCCGGTCGATCGCCTTGATGCCGAGCTGGTGGGCCCCATAACTCCAGACGGCGATGATGCCGTCGGCCGCCAGCACACGCCGGGCCTCGGCGTAGAAGCGGTCGAGATCGAACCAGTGGACCGCCTGCGCCACGGTCACGAGGTCGACGGAATGATCCGGCAGGCCGGAGGCCTCCGCGGGCGCGAGGCGGTAGGTGATGCAGGGATGCGGCGGCGCCTCGGCGAGCTGCCCGGCGCTGGTATCCGTGGCGGTCACCGCCGCGAAGCGCCCGGCGAGTTCCAGCGTCGCCTGGCCGCTGCCGCAGGCGCAATCCCACGCGCGGTCCGCTCGCGGCGCGGTGTCGCGCAGGTAATCGAACAGTTCGGGCGGGTAGTGCGGCCGGTATTGCGCGTAGTTGGCGGCGACCGCGGAAAAGTGGTCTTTGAAGGGTGTTTTCACCGGGAGCGAATCCGCGCCTGAGATGTGCCCCGACCGGCGGTCTGCGTCAAACCCGCATCGGCGTTCGGTGGGACGGGCCGGGCCACGCCCCGGGGACACAACGAGCGGCCTTTTACTCCGGCCTCTCGCCGCCCGTTTGTCATCTAATAGATGACAAACGGGCGGTGTCTGCTCCACGTCGGCTCCCCGCCGTCGTCAAGGGGATGCCCTCCCTTCCCTTACCAATTCACAAACCGGTCACCGGATTTTTGTCATCTAATAGATGACAAACGAGCGCCGCCTGCTTCTTGCCGGTGGTTCGGGCCGCGCCCTCCCGGTTCCCGGTCACCGCTCCGGCCGCCGCATCTTTGTCATTTAATAGATGACATCGATTCAGGGGGCGTGCAGAAAGAGGGCATGAGCCTGAAAATGGTCGGCCGGCGCTGGTACATCGATCTCCCGACCGACGCCCTCGTCGCGTTGGCGCGCGAATCGATCAGGGCGGCGCGCCGGCTGGCGAAAGCCCCCCGGCGCCAGCGCCGGGGCCAGACCTTGAGGCCGGGGCCCGACACCCCCTTGTGGAACGAGCTGGCCCGGGCCGTTGAATGTCATCTCAAACGTCGCGGCGAAAAGGTCAGGCTGGCCCGCATCCTCGGCATCACGCGCCAACGCCTGCACCTTCTAATCGTGGCCAAGACGGCCTATCCAGACGCGGAACGCGCATTACTGTTACTCGTCTGGCTGCAAGCCCGTCGCCGGGGCCGGGATCTGGCGTAGCAGAAGAATGGCAGGAGGCTTCCGGTTCGATCACGCGGGAGCATAGCTTCGTGCTCGAGCTGATCCATCCGGAGGATGCCGAGTCGGAGCGTGCGGCCATTCACGGCCCGGTTCGGCCCGGAGAGTGAAGTGAACCGCCTGTTCATGCATCGCAAACGGGGCGACACGATAACGCTCGAGATCGCCGCCGGACTGGCGACGAAACCCCGCACCGTTGTGCTGACGCAGGGTCTCGTGGTCCCCAGGTCTTTTCCGCGAAACCTGTCGCACTACCCCTGAGTGAGGCGCCGGGGCGGAAACCGGCGGGCGGAGTTGCAGAGCAGGGAGTCCTCTGTCATCGATGACGGCGTCCCGTCCTTCCGCTTCATCCCATGAAAACGTCCCCTGCCCCCCGCTGGCGGCTGGCCGCCCTGCTCCTCGCCTGCATCGTCCTCGCCGTCGCCGGCGCCCTGGCCGCGCCGCCCGCGACCCCGGACCAGCTTCCGCCCGTGCTAACCATCCCCCCGGCGGCCCAAGCGTCGGCCCATTTCGACGCGGAGGCCGCGACGAACGCCTACCTGGCGCAGCTCCCGGCGGAGGCGAAGACGCGCTCCGACGCCTACTTCGAGGGCGGATATTGGCTGATCCTGTGGGATTTTTTGTACGGCGCGGCGATCTCCCTGCTCTTGTTGTCTCTGCGCTGGTCGGCCGGCATGCGCAACCTGGCCGAGCGGATCACGCGGTTCAAGGCGCTGCAGTCCCTGATCTACTGGGCGGAGTACCTGCTGGCCACCACGGTGCTGGGCTTCCCGCTGGTCGTGTACGAGAGTTATTTCCGCGAACACAAATACGGCCTGGCGACCCAGACCCTCGGCCCCTGGATGTTCGACCAGTTCAAGGGACTGCTGGTCGGGCTGGTGATCGGCGGGCTTGTCACCATGGGACTGTTCGCCGTGGTGCGTCGCCTGCAGCGGACGTGGTGGATCTGGGGCGCCGTGGTGGCCATGGCCTTCATGGTGGTGGGGGTCATGATCGCGCCGGTCTACCTGGTCCCGATCTTCAACAAGGTGACCCGGCTGGATGATCCCAAGATCACGGAGCCCATCCTGAGCCTGGCGCGGGCCAACGGCATCCCGGCGCATGACGTGTATGTGGTCGACGCCTCGCGCCAGACCACGCGCATCAGCGCCAATGTGAGCGGCCTCGGCCACACCATGCGAGTCACGCTGAACGACAACCTGCTCCGGCGCGGCACGCCGGAACAGATCCAGGCCGTCATGGGACATGAGATGGGGCATTACGTGCTCAACCATGTCTACAAGATCCTGATGTTTTATCTGATCGTGTACGTCGCGGGATTCTCCCTGCTGCAATGGGGACTGGATCGGTGCCTGCGGAGGTGGGGGGAAAAGTGGAAGATCCGGGGCGTGGGCGATGTCGCCGTCCTGCCGCTGGTGATGCTGCTCTTCTCCATTTTCTTCTTCGTCCTCACCCCGATGATGAACACCCTCTCCCGCACCATCGAGACGGAAGCCGATGTCTTCGGGCTCAACGCCAGCCGCCAGCCAGACGGCTTTGCACAGATCATCCTCCAGCTCTCCGAGTACCGGAAGATGCGCCCTGGACCGGTCGAGGAATGGATCTTTTTCGACCATCCCAGCGGACACACCCGGATTTACGCGTCGATGCGTTGGAAGGCCGAGAACCTCAAATCCATGACTCCGGCGCCGGCCGCACCGGCGAAACCGCATCCCGCGGCGGCAAATTGACACCGGGGTTCAGCCCGCCGCGCAAACCCGTCGATACAATTCCTCGTAACGCGGCACGATGGCCTCGGCGGAGAAGAGCGTCCGCGCTTGCTGCCGGGCGGCCTGACCCAACACAAGCCGGCGCGCGGGATCCCGGATCAGCGATTCGACGGCGTGAACGAGCGCGTCAACATCGCCGGGCGGCACCAGCAGTCCGGTCGCGCCTGACGTCACGACCTCGGGGATGCCGCCCACCGCCGTCGCGACACACGGGCACGCAAAGCACATCGCTTCGAGCAGGCTGAGGCAGAAGCTTTCCAGGTCCGACGGGAACAGGCCCACGTCGGCCGCCTGGAGGTAATCCTCGATCGCACTCACCCGTTCGCGCACGATCACGCGGTCCGCCAGTCCCAGCCGGCGGACCTCGCCGGCAAACGGCGCGAAATCGCCACCGGCGAGAATCACAAGCTTGAACGCCTCGCGCGGGCGGAGGCGGGCGGCGGTCTCGAGCAGCAGGTCGATGCGCTTGAGCGGACGGAGATTCGACGCGTGCAGCACCACCACCTCGCGGTCCACGCCGAGTTCGCGCCTGACCTCCGCCCGCGTGCGCCGCGGCGGCTGCGGCTCAAAGAAATTGTGGATCACCTCGATCGGCCGGTCGACCGCCAGCACCCGGTGGGTTTCCCGCTCCAGCCAGGCGGAGACGGCGGTGACCGCATCCGAGCACATCAGCGCGTGGCGGATGGCCGGGCCGTAGCCGGGGTCGCGCCCCAGGAGCGTGGTGTCGGTGCCGTGCAGGGTGGTGATCACCTTGGGGCGCCGGCCGGCCGGGAGCATGGCGCACGCCAGCAGGGCGGCGGTCGCGTGCGGCACCGCGTAGTGCGCATGCAGCACGTCGAGCCCGTGGTCGCGGCTGACTTCCGCCATCTTCACCGACAGGGGCAGGGTGTAGTCGGGATATTTGAAGAGATCGTAGGTGTTGATCTGGACGGGGTGAAAAAAGACGCGCGGCTCGTTGACCGGCATGCGGAACGGCTGCTCATAGCTGATGAAATGCACCTCGTGCCCGCGTTTCGCCAGCTCCTCGCCCAGCTCCGAGGCGAGGATGCCGCTGCCGCCCACGGTCGGATAGCAGGTGATGCCGATCTTGAGTGGCCGCCCGCGGTCCATGTCAAAATTGCCGCGCCGAGCGGCCGAGCTGTTGCAGCGACTCAAAGATCAGCGTGTCGTTCGGAAACAACGGAATGGCGAAACTGACGCCCGCCCGCTGGCCGTGCATGGAGGCGCGGGCCATTTGCAGCCCGGCGTATTCCCGGGTTTTCGCCTGCGATTGGTGCGCCGCCATCGCCTCCCACCAGGTGGCGACCACGCTCGTCACGTCAATCAGCACCGCCGACCGGTCCGCCGGCTCGGCCTCGACGGTGACGGCGTAGAAAAGCAGCTGCTGGATCGCATGGGCGGCCCATTGCTTGAGTTCCTTGACGCCGCCGTAGCGCGCCAGGCGCGCGGCATCGCGCACCATCCGGCCGACCGCGATGTGGTCGGGGTGCTGGTTCCCGGCCGGAGTCGGAGCGAGCACCACCGCCGGCCGCACGCGCCGGATGATCGCCGCCAGCTTCAACGTGCGCGCGACGCTCACCTCGAGGTGCGCGTCGCCGCCGAAACTGACGAACTCGAGCGTGGCCCCGAGCAGCGAAGCGCTTTTCCTGGCTTCGGCCGTGCGTTGCGCCGGCGTGCCGTTCGTGCCGGCTTCGCCGCGCGAGCAGACGACAAAATACGCCGCGCAGCCGGCCTGCGTCTCGCGCGCGATCACGCCGCCGCAGCCAAACTCGATGTCGTCGGGATGGGCGCCAAACGCCAGAATGGTCGTGAGGTCAGGCTGGAATTTCGGTGTACGCTTCATCGGAGCGATCGATTGGATCCCGTTTTAGATAGGTGATCTCCGGCGCGTCCTCCTTGCGCAGGTAGTCCTGCTCGCTGGCGCCCGCCACATAGTGCGTGCAATGCACGACGGACTGCATCCAGCGGAGGCGGGTGTCGCGAGTGGGGCTCACCTGTTCCGGGGTGAAGGTGCGCATGGGGAGGGTCAGGTAGGAATCTCCACCTTCATGCAGCTTGAGCAGGCCGTCAAGGAACCGGGCGCGCACAATTTCGCCCCCGTACGGCACGTCCACGTAGAAATCCGCCACCGCGCACGCCGCGCGCCGCACGGCCGGATCGCCGGAACGGACGACCTCGACGCCATCGAGCAGGCCCATGCGGCGATACATCTCGAGGCAGAAATCGGCAACCGTGGCGGCGGTGACCTGCTTGAACGCCTCCACCCAGGGCGCGCCGACGAAGGCGGGAAGCTGCCGGGCCTGCTTGTCGCGCCAGCCGGCGGGCACGCGCTTCAGGTAGAGCGGCGAGTATTTGCGCTGCAGCCGGTTCGCGAAGGCGAAATTGATCCACCGCGGCTCGCCGGTCTGGCGATGGCGCAGGCAGGTTTGGGTTTCGCGCGGGTCGTGGTCGCTGTCGTGGCAGAAGAACACGAGCCGGCCGCCGAGCTCCGTCTGCAGCCGCCGGGCCGTGGCGATCTTGGCGTAGAGAAACCGGCGCGGAAAGATGCCGCACGGCTGCTGGCCGAAACAGATGACGGGGCCGGCCGTCATGCCGCCTGCGCCGCGTCCGGGCGGCGGCCGTCACCCAGCACGGCCTGGAGGATCACGCTGAATCCCACGCACGCCGCGCAGCCGATGAGGTTGTACCAGAGGTAGGAAATGCCGAGCGAGAAGTAGAGGACGAACACCAGCACCTGGGCCGCCGCCGCCGCCCAGAACACCGCCGTGCCCCGAACCCATCGCAGGAAAAACGCCACGAGAAAAAGGCCGAGCATGACGCCGTAGAAGATGGAGCCGAGGATATTCACGGCCTGGATGAGATTCTCGGCCAGCCGGGCGCAGAGCGCAAAGCCGATCGCCACCACGCCCCACAGCGCGGTGAACCATTTCGAGGCGGCCACATAATGGGCGTCGGTCGCCTCGCGCCGGATGACGTGGCGGTAAAGGTCGACGGTGGTGGTCGAGCCGAGCGCGTTGAGCTCGGCCGACTTCGACGACAGCGCGGCGGCGAAGAACACGGCGACGAGCAGACCGATCACGCCGTGCGGCAGGTGGTCGAGGATGAAGGTGATGAACACGTAGTCGGCGTCGCTGGTCGTGGTCCGCCCGCTGGCCGCGGCCAGCACCTGCTGGGCTTCCGTGCGCCACCCGGCGGTGCGCTGCTGGGCCGCCAGCATCCCGGTCCGGGCCTGCGCCGCCGCCGCCGGGTCGCCGGCGCGCCGGGCCGCGAGCCAGGCGTTGAGATCCGCGCGCTCCTCCGCATGGGCGGCGGCGAAGCCGGCCTCGATCGCCCGCAGCCGGTCACCGGTTTCGCCCTGCGCGTGGGCGGCCCAGACGGCCTGGTTGAAGACGACCGGCGGCGTTTCGAACTGGTAGAACACGAACAGCAGCGCCCCCAGCAGCAGGATGAAGAACTGCATGGGGATCTTGAGGACGGCGTTGAACATCAGGCCGAGCCGGCTCTCGCGCAGCGACGCGCCGGTGAGGTAGCGCTGGACCTGGGACTGGTCGGTGCCGAAATACGACAACGCGAGAAACATTCCGCCCAGCACGCCGGACCAAAACGTGTACCGCCGGTCCATGTTGAAGGAGAAATCGACCGCCTCCAGCTTGTGGAAACTCCCGGCCACCCCGAGGGCCTCGGTGAACGTCAGCCCGGCGGGCAGCTTCGCCAGCAGCACGAAGAAGGCCGTGACCATGCCGGCGAAGATCACGCCGATCTGGTATTTCTGAGTGAGGCTCACCGCGTCGCTGCCGCCGGTGACGGTGTAGACGATCACGAGCAGGCCGCTGCAGACAATCGTCAGGTCGAGCCGCCAGCCCATGACCGTGGACAGCACGATGGCCGGCGCATAGATGGTGATGCCCGCGCCGAGCCCGCGCTGCAGAAGAAACAACGCCGCCCCGAACAGGCGCGTCTTGGGGTCGAAGCGGCGCCCGAGATATTCGTAGGCGGTGTAGACGTTCAGCCGCCGGTAGATCGGCAGGAAAACCACCGCGATGATGATGAGCGCGAGCGGCGCGCCGAAGTAGTTCTGCACGAAACCGAGCCCGCTTTCATAGCCCTGGCCGGGCGTGGAAAGGAAGGTGATCGCGCTGGCCTGGGTGGCCATGACCGAGAGGCCGATGGTGATCCAGCGCGCGTTGCCGGCCCCCTTCAGGTAGGTGCGCAACTCGTGGCGTCCGCGGGTGCGCCAGATCGCGAAGGCGGCGATGCCGAGCATCGTGCCGAGCAGGACCGCATAATCGAGCGGGTTCACGAAAACATCCTCGTCAACAGGGTCAGCAGGCCCACCCAGACGATGAAGCAGCCGAGCACAAACAGGTAGACCGCGCGCCAGGTGCGCAGTCCCGGCACGCCGGTCCTCGCGTCTGCCGCCGTTTCCCGGGAGGCTGGTGACGGATCCGCCGGTTCTTTGGCGGGCGGTTTCATTTCCCGAGCGAAACCAAGTTGGCGAAGAGGCGGTACGCGCCGGGCACCCCCGCGGGGAGCTGCCGGAACCACGAGAGCCCGGTGTAGATGTAATAGCCGCGTCCATGGCGCGCCACCAGCAGCCCGCTCGTCAGCGGCGCCTCGCCGGGGTCGCTGCAGGCCAGCAACGGAGTGAAATGCGGATCCCACTCGCTGGGAAAATTGAGGCCGCGCTCCTGCACCCAGCCGTCAAAGTCGGCCGCGACGATGCGATTGGGCGCGGTGAACGCGGGGTGGTCGGGCACCAGCAGCGTGACCGGCGCGTTTTCGTCGGTCACCCGGTTGTGCGGCAGGTCGCGCGAAAGCTTCAGCTCGTAGGGGGCGAGCTGCGGAGTCTGGAGTCCGCCCGGCGTGTTGTATTGCACGATGACGTTGCCGCCGTCCTCGACATAGGCGAAGAGCGCCGCCAGATGCGGGGCGAGGTCCGTCCGGGTGTTGAACGCGCGGATGCCGAACACCACCGCATCGAATCCGCGCAGCCGCTCGGGATTGAGGTCCGCGCCGGTGAGCGGCGTGACCTCATAGCCCATCTCCTCCAGGCTCCCGGCCACGCTGTCGCCCGCGCCGGGCACGTAGCCGACCCGGCGGCCGCGGATCGCCAGCTCCAGGCAGACCGCCTTCAGCCGCGCGGGCGGCTGGAGCAGGATCGGCGGGATGTGGTTGTAGCGGATTTCGACGCGTCCGGTGCCGAAGCGCGCGCCGCTGATCACCACGCGGGCGGTGATGCCCGCCGTCGCGGGCCGGGGCGGCGCGGTGACGGTGAACGTGTATCGGGCGTGTTCCCCGACGGCCGCGAGTCGGAACGCCTGTTTCACCGGAGCGACCTGCCAGCCGGCGGGCGCTTCCAATCCCAGCGTCCCTGCCGCGCCGGCCCGGTAAGCGACCATTTCGACCACGACCGGGCGCGTCGCGCCGGGGGCGAAGAGTTCAACGTCGGATGCAAATTGGAGCGAGACCGGCGGAATCACGTCCAGCCGGCGGCGGATTTCGCCCTTCCCCGGATCGGCGGTGACCTGCACCGGTTCGTCGGGGACGACCAGCGTCTGGCCGCCGACTTCAAAGACAAACTCCACCGGGAAAACGGGCGGATTCTCCGGACGGCCGATCAGGGCGGGATCATCCACGCGGAACATGCCCGCGGTGCCCTCTTCGCGCAGCCAGTACGGCTGGCTCACCGGCGTGCCGGCGGGCAGGGTTTCGATCACCTCGCGGGAGGCCGGCTGATCGGCAGGCAGCTCGATCGTGCTGCTGGCTTCGCGCGCGCCTCCCGGATAACGCACCGCCAGCCAGCGAACGGGGACGCCGGATCGCACGATCGCGGTGTGATGCAATGGCATCGCCTCACCCGGCACGACTTCCGCCTGGGGCACCGTCGTTTCCACGTCAAGGCCCAGGCACGCCTGCAAGATGCGATCAAGCTGCCGGTGTTTCTCGTTGACCACGGGGTCTCCGGGCAGCGCGGCGAGGCGGCTGCGCAACGCCAGCAACGCGGGCACGCTCGCGGCGGGACCCTGCGGATTGTACTGCGCGACGATCTCGCCAGCCAGGCGGCCGATCTCGGCCCCGCCGGGCACGCGGTTCCAGGTGGTGTCGACACCGTCGAGGATGTCCTTGCCCGCCGGATCGCCGTCGAGAAGTTTGAAGGATTCCAACCTTGGCCCGTTACCGCCGCTGTTGGTGAAACCACCCAAGCCCTGGGTCTTGTGCATCGAGCGGCTGTGCGCCGCGATTTCTGCAAACGACTCTCCCGTCACCGGGTCGCTGCCCCCGACGTCTAACTGCAGGGCGCCCTCCGGGCTCGGGCTGCCGGGGCCGCGTCCGAAGCCATTCTGGAGAATGCGCCGGGGCTGCCAGGGCGCCAGGGCGCCGAGCTGTTCAGGAAACGCCTTGGGATCGCCGGCGAGCTTGAAGGCCTCCAGAGCCAGCACGGCCGATGCCGTGTGGTGACCGTGGGTGGTGCCCGGCTCGGGGGGAAAACGCGTGATGAGCACGTCCGGCCGGAACTCGCGGATGACCCGCACGATGTCGGCAAGCACCTCCTGGTGGTTCCACTTGATGAGGGTCTGGCGGTAGTCCTTCGAGTAGCCGAAGTCACGGGCACGGGTGAAGAACTGCCGGCCGCTGTCGATGCGCCGGGCGGCGAGCAATTCCTGGGTGCGGATCACCCCCAGTTCGTCGCCAAATTCGGGACCGAGCAGGTTCTGGCCGCCGTCGCCCCGGTTTAGCGAGAGATAAGCCATGCGGTAACCCCGGCCGCGCGCAAAGTAGGCGATCAGCTGGGTGTTTTCATCGTCGGGATGCGCCGCAATGTAGAGCACGCCGCCCAGCGCCTGGAAGCTGCGCAGTTCCTGCAGAATGGCGGTCGCGGACAGCGGCGGAGGTGCGGCGGCGGCCGGTGGGCAGCCGCCGCCTGCGGCCGCCAGGCAGGCGAGACCGAGAAGCACCCGACCCGGTCGCGCCATGCGCGGCACCGATCGCTGAAGGGAGGCGACCGGCATCATCAGCGCAGGCTGGCGATGAGCGCCTCGTTCAAGCGGGTGTATTCGTCCTTGGCCGGGCCGGTATCCTTGACGGCCATGGCAATCGACTGCCGGGCGGCGGCGATCGCGCCGGCTTTGTCGCCCAGCTTGGCGAGGATCCTGGCCTTGTGGTAAATGAGATAATAGGCGTTGGGCTGTTCTGCGATGGCGGTGTCCAGCCAGGCGGCGGCCTTTTGCAGGTCGAGGTCGTGATCGCGATAAAATATGGCGGCCTGCGCGTAAGGTTTTTTGGCGGCGTCCGAGGCCATCACGGCCTCGATCTGCGGCACGAGGGTGGAGACTACATTGACCTCGAGCTTCACGGGCACCCGCCAATTGGCCCAGATCAGGTTGAGCGTGGCCGACTCGTCGCGAATGTCATTGATATCGATCGTGAAGGTCTCGACCGGGTCCGCGAGCGCAACGGGCTTGGCTTTCACGCGCAGGGCGTCGTTTTCCTCCTTGTATTGATAGGCGCCCCATTGCTTGCCGGCTTTCTGCAGAATGACGGTCCACTCGTCCTGGCCGGGAATGGTGAAAAGCTCATAGGTGCCCGCGTCGAGGTTGCTTCCCTGCAGCTTGACCGGCGTGCTGAAGCTGATCCGGGTCGCGCTGTTGGCGCCCGTGCGCCAGACCTTGCCGTAGGGATCGATATTGCCGACGACCACGCGGCCCTTGAGGCCGGGGCGGGAATAATTGATCTCAATGTCAGTGAGGCCGACGCGCTGCTTGAGCGTGGCGGCCGGGCTGGCCGCGGGGAATTCGATTTTCGGTGTCTGCGGGGTCTGGGCAAAAAGACCGGCGGCAAGCGCCAGCCCGGAAGCGAGGGTGAGTCCGATACGAAGCGATGGAGTAATCATGGTAAAAGTCTTTGCAGGGTTATTTGTTGTTGATGAATGCCACGGAGAACTGGGTGTTCTCCCACATGATTTTCAGCACGCCGCCCCCGGCCGGGTTGTTCTCGACGGCCAGCGTGAGCTGATCGACCGGTTTTTCGAGAGTGTCCTTCGTGAGGTCAACCCGCGCCAGATCGTGCGTCTCATCGACGGGCACGCCCCATTTCCCGATGTTCGTGCTGAACGCCAGTTTCGTGGGTCCGTTTTCGGACGGCACGGTGTAGAGGGTATAGGCTCCGGCCGGGATCGTGGTCGCGCCGATCATGATCGGCTGCTGGGTGATGAGGAGCGTGGCTTCGTCGGCCCCCAGGCGGTCGGCTTTGCCCCACGGCACCAGTCCGCCCCAGATTTTGCGGGGTTCGCCCGTCTTGGGATCCTTGGTATAGGGACGCCCGTAGGTGATGGTGATGCGGTTTCCCGTGCGCCGTTCGCCGATGACCGCGCTGATCGTCTCGTGCGGACTGATGCGTTTTTGCTGGGCCGACAGAGGCAGGGCGCCGAGCAGGGCGGCTGCCGCGATCATATGCGTGAGTCTGAGTTTGTGCATGATATCTCCTACCGGATGAGCCGGTTTGTGCGGTTGGATGTGGTTGAGAAGGTGCTAATGGTGGGTTGCCGGCAGTGGCCGTGGTGAGTGCATGACACCCATAACACCACCCACGCCTCCATTCCTTCGAGTTGGAGCAGAATCGGTCTGTGGGCAGCAGGGGTCATGGGCTGGCTGGAGCCGTTGCGGTGGGAAAAATGCAGTTCATAGCCATGAGCCAGACTTCTAAAGGGAGAAGTGAACAAAATAAAGTCAAGGAGGCGTATGTCGAGCCCGGCAGACCCGGACTCGAAGTCGCCGGGAGGCATCAGATCTTTGGCCGCGGGCTTGCTCGCGACGCAGTCGGAGTTCGACTCACGTCTTTGGCGTCAGCCTCCGCCCGTTGAGCTGCGGCTGGCAGGCCACCCTTCCCTTTTCACAGAGCGGCCGGTGCGACTGATCCACAAGGCGATGGCCCCCTGGCCGATCTTCACAAATTAGATGTTTCTTTCATAGGAAGCGCTGTCTAAATAATAAAACTCCCGTTACTTTGACTTGCCTGAAATTTGGCCCACGCTCGGTACAGCACTTCCCCCAAAAAGTAGCCGGCTCAAACATACCTGCACAGATGATCACCTCTGGCTTCTATAAATTGCAGCCATGGCGGACGCGGGCCGGGCTGGCGCTGAGTGCGTTGATGCTGCTCGGTTTGCCGATGGGCCTGCTGGCCGCTGTCAGCCCGCCCCCGCGGGTGCTGAGCCCCGAGAGCATCAAGGAAATTCCTGCCGAGCAGGCCGCGGCGGCCGGTCCCCACCAGGCCCGGATCCTGCGCATGGCCCTGTCGGCAAACGAAACCGCCGCGCCGATGGACGTTGAGGTGGCGCTCAGGATGCGGAACTTCGTCGAACTCCAGGCGCGCGTGGCTCGTGGCGAGATCATCTCCCGCGAGGAAATGGCCGCCAAGTATTTTCCCCTGGCCGCGGATTACGAAGCCATGGCGGCCTGGCTCACCGCGCAGGGCCTGACGGTCATGCGCGACGACACCATGCGGCTCTCCCTCTTTGCCCGCGGCACGATCAGCCAGCTCAGGCAGGCCTTCCAGGTGGATTTCGCTCGGGTAACCTACGAGGGCGCCGAATACACCTCAGCCGTCACGGCGCCCAGTCTGCCCGCCGCTCTGGCACCGTCGCTGGTGGGCGTCAACGGCCTGCAACCCCACCTGCGGCCGCACAAGATGACCGCCGGACACGTTGCGCAGAAGGCTTCGCTGACCTCCCCCAATGCGCCACCTTATCTGCCCCGCGAGATCCTCAAGGCTTACGGCGCCAACTCTACGAACCTGACTGGCGCGGGGCAGACCATCGCCATCGTGATCGACACGTACCCACTGGACAGCGACCTGACAACGTTTTGGTCCCGATGCGGCGTCACCCGGTCGCCGAACAGCAGTGTTCAGCATTTCCAGGTGCCCAACACCCCCACCCCACCCGATCCCACGGCCCTGGACTCAAGTGGAGTGCCCAATGGCACCGAGGCCGTGATCGATGCAGAATTGACCAGTTCCATCGCCCCCGGCGCCAACATCCGGGTTTATACGACTGGCGAGCTTTCGTTCACGGATCTCAGCCGGGCCTACCAGCAGGTTTATGACGATCTGGCCTCGCAGCCGTCGCTCCATGTGCTCAATCTCTCCTACGGCATCGGCGAGAGTTATGCGACGGGTCCCCAGATGCAAAGCGATGCCCAGCATTTCGCGGCACTGGCCAGCGGCGGAGTCACGGTGTTCGCCTCTACAGGTGATGGCGGTTCCAATCCCGACCCCAACACCGGAGGCTACAGCGCCTCGGCAACGTTGCAGCCCTCGCATCCGGCCAGTGACCCGAACGTGACCGGCGTCGGCGCCACGACCCTGACGCTCGACCTCAGCAGCGGAGTGGAGAGTAGCGAGACCGGTTGGTCGCTCAACCAGACCACCAAGGGCCTCGCCGCCAGCGGCGGCGGCATCAGCACATTCTTCAGCCGGCCGGACTGGCAGACCGGCACGGGGGTGCCCGGCGGCACGATGCGGCTCGTGCCCGATGTCGCGGTAGTGGGCGACCCGCACACCGGCGCCTACATCGTCAACGTCGGCTTGGGCAGCGATGACCCCGGTGGCCATACTTGGGGGGGCACGAGCATCAGCGCCCCGATCTGGTCTGGCTTTGGCGCCTTGCTCAATCAGGCACGATCCAGCGCCGGCTTGCCGCCGCTCGGACTGCTCGGACCGAAGCTTTATCCGTTGATCGGCACGACGAGTCTCCGGGATATGACCAGTGGGAACAACGGGTACTTCACCGCGGGCGCCGGCTACGACATGGTTACCGGCGTGGGGGCACCCATTATACCGGCACTGGCCCAAGCCCTCGCGTCGGTGTCATCCGCTCCGGCGATTTTGACGCAGCCCGTAAGCCAGACGGTGATTCCAAGCCAGAACGCGACCTTCTCCGTGACGGTGAGCGGAAGCCCCGCACCCGCGTATCAATGGCAACTGCAGACGCCGGGCGGCACCACCTGGAGCAATCTAAGCAACAACAACACCTACAGCGGTGCCACCACTGCCACGCTGACGGTGAACTCGGTCACGGATGCGATGAGCGGGAATCTGTTCCAATGCGTGATCAGCAACACCAACGGCACGGCCACCACGGCGCCGCCGGCCGCCTTGATTGTAACCTATCCCCTGTATCTCAGCACGGTAGCCGGTCAGGCCGGCAGCAGCGGCAGCGCCGACGGCACCGGCAGCGCCGCCCGCTTCAATGATCCCTCCGACGTGGCCGCGGACAGCGCGGGCAATGTCTATGTCGCCGACACCAACAACCACACGATCCGCAAGATCACGTCGGCCGGCGTCGTCACCACGCTCGCCGGGCTGGCCGGAACCAGCGGCAGCACCGACGGCACCGGCAGCGCCGCCCGCTTCAACTTGCCCGCCGGCCTGGCTGTGGATGGATCCGGCAATATCTATGTTGCCGACACCTACAATCACACCATCCGGAAGGTCACCGCGACCGGCACAGTCAGCACGGTGGCCGGGCAGGCCGGCAGCAGTGGCAGCGCCGACGGCTCAGGCGGCAACGCGCGCTTCAACTATCCCTCTGGCGTCAGCGTGGACAGCACGGGCAATCTTTATGTCGCCGACACCAACAATTTCACGATCCGCAAGATCACGCCGGCCGGTGTGGTCAGCACCGTGGCCGGCCTCGCCGGATCCAGCGGAATCAGCGATGGTGCCGGCAGCGCCGCGCGCTTCTCCTCGCCGGAAGGCGTCACGGTCGACGGATCCGGCAATCTGTATGTTGCGGACACGGACAATCACACCATTCGCAAGATCACGTCCGCCGGCGTGGTCACCACCCTCGCGGGCCTGGCGGGAACCAGCGGCGGCGGCGACGGGAGCGGCAGCGTTGCGCAATTCCAATATCCCTCCGATCTGACCGTGGACAGCGCGGGCAATCTCTACGTGGCCGACACCGACAACCACACGGTCCGGAAGATCACCCCGGCCGGCCTGGTCGGCACGGTGGCGGGTCTGGCCGGATCCAGTGGCAGCACCGACGGCCTCGGCAGCGCCGCACGCTTGTTCTATCCCACCGGCGTGGCCGTCGACGGATCGGGCAATGTCTATGTGGCCGACACCAACAACCACACCATCCGCAAGGGGATAGTCGTTGCCCTGCCGCAGATCACGACCCAGCCGCAAAGCCAGGCGGTAACCGCGGGCAACAATGTTACCTTCTCCATAACGGCGACCGGCGCGCCCGCGCCGACCTACCAGTGGTACAACACCGGCGTAATGGTCGGCGGCGCCACCAGCGCCACCCTGACCTTGAGCAACGTGCAGGCCATCAACGCCGGCAGCTACTACGTGGTCGTGACCAACGTCGCCGGCAGCGCGACGAGCAATCAGGCGACGCTGACCGTCAACGCGGCCACACCACCTCCAAGCAGTGGTGGCGGTGGTGGCGGCGGCGGCGCCCCGAGCCTCTGGTTCTATGGCGCACTCAGCCTTCTCGTGGCACTCCGCAAGGCCTTCCGCCGGAAGTAACCTCCCGCCCAACGAGGCTTGGTTTATTCAGGACTTGTTCCCTTTTTCCAACGCCCATGCGCTCGCTTTTCCGGCAAATCTTCGCAATCGAAAAGCTCCCGTGGGTGTTCCTCTGCATCGCCCTTGCCGCGACGATCACCCAACTCAATGGCGCGTGGCGGGACCTGCTCGTCTACGACCGGAACGCCATCACGCACGGCGAATGGTGGCGCCTCTGGACGGGTCACCTCATCCATTTCGGCTGGCCCCACTTCATCGCTGACGTCGGCCTCTTCCTGATTCTCGGCCGCCTGCTTGAGTGGCAGCACCCCTGGCTCAGCCGGTTTGCGCTCGTCACGATGCCGGTCGTCATTTCCGTCACCGTCTACTGGTTCGATCCGACGATGACTCGCTATGGCGGCCTCAGCGCCGTGAACCTCGGCTTGCTCCTGTTCCTTGCCTGCAAGGGCTGGCAGAAAAGCTGGATCGACTGGTTTTGGCCCGCCGTCCTTGCCATCTACATTGGCGAGATTGTCCTTGAGGCCACCAAGGGCCATGGACACGGCGGCGGCATGATCCAATTCGACGACCCATCGGTCCGGGTCGCCACGGTCGCGCATATCGCTGGCGCCACTTTTGGCGCCCTTGCCTGGCTCGGCACCTATCTGCGTGGCAACAGAGCGAGGTCCACAGTCCGGCCAACGCCTCCCTCTGCCACTCACAAGGCTCTCTGAAAAGAGTCTGTCCCCGGGCCTGGCCTTGGTGTTCCTCACCAGGGCCTGAGTGCCCGTCCGTCTTTCTGCGGGTTGATATCCCCCGCGAAATCACTGCCCGCCTTACCATGGCCGGCTTGGAAGCACGATGTGACGGGTGAAAACTTCGGAATGGGCCTCGGCGAGGGTCCACCAGTAATCGGCCGGCGTCACGCCGGCGGGCGCTTGCAGGCGGCCGGCTTCGAAGGCGGCAATCAGCCGGGCGCCTTCGTCGGTGAGCACGCGAAGCATGACCTCGACGACCTCGGGAAAGGCCTGGCGGTAGTAATCGCTGGCAGCGGGCGTGGTCCCGCACGCGAGATGTTGGGTCTCCGCGGAAGGCGGCACGGCGTTCGTGAGCACGCCGTTCGCCGGCGAAGCGCCAAAGACCGCCGGCCGGGCCGGAAAGATCAGCCGCAGGTCCCCACCCTCGCGCCGATAAAGCCGAATGCCGAAATCAATGACGTTGTCGGCCAGCGCCGCGCCCAGCGGCGGACGGAGCAGATTACCCGGATCACCGGCCGTACCATTGGGTGTCATATATGGCGTCTCGGGTGTCGCCGCCGGATCGAGATTGTAGCCCGCCTCGAAGGTGCCGGGCGCACCGCCGGCGGTGCGCGTGCGTCGCACTTCCGCACGGAAGAGCATATAGCGCTGCTCGGACGTCGGGCTGGAAGTCACGTTCTGCCGGATGATCTGGTAGCCGACGGCCACGGGCGCCGAGAGGTCGGCGACGCTGGCGTTGGTGTCCGGCTTCGTGGTGAAGAATCGCAGCCAGACGCCCGCCACGCCAAAACGCGTGGCCTCCGGTGACGGCGTGGCCAGATTGAGTGTGAGCGGATGCGTGTTGCCGGGCTTGGCCTGGGCGGTGACGGCGGCGGCCTTCCACTGGCCCGATAGACCGGTGTCAGGCAGCACGGTGACGGCGAGCCACACGTTGCCGTCGGCCCGGAAGATTGCGCCCTCAAGATCCTGCGCGAGCTGGTCGAGCGCGAGCCGGGCCTGCGCCGCCGCCCCGAGCCGCCCCGTCAACCGGTTCCAGTGGTTCATCACGCCCGACACCGCCGCCAGCACGAGAGCTGCCAGCAGCGCGGTGAGAACCGCGGCCGCCAAAAGCTCCAAGAGGGTGAAACTGGCGTTTTCGCGCCTTTCCATGGGGTGGTGATGGAAGTTCATGGTCGGAGGGCGAAATTAACGACCACCCAGCGGCGCTCGTTCACGGGGACTTCGCGGGCAGGATCGGCGTCGACGGCCGTGGCTTCCGGCGTCGGCGGTCCTGCCGGCAGCCGGTAGGGCCACGTCACCCGCACGCTGACCGCGAGGAATCCGGCACCGGGCGCATACGGCAGATCGAGCTGCTGCGTCACCTCGGCCAGGTAATAGCGGTCGCGGTTCGCGATGCCCGGCCGCACCGGATCGTTGAGGGCGTGGCCGGCGGCCGGGGCGACGCCGTCGGCGCGCAGCACGCGCCGGCCGTCACGCGTGGCGACGAGCTGCAGCAGCGCGCCGGAGCCGCCCGCCGGAACAATCCCCGCCAGCCCGTCCAGTCCAAGCCCGGTCTTCAGACGTTCCAGTTCATCCTGGATGTTTTCGCCGAGACGTGCGGCCACGTGGACGTCGGCGATCTCGCCAGCCGGGCGCGTACTCGACGCCAACAGTCCGAGCACCGCGATCAGTGTCACCGCCAGGATGCCGAGGGCCACGACCACCTCGATCAGCGAGAACGCCTTGGAATCAGCCGGCGTCGTTTTCATGGCGCAAACGCCCCGGCGTCGTTGAGAAGCGTGCATGCCCCCGAGGAGCGCAGGAGCACGCCGCGCAGATTATCGGGATTGTCGAACTCGAGCGCCGTGCCGGACGGACCGGAGGTGGTGCGTCCGACAGTCAGCACGAGGTTGCCGCCTCCCGTGGTGCCCCGGGAGGTGAACTGTACGTAATAGAACAGGCCGGCCGCGGCGCCGTTTATTGTCATGGCCTGGGCGGCGGACGAGAGCGCGGTGGACCGGCGCGAGACGGGCCAGGTCGGATTACCCGGCACGGCTGCCGGCGATGGCGGCACCAGGTAAACGCCGCGTGGCAGGAACACCCCGCCCCCTTCCGCCCGCCACTGACCGGAACCGGCCGCCTCCTCATGCACGATCTGCAGGTACCGGAGATGACATTCGGGGTCGGCCGGGTCGGCGGCCACCACGAGGCGGGCGTTCTGCCGCGTGATAGCCGCCCGGCCACGCGTGGCACTGCACAGACTGGCGAGCGTGCCTTGCGCGGCCTGCAGCACCACGGCCTCGCCGGGATGACGCAGCGCGAGACCCAGCACGCCCGCAAGCACCGCGATGAGAGCGACGACGACGAGCAGCTCGATCAGCGTGAACGCAGGAACGGTTCTCCGTTCCAAGGATATAAACTGGTCATGTGGCGCCATTTTTTGCCTCACGCCACGGGCGCAGAGGTCGCCAAGAAATCCAAGGCTGCCTATGTTTTTCCTTGTGCCCATGGTGCTCCGTGGCGTCCTTGGCGTGAGCTTATTAGGCCGCACTCCTCGTCCGGCATGCCATTGGCAACTCTCTCGATGCCGTTTTTGAGATGGATTTCGCCAAAATTGATCAGCAGACCGAGTCGACGGCCGCTCAAGCGCAGTTGAGTGAGCACCTGCTTGCCGTGAACCGGCGCGAGCTGCTCCACGGACTTCAGCTCCACGATTACCTTGTCCTCGACTAGCAAGTCCGCCCGGAAGCCCTCCTCAAACACCAGTTCTTCATAGCGGATGAGAATCGGCACCTGCCGTCGCACCGCCACACCTCGTTTGTTCAGTTCATAGGCCAGCACCGCCTCATAGACCGATTCCAGCAGCCCAGGCCCCAGCTTGGTGTGGATGCGGAACGCTGCATCCAATATTACCCTGGAGAGATCGTTCTCATTCATCGTCGTTCGCGTCTTTCTTGTTGTTGTTTGTCCCAAACAAAACCTTCGCGTCCTTCGCGCCCGTGGCGTGAGATCATCGTTCATTTCCAGCTGAAGATCATGTCGGTCGGGCTCGCCCCCCGGCCGGCGGAATAGAACAGCACGCCGGCTCGGATCCCCACGGCAGGGAGATCGATCTCGTCGGGGGCGAAACTCGCGCCGCCCGCCGGGCCGCGTACCGCGGCCACGGGACCATCGTCAGCCGGCTTGATGAAGCCGTCGCCATTGCGGTCGATGAGCACGCCGATCTCGGTGCGACCGAAGGCGTCGCACAGCAGCTCGTTGCCGCTGTAGTCCACACCGCTTCCCGGCCGGTCGGGATCGTGAAAATCCACCTCGGTGAAGGCGCAGAAGGGAATCCGCTTGAGGTTGCCGTTGAGGTCGGCGGGGTTGACGACCGCGGAGCCATCGGGGTTGCGGCCGCTGAGCGTGCGGACAAATTTCAGCGCATCGGCGGCCGTGGCCAGTTTCCCGTCGGTGCCGGTGGAGGGATAGCAGCCGTATTCCTGCCGGAACTGCTCAAAGGCCGCGGCCCACTGGCTGAACTGCACCCGGGTTTTCGCCTTGAGCGCGGACGTCCGCGCCGCGCCAAGCGTCGGAACAAGAATGCCGGTGAGGATGGCAATAACGGCGACGACCGCGAGCAGCTCGACGAGCGTGAAAGCCGGATGGGCGCAGGCAGCGCCGCCTGCCGGGGACCGGCGGGGGGACGGATGCATAGGGGGATGCCGTGATGAAGCGACAAAGACGACCGCGCTTCAAATTAAAAATCAGGAAAATATCCTATTCATGGGTTTGCACCGGCTGCGTGGCGCTGGTCGGCCCCGTGCGGGCCCAAGCGCAGCCAAGTGACACCAATCCTGCAGCCTGCACGCGCAACGATCGAGGCGGGAACGGCTAATCCGCTTCCGCCCGTGCCCGGGCATTTTCCCCGTTATTCCTCCGCCTGTTGCAGCGTGGCGACGACGGAGAAGTCCTCGAGCGTGGTGGTGTCGCCCTTCACGTCCCCGCCGGCGGCGATTTCCTTGAGGATGCGGCGCATGATTTTGCCCGAGCGGGTCTTGGGCAGGCCCGCGGCGAAGCGGATCGTGTCGGGCTTGGCCAGCGAGCCGATCTCCTTGGCGACGTGGTTGCGCAGTTCCTCCTTGAGCGCACCGCCGGGCGGGATGCCCGCCTTGAGCGTGACGAATGCCACCAGTGCCTGGCCCTTGAGGTCGTCGGGCCGGCCCACCACCGCGGCCTCGGCGACGGAATGATGCGAGACGAGCGCACTTTCCACCTCGGCCGTGCCGATGCGGTGGCCGGCGACATTGAGCACGTCGTCGATCCGGCCGACGATCCAGAAGTAGCCGTCCTTGTCCTGCCGCGCGCCATCGCCGGTGAAATACATGCCGGGAAGCTCGCTCCAATACTGGCGCTTGAAACGCTCGTCATCGCCCCAGAGCGTGCGCAGCATGGAGGGCCACGGGCGCGTGAGGACGAACCGGCCGCCGGTGTTGCGCGGCACCTCGTGGCCGGCCTCGTCCACGACCTTGGGCACGATGCCGAAGAACGGCAGCGTGGCCGAACCGGGCTTCGTGGGGGTGACGCCGGGGAGCGGCGTGACCATGATGGCGCCGGTTTCGGTCTGCCACCACGTGTCGACGATCGGACAGCGTTTTTTGCCGATGGTCCGATGATACCACATCCAGGCCTCGGGATTGATGGGTTCGCCGACTGTGCCGAGCAGGCGCAACGAGCGCAGGCGGTGCCGGTTCACGTAGTCGTCACCCCAGCGCATGAAAGCGCGGATGGCCGTGGGCGCGGTGTAAAAGATCGTGACCCCGTGGCGGTCGATGATGTCCCAGAAGCGGTCGGGCTCCGGGTGATTCGGCGCGCCCTCATACATGAGCACGGTGGCGCCGCTGGCGAGCGGGCCATAGACGACATAGCTGTGCCCGGTGACCCAGCCGATGTCGGCGGTGCACCAATAGATGTCGGCATCCTTCAGATCGAAGACGTATTTCGTGGTCATCGTCACGCCGAGCAGGTAGCCGGCGGTCGTGTGGAGCACGCCCTTGGGTTTGCCGGTGGATCCGCTGGTATAGAGGATGAACAGCGGCGTCTCGGATTCGTGCGCGCGGGCCTTGTGCAGGTCCGGGGCGCGGGCCATGAGGTCGTGCCACCAGAGGTCGCGGCCCGCGGCCATGGCGATCTCGTTGCCGCAGCGGCGGAGGACGATGACGTGCTCGACGCTGGGCGTGTTCGGCAGGGCGCGATCGACGCTGCCCTTGAGCTCGATGATCCGGCCGCGGCGCCAGCCGCCGTCGGCGGTGATGATCAGCCGCGCCTGGCAGTCGTTGACGCGGTCCTTGATGGCCTCGGAGCTGAAACCGCCAAAGATGACGGTGTGCACGACACCCAGTCGCGCGCACGCCAGCATCGCCACGGCCGCCTCGGGCACCATCGGCATGTAAATGGCGGCGCGGTCGCCCTTCTTCAGGCCGAGCGATTCGAGCACGTTGGCAAACTTGCAGACCTCGCGATGCAACTGCCGGTATGTGAGCGTGCGGATGTCACCGGGCTCGCCTTCGAAAATAATGGCGGCCTTGTTCTCGCGATGCGTGCCGAGGTGGCGGTCGAGGCAGTTCTCGGAAAGGTTTAAGTAACCTCCGGAGAACCACTTGGAATGCGGCAGTTTCCATCGCAGGACCGATTTGAAGGGCTTCCGCCACAGCAGGTGTTCCTTCGCCTGCCGGGCCCAGAATTTTTCTGGAGCGTTGACAGACTCGGCATAGAGCTTACGGTATGCAGCGAAACTTCCTAGGTTTGCTTGGCCTTTGAACTCGGCCGGGGGCTTGAAGATCCTGCTCTCACGAGAAACTGAGGTAATCGTTAAATCGGTCACAAGTAACCTGAGTTGAGGGTTCGGAACGTAGGCATGTTCCTTACGCAACCCAAGGTTAGCTTGGTCTCAAGCAGACGGAGGTTTTTTTCAGAACACCTGTCTGTATGGAAAACAATCCCCCGCCGCCCGCCGCGGCCGCACCGGAGACGCCCGCCCCTGGCGGCGCGCTTCCCGAAAATGTGCTGCGCGTGGAGGGCATTCTCGACCTCGACAGCAACAAGGCCGGCACCCTGATCGACATCACCCGCAACGGCAAACACCGCCCCGCCGATCCGTTCGTACCGCGCGAGCTCATCCGCCGCTTCAAGCTGAAAGCCGGCAGCGTCATCACCGCCACGGCCACGCCGGACGATCGCTTTCCCAACCCGAAGGTCCGTTTCATCGAAAAGGTGGACGGCCTCGACATCGATGCGCGCCGCCGCCTGCCCGACTTCACGGGGGTGACCACCATCACGCCCAACGAGCAGCTCAAGCTCGAGATGAAGGACCATCGCATGACCACGCGCGCGATGGATCTCTTCTGCCCCCTCGGCAAGGGCACCCGCGGCCTGATCGTCTCCCCGCCCCGCGCCGGCAAGACCACCCTGCTCCGCGACATTGCGCTCGGCGTGCTGGAAAACCACCCCGAGTGCCATGTGATGATTCTGCTCGTCGACGAACGCCCCGAGGAAGTCACCGACTTCAAACGCAGTGTGCCCTGCGAGGTCTGGGCCTCGTCGAACGACGAAAATGTCGAAAATCACCTGCGCATCGCCGATCTCTGCATCGAGCGCGCCAAGCGCCTGGTCGAAGTCGGCAAGGATGTCGTCCTGCTGCTCGACTCGCTCACCCGCCTCGCCCGCGCGCACAACACCCAGCGCAATTCCGGCCGCACCGGCTCCGGCGGCCTCGACGTGCGGGCGCTGGAGAAGCCGCGCCAGTTGTTCGCCGCCGCCCGCAACACCGAGGAGGCCGGCTCGCTCACCATCATCGCCTCGATCCTCGTCGACACCGGCAGCCGCATGGACGAAGTGATCTTCCAGGAGTTCAAGGGCACCGGCAACATGGAGATGGTGCTCGACCGCAAGTGTTCCGAAATGCGCATCTGGCCGGCGATCAACATCAACTCCTCCGGCACCCGCAAGGAGGAGCTTCTGCTCGACGCCAAGCGTCTCGAGGGCATTCACTTTTTCCGTCGCGCGCTGGTGCCCCTCAAAATCGAGGAAGCCGCCGAGACCATGCTCGGCCGCCTGTCGAAGACGAAGACCAACGACGAGTTCCTGAAGCTGATCGCACGGTAGGGCGACTCGTGAGGCGATTCTTGTAGGTCGGGCTTTATGCCCGACAGTCTTGTCCTTTGTAGTTCGGGCTTTATGTCCGACGCCTCACCGCAACCATTCAGGAAACGGCAGCTCCCCGTTGGTAAGCTGACCAAACCATGCCCAATCTTCAGAGGCACAATAATAGCCCGGCCATTTAGCCAATCCGGGATTGATCAACTTCTCCCGATAAGGGTTGAGATAGATGTAGAGAAATACAGGCAGGAGATCGTCCGCAGAGCGGAGACGGTGATCATAAAAACTTGGCTGCCATGCCAGATTGGTCCTGCGGAGGGCGGGAACAAGACGCCCTTTGAACATCCGCACGCATTCAGAGAGATGAGCTCGCTCACCAAGAGTAACCAGCAGATGGAGGTGATCGGGCATGACAACCGCCGTGCGCACTGTCCACCGTCCATCGATCGCCAATCAGTGCATTTCGCCAAAAATCGCGACAACGAGAGAGGATGAACATAGATCGGTTTGAGGACGTCGGATGCAGACGGTCAGGAAGTAATCAGCGTCATGCTCCGACCACCGCCCACGACGTAGAGCGTTGTAACCTTTCAGCGACTGCCGTTCTTCGGACATACTCGGCATGTCGGGCATAAAGCCCGACCTACAGTTCGCTCTCAATTCCTATCCGCTCGCGGCAGAAACGCCGGAGCTCCTCGGGCAGCGCAGCAGAGAATACGTGGACCTCACCAGCCGGCCGTAAATCGATCTCGGCGCAGTGCAGCGCCTGGCGGGGCAGCGGCAGCAGTGCGGCGTGGCGTTCGGTCCAGCCGTGCTGCGCAAATTCAAGATACAACCTCTGGTCGGGACCGTAGAGTTTGTCGCCCACGACCGCGTGTCCGAGCCAGAGGGCGTGCACGCGAATCTGGTGCTTGCGGCCGGTTTCGGTCCGCACGCGGACCAGCGTGAAGCCACCGCCCTCGGCCAGCGGTTCAAAATGCGTCACGGCGGTCTGCGCCCCGGGCGAGTCCGCCGCGACGACCTTCGAACGCACGGTGACGCAGCTTTCGGCATCCGGGCCGACCGGCTGGTCCACTGTCACCGCTCCGGCCAGCCGGCCCTCGAGAATGGCCAGATATCTTTTGCCCACCAGTCGCCGTTGCGCCGCCTTCTGCAGCCGGCCGGCGGTCGCGCTGTCCTTCGCCAGCACCACCACCCCGCTGGTCTCGCGGTCGAGCCGGAACATCAGGTGCATCGTCGGTAATCCCAGATATTCGCGCGCCGCGCCGACGAGGCTCGACCAGGGCCCGTGCTTGGAGGGATGACAGACGATGAGCCCCGGCTTGTTCACGACGAGCAGGCGCTCGTCCTCGTAAAGGATCCACGAACGAAAGTCGTCCGGATTGACCAGGGGTGCCGCGGCGCCGATCTCCACGCTCATGGCCGGTCGGCGCGCTCGGGGCCGTGCGCCGAAATCCGTTCCCGGCTTCCTTCCCCGCCGGGGTAGGCAGATTGCAGATCACCCTGGCGGATCTTCTCTCGCACAAAACCTAATACCTGCTCCACCCGGTGTCCGAGGTGACCGGCGGGCCCGGGGTGGCCGGCCGGCGGGTCCAGCTTAAGCCGGGCTAAAGGAAGGCGGGAATTGCGCCGGGGCCGGTTGAAAACGGCACGCGATGGATGCAGATTTCCGTCCAGTTTGATGAACGATTTTCCAACACCGGAAGATCCCCCCGCCACGGCGGCGGAGATGCAGACAGGGAAGAAGTGACGGGAAGCAGGCATGGCCGGAAGCACGAACGTCCTGATGCCTTTGGTTAGCCCACCCGAAAGGAACTCACAATCATGAACCACGCGCCCAATAATCACGAAGTGATCGTTTCCGGCATTCATCTCGACCTGACCCCCTCGCTCAAATTCTACGTGAACGAGAAGGTCGGGCGGCTGTTTCGCCATGAGGAACGCATCGTTCGGATCAGGGTCGAGCTCGAGTCCGACGGGAAAAATGATGTGACCCGTCCCTTCATTGCGAAGGGGCACATCGCCATCCACGGCCCCGACATGAACTGCAGCGTGGCCTCCGACGAGTGCCACAAAGCGGTCGATTTGCTCGTGGACAAACTCGACCGCATGCTGCGCCGGCGCGCCCGCCTCTTCAAGGTCAGGCGCAAGCATCCGCACGCCATCGAACTCGGAGTGCTCCTGCCCAAGACCGCGTAGCGGCCGCCTCCGGATTTCCCCCTGACCAAGGCCCGCCGGGATTTCCCTGCGGGGTGGTTCCGCCTACCGCGCGGAAGGGGGAACCAGGGCGTGACCCGGAGCCGGCCGCGCCCTGCGCAACCGGTGACCAGTCAGGTGACAAGTGCCTGGGCCTTTTTTCAATGGTCTTGGGCTGGCTGGAGCGCCGCGGCCAGCGCTTGCTGGGCCGCGGGATTGTTGGGCGACAGGCGCACCTCCTCCCGGAAGGCGGCGGCGGCAGCTGGCAGATTTCCCAAATGCAACCAGCTCACCCCGAGGTTATGCCAGCCCGGTGCATAATCCGGCTGCAGCCGCAGCGCCTCTTCATACTCGGCGATCGCGTCCTTCAGCCGCCCGGGCGTCTCCGACCAGGCGCGGCCCAGATTGTAATGCGCTGTGACATAATTGGGCTGCAGGCGCAGCGCCGTTTCATACTCGGCGATCGCGTCCTTCAACCGCCCGGGCGTCTTCGCCAAGGCGACACCCAGGTTGTTGTGCGCCGCGGCATAATCCGGCTGCAGGCGCAACGCCGCTTCAAACTGGGCGACCGCGTCATTCAGCCGCCCGGGCGTCTTCGCCAAGGCATCGCCCAGGTTGTTATGTGCCTCGGCAAGATCCGGCTTCAGTTGCAGCGCCGTTTCATATTGGGCGATTGCGTCATTCAGCCGTCCCGGCATCTTCGCCCAGGCGGCGCCCAGGTTGTTGTGCGCCGCGGCAAAATCCGGCTGCAGCCGCACTGCCTCTTCAAACTGGACGGCCGCGTCATTCAGCTTTCCCGGCATCGATGCCCAGGCGACGCCCAGATCGTAATGCACCTCGGCAGAATCCGGCTGCAGGCGCAGGGCCTCTTCATACTCGACGATCGCGTCATTCAACCGCCCGGGCATCTGCGACCAGATGAGGCCAAGATTGTTGTGCGCCAGCCAACAGCCGGGATTGCGCGAGAGAGTCGTACGGTAGAGCGTCTGATCGTCGTGGAACATGCCGCAATGGGCCCACGTGAGCGCGCCGAGCAGCACGGCGAGCACCGCCACCAGCCCCGGGCCCAGCCCGCGGAGGCGCAGTGCCGCGCGCCGCCAGCCTGCAGTCAGACCGGCGGCGATGAGCGCGAGCAGGCCGAGATCGGGCAGGTACTGCCAGTGATCCCAGACCCACGAATAGCGCGCTCCGTAGAGGTTGACAAAACCCAGCACCGGAAAGAGCGAACCCACGAAAAACAGAAGGGCGGCGAGCGGACCGCGGGTGCGCCGCCGCAAGGCCCAAAGCACGGCGCCGACCGCGAGCACGCCGAGCGGGAAAAGCCATTGCCACCAGACCGCGGCGTCCACCGTCCAGCGTGGGTAAACGAAGTTGAGGCCAAACGGCCAGATCAGCTTGCCGGCGTAGAACCAGATGGCCCGGCCGGCGACAAGCATGCGCCCAGTGACCGGCAGGCTAAAATCCGCACCCCGCGCGCCGAGGTAGGTCTGTTCGACCCAGCTGCTGAACAGCCCCGTGGCCGTACCGAGGGCGAGCCAGGGGAGCAACGGCAGAACGTCGCGCCGCCAGTCGAGGCGTCCGCGTTTCCACCAGAAGACCACCAGCAAGGCCGCGGGCAGCGTCGCCGTGACGGTCTTACACCCCAGCGAACACACGAACAGCGCCAGCGCCGCGACATAGGTCCGGGGCCGCCGAGTCTCGTCGAATCGCAGATAGACCGCGGCCGCGATGAGATAGAAGACGAGCGAGAGGGTGTTTTTCTGCTCCGTGATCCAGGCGACGGACTCGACGTGCACCGGGTGCAGCGCGAACAGCAGCGCCGCCAGCCA
>PLMW01000053.1:38592-71830 GCA_003142615.1 Opitutia bacterium | reverse complement strand
GGCTCGGTCCAGATGCGGGCCAGGCCGGCGAGCGGGCGCAACGCCGGCGCCGTCACATAGTCGCTGTCGTTCCAGATGAAGTCGCCCGAGAGCGCCGGCAGGTAGGCGAGGACCGTCGCGCAGAAAATCAGCGCCCCAAGCACGAGGGTCCTGAAGCTGATTGACTGGGGGCTTGCCGCCCCAGAGGGGGATGCTTTCACCACTGGAAAAAGCGAACAAATCATGCGACACGCCGCAACCGCCAAATCGAGAAAGGTGACCTTCGACCAGCCTGGCGACCTGAAGAAGATCGACACGTTCTGCCAAGAAAATGGCGCGCCCAGCAGGAGTCGAACCTGCAACCCCCAGATTCGTAGTCTGGTGCTCTATCCAGTTGAGCTATGGGCGCGAAAAGAGGGGGAGAGAAGCAAGCTTTCACTGCGAACTGCAAGCGCGAAGTTGCCCCCGGCCGCGCTCGCAGCCAGGGCTGTCAGACGTTGGCGCCGACGCTGGAATTCCATGCTTTCATCCGCCTTCGCCAAGGCTGCGGCGGAACCAAGGCCGGCTTCCGACTACAACTACGACGCACCCTGCGCATCCGCCCCGCCCGGGCGCCAGTCGAGCAGCTCGATCTGCAGCAGCTTGCGGTCGTTGTAAAAGTTCCAGGCCAGTTGCACGGCGAGGTCGACCGGGACGCCGACCGGAGGCAGCCGGTGTGCGAGTTTCCAGGCCACGCCGTAGAGGCGCCGGCCGCGTTCATCTCCGAGCTGGAAGCGAAAATGCTGCTCCTTGAACACTTCCGGTCGCTGGAGGAACCGCGCGCCGCGAATGCCAAAGACCGGTTCGGGATTGCCCTGGCCGAACGGGTGCAGGGTGTCGAGTTCCTCCATGAGCGTGTCGCGCACCTGTTCGAGCGTGAGCCAGCAGGAGATTTCCAAACCCGGCTCGGCCATCTGGCCGCGCTGCCAGGTGCGCACCGCCCCGTCAAAACGCTCGCGAAAGACCTCCAGATTCGCCCGGGGCAGCGAGACACCGACCGCCATCGGATGGCCGCCCCAGCTGGAAAGGAGGTCGGCGCACGTGCCCAGCATCTCCACAAGGTTGAGGCCGTAGATGCTACGGCCGGAGCCCTTGGCGAGGCTGTTCTCGTGGCCCAGCACGATGCACGGCCGGTGGTATTTGCGCGTCACGCGGCTGGCCACGATGCCGACCACGCCCGGATGCCATTCCTCGCTGAACAGCACGAGTCCGTGCGCCCCGCCATAAAGCTCCTCGACCATGCGTTCGGCGGTTTCGGTGATCTGCCGCTCGATCTCCTGGCGCTCGCGGTTGAAGCCGTCGAGCTGGCGGGCGGCGTCGGCGCAAAACACCGCGTCGTCGCTCAGCATGAGTTCGACGGACAGCGCGGCGTCGGCCAGACGGCCGCTGGCGTTGATGCGCGGTCCGAGGCGGAAGGAAATGTCGTCCGGCTGGATCTCCTGCCCGAGCTTGAGGCCCGCCACGTCCATGAGGGCGCGCAGGCCGCGGCGCTGCGTCTGCTGGAGGATGCGCAGGCCGTGGTAGGAGAGGATGCGGTTTTCGCCGACCAGCGGCACGAGATCGGCCACCGTGCCCATCGCCACCAGGTCGAGATACTCCTTCAGCTTGATGCGGAACGCCACCGGATGATTCTCGGCGCGCAGCTGCTTGAGCAGGCCGTGGACGAGCTTGAACACCAGACCGACCGTGCAGAGGTTGCGCCAGGGGGTGTCCTCCGCGCCGCCGTGCACGTGCGGATTGATCAGGATGCCGCCACCGAGCGGTTTTTCCTTCGAACGGTGGTGGTCGATGACAATCGCGTCCACCCCCTGCGCCTGCAGATAGGCGAGCTCGTCATGCGAATTGGTGCCGCAGTCCAGCGCGATGAAGAGATCCGGCCGGCCGGCCTCCAGCGCGCGGTCGATGGCCCCACGGCTCAGGCCGTAGCCCTCCTCGAGGCGCCGCGGCACCACGAAGCGCGGGTCGAGGCCGAAGCGCCGCAGCACGCTCACGAGAAACGCCGTGCTGCCCACGCCGTCGACGTCGTAGTCGCCCAGCACCACCAGCTTCTCGCGGCGCTCGATCGCCTGTTTGAGCCGCGTGACAGCGGCGCCCAGGTTGGTCAGCAGAAACGGGTCCTGAAGCTCGGCCAGCGCCGGATGCAGGAAACGGTTGGCGGCGTCGGTCTCGCGGAGGCCGTTGCGGAGAAGCAGCTCGGCGATCACGGGACTCACGCCCAGCCGGCGGCTGAACTCCTCCACCTCGGCGGTGGCCAATGGCGTGTAGATCCAGCGCATGGCGGCTCGGGGGGGATCGGCGGCCGACGGGCGGCGTTTCGGGGCGCGCGCCGGGCGCACGCCGATCAACCCAACGGGCTTATTGCGAGGCCTTGCTGGAGCCCGTCCATTCGTACTTCGGCGCGATGTCGTGGTGGGCCTCGACATGCTTCCGGTCGCCCTTGTGCCACCAGTAGAAGATCGGGCTGGCGATGTAGATCGAAGAGAACGTGCCGGTGATGATGCCGACGAGGAAAGTGAAGGCGAGGTCGTTGATCACGCCGCCACCGAAAAGATAAAGCGCCAGGGCGGCGAGAAACGTGGTGAGGCTGGTCAGCAACGAACGATTGAAGACCTTGTTGGTGGCCAGATTGATGATATCCCGCAGGTTGGCGGTGGGATTGGTCTTCAATTCCTCCCGAATCCGGTCGAACACCACGATCGTGTCGTTGATCGAGTAACCCACGATCAGCAGAATCGCGCCCACCATCGACGCATTGAATTGCCGTCCGGACAACACGAAGATGCCAATCGTCATCAGCACGTCGTGAATGGTCGAGACCACCGCGCCGATGCCGTAGCCCATCTCGAAGCGAAATGCCACGTACAGCATGATGCCGATGATGGAGAGACCGATCGCCATGAACGCATTCCACTGGATCTCCTTGCCGATGGCCGGCCCGATCGTGCTGGCCCCCGCGACGGTGAATTGCGCCTGTGGGAAAGCCTTGGTGAGCGCCGCGACGGCGGCTTCACCCCGGCCAGTCGCGGTCTGGATCTTGAGCACCTCGTGCCCACCCGAGAGGTCGCTCTGGTAGAGCGGGTTGGCTTCGCCCACCTTGGCCTGCTCCAGCGCGGTGCGGAGCTGGCCTGGCTCGACCCGTTGTTTGAACGTCAACGTCATGTCGTCGCCACCGGCAAAATCGATGCCGTAGATCGCGTGCCCCTTGATGCCGACGCCGACGACGCCGACCAGCACGATCAGCCACGATGCAATGAAGGCACGCTTGCCCCACCCGACGAAATCCATCTTCGGCGGCTTGAGGAAGCTCATCATCACAAACCGCTTCATCAGTCCGGATCCGATGGACATCTCGAGCAGCATCCGGCTCACGACCAGGGCCGTGAACATGGTGGAGAAGATGCCGATCGTGAGCGTGATGCCGAAGCCCTTCACCGGGCCCGTGCCGAACACGATCATCAATCCGGAGGTGATGACCGTGGTCAGGTTCGCATCGACGATGGTCGTGAAGGCCTTCTCGTGGCCGGCGTGAAACGCCGCCGTGAGCGTCTTGCCCAGGGCCAGCTCCTCGCGCATGCGCTCGAAGATCAGGATGTGGGCGTCGACCGCCATGCCGATGGTCAGCACGATGCCGGCAATGCCGGGCATGGACATGGTCGCGCCCAGGCTCGCCAGCACGCCGAGAATTCCGAGCACGTTGACGGTGACGCTGATCACGGCGATCACTCCGCCCGCCGTATAGTACATGATCATGAAACCGGCCACCAGCGTCGCGCCGATGATCGCGGCCTTGACGCCGCTGTCGATGGCATCCTGCGCCAGCGACGGGCCGACCTCGTACTGTTCCTTGATATCCAGCGGCAGATCGAGAGGGTTGTTCAGGACGTTGGAGAGTTCGACGGCCTCGCGCTGCGTGAACGAGCCGGTGATCTCCGCGCTGCCGCTGGGGATCTCTTCGTGGACGGAAGGAGCCGAGTAGAGCTTGCCGTCGAGAATGATGGCCAGCTGGCCCAGGCGGCCGGTGCGCTTGTTTTCCTCCGCAATGGTCCGCGTGACATCAGCGAAACGCTTGGCGCCATCCTTGTTGAAGCGGAGCAGGATCTTGAAGCGGCCAAACTCATCCATGGTCGCGTAGGCGTCGCTCAGGGCCTCGCCGGTCATTTCGGGAATGCGCTTTACGTAGAGCTCGTTGGTGCGGATCTCGCCGTTGCGCCCCTCCTGCTCCAGGAGCATCGGCTCATAGCCCGGGGGTGCGTCGCTGGGCGAAGTCGTTTCGGGAGTCAGGGTCGGATGGACGAGCCGGAAATCGAGGCGGGCGGGTTTCTTGAGGCTGGAAACAATCTCGGGGTTGTCCTTGGTGGATACGCCGGGAAGCTGAACCTCGATGCGGTTGTTGCCGACCGGCCGGACGATCGGCTCCGCCACGCCCAGGCTGTTGATGCGTGTGGAGATGATTTCGATCGCCTTGGAGAGCTTCTGCTCGCTTTCCCGGGGCGAGGCCCCGGCGGCGGATCGCTCGGCCACCTCAAGGGTGAAGGCCACGCCGCCCTCGAGGTCGAGGCCGAGCTGGAGGCGGCCCTTGGAGCGCTTCAGCAGCTCGTCGAGCAGGATGTTGTTGCGCCGCTCGACGTTCTTGAGCGAAGCCTCGAGCTGGATATGCGGAAAGAAACGGGAGAGATCCAGTTTCTGCTCCCGGCCGATCTGCTTGAGGGCCATGAAGACGGACGGAGCCTGCTTTGAGGCGACGCGCTCGTCAGCCTGCTTCATCAAGGCGGCGAAGTCGGCCGGATACGCCTTCGCCTCGGATTTGAAATACTGGTCAAACGGGCGGTCTTTGAACGGCATCAGCTCCGCCACCGCCCAGATGATCACTGCGAAGGTGAGCAGCAGTTTCCAGAGGTTTTGTCTAAGCATTGGGTGATTTGGTTAAATTCGGTTCAGGCGGGTGCGCGATGCCGCCTCACCCCGCACCTGCGCGCGGCCCCGCCGGGGCGGGCCGGGGGTTATTTCTTCTCGGCCGCCGCGGCGCCGGATTTCCGCACGACCGTATGAATGAATGACTTCTCGACCTCGACCTTGGTGGTGTCGCCGATGCGCACGATGAGCCGGTCGGGGCGCACGCTCGTGATTTCGCCGTAGATGCCGCCGGCCAGCAGCACCTCGTCGCCGGCGGACAGCGCACCGATCATCTTCTGCTGCTCCTTCTGCTTCTTGCGCTGCGGCGCGATCAGCAAAAACCACATGGCCGCGAGGAACAGGCCCCAAAAGAGAATCATCATCGTGCCACCCTGGGCGGGGGCGGTCTGCTGGGCGAAAGGCAGGAGAACGGCGGGCGTGAGCATTTTAATCATTGCTTGTGCGGGTTTTTCGGAAAAGAAACGCGGATTAACTCTAGCCCCCCTCCAAAAAGCAAGCCAAGAGCTGGGTAGTTTCCGCCTCCCTCTATCGCGTTGAAAAGCAAGTCGTCATCCGCCTGGTCAGCCGCGCAGTCCGAGGAGCATTTCGGGTTCAAGCGGTGGGGTTCCGGCCACTTTACCGTCGACAGCGACGGCTATGTGCAGGTGCAGCCGCTCGCCGAAGGCCGCAGCATCCGCATCATGGACGTCGTCCACGAGGCGCTGGGCATGGGGCTGAAGGCGCCGATGGTCATCCGTTTCCAGGACCTGCTGCGCCACCGCGTCATCCAGCTCAACGAAGTCTTCATCCGCGCCATCAAGGAGGAGGGCTACAAGGGCACCTACCGCGGCGTGTTCCCCATCAAGGTCAACCAGCTCCGCGAGGTCATCGAGGAGATCCTCGGCGCCGGCAAAGATTACAACCACGGCCTCGAGGCCGGCTCCAAACCCGAGCTGATGATCGCGCTGGCCATGCACGAGAACAACCAGCGCATCATCATCTGCAACGGTTACAAGGACGACGACTACATCCGCCTCGCCCTCCTCGGACGCAAGCTCGGCAAGCGGGTCGTCATCGTCGTCGAGCAGCTGTCCGAGCTCGACGAGATCATCCGCATCTCGGCCGAGACGGGGGTGAAACCCATGATCGGCCTCCGCGCGAAACTCCTGACCCGCGGCGAGGGCAAGTGGGCCCTCTCCACGGGCGACAACGCCAAGTTCGGCCTCAATACCGCGGAAATCCTCTTTGCCATCGAGAAGCTCCGGCAGGCCAAGCTCAGCCAGTGCCTCCGCCTGGTGCACTTCCACATCGGCTCGCAGGTGCCGAACATCATCACCATCAAGAGCGCCGTCATCGAGGCCACCCGCTTCTACTGCCAGCTCGCCAAGATGGGCTTCCCCATGGGCTACCTCGACGTCGGCGGCGGCCTCGGCATCGACTACGACGGCTCGCGCACCAACTTCGAGTCGTCGATGAACTACTCGCTCGAGGAGTATGCGCGCGACGTGGTCTTCAACATCCGCGAGATCTGCCGCGGGGCCGGCGTGCCTGAGCCCGACATCATCAGCGAGAGCGGCCGCGCCGTCGTCGCCCAGCACTCGATGCTCGTCGTCGAGGTGTTTGAACGCATCAACAAGCGCGAGTCGCTCGGCCAGCAGCACCAGCCGAAGGTCAAGCACAAGGTCGTCACCGACCTGGAGATTCTCCTGAAAAACAAGGCCCGGCTCGGCCGCCTCGAGCGCTACCACGACGCGATCCAGAAGAAGGAGGAGGCCATCTCACTCTTCAACCTCGGCTACCTCGACATCGAGAACCGCGCCGCGGCCGAGGCGATCTTCTGGCAGATCTGCGAGCAGATCGACAAGGAGGGCCCCCAGAAGGGTTACCAGACCGAGGAACTGCACGACCTGAAAAAGCACCTCGCCGACCAGTACGTCTGCAATTTCTCCGTGTTCCAGTCGCTGCTCGACCACTGGGCGCTCAAGCAGCTCTTCCCCATCGCCCCGCTGCACCGCCTCAAGGAGAAGCCCTCCGTCAACGCCATCCTCGTCGACATCACCTGCGACTCCGACGGCAAGATCGGCAGCTTCATCGACCTGCAGGACGTCAAGGAGTACATCACCCTCCACCCGCTNNCGGGTGAACGAGATCCACGTCTTCCTCGAGGAGGACGAGCCCAACGGCTTCTACATCGAGGAGGCCCTCGCCGGCAGCCGCGTGGCCGACGTCATCGAGGGCGTGCAGTACCAGCAGGAGGAGCTCTGCCGCCGCATGAAGCAGCAGATCGACGCCGCCACGCGCAAGGACATGGTCAAGCCCCGCGAAGGCGTGCGCTGGCTCGAGTTCTACGAGTCGCAGATGCTCGCCAAGACCTACCTCAACATCGAGCCGAAGGCCGCCCGGACGAAGCGCCGATGAGGCGTTTCCGATTCAAGATTATAAGGGAAGACTTAAGTCAGCTCTTAAGTCTTGCCTCTTCGACTTGAATCGCTGAAGCGCTGCGCGCCTCAGCGCCACTCGTGGCGCGGATACTTGCGCGAGAGCTCCGCCTTCACCTTGGGATACATGTCGCGCCAGAAGGCGGTAAGGTCGTCCGTCACCTGGATGGGCCGATGGTTGGGCGCGAGCACCTCGATCTTCACCGGCACGCGGCCGCGGCCGAGCGCAAACTTCCCTTCCACGCCATACAGCTCCTGAATGCGCGCCGAGAGCACCGGCGGACCGTCTTGGGAATAGGTGATGTGCGAACGCCGGCCGTTGGCCATCACGATGCGCTCCGGCAGGTAATCATCGAACACGGCCAGTTGTTCCTGTGTCAGCCAGTCGCGCAATACGGGCATCACCGGTTTGTCCTTCAATTCGCGCGCGCCGTAGGCGCCAAGGCAGATTTGTTCGATGAGCGCTGCGCGGCCGGCGTCGGTGATCGGCGCCACCTCCAGCTCGGGGAACCATTTCGCGAGGCAGTTCACGCGTGTGATCCACTGCTCCACCGCCTCCGTCCACCCGGTGAGCACGATGCGGCCGGCCTGCACCTCCCTGGCGAGCAAGGCCGCGGCCTCGCCTTCTGGCGGCGTATCCGCCGTGGGCTTGATCTCCAGCACGAGATCGCGGAAGCGCCGCTCCTTGCGGACCACGACCCGTCGCGTCGACTCATCGTACACCACCCCGGTCGCGTCGCGGTAGTCGTNNCACTTCGCCGCGCGCCTCGATCTCGTTGATCTCCACGGCCACGAACAGCGGCGCCTTCTGGATGCCGCTCTCGCGGGCGAGTTGTCCGCGCCGGCCGTGCACCATCTCGCAGCGCAGCGTGCCGGCATCGAGCCGCCGGGCCACGTGGTCGGAAAAACCCACCAGCACGCATTTGCGGACGGCCGTCGCGTCGACGCGGCGCTCGCTGACGTCGAGCCCCTCGCCGGCGGCGATTTCGAGGAACTGCTGAAACAGCGGTTCGACCTGCCGGGCGGCCTGCGCATGGATGCCGAGGCGGCGGCAGTCGTCGAGGGAGTAACTGGCGCGGTCCGCGTAGCGCCAGGCGCGCATGAGCAGGAAGAAATCCGACTCGTGCTCCTCGCCGAGAATCTCCTCGCGCCGCGCCTCCACTTCGCGGCCGGCGCCGCGCAGCAGAAAACCGCGTCCCTGCGTCAGCGCGGCCATGAGCGCCACCGACCGGACGCAGCCGAGGTCTTGGGCCGCGAGAAACATGCGCGCGTAACGCGGGTGCACCGGGAAGCGCATCATCTTGCGACCCAGCCCGGTGATTTGAAGCCGCCGCGCCTGTAGGTCGGGCTTCAGGCCCGATTGCGCGGCGGCGGGTTTTGATGTGTCGGGCGTAAAGCCCGACCTACAACCGATGGCGCCTAAATCCTCCAGGAGCTTTTCCGCCCGCTCGAGCGACTTGGGGTCCGGTTTCTCCAGCCAGGGAAAACTGAAAATGTCGTCCAGGCCCGCCGCCTTGAGCGTAAGCACCACCTCGGCGAGATCGAGCCGCTTCACTTCCGGCAATTCCTGCGCCGGCCGCCGGGCATGCTCCCGCTCGGTCCANNCTGATCTTTTCGATCAACAGCGTGTTGATGCCGCGGTGCGGGTCGTAGCGCGCCATGCGGGCGAGGCCGCTGTCGACGACGGCTGTCACGCCGTCGATGGTGAGCGAAGTTTCCGCGACATTGGTCGAGACGATGATCTTGCGCGTTTCATAGCGCGCCACGGCGCGGTCCTGCGCGTCAGACGGCAGCTCGCCGTGCAACGGCAGCGCGATGAAATCGCGCAACGCCTTTTCGTTCTGCACCGCCTGCACCGTGCGGCTGATTTCGTAGGCGCCGGGCATGAAGACCAGCAAATCGCCCGGCGTCTGCGCCGCCACCCGCGCGCACTCGCGCGCCGCCACCTCCCACACCGGCTCGCGGTCGAAGTCGACGACCCGGGACAGGTACTCGACGCTGACCGGGAACATGCGCCCCTGCGATGCAAGCACCTCGCAGGGCGCGAGGTAATCCCGGAGCCCACCGGCGTCGAGCGTGGCCGACATGACGATCAGCTTCAGGTCGGGCCGCGTTGTCTGCTGGATCTGCATCGCCCGCGCGAGACTGATATCGCCGTAGAGATGGCGCTCATGAAACTCGTCGAAGACGAGCGCACTCACGCCGCGCAGCAGGGGATCGAACGACATCTGCCGCAACAGGATGCCTTCGGTGACAAAGCGGATGCGCGTGGCCTCCGACACGCGCGATTCGAGCCGGATCTGGTACCCGACCGTCTGCCCCAGCGGCGCGCCGACCTCCTCGGCCACGCGTTTCGCCAGCAGCCGGGCCGCGAGCCGTCGCGGCTGCAGGACGATCACCTGCCCTTCGCCCAGCAGTCCGTGACGAAAAAGCATCTGCGGCACTTGCGTCGACTTGCCGGAGCCGGTCGGTGCCTGGATGATGAGCCGGCCCCGCGTCCGCACACCGGCGACGATGGCGGCTTCAAGTTCGTAAATCGGCAGATCACAAGGAGACATGCGAAGGGAGGAAGGCAACGGCCGCTGGTCACAGAAACGGGCACCACGCCGGTTTTCGCAAGTCGTGTCAAATCCGTTTCTTACCGCGCGGGAACAACGGGTGCGCAAGATTACTGCCAAGTTATCCACGGCGCCGCCTGTTAATAACTTGTTCAAAACAAATTCGTGACAATGCGGCGATGCCGCCACACGTTGCCCCCGTTCTTTGATGGAACAGTCGCAGTGTCGCGGGCATGAAAAAACCGCGGAGAGCGCGACTGGGATAATCCCGGGCGACCGGGGAAAGGAAGCCTGAAGCTGGTTCAGTCTTCCCCTCCGACTGCGAGCAATCGCGGTCCGACAGGCATATGTCACCAGCTCCTCTGGGCGGAGTCGTAACCGCTCAGTGATACGAATTAGGAGCTGTGCGGCAAGGCGCGATTAGAAACCGCGCCCGAGCCGAGTGAGGCGTACGGAGAGTTTCGATCCGTCCGTCCACGCAGTTTCCCCAGAGGGATATGGTTGCTACTGCGCAGACCAGCACGAAACAGCGTGCTCTGGCGAGACCACCTCGCCAAAAAGGCCCTGACCTGAAAGGGACAGGGCGCGCAAAGGGCACGAAGTTTCGGGGAAAAACCGGGCCTGGCAAAGCTCGGAAAACTTCCTTCCGTGGGGCGGCGCGAAAAACCACGTCACCCAACTGCAAAGCGAAATGCAACCTGAGAGTTAAGAGGTCAGACCCGTAACATGGGGCTAACGCCCGGCCAGAAGCCGGGGCCGACCCCATGGTAACGGTGCCGACGCGAGCGACGTAAGTTGCAGGCGTGTCTGCACCCCGTCTGGCGTGACTGCCGCTGGCAAGCGGTGGCCGAACCGGGCGTAGAGGCCTCACTCGATAGATTCCGGCTGGCAACGGCCGGGACGGTCCCGCCATGAGACTGAAACCTTCGCATGCCGCGAGGAGTGGCGTCGGGGAGCACACGGCCCGCGAAAGCGAGAGCGCCCAATGTGTGCGAACGGGAAGAGAGCGTGGCGAGCTCCCACCCCCAAGTTTGGCCCCGGAACCGCAAGGTTCCGGGGCCTCTTGTTTTTGGGGGGTTCCGGGGCCCTCCTTGGGATTTCTTCGCCGGGCGCAGGGAGGAAGCCGCCGGCAGGCGACGATCGGTCGCCCGCGACCTTCCTCCTGCATCATCCAGCCTTCGGCCTTGCGCCCGGCGCCCCCCGGTCGCACCGTTATACTTTTTCGCCGCGCCCGGCATGAATCACAACATCCGCAACATCGCCATCATCGCCCACGTCGACCATGGCAAGACCACGCTCGTCGACGAACTCCTCAAGGAAGGCGGCGTCTACCGCGCCAACCAGCAGGTGGAGGAACGCGCGATGGACACCATGGATCTCGAGCGCGAGAAGGGCATCACCATCAAGGCCAAGAACGCCTCCATTCACTGGCGCGGCAAGACCATCAACCTCGTCGACACCCCCGGCCANNGGACCGCAGGCGCAGACCCGTTTCGTGCTGCGCAAGGCCCTGCAGCACGGTCTGAAGGTCATCATTGTCGTCAACAAAATCGACCGGGAGAACTCCGATCCGGCCGGCACGTACGAGAAGGTCCTCGAACTCCTGCTTGAATTGAACGCCAACGAGGAGCAGTTCAACGCCCCGGTCGTCTATGGCAGCGGCCGCGAGGGCTACATGGTGCGCCAACCAGGTGAAAAGAGCAGCGATATGACGCCGCTTTTCGAGACGATCCTCGAGCACATCCCCCCTCCTTTTGCCAAGCCCGACGCCCCCTTCCGGATGCTGGTCTCCAACATCGACTGGAGCGACTACGTGGGCCGCATCGCCATCGGCAAGATCCTCTCCGGCCAGATTTCGACCGGCGACACCGTTTACGTCATCTGCAACAAAGGCGGCAACCGCGTGCGCTGCAAGATCACCAAGGTGGTCGAGTTTGCCGGCATCCTGACCAGCGAGTCGGCCGCCGGCGTGGCGGGCAACATCGTCGGCCTCTCCGGTTTTGAGGACATCGACATCGGCGACACCATCGCGGCCGATGAGAACGCCCATGCCCTGCCCTTCACCGAGATCGACCCCCCGACAATCGAGATGCAGTTCTGCATCAATGACGGCCCCCTCGCCGGCCGCGAAGGAAAATACGTCACTTCCCGCCAGCTCCGCGACCGCCTCTTCCGGGAGATGAAATCAAACATCTCCATCAAGGTCTCGGACAGCGACACGGCGGGCATTTTCAACCTGAAAGCCCGCGGCTCAATGCAGATCGCCATCCTGGTCGAACAGATGCGCCGCGAGGGGTTCGAGATGCTGGTCTCCCGGCCCATGGTCATCACCAAGGTCGAGGGCGGGAAAACCCTGGAGCCCTTCGAGTCGCTTTGGGTCGAGATTCCCGAGGACTGCCTTGGCGTGGTCATGCAGATGCTCGCCAACCGCAAGGCCCAGATCACCAGCATGCACAAGCATCCGCTGGGCACGACCATCGAGGCCGTCGCCCCGACGCGCGGGCTGATCGGCCTGGAAACCGACCTGATGAACTCCACCAGCGGCCGCGGCGTGATGTCGCACCTGTTCAAGGAATACGCTCCCTGGGCCGGCGAGGTGCTCACGCGGCTGACCGGCACACTGGTCGCCACCGAAAGCGGCGAGTCCAAGGCCTACGCACTCGTCAGCATCCAGGAGCGCGGCAAGCTCTTCATTGGCGCCGGCGAGCAGGTTTACGAGGGCATGCTGGTCGGCGAAAGTCCGCGTAAGGAGGACATTCCCGTCAATGCCGCCCGCGCCAAGCGGCTCACCAATGTTCGCTCACAGGGCGAGGGTGTCAGCACCCAGCTTTCGCCACCGATCCGACTCTCGATCGAGAAGGCGATCGAATACATCGCCGCGGACGAGTTCGTCGAGGCCACGCCCAAGTCGCTCCGCCTGCGCAAGCGCATTCTGACCCAGACCGACCGGCGCAAAGCGGACCGCGCCGGGCGCAAGGGCGAGACGGCGCAAACTTAAGAAGCGCCGGCAAACAAGCGCGCCAGACCCGGATAGGGTTTGAGCGGTATCACCTCAAAGGTGATCAACTTTTCGCGCACCAGCGGCAGCGTGCCGAGCAGGCGTTGCGCCTCGGCGACGTCGGCACACTCCAGGATCAGCACAGCGTCGGACCGGTCCTGCCGGAAATAAATTTCCCGCAGTACGCCGGCTTGCTGCAGTTCCCAGACCCGGGCCGCCTCCGCCTGCAAATGCGGCTGGAACGCAGCAGCGGCCACTCCGGGCACTTCTTTTTCCATCGCGAGGATCTTCATGGGAAAACGCACCAGCCGCCTCTGCGGACAAGTTTCGCGCGCGAGGCGGATCAAACTTATCCGAGCAGTTTGGAATAGTCGTCGGCCGACAGCAGCGCGCCCGCTTCGTCGGGATTCGCGACCTTCAGCTTGAGCATCCAGCCGTTGTCGTAGGGTGACTGGTTGACCGTCTCGGGCGCACCATCGAGCGCGGTGTTCACCGCCACCACCGTGCCGGCGACGGGCAGATAGAGGTCGGAGGCGGCTTTCACGGATTCAACCACGCCAAAGGATTCGCCGGCCTTGAGCGCGGCGCCCACCTTGGGAAGCTGCACAAAGGTGATGTCGCCGAGACTGGTTTGGGCGTGGTCGGTGATGCCGACGGTCGCCGTGCCGTCGCTCTCCAACTTCAGCCATTCATGGGATTTGGCGTATTTGCGGTCGGGTCTGAGACTCATGAGAGGATTATTGCTTTAACGGTACGAACGGGGGTTTGACGAGTTGCAAGTTGATCCTGGTGCCGCGGATGTCGACGGCCAGCGGCTGGGCCAGGGCATCGGCTTGGAGCAGCGCCGAGCCGATCGCCTCGTTCAGGATGGGTGACAGCGTGCCCGACACCACCTGCCCCACCCCGCCGGCCGGACCGAGCACGGGCGTGCCCGCCCGCACGATGCGCCGGTCGCCGGTCTTGAAGAAGGCGATTTTTCTCGCCGGACCCGCGGCCTTCTCCGCAGCCAGGGCGGCGCGACCGTTGAAATCAACACCCTTGTCGAGCTTCACCGTCCAGCCCAGGCCGGCGGCAAGGGGCGACACCTCGGCGGTAATCTCGTGGCCGTACAGCGGGTAGCCCGCCTCGAGGCGCAGACTGTCGCGCGCGCCGAGGCCGGCGAGTTCGAGCCCGTGCGGCGCGCCCGCCGCGAGCAGCGCTTCGGCGAGGCGCGGGGCGGCGCCCGCCGCGTGGTAAAGTTCAAAGCCGTCCTCACCCGTGTAGCCCGTGCGGCTGATCAGGCAGGGCACACCCGCCACCGTGTCCTCGGTAAAATGGTAGTACTTGACGAGGTCGAGCTGAGCGGCGGTCAGCGATTGCACGATGCGGGCGGCCTGCGGCCCCTGCACGGCCAGTTGCGCGTAGTCGGCAGACCGGTCGGTGAGGGTGGCGTTGAACCCCGCCGCCTGTTCGCGCATCCACGCAAGATCCTTGTCGATGTTGCCGGCGTTGATGCAGAGGAAAAAATCCTCCGGTCCGCGCATGTAGACCAGCAGGTCGTCCACCACCCCTCCCGTCGGGTAGCACATCGGCGAGTAGAGCACGCGGCCGGGAAACAGGCGGGCGACGTCGTTCGTCACGAGGTGATTGAGAAAGCGGGCGGCCTCGGGGCCGCGCACGTCGACCTCGCCCATGTGGCTGACGTCGAAGAGGCCGGCGGCGCGGCGCACGGTCTTGTGCTCCTCGAGGATGCTGCGGTACTGCACCGGCATCTCCCAGCCGGCGAAATCCACCATGCGCGCCCCATGGGCCACGTGAAAATCACGCAGAGGCGTGCTCTTGAGGTTGCTCATCCACGAAACCTAAGCGACTGCCCTGGGGGGTGCCAAGAATTGATTCGAAAATGTGCGGTCGCCGCTAGAGTGTACGTCCCATGTTCTGGCTCGTTCTCGCCATCATCTTCACGCTCAGCGTGACGTTCGCGTGCTCGCTGACGGAAGCGCTCATCCTGAGCACGACCATCGCGGAGATCGAGGCCCTCAAGCACCGCCGGCCCAAGCGCGGCCAGCTCCTCGAGCTTCTCAAGCTCGGCCTCGAGGACACCATGTCGGCCATCCTGACCCTCAACACCATCGCCATCACGCTCGGCTCCGTGATCATCGGCGGCCTGGTCGCGCATCTTTTTGGTGAAACCCTCATCGCGGTGGCCTCGGCCGCCATGACCTTCACGATTCTCGTGTTTTCGGAGGTGCTGCCCAAGAACATCGGCATCGCCTATCGCGAGGCGCTGCAACCCCATGTCGTCTATCCGCTCTGGTGGGTGCGGCGCGCCCTTGCGCCGATTCTCTACGTCTGCAGCGTCGTGGTGCGCGTCTTCATCAAGAAGCGCCCTCCGGCGCAGGCTTCCGACCGGGAAATCATCCTGCTCGCCGAAAAAGGTGCGAAGGAAGGCACGCTGTCCAGGAGCGAGTCGAACATCATCGCCAACGCCCTTTCGCTCGACGACGTGCGCGTGAGCGAGATCATGACGCCGCGCACCGTCGTCACCACGCTCCGAAAAACCGCCACGATCGGCGAGGTTTTCCGCGAGTACCCGAACATTCCGTTCGCCCGCATCCCGGTCTGCCAGAGAAACCTCGACGACATCGTCGGCTTGGTGCGCCGCCGCGACCTGCTCAAGGCCAAGGCCAACGACCAGGACCTCGAGACCGTGGGCAACCTCATGCAGGAGATCAATTTCGTCCCCGAAACGGTGACGGTCGGCAATGCCCTGCAGATGTTTCTTCGAACACACCAGCAGCTGCTCGTCGCCGTGGACGAGTTCGGCTCCACCGCGGGGGTCGTGACCATGGAGGACGTGATGGAGCACATCCTCGGCCGCGAGATTTTCGAGAAAGACGACGTGGCCGTGGACATGCGCGAACTCGCCCGCGCCAAATTGCAGAAACAGAGCCGCTCCCGCCGTCCCGGTGCCGTTTCCTGACCGTCCCCAAGGGCCGGCCCCCGGCAATCTCCCAACCTGGATTACTAATTCCTCATGCCTCTCGCCTACTGGGTCAACGACCTCAGCCCGTTCGTCATCCGTTTCTGGGGCAACTTCGGCATCCGCTGGTACGGGCTGGCCTACGTGTTCGGCTTCCTGACGTCGGGATGGCTGCTGATGCGTTACCATCGCGCGGGTCGTTCTGCGCTGCCCGCCGGCAGGGTGGCTGATTTGATCGTTGTGCTGGTGTTCGGCGTGCTCATCGGCGGCCGGTTGGGTTACTTCCTGCTCTATGATTTCGACCTGTTGGTGCACCGGCCGCTTGTCCTGCTGCGCGTCTGGGAAGGCGGCATGGCCAGCCACGGGGGATTCATCGGCGGCGTCCTGGCCATGGGGTGGTTCGCCCGGCGGAGCGGCCTTTCGTTCCTGCATCTCGGCGACGTGGTGGCGACGACCGTGCCCGTGGGCCTGCTGTTCGGCCGCATCGCCAATTTCATCAACGGCGAACTCTGGGGCAAGGTCACACACGTGCCGTGGGCCGTCATCTTTCCGAAAAGCGCGTCGGAAGGCATGCCGGCGGCGCTCATCCTCCCGCGCCATCCGTCGCAGCTCTACGAGGCGGCGCTCGAGGGCGCGCTGCTCCTCGTCCTCCTGCAATGGCGGTTCTGGAAAAGCGACGTGGTGCGCACCCAGCCCGGCCGCCTCAGCGGCGAATTTCTGGTGGCCTACGCCGTGGTGCGCGCCGTGGGCGAAATCTTCCGCGAGCCCGACGCGTCGCTCATCCTCGGCCTAAGCCGCGGCAGCTTCTACTCGATCTTCCTCGTGGTCGCCGGCGTCTACCTGATCGTCCGCGGCGCCCGGCGGCGCGCTCCGGGCTGACGCACCTCAACGGAGCTCATGCAACTGCAGGAGCGGGAGAATCGCCCGCTTTTCGATAAGCGCGGGTTCCTGCGCATGCCGAGCAGGCAAGCAAGTTCCCAACGGGGGCACCGCTTGGTTCGAATATTCCTCAAACGAGGTTCAAGGACAGGCTGCCGATACCGAATGCTCATTCCTTCCGAGGTTTCGCCACATAATGGATGACATAGTCAGCGCCTTCCAAACGCCCTCCAAGCTTGATCAATTGTGTCGCCAAGCCTTGGTCCAACCTCGAAGGATATACCAGCAAACGCAAATCGGACGGCAAATACGCCCAGTACCGCTCCTTGCTAACGGGAAATCCGGCCACAGCTTGGTCGATCAGACCGTATTCAAGGTGGTAAGCCTTCTTTTCTGTCCACCAAGTAACCAATGGGTTTCGCGGGAAATAGACCTGGCCGTGATGCCCATCCGCGAGGATTCTGGCCGCCTCCAAGTGCGGGTCCGGTGTCAAACGTACAGGGTACGCGATTAAAGTCAGGGCGGCACCAAGCAGGGCGGCCCCGGCGCTCATCCATGTAAAATGGACGCGTTTGATCACGTTTTGCCACGCGCCCGCCGCAGCGACCGCGCACAGAATTGCCATCACATAAACCGTCACGACCATGTGAAATGAATTTCCCCCGCCTCCGATCTTGGCGGCACCGAGCAGATTGAATGGCAACTGGCAAACGGCCATGGTGAGTAACAGCGTGATCACGGCCTTCAGACTCGGGTGTTGATCGAAACGACTCGGCTTGCGGCGATCTGCTACCCGCCACAATATCGCCGCCACGATGAGGCTGGGACCCGCTTCCTTTAATAATCCAAGCGGATTGGCCAGCCATACCGATGCTCTGCCTTTGAAGTGATTCCCGCTCGGAACGATCCACAAGTTGTAAACGAGTGGGTCCAATCCAAAGAACCGAATCATCAACGTGCCGACGACAATCCCAGCGATTGAAAACCATCCAAGGTAACGATAGGCCCACTTGAGATCGCGCCTGATCACCACGATGTACGCCATGTGCGCCAGCGGCACCGCGATGGCGATTTGCTTTGTCCAGACCGACAGAACCGCTAGGGTCGCCGCGAGGCAGAGGTCTGTTCTTGAGCGGGACGCCTCGTGCCTGACGAGAAACAGACACGAGAGCAGCGACAGGGAGATGGCAACCTGGTCGCTTTGGATCCAAAGCAGATAGTCACTCAGGCCGGGTGCAGCCAGCAAAAGACCGAGGCAGGTGACACTGATCGCGATTCTCTCGTGAACCAAACCACACTGCTTGGCCGCATAGTCTGCCAACACCAAGATCGGCAGGACGAACGCCGTAATATTGATGCACGCGGACACCACCATTGCTGATGTGATCGTCGGAGCCATTGATGCAGGCATGTGCAGAATCGGCATGATCGGCCCGTAAATCCAGCCGGTGGCTGGTCCAGCCATCGCCGGGAAATAAGGGGATTGTCCCGCCGCCATCAGAAATGCGGGGAAGATGCGGGCGGAATTCCAATCCAACGCGGGTGTGATCATAGCAAAAGACCACAACGTCAGGACCAGCACACCCGCCCCAATGGCCTCACACGCAATATGCCACCTTGAATCTTGTGAACGTAACATAAATGCGTAGGCGTTCACCGTCACACTAAGAGAGCCCATCCACTTGCATCAACCCTTTATGTCGCATCGCTGGCCACGAGAAACTGATCGACGATTTTTTCCAACCCCGTTCGTCCGATGCGCACCCAGCCCGGCCGCCTCAGCGGCGAATTTCTGGTGGCCTACGCCGTGGTGCGCGTCGTGGGCGAAATCTTCCGCGAGCCCGACGCGTCGCTCATCCTCGGCGTCAGCCGCGGCAGCTTCTACTCGATCTTCCTCGTGGTCGCCGGCGCGGCTTTGATCGTCTACGGTTCCAAACACCGCGCCCCCGGCTGATTCCCCAATCTGTCGCTGGCCCGCCGGCCGACTCAACCGACCGTGAGCGATCTGAATTCCGGGTTCCGCCGGATGAACAGCGCCACGTAGGAGCATTGCGGCACCACCCGGCGGCCCTCCTGCCGCGCCTCCTCCAGCGCTCTGCGCACGAGCTTTTCGGCGACGCCCCGGCCGCGCAGTTCCGGCGGCACGAACGTGTGCGTGAAGACCACGCGGTCGCCTTCCAGCAGATACTCCGCCACGGCGAGATGGCCGTCGAGTTCCGCCTCGTAACGGCTGGCGGCCGGGTTGCGGCGCACGGGAAAATCGGAGTTCATGGTGAATCTTCCGCACCGGAATTGAGGCAGCAACGGGCGCGGCGGCCGTCACCCTAGACACAACCACGCCCGGTGCAACTTCGCCGGGCCGGTGGCGGCGCACCATTCTGCTAAACCGGCGCCCGCTGCCAGCGCATCGCCATCATGCCGTGCACCATGAGTTGCAGCGGATGGTAGAGCATCACCGGCAGCAGGATGAGGCCGAGCCCGGGATGCGCGCCGAAGATGAGCTGCGCCATCGGCACGCCCGCGGCCAGGGTCTTTTGGGACGCACAAAACAGCGCCGCGCTGGCGTCGGCGTCGTCCAGCCGGGCGGCGCGGATGGTCACAAGGACCGCCCCCATCACGAAGGAGAACAGGAGCACCACCCCCGCCAGCGCCAGCAGCACGAGGTGCGCGCCGTAGCGTTCCCATACGCCCGCCTCCACCGAGTTGGCAAACGCCGCGTACACGATGAAGAGGACGATGCTGCTGTTCACGCCGGCCAGGCGCGGTTTCCGCGCGTCGGCCCAGCGCCGCAGCCACGGACGCAGCGCCTGCCCCGCCGCCAGCGGCACCAGCAGCAGGAGCACGATCTCGAGGATCACCGGTCCGAGCGGCAGCGTCCGCCCGCCGGCCCGCATCAGCCATCCGGTCCACAGGGGCGTGATAACAATACCGAGCAGGTTGGAGAGGGTGGCGTTGAAGATCGCGCCCGCCACGTTGCCGCCCGCCACCGACGTAAATACGATCGCGGTGGAGATCGTCGTCGGCAGCACGCAGAGGAAAAGGAAGCCGGTGCGCAGGTCTGGCGGCAGGCTGGCGCCGGCGACGCGGTCCAGGAGCAGCCCCGCCAGGGGAAAGAGCAGGAACGTCCACGCCTGCACGAGGACGTGCAGCCGCCAGCGCAGCGCGCCGTGCCGGAGCGCGTCGAGGGCCAGCGTGAGCCCCTGCAGGAAATAGATCACCACCACGCCGGCCCGGATGGTGATCTCCGATCGCAGCAGCCCGCCCCGCGCACCCGCGGCGGGGAACAGCCACGCCAGCCCGACCGCCGCCACCAGGCCAACGAGAAACCAGTTGCGACGGAGCCAGCGCATGGCGGCAGCGTTCACCCGTGAAACGTCAGGGCGCGGCCCCGTCCGCGCCCGGCCGCACCCTGGCCAGCATCGCCTGCAACTCCTCCCGGCCCTCGATCTTCAACCTCCACAAGAGCACGCCATAGACGGCGCAGGCCAGCGGGATCAGCACGAGCACGGCCAGCAGGTCGGCGGCGCGGCCCGCCACCGCCTGGCGCAGGCCGAACCAGCCCGCGCCGACCAGCGCGCTCATGACCGCCGTGGCCACGGTGATTTTGCCGAGACTGATCCAGAGCGGTCCAAAGCGCATTTCCGGCAGGCGGCGGGTCAGCGCGCGCGTCAACAGCAGCGTCTGCACGATGATGGCGGTGGTACTCGCCAGCACCAGCCCCGCCGCGCCCAGCCAGCGCATGAGCACCAGGCTCAGCACGAGGTTCACCGTGAAGTCGATGACCGCCACCTTCACCGGCGTGGTGGTGTCCTTGACCGAGTAGAACGCGCGCACGGTCAGGTTGACGACCGAGAAAAACGGCATGCCGATCACGAACAGGACGAGCAGCACGGCCATGGTGTGGGCGTCGGCCGCGGTGAACTGGCCGTGCCGAAAGAGCAGCCGGACGATCGGCTGGCTCAGCAGCGCCAGGCCCGCCGCCGCCGGCACGTTGATCATCAGGATCAGCCGCACACCCTTGCGGTAATCCTCCGCCATCGCCGCGAACCGGCCCTCGACGGCGTGGCGCGCGATCACCGGATACACCACCGTCGAGACCGCGATGGCGAACACGCCGATGGGCAGCTCCATGACCCGGTTGGCCAGGAAGAGCAGCGTGGCCGCCGAATCGTTGATCTGGTAGGCCAGCAGATTGACGACGTAGATGTTCACCTGGTAGATCGCCGTGCCGAATAATCCCGGCGCCATCAAGACGGCGATCTCCCGCACGCGCGGCGCCAGCGCGAAGTCGATCCGCGGCCGCCAGCCCTCCTTGATCAACACGCCGGCCGGCACGGCCATCTGCAGGAATCCGCCCACGAGCACGCCGGCGCACAGCCAGTGAATCTCCCCCATCGGCGTCTTCGCCCAATGCAGCCCCGCGCCGCCCAGCGTGAGGATCATCGACAGGTTGAGCCAGATCGGCGACAGCGCCGGCTCGGTGAACCGCTGAAAGACGTTGAGCGTGGCGTTGAACGCCGCCGCCAGGCAGATGAACACGAGGTAGGGGAACAGCAGCACGGTCAGGTCCGCCGCCAGATACCATTTCTCCGCCTGGCCCGTCAGCAACCGCGAGTGGCCCAGGAGCAGCATCGCCACCAGCACCACGGTGCCCGTCGCCACGGTCAGCCAGCTGGTGACCTGGTTGAGGAGCGCAAACGCGCCCGGCCGTCCGCGCTCGTGGAGCTCGCCCTGCAGCGTGGGCAGAAACGCCGCGGTGAGCGACCCCTCGCCCAGCAGGCGCCGGAAGAGGTTCGGCAGCCGGAACGCCGTGTAAAACGCCGACATCAGCAGGCTCGCGCCGAAGATCGCCGCGGCGAGCTGGTCGCGCATCAGGCCGAGCACGCGCGAGACGATCGTCAGCAGCGAGACGACGCCGATGTTCTTGAGGTGTTTCGACACGGGCGGGTGTTTCTCTGCGGGTGCCGGAAGGTTGGCAAGTTCTTAAGGGCCGCACCGCGCCTCCCGCGAAGCGGCATTGACGCTCCCGGCGGCGGGCGGCATCTTCGCCCACCACCAATGTCCTTGCTGCCCAAACTCGTCGAACGGCTGCAGCGCCATCCGAAGCGCGTCGTCTTTCCGGAAGGCGCCGATCCGCGCGTCCTGCAGGCCGCCCGCCAGTGGGTGACGCGGCGCATGGGCGCGCCCATCCTGCTGGGCGAACGGGCGCGCATCAAGGAGGCCGCCGCGCTGCTCGACGTGAATCTCGCCGGCATGCGCCTGATCGAGCCCGCGCGCAGCGAGGATTTCGAGGGCTTCGTGAAGCAGTTCGAGACGCTGCGGCACGACAAGGGCCTGAAGCCCGGCGAGGCCCGGGCGGCCCTGCACGACAACAATTATTTCGCAACGATGATGCTCGCCGCCGGACAGGTCGACGCGCTGGTCGGGGGCGCGACCGTGTCGGCCTCGAGCGCGCTGCGCCCGCTGTTCCAGATCATCCCGCGCCTGGAGCACGTGCAGACCGCCTCCTCGCTGATGATCCTCGACTGGGATGAGCAGAAGGTGGGCATCGAGGGTTCGCTTTTCCTCGCCGACTGCGGCGTGATCCCCGAACCCACCGCGGAGCAGCTCGCCGACATCGCCATCACCACCGCGATGATCGCCCATCACCTCACCAACGAGCTGCCGCGCGTCGCCATGCTCAGCTATTCGAGCAAGAGCACGGCGGACCATCCCGCGGTCGTGAAGATGCGCACCGCCACCGAACTCGCCCGCGCCAAGGCCACCGCCGCGGCGTTGCCGATGGAGATCGAGGGCGAACTGCAGGTCGACGCCGCGCTCGATCCGCACGTGGCCGAAACCAAGCAGGTGGCCGGCACCGTGGCCGGCCGGGCCAACGTGCTGATCTTCCCCGACCTCGCCAGCGCCAACATCGGCTTCAAGCTCGTCCAAGTGCTGGCCGGCGCCAACACCTTCGGCCAGATCATCACCGGCCTCAGCCGGCCCGCCGCCGAGATCAGCCGCGGGGCGAGCGCGCACGACGTGTTCGGCGCGGCCGCCGTGGTCGGCTGCCAGGCGATCGACCGGCGCTTGCTTTACGGCACGCCGTGAGCGGACTTGTTTAGGGTTTTGGGTTCCGGGTTTTGGGTCGGAGCGGCCCGAACCCTGAACTCAAAATTCACAACCCAAAACCATTTCGCCCATGTCCGATCCGAATCCCTTCACCCAGGCGTCGCTGCCGCTGCTCGCCAAGCCGACGAACGTCATCACCCGGCGCATCTTCGTCGCGGCCACGCGCATGAACGACGGCAAGACCACCGCCTGCCTCGGCCTGTTCGCCGCGCTCCAGCACCTCTACCCGCGCGTGGGCTTCATCAAGCCGGTCGGCCAGCGCTACGTCGAGGTCGAGGGACTCAAGGTCGACGAGGACTCCTACCTCCTCGACAGGATCTACAACGTGCACGTGCCCATCGAGAGCATGAGCCCGATCACGATCGATCCGACCTTCACGCGCCGCTTCCTTGCCAACCCTGAGGAGACCTATGCGCAACTGGTCGACAAGATCTGCCGCGCGTTCGACCGCGTGTCGTGGGAGAAGGATTTCACGCTGATCGAGGGCACCGGCCACGCCGGCGTGGGCTCGGTGTTCGATCTGTCCAACGCGCGCGTCGCCCGGATCCTCGATGCCAAGGTCATCCTCGTCTGTCCCGGCGGCATCGGCCGGCCGGTCGACGAGATCGCGTTGAACAAGGCGCTCTTTGACAAGGTGGGCGTGGAAATCATCGGCGCCATCCTCAACAAGGTGGAGGCCGACAAGATTCCGCAGATCGCGCATTACGCGGGGCTGGGCCTCGCGCGGCTCGGCGTGCCACTGCTCGGCGTGCTACCCGTGCAGAAGATGCTTTCCGCCCCCAACCTCTCGCAGGTGGCCGAGGAAATCGGCGGACGCTGGCTCAACGCGCGCGTCACCGGCGTGCACGAGCGCATCCTCCGCGTGGTGGTCGGCGCCATGACGGCCAAGGGCATCATCGACCACCTCCAGCCGGGCAACCTCCTGATCACGCCCGGCGACCGCGACGACGTGATCCTCGCCGCCATCTCCGCCACGAGCATCTCCGGCACCAAGGCGATCGCCGGCATCATCCTGACCAACGACATCCTGCCCCACCCCAAGCTGCTGGAGCTGCTCGCGCAGACCGACCTGCCGGTGATCGCCGCGCGCGAGGACGCCTACACGATCACCTCGAAAATCCACAACATGACGGTGAAGACCCAGCCGCAGGACACGGACAAGATTCCCGTCATCAAGCAGCTTATCACGGAGCACGTGGACATGAACAAGCTGCTGGCGGCGTTTTAAGGGCGGATTTCGTTTTTGTTTTCAACCACGGATTACACGGATGGGCGCGGACTAGGCGGCGTTTTTACTCATGGAAAACAAAAAAAGGCCGTCATGCGACGGCCTCTGTAAATTCGATTGCCGCACGCGGCTTTTCACGTGCGCATGATCTTCCGTCCGGCCGGGCGTTTCCGGACCAGGCCGCGGCCACCGGGCGATTTGGCGGCACGACGTTTGGCGGCAGTCATTCTTCCGCCTCTGCTTTTCTTTGCCATATTGGAATCCTCTGTGGTTGAGTTTTGACGTTTAACTTCGCCGACCATGATGTATCACCCGTCGGTCCCCGTCCATAAGGTGTAACCCTACCTCGCGCGGCCCTGGCCCGCGACGCTCCGGCTGTTCCCGCCGCCGGCCGGCGGCAATCGACGACCGAATCGCCAATGATAAGCCGCACCGCGGAGCAGCCGACGCCACCCCCTCATGTTCGGTATCTCGCCGCAGTGTCCGCCATCGCTCTCGAGCTACGGCGAGGCATCCCCGACAAGGTCGGAGATGGTGGACGCTACTGGACTCGAACCAGTGACCCCTAGTGTGTGATACTAGTGCTCTAACCAACTGAGCTAAGCGTCCGAATCAGAGGGGAGAAAGTGGCGGGCCGATGACGGCAAATCAATCCTGTTTTCATGCGCAGTGGCGAGTAGTGAGTGGCGAGAATCGAGTAGAATCAGCCCGTGAGCCCGCCCTACCTCCGCGCCCTTGGCGTGAGGGAAAATGAACCTGTGCCCCTGCCCGCCCGGTGTCCTCCTGCCGCCTCTGTGCACTCCGTGCAAAAAAATCAGAACAGTGTCTGCAGCAGACCGTAGAGGCCGACGCTCAGCGCCGCCAGCGAGTCGCCGGCGATGAGTCCGCCGCCGACCAGCGAGGTCGTGCTCATGTCGACCGGGATCCCGGCGTCGGCTGATCCGCCCCGACGTGCGTTGATCCGCGTCAGCGCGACTTCGCAGAGCGAGCCGATCAGGCCGCCGCCCGCCCACCACAGGCACGTCGGCAGCTCCACGAATCCGCCGAAGCTCGAGGCATACGGACTGGGCATCAGGAAAGCGTCGAAGACGAAATCGAAAACCCTGCCGCCGCGGGTGGCGCGGGACCACGGGAGGTAGCGGGGGTTACGCTTGACGAGCTTGCGGATGATTTCGGTGCCGAGGCCGATGAGGATGCCGAGCTTGAGCGCCTTCATCACGTGCGGCTGGGCGGTGGTGATGCCGCGCAAAGCGCCGACGAACTTGTAGGTCATGGCACTCTGCCATTTTTGCGCGTCGGCGACGTGGTGGCCGAACTGATCGATCTTGAGCACCGGGTAGGCGCTCAGGAAGACCCTGGCCAGCACCACGGCCAGCACCGCGCCCATGATGATGCCGACGACCTGGTAGCGGAATTGCACGACGCGGTTGGTGCCCAGCCGCCAGCCGGTGGAACGGTCCTGCTGCATGTCGCCGCCCTCGCTGCAGGCAATCAGCAAAATGGACGCGCACATCAGCCCCGTGCCGGCGTCGGTCAGCCCGACCGCCGCGAGAATGAACACCGTCATCACAAACGCGCTGGAGATGGGGTTCCAGTCCGAGATGCCGAGCGAGATGCCGTTGACGAGGACGAACAGGAAGACGAGCCCGATGCACACCGCCAGATAGCGCAGCGGTTCGCCCAGCACCGTATGGCCCACCACCGCCACCGCGGCGCCCCAAAACACGACCCACAGCACGAGCCGGAACACGTTCACGCGTTTCCAGTCCTCGGCGGGACGGGCCGGCGGGGCATTCTTCTGACGGAGCCGGCGGGCGGCCTCCAGCAGGATCGTGCAGATGTCCAGAAGGGCGGCGCCAAGGATGGTGCCGAGCGCAATGATGAAGCCGATCTTGCGGAAGGGCGCGTCCGCCTCGAGCCAGCCGATGCCGATCAGATAGGGTTTCAAGCGGTCGCCGATGAGGGCGACGACCAGCGCCGGCAGCGCGATGCGAGCGCCGACGATCATGCCCGCGCCGAGGGTGGAAGTGGAAAGACCGAGGCTGGCGACGACCGTGGACTTCAGCGAGGCCACGCCGCCGAGGTAACCGCCCGCGATGCCGCCCCCGAGCTTGGCGACGGATTTTTTCAGGAAGTTTTTGTCCGTGAGCGCGCGGAGAATGTTCGCGACGGCCAGACCGGAGGGAAAGGCCAGTTGCATCCGGTCCACGAGGAGGGGCGTGTAGACCATGCCGAGTCCGACGCCGAACATGCCGATGCAGGTGTAGTAAAGGATGAGCTGCCAGGCCGGCACGTCCGGCAGGCCGAGCCAGTAGCGCGCCTGGATGAGCACCGCCATGCCGCACATGCCGGCGACCGACGCCGCCATGGTCTGCATGTAGTTGGCGCCGTGCTTGCCCTCCGGTCCGTAGCCCAGCGTGATGGTGCTGCCGAGGATGCCGGCCAGTACCTGGCCGCCGATGAAGAAACCGATCGAGAAATTCATGAACGCCGCCGAGATGCCGCCCAGCGGACCGAGAATGAAGATCGCCACGCCTCCGAGCAGGAGGTGGTAGCGGGGCGAGTCGATGGGGGGAAGGAGGCGGCGCAAACCGGCCGGTCGGCCGGGAGCGGACAGGGATGAATCGGCCTCGGGTCCGCTCATTACGGCATCGTCAGTTTCAGGGTGTTCCCCTCGACGGTGACGTTGGCGAGTTTCTTCCACGCGGCCCTGACGTCCTCCGGAATCTGCATCCTGCCCATGATGAAACCCAGCACCTGGCTGCTCAGGCCGGGAAGCCTGTGCAGCGGAAAGGAGCCGATGAAGAACCGGTCGGGTACGAGCACGAACCCGCCGTCGCCTTTCTCGAACTTGCCGGCGGCCTGTACGATCACCTGGCGTTTGAGGCCAAGCAGTTCCAAGTTGAGCGCGCCCTTGCTGCCGACCTGCAACACGCCGTCCCGGATGCGGAAGTTGGGTGTATTCAACTGAAAGAACGCGGTGGAGGGCGGCGCCGCGACCTGGGTGAACTTCGCGCCGGCGACGGGTCTTTCGGGCTCGGGCGGCGTGGTAACAACCATCATCCAGGCATTCAGCTCGTCCTCGTTGAGCACCACCGAACTACCCTCGGTAAACAGCTGTTTCTTGCGCAGCCATTGCCTGCTGTAATTGCTGTCCCTGGTGCCCTCGACGTAGAAGATCGTGCCGGAGGGGGCCCGGGGAAGATCCTTTCCGCTCCACGCCGGTTTCAGCAGCAGATAACCCAGGGCGATTGCGGCACCCAGGACCAGGCTCAGCGCCGCGCCGAACACTACTTCAGTCAGGCTGGGACCATGTTGAGCCTTCTCGATCTTGCGGGAGCCCATGTCATCCCTTTCGTTTTAGTGAGACGGAGTTGACGCTACTTCCGGGGGGTGGCCGGCGGACGAGGCGGAAGTGGCAGCGGGGGCCGCGCCGGACGGGGCGGCCGGGCTGTCGCTGGATTTGCCGCTGCCCGATCTGGCCGGGCTGCGCTTGTAGTCGGTTTCGTAAAAGCCGCTGCCCTTGAAAATGATGCCGGCGCCACGTCCGACCAGGCGTTTGATCCGGCCCTTCTTGCCACAGGTGCAGGTCTTGAGGGGGGCATCCTTCATGGATTGGAACATCTCGAACGTTTTGCCGCATTTCTGACAGATATATTCGTAGGTCGGCATGGCACTGAATCGGCCCCTGCTTATGAAGACCTCGTTCCGGCTTTGCGAGTCTCTTTCTGCCGTCCCGCGGCAGGTCGGCGGGAACCTGCCGGTCGCCCCAGGGGTTCCGCCGGGACGGCCTCGTTGCAGCCAGGACCGGCTGGAGAATAAGCGTTTGCCAATCCGCCCGCAGGCGGGCATTGCGGAGAGGAAAACGCGCGTACCGTCACGAAAATCCGCCGATGGATTTCACCACCAGATTCTCCAATCATGTCGCCCGGGTGGAGGGTGGAATTGATCGCTTGCTGCCGGCGGCCAACCTCCATCCCGGCCGCCTGCATGAAGCGATGCGCTATTCCATGCAAGCGGGCGGCAAACGGCTGCGGCCGGTGCTGCTGCTCGCCGCGGCGGAACTTTTTGATCCAGACGGCCGGACTGATCCGCTGCCCGCCGCCGTGGCCGTGGAGTGCATTCACACCTATTCGCTCATCCACGACGACCTGCCGTGCATGGACAATGACGACCTGCGCCGCGGCCGGCCGACGTGCCACAAGGCCTTCGACGAGGCGACGGCGTTGCTCGCCGGCGATGCGCTACTCACCCACGCCTTTGCGCTGCTGGCCAAGTCCTACCGCTCAAGCCCCCGGCTGGCCGTCGCCCTCGGCGGACAGCTGGCCGAGGCCGCGGGCACCAGTCATCTGATCGGCGGCCAGATGCTTGATCTGCTTTACGAAAAATCCCCTGACGTGACCGGTGAAATTCTGAATCAGATTCATGTCCGCAAGACCGCCGGCATGATCTGGGCGCCCTTGGTGATGGGCGGACTCATCGGGGGGGCGCGGCCGCCGGCAATCGAAACCCTGCGCGCCGCCGGCCGCAGCCTGGGCCTGGCCTTCCAGATTGTGGACGACATCCTCGACGCCACGAGCGACGCCGCCACGCTCGGCAAGACTCCGGGCAAGGACGCCAAGGCGGGCAAGGCCACCTTCGTCACCCTGCACGGCGTGGAAGCCTCGCGCCGGATCGCGCAGGAACAATCCGCCGCCGCCATCCAGGCGCTGCGGTCCCTGCCGGGCGACACCTCGTTCCTGGTGGCGCTGGCGCAAACCCTCACCACGCGCCGCAAGTAGCCTGGCTGGCACGATTACTTCGCCGCTTCCAAGGCCAATTGCCGGCAGCCCTTGAAATCGGTTTTGCCCGAGCCGAGGAGCGGGATTTTCTCGACCCGGCGGATGATCTTCGGAATCCAGAGATTGGGCAGGCCCGCGGTGTACAGTTTCTCCCGCAGCTCGTCGCCATTGATGTCGATGGAAGTAAGCAGCACGAGCGCCTCGCCCTTCGACGAATCCGGCACGCCGACGACGATGATCAGAGGACCCTCGGTCTGCTCGATCCCGTAGACCTCGTTGATCTTCTGTTCCACCGTGCCGTGCGGCACCATTTCGCCGCCGATCTTGGAGAATCGCGACAGGCGGCCCTCGATGTAGAGAAAGCCCTCCTCGTCGAAACGGCCGAGGTCACCGGTGATGAACCAGCCGTCCTTGAGCGCCGCCCGGGTCTTTTGCTCGTCCTTGAGGTAGCCGCTGAACACATTGGGCCCGCGAAACCAGACCACGCCGGTCGACGTCAGGGGCAGCTCCGCCCCGGTATCGGGATCGACGATGCGGGCGGTCATGCCCGGCAGCAGCCGGCCCACGGAGCCCAGCCGGTGCCCGCGCTGATATTCGGCGGTGCGGGTTTTCTTCGGCGGATCGGGGAGATTGACGTTGGTGACAGGCGTGGTCTCGGTGAGGCCGTAACCTTGCAGCAGCTCCACGCCAAACCGCTCCTTGAAGGCGTCGTGCAACTCCACAGGCATTTTCTCCGCCCCGGAGACGGCAAAGTGCAGCGAGCGCAGTTCATGGCGATCGGCCTTCTTCAACAGCGGTCGCAGGAACGTGGGGGCGCCGACGAGCACCGACACCCGCTCCGCCTCGATCACTTCCGCAATTTTCCGGGTGTCGAGCGGACTGGGGGTGGTGACAATCCGGCAGCCACGCAGAATGGGATACCAGAGAGTCGCGGTAAAACCCATGCTGTGGAAGATGGGCAGGCAGGCCAGGATGGACTTCTCCTTGGGCAGGATGCCGGTGGCGGAGATCTGCGCACAGTTGCCGAGGATGTTGCGATGGGAAAGCGGCACCCCTTTGGGCTCGCCCACGGCGCCGCTCGTGAACAGCAGACCCGCCTCCTCCCGGTCGCCCACCATGGGCAGGTCGAGCAGCGAGGCGATCAGCCCGCCCGGCAGCAACCAGGCCGCGGCGAGCCACTTGATGATGCTGGCCTTGCCGCAGGCCAGGATCTCGTTCCGGAGGTCGAGCGTTTTTTCCGGCCAGGGAAAGTTGACGATCTTCTTCTGCACCGCCTCGGCGGTGAGCACCGTGGTGACCTCGCCCAGGCGCAGGCTCGCCTCGATCGCGGCGCGTCCGGCCGTGAAGTTGAGGTTCACCGGGATCTTGCCGGCCAGAAGCACCGCGAGATTCGCCACGCAGCAGCCGGCACTCGGCGGGAGCACGATGCCCACGCGCCGGCCGGGGATGCTTGCCGCGATGCGGCGCGAAAGTGCGGCGGATACGGCCAGCAGTTTGCCGGCCTTGACCACACTGCGTTCGCCCGTGCGATCGATGATCTGCACCTCCCACGGCCGCCGGGCGAGCGAACGCACACATTCCCGGCCGAGATGACGCCGCAGCTCGGGACGTTCACCGTAGGCCTCTTCACCCAGGTCGAGCAGCGTCTGCCGCGCCGTGATGGCGTCGATCCGGTCGGGGGCGATGGGCCGGCCAATGTTGACGAACACGGGAAACGGCACGCGCTGGGGATGCTTCCAGAGGTATTTCTGTCCCGAAAAGGAAAACATGGAGCCCCAGAGGCGGTCGAGGAACACCGGCACGACAGGCACACCGGCCTTGCGCGCCACGATCTCGAAACCCTTGTGGATTTCCATGAGCACGCCGGTGCGGCTGATCTGGCCTTCGGGGAAGATGCACACCAGCTCGCCCGCCACCAGCCGCTCCACGGCCTGCTTGATGGCCCCCGTGGCCTGACGGGGCGCCACGGAGATCACGCCGATCACCTGAAAGGCCAGGTTGACCCACCAGGATCGTCGCAAACCCGCGAAGGCCAGAAAACTCATGCGCCGGGGGCTCGCGAGCTGCAGGATGATGGCGTCGACATAGGAGATGTGGTTGCAGATCACCAGTGCCCCGCCACTCGCGGGCAGGTTTTCCAGACCCCGGACCCGCACCCGATAGACCATCCGCGCCACGGCCTTGACGAGCAGACGCAATAACGGCTCGGGCAGCAGCCAGGTGGAGTAGATGCCCACAAGCACGGTCGGCACGATCAACACCAGCAGCTCTTGCTGCGCCCGGAGATCGAGCCACTGCGACATGCCGTAATAACATCCGATGGCCACGATGCCGCCGAGGCTGTCGAGCACGTTGACGGCGGCGAGCATGCGGCCGCGGCGATGGTCGCCGGCGTTGTCCTGCAGATAAGCGTAGAGCGGCACGAGAAAGATGCCGCCGCCCACGCCCAGCAGCACGAGGGCGCCGTCGAAAAACCGGCCGGCCAGCGGCGTGAGGCCGGCCAGGGCCAGCCCGGCGGCCATCCCGATGCAGCCCAGCGGCACCAGCCCCAGTGCGACCCCCCGGCGGGAGAGATAGCCCGCTCCGAGATTGCCGACCACCGCGCCCAGCCCCAGCAGCACGAGCATGATGCCCGTGGCCGTGGTCGAGCCCACGTCGCCGCCGTGCAGTTCGCGCCCCACCTGCAGGGCCGTGAGGTAGAGGATCCCGCCCAGCAGGCCGAAATAAACGATGCCGAGACCCGCGCGGAAAAGCGGACGCGTCCGCCACAGCTCCTGGACGTAACCGGCATGACGCCACCACAAGTTGACGCGATAAGGCCCGGCGCCGACGGCCGGGGTCTTCTCCACCCCGAGGAAGACCAGGAAGGCGAGCCCCGACAGCGCGGTGAGGATCCAGCCCACATGGATGGCCCCGCTCCAGGGATCCTTGCCGGCCAGCCGGGTCCAGAGATCAAAGAGCCACCCGCCGCCAAAACTGCCGAGCAGAATGGCGGCCACGGTGAGCATCTCCATCCAGCCGACCGCCCGCGGCAGACGCTCCGAGCCGACGAGCTCCTTGAGAATGCCGCGCTTGGCCGGCGAGAAAAGCGTCGCCTGCATCGTGAGCACAAAGATGAACGCCAGCGCCAGCCAGACGTTGTGCAGTTGCAGGGCGAGTGTGAGGGTCAGCAGGACGCCGACCTGCAGCAGCAACGACACCCGCAGGACCCGCCACTTGGAGAAATGATCGGAAAACCAGCCGGCGATCGGCGAAAACAGGATGAATGGCGTGATCATCAACAGCGGCAGCAGGCTGATCACGACGCCCACATCCTCCGCGTCCAGGATGCCCGGAAACTGCGCCAGCCCGGCGAGCATCAACTTCGCGGCATTGTCGTTCAACACGACCTGGGTCTGCGCCACCAGCAGGCAGGCCAGCGAGCGCGAAGGGGTCTGGGGGTTGGCCATGGAAAAAACCGAAACGTAGGTTATGGCGGAGATCGCCCTGTCGTTTCAAGCGCGGAGAAGGAGATTATTTCCGCGCAGCGTCCGGCGGCCGCCAGCCGCGCAGATCGCGCGCCATGGCGCCGAAGCCGTGGGAAAAGTCCGCCTCCAGCCGGCGGGGATCGCGGTGGCGGCGCGCACATTCCATGGCCCGCTGGATTTCGAAGCCCAGGCCCGGCCGGTCGGTGCCGTAGACCCGCCACTTGAGGTCGCGCCGCGTGTAGGGGGCCTGGGCCCGCGCCTGTCCTTCCATCCAGGCGAGTTCCGTCACCTGGGGATCCTGTCCGCAGAGATACCAGGCCTCGATGGCCGGCACGGCAATGCCCACGGCGCGCAAGACGCGGTCGCGTCCGTGCAGCGGGGGGAATTTTTTCTGCGTCCGGCGAAAGATGCCCCGCAACTGGCACAGCCGGCACTGCGGATGAAAGTAGTCCGGCGCCTCATGCTCCGCCGTGTGCACCACCGAGTCGTCGGAATCCACCACGACCACCAGCCCGTCGGCGTCGGTGTTGAAATGGAGGTGGCGCAGGATGGCGGGCAGCACCTGGGCGACGTTGGGCCAGCCGCGCGCGCGCAGGCCGGGCTGCAGCGGCGCGATGGATTCCGCCAGCACCGCCTCCGCCAGCAACCGCAAGGCCGCCTCGTCCGCCGGCGACTCGCTCAGCAGGGCGACCTTCATGGCGAGTTCCCTGTCCTCCTCCCCACAACGGAGACCGGCTCCGAGTGGAAAACCCCGGACCACATGTCAACCATTAGTTGACATGTTCGTTTTGGCGGGGGCTGGACGAACGCAGGCCGGATGCTCATCGGGCGATGCGGAGGCCGCTTCATTCCTCGGGGACGCCGCCCAGGATTCCGCTGAACCAGATGTCGCCGAGCGAGCCTTC
>PLMW01000053.1:0-38563 GCA_003142615.1 Opitutia bacterium | reverse complement strand
ACCTCGCGCAGCAGCCGCGGATGCACGCCCCGGTCGGTCTCCTCGAGGCACAGCATCGTGGGCGGCCGCGGAGAAAACGACAGGGTGAGGATGGCCAGGGTGTAGAGCGCGCCCTGCGCGATGTTTTCCGCCGTGATGAGCGCGTCCTCCCCCGCCAGGCGCAGCGCCAGCTCCACCCTTCCCCCGTCCGCGGCTTGCGGCTCGATGCCGGTGAAATCCGGCAGGGCGCGGCAGAATTCGGCCGCGAGTCGGGCGAAGGTCTCCGGCTGCCTGGCGCGCATCGCGGCCAGCACGGCGGCGATGTTGTGACCGTTGGAGGCGAGCTCGCCGTCCTCGGCCGGCGCCACCGGCCCGGCCATGGCGTGGTGGTCGAAAAGATAGACGCGGATTCCGCCCAGCTTTTCGCGCAGCCGCTCCCAGCGGGCGCGGCCCTCCCCGGTCGGCGGATGCCGCGCCTGCAGGAGATCGCAGGCGTGCTCCGACCGGCCGCTGAGGTGCACCTCGATGTCGTCGTTGGGCGGGGTGAAACGAAACACAATCTCGGGGGCGCCCTCCGGCGCGCGGCTGGCCCCGGCGGACGGATCGGAAGGCGGGCCGGCGGCCGGCGGCCGGGCGAGCGTCCGCAGGCGCAGCAACGCCTGGATGAGGCTCGTCTTGCCGCTGCCGTTGGGGCCGATGACAAGGTTGAACGGTCCCAGTCGGAGGCTGGTGGCGCGCAAGGCCTTGAAACGCTTGAACTGGACCGAGGCGATCACCGCGGAATGCTGTCAAAGCCCGGGGTGGAAAGCAACTGCCGGCGCGGGAGTTGACCGTGCCGCGAGTGCCGCGCCCCCGGCGGAGCGGTCATTCCGTCTGCACGATCACGAGGTCGTCGACGTGCAGGCCGCAGCAGACGCGGTCGCCTTCGTGGAAGGCCTTCTGCATGGCGCTTTCGTTGGCCACCAAGGCGTGCAGCCGGGTGCCGTCTTCCTAGTGCCCGTGGTTGGCGGCGGCCGCCGCCTTCGCCGCTTTGGCCTCTTCGACGACCTTTCGCTCGAACTCAGCCGGCATCTCCTCGTAGTGGCTGAACTTCTCGCTGTGCAGGCCGCGGCCGCCGGTCAGCGAACGCACCACCGTGCCGTAGTGGTGGAGTTCCGCCGCCGGCACGAGCGCCTTCACGACCTGCAGGCGCCCGGCGTTGTCCATGCCGAGAATCTTGCCGCGGCGGCCCGACAGGTCGCCGACGATCTTGCCGAGGCAGTCCTCCGGCACCCGGATCTCCAGCTCGTGGATCGGCTCGAGCAGGCAGGGCCGCGCGTTCAGGAAGGCCTCCTTGAAGGCAAAGTAGCCGGCGATCTGGAAGGCGATGTCCTTCGAGTCCACCGGGTGCATCTTGCCGTCGTAGAAGTCGATCTTCACGTCCACGACGCGGTAGCCGGCAAGGATGCCCTCGGTGCAGGCGGTGTTCACGCCCTTCTCGACCGACGGCACGAACACGCGGTCGACGTTCTGGCCGGAGAGCGACTCGATGAACTCGACGCCGCTGTCACGCGGCGCGGGCTCGATGCGCATCCACACCTCGGCGAACTGGCCGGCGCCGCCCGTCTGCTTCTTGTGCCGGTATTTCGACTCGGCCTTGTGGCGGATGGTCTCGCGAAAACGGATGCGCGGCGGGATGATCTCGATGTCGATCTTGTAACGGCGCTTCAACCGTTCGAACAGGACCTCGAGGTGCAGCTCGCCCTGCGCGGAAATGATGGTCTGGTGCAGCTCGCCATCGACGCGGGATTCAAACGCCGGGTCCTCCTCGTGCAGCGCGGCGAGGCCGGCGGCGAGCTTGTCCTCGTCGCCGCGCGAGTTGAGCTTGAGCGCGGCCTGCGTGTAGGGCTTGGGATATTTGACCTTTGGCAGCACGACGATGTGCCGGGAGTCGCACAGCGTGTTGCCGGTGTGGGTGTCCCGGAGTTTCACGGCGGCGCCGATGTCGCCGGCGGTGAGCACGTCGACGGCGGTGCGGACCTTGCCGTTGAGACGGAACAACTGGCCGATGCGCTCGGTGACCCGGCGGTCGCTGTTGTAGAGATCCATGCCGGTATGCACGTCGCCGGAGTAGACGCGGAAAATCGACAGGTCGCCGCTCAACGGGTCGGACAGCGTCTTGAATGCGAACGCCACCGGCTCCTTGCCCGTCAGGCTCACCTCGCGGGGCTGGTCCGCCGCGTCGGTGGCCGAGGCCGTGGCGCGGTCGACGGGTGACGAGCCGAAGCGCCCGATAAAATCGAGCAGCCGCGCCACGCCGACGTTGCTTTCCGCGGCGGTGCAGAACAGCGGGACGAACACCTGTTTCTGCACGGCGGGATGGATGCCGGTGCGCATGACCTCCTCGGACAGGCCGCCCTCGGCGAAAAATTTCTCCAGCAGGGTGTCGTCGGACTCCGCGATGTGCTCGATGAGCTCCTTGTGCAGAACCTCGCCGCGCTCCTTCCATTCGCCCGCCGCCGGCGCCTCCGTGTATTTGCCCGTGCGGTCGGCCGCGTAGATGCAGACCTCGCTGCGCAGCACATCCAGCACCTGGTTGAAACCGGGGCCGGGATTGACCGGCACCTGCATCGGGAAAACCTGCGCGCCAAACCGCTCGCGGATTTCCTCGACGAGGAGGTCGTAGTCCACGTTCTCCTTGTCGAGCGCATTGATGACGATGATCTTGGGGATGCCGAACTGCGTGGCGTAGTCCCACATCATCTCGGTGCCGACCCCGATACCGTGGCTGGCATGAATGACGACGATCGCGAGATCGACGACGCGGAGGGCGTTGAGCGCCTCGCTGCTGAAGTCGAGGTAACCCGGGGTGTCGATGACATTGAGCCGGCGGCCCTGCCACTCGAGGCTGAGCGGCGTGGCATGAATCGAAATCTGCCGCTGCTGCTCGCCCACGTGGTAGTCGGACACGGTTGAACCCTGGACGATGCCGCCCATGCGGCGAATGACATCGCCGCACATGAGCATGGCTTCCGCCAGCATCGTCTTGCCCGAGGTAGCATGACCTACGATGGCGAGATTACGAATATCAGCAGGCTGATAGGATTTCATAAACGGGTCATTTGATTACGCCCGGGGGGATCAGGCTGTTTCCGGGGAACAAGTACGGTCGAGGCTGCCGGATGCGCAGGCAAGGGGAAAGTACGTTTGGGGGGACCGGCGCAGGCATTAGCAACGGTTGCGGGGTCAAGGGGAAGGTTAATTCACCGCGGACGCAGCACCGTCGCGGCGGGAGTCCGCTTCGCCCCATCGTCCCGCGGCAGGCCCGTGTCCGGCGCATCCTGCCGGTGTGGAAATTCCGCCCGTGGATGCGCTCAGGTCATCCGCAGCGGCATCGGACGCGTCATCCGCGGCGCTTTTACGGCAGCAGCCGCTCCGCCAGCGATCGTCCCAGCATCAAATAAAGCTGGCTCGCATCCGGCTTGGCGAGCGTGCCGCCGATGACGAAGGGTTCGCGCAGCTTCATGTAGCCGAGTTCGTCGCGTTCACCCGAGAGCACGGGCAGTTTGGCCCGGGAGACCTTGGTTTCCACCGCCCCCATCACCCCCATGTTCACCCGCAACTGCAGCGCCTGATCGAACAGGTTCCGGCCCGGTTCATGGGTGATCTGCCCGTCGCCCTGGAGGCGGATGGTGGGGGAAACCAGCGTGAAGTCGGACAGCTTGACGTTGAGGGACTGGTCGCGCGACAGGCGCACATTGAGCTGGTCGAACGGCAGCTCGGCCAGCATGCCGGCCAGCTCCGCCGTCAGGTCGATGCTGGAAACCAGGCCGCCCATTTTTTCCTCCAGGCCGAGGAGGCGGGCCGCTCCGCTGACGATGCTCGCGGTGCGCGAAACCGCCGCCACCCGCTGCAAACCGCGGAAAACGCCCTTGCGACTCTGCAGCACAAAATCGCCACGCGTGTGTTCGGCGAGATCGACCAGCGTCCGCCCCGCGCCCTCGGCCTGGCTGCGCACGTTGAAGCGGCCCTCGACCGCCGGCGGCTTGTCGGGCGCGGCAACCTTGAACAGCGGCCCGACTTCGATGTCCTTGATGTTAAGGTCGAGTTTGGAGGTGTACGGCTGCGGGGCGCCCGCCGCAAACCGGGCCTCCGCATTGAGCGACAGCTGCCCGTCCGCATCCAGCCTGCCGGTGATTTTTTCCACGGCCAGCCGCTGCGGATCAATCGCCATCCGGCCCGTCAGTCCGGTGACCTCGGCATTCCGGCCGTACACGAGCGACTTGAGGTCGATCGCCACCTCGCCGGTGAGACCGGCCCATGCGGCCGTGGCCTCCGCCGGAGCGGAAACGGTCGCGGATGGCGGCTGCGGCCGCGGTTCCGTCTGGATGCTGCCCTCGGGATTGCGCGCCGGCGGTCCGGCCGGCTTCTCCTCTTCAACCGCGGCAACCGGCGCGGTAAACGCCCGCACGAGCGCAAGCGCGTCATCGATCACAAAATGCTGGCTGGAGATTTTGGCGTCGAGCGACCGGCCCGATCCGCCGGGGTGCAAGGTGGCCGTCACGGTCAGGTCGGAACGTTCGCCCGCGCGGTCGAGGAGCAGCGGCACCTGCACGGCCACATCACCCTTTTCACTGAAGCCGGCGCGGAACGACAGGTTGGCCACGGGGAGCGGTTCGCGCGTCGCGGGCGAAACCAGGCCGTTGAGCGTAAGCCGGCCCTCACCGAGCCAATCATGATCAAGGGAAAACTTCGCCTCGCCACTCATCCTGCCCTGGGCCGGCGGCGTGTAACCGGCCATGAATGGCTGGGCGGCGAGGGCGGGCACCGACAGATCGAAAGCCGCCGTGCCCCGCACCTTGGGCACTGTGAAATCCGGACCGATCGCCGCCTCGGCCTGGGCGGAAAGCAGGCTGGCGCCCGCCGCGTTGCGTACACGCAGCGCGGCGATTCTGGCCGTCACCCCCTGCGTTGAACAATCGACGACGGGCTCAATCTCGATGGCCAGGTCCCGCACCCACGCCCGGCCGGCGCGACCAGCGGCCAGTTTCTCCACGCGCAGCGGGCCCGCCGCGGCGGCATGCAGCGACTCCAGCTGGATGCGCACCCCCAGTTCGCCCGGCAGGAGGTCTCCCTCGAGTTCGAGCGCGCCCAGATATGGCCGGAGCACCCTCAACGGGATGCGCCCGAATTTCACCTTCAGCACCTCATCGGACCGGCCTGACAGGGTTGCGACGTTCCACTGGGCGATGTTGAAATGGAAGGCCTCCGCCGAGGACAACTCCAGGAGCGGGCGTCCGTCCGGAGTGAGCACATGCGCGTCAAGACGATCAACCTGGACCGTGCCGCCAGACTGCGACCATGCGACGGCACCGCGCGCTTCCACCGGGCCGATTGGCGCGTAGGCGGCGAGCAGCGCGGGCAGGACGGCCTCGAAGCTTGCCTGCACCGTCGTCGCCGGCATCGCGCCGGACTTGATGATCACTTCGCCCCGGGCGTTGAGCCGGTCATCAGCCGCTGTCTCCAAGGTCAGTCCCTCCAGTCTGATCCGGGTCTCCTCCTTCGAATGCTCCACCTCGACCTGGACACTGATGTCGCTGGCCGGCAGGAGGACACGACCGGCCCGTGTCACGGCCAGCCCCTGCACAGCCAATGGCGAGGTCGTGCGCAGCCATACCCGCCCGCCACGCAATGAGGCGACAAACCCGCCTTTGACCTCGTCACCCGCCACCTCGAAGGCGGAGGTAAACGGCCGGACCCATGCGAGCGGCATCCCCTCGATGTTCACCTGCAGCAATTCCTTCTCGGGATTTGCAGCCATCAATTTGTGGGAAGTGAGCTCGATGGCGAAGGGCTGGATGGCACGCAGCGAAAGTACCGGCTTCCGGCCGCTGATGTTGACGACCAGCTCGCTGACCCGCACGTGGTCACCGCCGTATTCCAAATCGAAGGTGGTCGCCGTGCTGAGCCGGCCAAGTTCGCGCAGACGCGGGTCGATGATCTCGAGCTGATTGACTTCGCCGGCGAACCGTCCGGCCAGGCGCACGTCCCGCGTGGCGGAATTCATTTCAAACCGCCCCTCCCCAACGGCGGAGAACTCCGGCAGCATCACGCCGAGCACAAACGGCTCCACCTGCCGCTGGCTGGCCTGCACCTGCCACGATCCCGTGAGCCTGGCTGAACCGGCGACATAATCGAGGTTGAGGCCGAGCAGCCGGTTTTCGACTCCGGCTTCCAGCGAATTTAGGGTCAGCGCATAGGCTTCACCCGTCGAAGTGCGCGCCAGCATCACATCCGCCTGCAGGCGGGCGGGGGCCGGCACGCGCGGGCCGCTGGCCACCGCTTCGAGATGGGTTCCGATGCGCTCCAGCCTGCCCTGGGTGTCGAGTGTCGCCGTCAGCGTGCCCTGCGCCTCGACCTCGTCGACCGGTGCGCTGGCATCCGGGTTTTGAACGACGGCATCAAATGCAAACTTCGCCTCCTGTCCCGGTGCGAAGTGGCCACCCGTCAGCATCAACCGCAGATGCGCGGATGGTTTGCCCGCCGCCGGGAAAAAAACGACCTCCCCCCCGACGCTGCATTTCTCGAGCACCATCTCGAACGGAAGATGAAGATATTTGAAGACGCCGTCGAATGCCACCGGACGCGGCGCCGCCCGCAGAGTGGAGGCAGGGACCGCCGCCGTTGCGGGTGCACTGACGGCGGTTTCCGGAAGCGTGGCGCCGCCCCCACCCTGCGCCCGCGCCGGTGCGGCGGGACCGGTCAAATCCACTTTCAAGCCGGCGACGCTGGCATTGTGAATGATCACGCGCCGATGAACGACCGCCTCCCATAGTGATATTTCGGCCGAGGCATCGGCCAGTGCCACATGCGCGCCCGGCTGGTCGAGCTGCAGGTTGTGGACCGTGAGGGAGCCGCTCCGGATGGCCAGCCGCTCCACGGTCAGCTTCAATCCGGGCCGGCCGGCGGCGGCCCTGAGCAACACCCAGCGCTGGACCGTCGGGAGGCACGCCGCGATCACGACGAGTGCGGCCGCCATGATCACCCCGGCAATAACGACGAGCAGACCCCGGACAATTTTCACGGTTGAAGCGAAGATTCAGGAAAACGCCATTATTAGCAACCTTCTGACCACGAAATGCGGCGCAAGTGCCGCTGTACGAATATCCTTGCCGGCCACGCCGGGCTTCGCGTCCGCCGCGGGATTTCCGGGCCGCCGGATCCTCCGATCATGAACTTACGAACTCGTCGGCCAGGCCGATGGCCTGGCGCATGGTGGCCAGCGCGACGTTGTAGCCGTAATAGGCCTGGAGCTGGTTCAGGCGCGCCTCCGTGAGCGCCACCTGGCTCGTGAGCACGTCGAGCTGCGTGGCCGTGCCGGCGCCGTAGCGGACGTTGGCGAGGCGGAGCGCCTCCTGGGCCTGTTCGATGACCTTGTTGGAGGCCGCGACGAGCTCCCACGCCTCCACGAGGGAGGAATAAGCGCGGCGCACCTCGACCTCGACAGCGAGCGTGGTCTCGGCGAGCGATAGTTTCGTCTGCTCAAGTTGCGACCGGGCCTGGACAACCCGGCCGGCCGTGGCGCGTCCGTCAAAAATGTTCCACTGGGCTTGGAAGCCGGCGATCCAGCCGTCGTGCCGGTCGCTCCAGCCCGCCGAGGTGGTGCCCCGCACCCAATCATAGCCTCCCACCAGATCGACTTCGGGCAGGTAGCCGGCGCGGTTGGCCTTGACGTTTTGCTCGCCGGCGTTTTCGAGCCGGGCGAGCCGCTGAAGCTCGGAACGGTTGGCATGCGCGGCAGCCAGCGCATCAGTCAACTGGTAGCTCGCGGGCTGGCCGACTTCCAGCGTGCCGGAGAACTCGGGCACCTTGGTGGCGTTGGGACCGTAGTTGGTGGTAAACCCCAGCACCTGGCGCAACTGCTCGATGGCAATGCGGTAGTCATTGCGCGCCTGGATCAGGGGCGGCTGGCCGTTGGCCAGCGCCACCTCGGCGCGGAGCACCTCGAAGTTGGACGTGGTGCCGGCATCGAAGCGGCTCCGGGCGTCCTTCAACTGCTGCTCGAACAGGTGCACGTTCTCCTCCTGAACCTTGATTTTCTCCCGGGCGAGCAGGACGGTGTAGAATTGGGTGCGCACCGCCAGGAGCTGCTCGTTGATGATGCCCTGCAGTTCGAGCACGGCGGCCTCGCGGGTGAGCCGGGCGCCCTTCACCGAGGCGATGACTCCGCCGCCGGCATAAAGCACCTGGCGCGCCTGCAGCGAGATGCTCCAGGCGCGGTCGTTATCCGGCGGGGTGTAGGTGGAAATCTCCGGGGTGTTGCCGGTGTAGCTGCCGCTGGCGCTGACGTTGGGAATCAGCCGCGCCTGCACCTGGATTTCGACACCCTCCTGCTGCTTGATGCGCTCGCGCGCCTGCCGGATGGTGAAGTTGTTTTCCAGCGCGAAGGCGACCGCGTTCTTGAGATCGAGCGTGTCGGGCACCGGCTGCTCGAGTTGGGGCGCGGCCGGGAGGCCGGCCACGGAGAGAGCCATGGCCGCGACAAGGGCAAAACGTGCAACGAGAGGCTTCATAGGCGTAGGAGAAATCATGGACATAAATCAGACGACCGGGTGCGGAAGGGATTTCAGTTCCGGCTCAACGGCGCCGGCACCGAGCTTCTGGCGGTCGGCATGGTGATCGCGTGCCAGCATGGTGTAGGCGGTGGGCACAACAAAGAGGGTAAAGAGCGTGCCGACGCTCATGCCCGTGGCAATGATAAGACCCATGTGCTGCCGGCTGACCGCACCCGCGCCGGAGGCGAACACCAGCGGCATGACACCGAGCACCATGGCCGCCGTGGTCATGAGAATCGGGCGGAGGCGCACGCCGGCGGCCTCCTCCACGGCTGCGCGCCTGGTTTTCCCCTCCCGTTGCAGCTGGTTGGCGAACTGCGTGATGAGGATGCCGTGCTTGGTGACGAGACCAATCAGCGTGATGAGACCGACCTTCGTATAGATGTTCAGCGAGAGTCCGTGGAAACCGATGCAGATAAAAGCCAGCGCGCCCGAGACCGCCAACGGCACGCTGAGCATGATGATGAGCGGATCGCGGAAGCTCTCAAACTGCGCCGCCAGCACAAGGAAAATGAGGATGACGGCAAAAGACAGGGTGACGAGGAAGGCGCCGCTTTCCTGCACAAACTGCCGCGACTGACCGCCGTAATCCACCGTATACCCCTCGGGGAAGATTTCGCGGGCCTTGGCGTTCAGGAAATCGAGCGCCTGCCCCTGCGTGATGCCCGGCTTGGGCACCAAGGTAAGGGTGGCGGCATTGAGCTGCTGGAAGCGGTTCAACGTCTGTGGCTGCGCCTGGTAACGCACCTTGGCCAGCGTCGACAGCGGGACGAGCCCGCCCTTGCCGGTGCTGATGTAATAGTTGCCGAGCTGCTCGGGGTTGAGACGGAAGATGCGATCGACCTGCGGGATGACCTTGTAGCTGTTACCCTGGATGTTGAAAAAATTAACGTAGTTGCCGCCGAGCATGGAACCAAGATCAGCGCCGAGCTGCGCCATGCTGACGCCGAGATCGGCGGCCTTGTCGCGGTCCACGTCGAGGTAGGCCTGGGCCTGGTCATACTTCAGATTGCTGTCGGCGTAGAAAAACAAGCCGCTTTTGAAGGCTTCCAAGACGAGGGCGTCCGCCACCTGGGCAATGCGGGCGGGATCGTCGGTCGAAACAACCACAAACTGCACATTCGCTCCGCCGGCACCCGGGAGCGGTGGACGCAGGAAGGCCAGCATGCGCATACCGGCAACGCTGCCGAGTTTCTGGGTGACTTCCGGCAGCAACTGCATGGTGGTGCGGTCGCGCTGGTTCCAGGGTTTCAGCGCCATCAGGGTGATGGTGTTGTTGCTGGCGGGATAACCACTGATCTGGATCGTCTGGGCAGTCTCGGGGAAACTTGTGAAGATCTTGGTGATCTCGTCGGAGTAGCCAGCCAGTTGATCGATGTTCGCGTTGGGCGCGGCGGCGCCGATGGCGATGACCATGCCCTGGTCCTCGTCCGGGGCCAGGTCGTTCTTCGAGAGCAGATAAAACGGCACCAGGCTGGCGAAAACGATGAGGGCAAAGACCACGACCACCGGACGGTAGTTGAGTGTGGCATTCAGCATCCGCTCGTAGCGGCCGCGGATTTTGTCGAACTGCCGGTCAAGGAAGTGGGCGAATCGCTGGTGGCCGCCGTCATCGTGCTTGAGCAGTTTCGAGCACATCATCGGCGACAGCGTGAGCGCCACCACGCCCGACACGATGACCGAGCCCGCCAGCGTGAACGCGAATTCGCGGAAGAGCGTACCGGTGAGCCCGCCCTGGAAGCCGATGGGTGCATACACGGCGGCGAGTGTGATGGTCATGGCGATGACCGGGCCGCCCAGTTCGCGCGCTCCCTTGAGGCTGGCCTCGAGCGGCGACAATCCCTCCTCGATGTGCCGGTGAATGTTCTCCACCACGACGATGGCGTCGTCCACCACCAGGCCGATCGCGAGCACCATGGCCAGCAGGGTCAGCAGGTTGATGGTAAAGCCCATCGCCAGCATGAGGAAGCACGCGCCGACAAGGGAAAGCGGCATCGCCACGATGGGAATGACCACCGAGCGGACGGTGCCGAGAAACAGGTAGATGATGACAATGACGATCAGCAGGGCCTCGATGAGGGTGCTGACGACCTCGTCAATCGCGCTCTGGATGTAGGCCGTGGCATCATAAGGAATCGAGGCGTAGACGCCGCGCGGCAGTTCAGAGACGATCTGGGGAAAAATCTTGCGGACATCGCTGATGACGGTGAGCGCATTGGCCGTGGGCAGAACGTTGATGGCGATGGCGGTGGTGGGTTTGCCGCCAAACTTGACCGTCGCTTCGTAGTTCTCAGCCCCCAACACCACGTCGGCAATGTCGCCGAGGCGGATGATGGCGCCATTCTGCTCCCGGATGACCAGCCGGCGAAACTCGTCCGCCGTGTGCAGGTCGGTGGAGACGTTGAGATTCACCGAGACCATCGAACCCTTGGTGGAGCCGACGGCGGAGAGAAAGTTGTTGGACGCAAGCGCCTGCCACACCTGGGAGGAGCTGAGGCCGTAGGCGGCGAGCTTGTCGGGCTTCAGCCAGATGCGCATGGCGAAGATGCGGGCGCCGAGGATCTGCGCGCTCTGCACACCGGCCACCGAGGTGAGCTTGGGCTGCACGACGCGGTAGAGGTAGTCGGTGATCTGGTTCGAATCGAGTTCGTCGCTGTAAAACATCAGGTACATCGAGGCGGTCGACTCGGCCATCTGCACGTCGATCACCGGATCCTGCGCGTCGGCGGGCAGCTGGTTGCGCACCCTGTTCACCTTCGAAGTGATCTGGGTGAGGGCGGCATTCGGGTCGTAGTTGAGCCGCAGGTGGACGGTGATCGAGCTCACGCTGGGCCCGCTGTTCGACTCCATGTAATCAATGCCATCGGCGCTCGCGATCTCCCGTTCGAGCGGCGTGGTGATGAAACCGCGGATGAGGTCGGCGCTGGCGCCGACATACACGGTGGTGACCGTCACGATGGCGATGTCGCTGCGCGGATACTGCCGGACGTTGAGCAGCTCGATGGAACGATATCCAATCAGCAGGATCAGCAGGCTGATGACCGTCGCGAGGACCGGTCGTTTGATGAAAAGGTCCGTGAAGTTCATCGCGGATCAGGGATGGTCGGGTTTGGGCGCCGAGGAATTGCCCGGTGTGACCGTATTATTGATGACGATGCTGGCGCCATTGCGCAGTTTGAGCTGGCCGGAGGTGACGACGGTATCTCCAGACTTCACGCCCTTGATGATGGCCACCTGGTCACCCCGGTTGGCGCCGGACTGTACGAACTGCTGGCGCACGATGAGTCCGTTCCCGTCCTCCCCGTGGTTCTCCACGACATAAACCGCGTTGCCGTAGGGATTGTAGACGATCGCGGAGAGCGGGACAGTGATGACTTTCTCGATAACCGGCAGCTGCACTTCCACGGAGCCGAACATGCCGGGACGCAGTTTGCCGCCGGCGTTCGTGAGCGTGGCCTGGAGTTGGAAATTGCGCGTCGCGCCATCCACGTTGGGATTCAGCGCGTTCACCGTGCCCGCAAAGACCTCGCCCGGGTAGGCGTCCACGGTCACACGCACCGTCTGCCCCGCGGCGACTTGCGCCGCGTTCTGCTGCGGCAAAGCAAAATCGATGTAAATGGGATCCAGTAATTGCAGTGGCACGATGTCGGTGCCGCTGCGCAGAAACTGGCCGAGGTTGATCTGGCGGATGCCGAGGCGGCCGTCAAACGGCGCGCGGATGGTTTTCTTGTCAATCGCGGCCTTGAGCGCCGCGACATTCGCCTGCGTTTGCTGGAAGGTGGCGGTGGCGGTATCGAGATCAGCCTGGGCGTTGGTGCCTTGGGTGCGCAATTCCTTGGCGCGATCGAGGTTGAGCTGCGCCAGCACGGCGCCCGCCTGGGCGCTGGCAAGCTGCGCCTCCTCGGCCGAAATATCCTGCTGCACGAGGAGGTCGCCCTCCTTCACGGTCGCACCCGATTCGAACGCGACCTTGGTGACCGCGCCGTCGAGCTGGGTGCTGACGATGATACCCTGCACGGCGGCAAAGCTTCCCACCGCATGCAGCGTCGGCTGCCAGGACTCCTCACGGGCCTCGATGGTGGACACCACGGCCGGCGGCGCCTTCTGCGCCGCGAGGGCCTTGTTCATCATGTAGCGCCCAAAAAGTTTGTAGCCCAGGATGCCTCCGACAAGGAGGACCATCGCGAGCAGCATCAGGATCATTCTCTTGGCCATAGGTGCAGCGGGTTGAGGATTGGAAAAGGATGGGAAAAGCAGGAGGGTTCTTCAGGCAGCCGTGGACTTGGGCAGCGGACCGGCACAGATTGCGGGCAGGCTTTGCTGGATCTTGCCCATCAAGCTGACCAGCATCTTGCGCTCATCCGGCGTGAGCTGACCCATGACCGCGGCGACGCAACGGAAGTAATCAGGCAAGATTTTATCGAAATAACCCCGCCCTTCCGCCGTCAGCCGCACCAGCATCATGCGGCGGTCGTCCAAAGTGTGTTCGCGTTTGACAAGGCCGTCGCGCTCGAGCGTGTCGATGAGCCCGGTTATGGTAGCCCGGGTCACGATGGCGCGGTCGGCCAGATCGGCGGGGTTGACCGGCTTCTCCGGGTCACGGTTCAGCAGCATGAGGACGATAAAACGCCCATGCGAAATGTTGTGACTGGCATGAAGCGCGTCGAAGCCCTCCGTCAATTCGGTGCTCGTCCGCATCAGGTGCAAAAATGCCTCCATGGCCGACGGATCCAACTCGGGATAGCGCTTGGAGCTCTCGAGGAGGCATTCGTATTTCGGCACTTCTTTGAGAAGGAGCATCGTTATGGGCAGTGATTAGGCGGGAAAACAATAAGGAGGCTGACGGTAAGGAGCCTAATCACTCTGACAAGTCAAAATGCCGAAGAGTACCTCCCCTTTACTCGGCAGAAGTCAGGCTAATCCCTATATTAAGATAGTGCGGTACCCGGCGATCCCATCGCGATGCCGGGAAACAAAACTGGCCGACGGTCCCGATAAGACGCCGCGTTTCCCTACAGCGACTTGGCCGCCGCCACCACGGCGTCGGCGGTGATACCGAGCTCCTTCATCGCCAAAGGCGCCGGGGCACTGATGCCGAAGCGGTCGATCCCGACTGCTTTCCCATCGAGACCGACATACTCGCGCCAGAGCGGTGTCACGCCTGCTTCGATGGACACCCGTTTGCGGCACGACGGCGGCAGGATTGCGTCGCGATACTCCGCCGGCTGGCGGTTGAAACGCTCGAACGATGGTAGCGAGACCACCCGCACTCCCGGCCCGAGCACCTTGGCGGCGGAGATCGCAAGCTGCAATTCGCTGCCCGTGGCCAGCAGGATGTGCGTGAGCGGTGCCGTCTCCTGCACGGCGACGTAGCCACCCTTGAGCACGCCTGCGCGGCGGATGTGCGGCGGAATCTCATTGAGTGTCGGCACGGCCTGGCGCGTGAGCGCGATGAGTGTCGGTCCCTCGATGCGCTCCAGCGCCGCGGCAAACGCGCCTGCCGTTTCCTCCGGATCGGCCGGACGGATGACGTCAAATCCCGGGATCAGGCGCAGTGATGAGAGTGTTTCGACCGGTTGGTGCGTGGGGCCGTCCTCGCCTACCCCGACGGAATCGTGCGTGTAGATATATATCACCGGCAGCTTCGAAAGCGCCGCGAGCCGCATGGCGGGACGGCTGTAGTCGGCAAACACGAGGAACGTGGCGCACGAAGCGCGGAACAGACCATCATAAGCGACGCCGTTGTTGATGGCGGCCATGGCGTGCTCGCGGATGCCGTAACGGATGTTGCGACCGGCGCGGTTGGTTTTGTCGAAATCCTTGTCGGCGGCGATGTAGTTGAGCGTCGAGCCGTGGAGATCGGCGCTGCCCGAGATGAGCAGCGGCAGCGCGGCGGCCACTGGCTGGAGCACGTCGCGGCCCGCGGCGCGCGTGGCGAGCTTGGCGTCAGCCGGAAAGAGCGGGATCTTCTCCAGCAGCGCGGCGGCGCTGGGCTGCGCGGAACGCGTGTCGAGCAGCGCCGCCTTGTCGGGGTTGGCGGCGCGCCAGGCCTCGTAGGTCTTCTTCCACTTCCGGCCGGCGCGGACGAGGCGCTTCTTGTGCGCGGCAAAGTAGGCGCGCACCTCGTCACTCACAAAGAAAAGCTGGTCGGCCGGCAGGCCGAGGCCGGCGCGTGCCGCGTCGGCAAATTTGGCGCCGCCCTCGCCGTGCCCCTTTGCGGTGCCCTGCACTTCGGGAATGCCCTTCGCGATGATGGTCCTGGCGATGATGAGCTGCGGCTTGCCGGACTTCGCCCGCTTGGCCTTGTTGAGGGCCTTGAGAATGGCCGGTAGATCGTTGCCGTCGGGCAGGGTCTGCACGTCCCAGCCGATGGCCTTGAAGCGCAGCGCGGTGTTCTCGCTCTGCGTCTTCGCCGCCATGGCATCGAGCGTGACGTCGTTGGAGTCGTAGATGAGGATGAGGTTGTCGAGGCCCTGGTGGCCGGCAAAGGCCACGGACTCCATGCCGACGCCCTCCTGCATGCAGCCATCGCCCGCGAGGCAGATCACATGGTAGTCGAAAATCGTTTGCTCGGGCGTGTTGAAACGGGCCGCGGCCATCTGGCCGGCCATGGCCATGCCGACGGCATTACCCACGCCCTGGCCAAGCGGCCCGGTGGTGCACTCGACGCCGGGCGCCACGCGAAACTCCGGGTGGCCCGGGGTCATGCTGTGGAGCTGGCGGAAATTTTTCAGCTCCTCCAGCGGGAGGCCGTACCCGCTGAGGTGCAGCCAGCTGTAAAGGAACATGCTGCCGTGGCCCGCGGAGAGGATGAACCGGTCGCGGTTGAGCCAGCGCGGCTCGTCGGGGTTGTGCACCAGTGCGTGGCCGTAGAGCACGGCGCCGATCTCGGTGGCGCCGAGGGGCAGGCCGAGGTGGCCGGAAGCGGCCTTGCGGACGGCGTCGATGGCGAGGCCGCGGGCCTGGGCGCAGGCCTTGGTGAGAATCTCCGTGTCAAGTTTCATGGATAAAATTGTGATGCGGGGGGCGCCGGTGTCGTGGCGGGCGCAGGCAAACAAGCGTGTCTGTCTAACGTTTTCGCGGGCACGGTGGAAAGCCCAAATTTGGAAACAAAAAGCGAGTCCGGATGGACTCGCTGGTTCGGACCGGGGAAGAGACGATGTCAGCTGGCCGGGGTGACGGCGGCGGGCGCCGGCACGGCAGCGGGGGTCGCGGGGGCCGCCGCAGCCGGCACTTCCTCCTCATAGCGCTTCTTCTTGACGGCCATGGCCGCCTTGCCCGTCCGCTGGCGCAGGTAGTACATGCGGGCGCGCATCGGCTTGCTCTCATGCTCGATCTCGATCTTGTCGATGTTGGGCGAGTTGACCGGGAACACGCGCTCGACGCCCTCGCCGTAGCTGATGCGCCGGACGGTGAACGACTCGTGGATGCCGTACCCCTTGCGGGCGATCACAACGCCGGAGAAGATCTGGATCCGCTCCTTGTCGCCTTCACGCACCTTGGTGTGCACGCGCACGCCATCGCCCACCTTGAAGGGCGGCAGGCCCTTCTTAATCTGATGGGCGGTGATTTCCTTGATGATCGGATTCATGTTGCTGCTTCTCCAGTAAATCGGGTCTGACCAGACGGGTTTTCTCGATACGCCGCGCAAGCCGCCACTTCTCGATCTCGCCGTGATGCCCCGACAGGAGCACTTCCGGCACGGACATGCCGCGAAATTCGGCGGGCCGCGTGTATTGAGGAAAGTCGAGCAACTTGCCGGTGAAGCTTTCGTTCGTCAACGACTTTTCCTCCCCGAGCACGCCCGGGATGAAACGGGCCAGCGCGTCGATGAGCACCGCCGCCGCGAGCGTGCCGTTGGTGAGCACGTAATCGCCGATGCTGATCTCCTGGTCGATCAGGCGGTCGCGGATGCGCTGGTCGATGCCCTCGTAATGGCCGCTGAGCAGGATAAGATGTTGCTGGCGCGAGAGCTCCCCGGCCAGACCGGGGCTGAGCGGCACGCCGTCGGGCGTGAGGTAGATGCGCCGGCAGCCGGGTTTCTGGAGCTGCTCGATGGCGGCGAACACCGGTTCGGGCTTGAGCACCATGCCCGCCCCGCCGCCGAAGGGCCGGTCGTCGGCTGTCTTGTGTTTGTCGGTCGTCCAGTCGCGCAGGTTGTGCACCGTGACCGACAGCAGTCCGCCCTCGATGCCCTTGCCCACGATGCTCTCGGCCAGGAAGCCGTCGAGCATCCGCGGGAACAGCGTCAGAATGTCGATGTGCAGGGGCATAGTTGGCGAACGGTCAATTAAACCACAGAGGCACGGAGAACACCGAGAAAAAAACAAAACCCCGGCAAGGCGCCGAGGTTTGGGATCGAGACCAAGTCAGAAACTCTGTGTTCTCTGTGTCTCTGTGGTTACGACTTTTTTCAGGCCATGGCGGCGGGGGCGGGCGTTGCGGGTGCGGGCGTTGCGGGTGCGGGCGTTGCGGGTGCGGGCGTCGCGGCTGGCGCCGGAGTGGCGGCCACGGCGGCCTGACGGCGGCGCTCCTTCTTGATCAGCGCGTGCATGGTGTCGGTCGGCCGGGCGCCCTTGCTGAACCAGTAGTCCACGCGGTCAAGCTTGATCTGGAGGGTGTTGCCCTTGGCCTCGGGCGTGTAGGTGCCGAGGATTTCCGTGGCGTCCCCATCGCGGCGGGAACGCTCTTCAGCCACCACCACCCGGTAGATGGGCTTGTGCTTGGTGCCGATGCGGGAAAGACGGATTTTGAGAGCCATGGATCGGATACAGACGGACGTTGAGTCGTTTGGAAAAGCCGCTGAGTGCACCGGGCGGCCATTGGCTTGTCAAGCCCGGTGTCGGAGGGGTTCGCCCGCTCTTAACCCAGCCATCTTCCTCACGCCGAACCGATGAGGATGCCAGCGAGGAACACGAGAAGGCCGCCGAGGATGACTTGGAACGCCGCCGCGAGGAACGGCGTGTCCATGTAGTGGTGGCGGATCCAGGAGATGACGATCAGTTCAACCAGCACCACGGCGGCCGCCACGCCCGTCGCCATTCCGAAATTGGCAATGAGGAAAGGAAGCGTATGGCCGATGCCACCCAGCGTCGTCATGAGCCCGCACACCGCGCCCCGCAACCACGGATGCCCGCGGCCGCTTAGCGCGCCGTCGTCCGAGAGCGCCTCGGCAAAACCCATGCTGATGCCCGCGCCCACCGACGCCGCCATGCCCACGAGAAACGCGTCCCAGCTGTTGCGCGTGGCGAACGCCGCGGCAAACAACGGCGCGAGCGTCGACACCGACCCGTCCATCAACCCCGCGAGGCCCGGCTGCACCACCTGCAGCACGAACATCCGGCGCTGCGTGGCCTCCTCCTCGGCGCGGGCGCCGGAGGTGGTCTGCTCCTTTTCAAAGTGCTCGGCCAGCTCGGAGTGCCGGCGCTCCGCCTGGGCGAGGTCGCCCAGCAACTGGCGGATGCCCGCATCGGTCGTGCGCTCGGCAACGGCCTCGTAGAACCGGCGCGTCTCAAACTCCATCATCTCCGCCTCTCGCCGCACCTGCGCCACGGTCAGCACGCGGGCCATCCAGAGCGGCTTGCGGTCCACAAAGCCTTTCACGTCCTGCCGCCGCATCAGCGGGATGTGTTCGCCGAAGCGCGCGCGGTAGGCCTCGATCAATTGGTGCCGGTGCGTCGACTCCTCCGCCTGCATGGCGGTCAGCGCGGTGGCCGTCGCGGGATAGTCGCCGCGCAGTCGCTCCGCGAAATCGCCGTAGATCCGTCCGTCTTCCTCCTCGAGCGCGATGGCGAGCGCGAGGATTTCGCGCTCGGTCAGTTCATGAAACGCCTTGGCCATGCCGCCAGCCTGCAATTCCCCGGCCGGCAGGACAAGTTTTCCCGACGGTCGCTCCCTCCCCCCCGGTGGTTTTGCGCTTGCCCCGGCGGCCCGGCCTCGCCGTCAATTCTCCATCCTTATGCTGAAAGCCGGCATCGTCGGGTTGCCCAACGCGGGAAAGTCCACCCTCTTCAACGCGGTCACCCGCACGCACAAGGCGGCGGTGGCGAACTATCCGTTCTGCACTATCGAGCCGAACATGGGGGTGGTCACCGTGCCGGACGACCGCCTGGCCCATCTCGAGCAGATCTTCAAGACCGGCACCCTCATCCCGACGGTCATCGAATTCTTCGACATTGCCGGTCTCGTCGCCGGGGCCAGCAAGGGCGAGGGGCTGGGCAACCAGTTTCTCGCCAACATCCGCGAGGTGGACGCCATCGTGCACGTCGTCCGCTGTTTTGACGACGACGACGCTCCTCACCCGATGGGTTCGATCGATCCGATCCGCGACATCGAGGTCGTCATCACCGAGCTGGTCCTGTCCGATCTCGACGCGGTGAAGAAGCGCATTGAAAAGGCGCACAAGCGTGAGCGGAGCGGCGAGAAGGATGCACCCGCCGAGCTTGCGCTGCTCGAACGGCTCGTCCCCCACCTCAACGCCGCCAAACCGGCCAACACCCTCGAGGTGCACGAGGATGAACCGCGCCTGCTGCGCCTGTTCCAACTCCTCACCACCAAGCCCGTCATTTACGCCGCCAATGTCGCCGAGGGCGACCTTGCCACCGCCGCGCAGAATCCGTTCGTCCAGAAGGTCGCTGAATATGTGCGCGCGCACCATGATGCCGCCTTGGTGCCGGTCAGTGCGAAGATCGAGGCCGAGCTCGCCGACCTGTCGCCCGAGGAGGCCAAGGAGTTTCTCCAAGACCTTGGCGTCGTGGAATCCGGTGGCTCCTCGCTGATCCGCGCCACCTATTCCCTGCTCGGGCTGATCACCTTTTTCACCCACAACGAAAAAGAGGTGCGCGCTTGGACGGTCCGCCAGGGCGCGAAGGCGCCGCAGGCCGCCGGGGTCATCCACACCGATTTCGAGAAGGGCTTCATCAAGGCCGAGGTCATCTCGCACGACGAACTCGTGAAACTCGGCAGCGTCCACCACGCGCGCGAAATCGGCCACTACCGCATCGAGGGCCGGGACTATGTGATCCGCGACGGCGACGTCACGCTTTTCCGCTTCAACGTCTAGCGGCCGGCGATGCCTTCCCGTCGAAGGCAGGGCGCTTCCGGGGCGGGACCTGCACGAGCGCCCTTGTCTCGCCGCGCATCTCTCCATAGCGTCGGGCCAACAACGGTAGCGTTCCCCACTCCCCTCAACCTTCCACGGAATTGAACCATGCGCGTACTCATTGCAGACAAGTTTGAGCAGTCCGGCCGCGACCATCTGGCGGCCATCGGCTGTGAAGTGCTCTACCAGCCCGGCACCAAGGACGAGGCGCTGGTGCAGGCGATCCAGCAATCGCTGCCCGACGTGGTGGTGGTGCGTTCAACCAAGGTGACGCAAAACATGCTGGTCTCCGGCGCACTGAAACTGGTGGTGCGCGCCGGCGCCGGTTACAACACCATCGACGTGGCCACGGCGTCGCGCCGCGGCATCTACGTGTCCAATTGCCCCGGCAAGAACTCCATCGCCGTGGCGGAGCTGGCCTTCGCGCTGATCCTGGCCCTCGACCGCCGCCTCGCCGACAACATCGTCAGCCTGCGCCGGGGCGAATGGAACAAGGAGCTGTATTCCAAGGCGCGCGGTTTGTTCGGCCGCACGCTGGGGCTGATCGGCCTCGGCCAGATCGGCTCGGAGATGCTGCCCCGTGCCCGCGGCTTCGGCATGCCGGTCGTGGCCTGGAGCCGCAGTCTGACGCCGGAACGCGCCGAAAGCCTCGGCCTCAAATACAAGGCCAGCCCCGAGGAGGTCGCGGCTTCCGCCGACATCGTCAGTGTCCACCTCGCGCTGAACGCCGGCACCAAGGCCCTGCTGGGCTCTCGATTCTTCGGGGCCATGCGCGCAGGGGCCTATTTCATCAATACCGCCCGCAGCGAAGTCGTCGATCAGGCGGCGCTCGCGCAGGCCATCAAGGCCCGCCAGCTGCGCGTGGGGCTCGATGTCTACGCCAACGAGCCGGCCGGCGGCTCGGGCCCGTTCGCCGACCCGCTCGGCCAGGACGCCAGTGTTTACGGCACGCATCACATCGGCGCCTCGACCGAGCAGGCGCAGGAAGCCATTGCCGCCGAGACCGTGCGCATCATCCAGACGTTCAAGGAAACCGGCAAGGTGCCCAACGTCGTCAACCTGGCGCAGCGCACGCCCGCCACCCACATGCTGGTCGTGCGTCATCTGGATCGCCCCGGAGTTCTGGCCACCGTGCTGGACACCCTCCGCGCGGCGGAAATCAACGTGCAGGAGATGGAGAACGTGGTCTTCGCCGGAGCCGAGGCGGCCATCGCGTACATCAACCTGGACAAGGCACCGCTGCCGGCAGTCCTGGAACGCTGTCGCGCCGAGAACCTCAACATCATCGAAATCGGCCTGCTGCCGATCCGGCCGAAATGATCCGCCAGCGTAGGTCCCGGCCCAACCCCGTTGCGCGCTGCCGACAGACGTTAGGGTAAGGACGCCCCGGCGTGCAGGCGGGCCCGGCGCCGTTTCGACAGGGCGTGCACCGCCCGGTCGCAGGCCCGGATGATCCAGCGCGGCCGCGGATTTTGAAATTGCGCCGGCTGCCACTCCTCGCCGTCCGCGTAAAGCGTCTTGGGAATCACGCAGGTGCCGAACAGCCAGTCGGCGACCGGCAGGGCGAAGAATCCCGAGATCGCCTCGTTGCAGTCGATCACCGCATGGTGCCGCAGGTGGAAACTATAGGCCCGCCGCCAGAGCCAGCCCCACCACCGGCTTTCGATCAACGGCGCCCACTTTTCGAACGGCCAGTGCTCGATCGCATGAAACACCTCGTAGAGCGAGAGCGACAGGGCGAGCGCCGCATAGCCGGAGATGAGCCAGGGGAGCGACGGCAGCAGCCATTGGAGAAGCGCCAGCAGCGGCGTCATCAGCAGCGCGAACACCGGCAGGGAATACCACGGGAAGAACGAGGCCTCCCGCTGTTCCGGGCGGGTGATCGGATAAAGGTTTTCGACAAACGGGATTTCCCGGCCGCCGGGCAGGCGCCGCCGGGCGATGCGCGTGAGGGCATGGTGCTTCGTATGCTGCCGGTAGAAGTAGCTGAGCAGCGGCAGCGCCGGCTTGTGGAGCAGGTAGCGGTGGAAGAAGTACTCGACGAAACAGTTCACGAGCTTGATGGCGAGCAGCGCGACCAGATACTGCCAGAACTTCGCCGAAACCTGCACACGCCAGACAGCCTGCGGCGCCACCAACCCCAGAATGACTATGAGGCCGAACAGAGCGGAGAGGACGGTCAGGGTGAAAATCGGAAGAGAAAACTCCCGCGCTTTCCTGCCGTCCGCGGCATGGGATTGGGACATCGTGGACAGTTTGGCGAAAGCCCTCCCCAGCGCCATCCCATTTTCTCAGGAAATCCGGCCGGCGGGCGGAAGAAGATTATATGATGCCTGCCGGCGCGGATCTCACGAATTGCTTATAAGCCGCCGCCGGTCCCGCGCTCAGGGGCAAACGACTGGTTCGTCACCGACGGCCGATCCGGGATCGTGATGTTCATGAAACCGTGCTTTGCCTCCTGATGGCAGGCGTTGCAGGTGTCCACCAGCGCCCCATAACGTGTCTGGAAAAGTTCCGGGTCCCTGGCCTGCACGGCCTCCTGCAGGCCCTGCTCGGCCGGCGGCAGCATGGTGGTCATGAGCTTGCTCACCTCGACACCCTCCTTGACGACCTTCGCGGACATGATGTCCTCGACCGTTTCGTCCAACTCGCGGGCGTAGAAGTCCGCGAGTTCCCAGTTTTGCGCCTGTCCGGCGAAATACAGCTTCTCGATGTAACGCTGCAGGTAGCCCATTTGCTCGCCCAACGGATAGGGCCTGGGCTGCTCGAGCGCCTTGACCCGTTCCTCGAGCCGGAAAACGCGGCGGGAAGCCGCCACCGCGCCCCACAACGCGACGGCGGCAAGGATCATCGCCAGCACCATGACCAGCGTCCGCCAGGCGCCCGGTGGCCGCGGTTCATTCACTCCTCCACGATTGGCGGAAAAATTGCCCATACCCGCATACATCTAGCACGAAAATGCCCGACGGCAAATCTTCCCGGTCCGCAAGACCGGATGCAGGCAAGGGAAGCTGCTAGTCATGCCATGGCGGCCGGAGCGACTCCCGCACCGCCACCTTGAGTGCCTCCACCATCATCTCCAGCGGCAGACCGGACGGGCCGGACTTGGCCCGCCCCGAGCCTCGCCGGGGGGTCGTCGGTGCAGGAAGCAATGGCACATGGATGAATCCACCGCGCACCTGGTTGCCGTTCTTCGCCAGTTCGTGCATCAGCCCGTAGAAAACGTGATTGCAGACAAACGTGCCCGCGGTCGGCGAGACGGAGGCGGAAATACCGCACCGGCGGAGCGCGCGCACGATGGCCTTGACCGGCAGCGTCGACCAGTAGGCCACCGGTCCGCCCGGTACGACTGGCCCATCCACCGGCTTCCGCCCGGCATTGTCGGGGATGCGTGAATCGTCGACATTGATGGCCACACGCTCGGGGGTCACCTCGGCGCGGCCCGCCGCCTGCCCCACGCAGATCACGAGCGCCGGTTTTACTGTCGTGAGGTGCCGCCGCAACGTTGCGAGCGATTGGTCATACACCGTCGCCAGCCGCCGCGCCACGATCCGGTGTCCGCGGATCACCCGGCCGTTGAGCCGCCGCACGGCCTCCCACGATGAATTCACCTTCCCGCCGCCAAAGGGTTCAAAGCCGGTGAGCAGAACAGTCTTCATTTTCCTTTGACCACGGATTTCACAGATAGACACGGATGACAGAAAAGCGATCTGTGTTCATCGGTGCGATCCGTGGTTCAATTCAGAATCGGTAGACACAGAGCCACATCAACAGCACATTCGCGATGAAGATGACGGCGGCGATGGGCACCTGTGCTTTGATGACGGCGTGCCGGTCCGGCAATTCCAGCAGCATCGCCGGCACGATGTTGAAGTTGGCCGCCATCGGCGTCACCAGCGTGCCGCAGTAGCCGGACAGCATGCCGATGGCCGCCATGATGGCCGGGTTGCCGCCGTGCATCCGGACGATGAGCGGCAGGCCGATGCCGCCCGTGATGACGGCGAACGCCGCGAAGGCGTTGCCCATCACGATGGTGAAAAGCGCCATGCCCGCGCAGTAGGCCAGCACCGCGACGAACGCATGCTGCGCCGGCAGGGCCGCCGTCACGATTTGCGCAATCACCCCGCCCACGCCGGCCTGGGCAAAGATGCCGCCCAGCGCCGCCAGCATCTGCGGCAGGATCAGCGCCCAGCCGATGGTTTGCAGCAGCCGGCTGCCCTCGACCAGCGGCGTGAGCACCGGCGCCCTCGTCAGGCGCAGACCCAGGCCCAGCGCGAGCAGCGCGCCGAGACTGAGCGAGATCAGGGCCACCTGCTTGGGATCGACCAGCCAGACGCTGCCGAAGCGCACCTTGCCCAGCAGCAACGTGCCCGCCACCGCCGTGACCGGGATCAGCAACGCCGGCCACAGCAGGCGGTGCCGTAGACGCTCCTCGTGCGCCGCCCGCTCGGCGCGCGGCGCGCTATGCCCGGTCGAAGGTCCCACCTGCTTCACCGCCGCCAGCACCACCATGGCGAGCACAAGATAACCGACGATGACGGGCGGAATCATCCTGCCGAACAGAAACGTCGCGGCCAGCAGCACCCAAAATAGCGCCGAACCCCAGCGCTTCGGGTGCGACGCGTCCAATACGATGCGGCCGGCCACCAGCAGCAGGATGAGGCCCACGATGGCGTAAAACGCCTCGATGGTGACCAGTTTCACGACCAGTCCTTCCCTTCCGTGCCGACCGTCGCCTCACGCGCCACGCGCCGGTCCAGCCTCCGGCAGCGCCACCACAACACGGCGAATGCCACCAGCGCCGTCGGAATCCCCCACAACGCCATCGACCAGACACCAACATTCATGCCCTCGGCGTCGAAAAAACCCTTCATGAGCAGAACCGCGCCGACCGCGATAAAGATGTCCTCCCCGAAAAAGTTACCCACGTTTTCCGCCGCCGCCGCATGGGCGCGAATGGCCTGCACGGTCTTCTCCGGCAGCGCGCCATGCCGGGCCCGCGCCGCGCCTTCGGCCATGGGGGCAACGAGCGGCCGCACCATCTCGGCGTGGCCTCCGAGTTTGACACCAAACGCGATGAAAACCTGCCGCACGGCCGCGTACAGCAGCAGCACCCGGCCCGCCGTCGCCGCCCGGGCGTTGCGGATGAACCGCTCTGCGTGCTCCTGCAAACCGTGCCGTTCGAGCAGGCCGATGACCGGCACGATCAGCACCACCGGCAGCGTCAGATAGCGGTTTTCGACGAAATATTTTCCGAACTGCGTCAGGATTTCATGGAACGACATGCCCGCGCAAAGCCCCGTCGCGAGGCCCGCAGCCATGACCACCAGCAGCGTGTTGAACCGCAGGGCAAAGCCGGCCGCCACGACGAGAATTCCGATGAGTTTGATCATGGAACCGGTGCTTGCAGTTTCCCGCCGATCCTTGGCAGTTTCAACCGCCACCAGCCCTCGAACGCCGCCCGCCACGAGAAATTCATCCTCCTCCCGCCGAAGGAGGCCGGGCCGGCGGGCAGGAAGGAGTTCATTTCCCCGAGCACGGATTTCACCGCCACCCACCAAGGAAGAAAAAATGCTTCGTGTCCATCCGGAGCTGCGCATGCCGCGCCCCCGGCGTCTCCACGATTTTCCGCTGCCGGCTGATTTGCGGGCTCCTCATGGACGTGCCGGCGAAGACCTCGCCCTGCCGCTCTCGATGCCTCCCATGGTCCGGCGCCTGATCGGTAGTTCTCCCTGGAAGTAGATAATTGAAGTCCGGGTCGATCCAGTGATACTCGCAACGTGGCTACAGTCATGTCCACCCGCCCCTGCCAAGGGATCAGCAAACGAATCTTCCGGGTTCAACGACGGTCGTGGCTTTGGATCGCAATGCTGACCCTGGCAGTGCCGGCCGGGTTGGCTCAGGACGCGCCCAGGAAGGAACGGGATCCCAGCAAGCCGATCGCGTTCGGGACATCGGAGAGCACCTTCCCCTATTCCTTCCGCGATACCGACGGCCAGCTGCAGGGATTCATCATCGATCTGTCCGATGCCGTGGCCCGCGTGATGGACCTCCACCTCAAGCGGGTGGTCGTGCCCAATTCCGAATTGACCGATGCGCTGCGGAGCGGCCGGATTGATGTCGTCCCATGGTGGGGCGAGACTCCGGCGCGCCGGTTATTCGCCGATTTCTCGGTGCCGATCGTGCGTTTCGAAACCGTCATCGTCGTACGCAAGGACGAGCAGCACATCCACCGGGCGAACGACTTGAAGGGCCGTCAGGTGGCGGTGGGCCAGAAGGGCACCGTCGGTGAACGGTATTTGCTGGAGCAGCAGCCCGAGGCGATCCCGTTGTATACGGAGACGACTGAGGAGTACCTGCGCCTCTTGAGCGCGGGACATTGCGACGCCGCCGTGCTGTCGCGCCTCACCGCGATTTCGCTGATCGACCGGTTCGGACTGAAGAATCTCAAGGTGCTCGATGACAAACTGCAGGGCTACGATGTGCGCTACTGCTTTACCGTCCGCAGCGGCGAAACCCTGCTGCTCGCGCGGCTCAACGAGGGCCTGGCCATCCTCCACCGCACCGGGGAGTTCGACGAGATCTATCACAAATGGTTCGGACGCTATGAAAAGATGACCTTCACCGCGGTGGAGGTGGTCAGCTATGTGGCGGCCGTGCTCGCCCTGGCCTGCGGGGTCGTGACCTGGGGGTTTCTGCGGCAGCGCAGCTTGTCGCGCCGTGTCGTACGGCAGGCAGCTGAGCTGGCGGAGCAGCGGTCCATGCTGGCCGCGCTGCATGATAAACATCCGCTTGCCACCGTGGTGGTCGAGACACCGGCGGAAGGATCATGCCGGCTCGTTTCGTTGAACAGCGAGGCGGCCCGGCTCTTCGGGCTTGATCTCGCCACCGCCCCCGGCTGCCGGCTGGACGAACTCCCCTTTTCACCGGAACTGCGGACTTATTGGGACGAGGTGACGGCCCGCTGGCGTGCCGCCGAGCGCACCGACCAATGGGAGACGCCTCTTCCCACGACCCAACAGTTGCTTGAGACCACCCTCGTCCCCCTGGGGCCGGGAGAGTCCGGCACCCCCAGGCTTTGCGTCCTGTCGGCCGACATCACCAAGCGCCGCCTCATGGATCACGAGATTGCCCAGTCGCGCCGACTCCGCGCCCTCGGCGAACTCGTCGGCGGCATCGCCCATGAGTTCAACAACCTCCTGACACCGATCATGGCCACGGCCGGCCTGCTACGGATCGAGCGCAAAGCCGACGCTGCACTGCAATCGGAGCTGGGGATCATCGAACAAGCGGCCACGCGCGCCGCCGAACTGACACGGCGTCTATTGACCTTTGGACGCAAGGCGGACGAGCGCGTCAAGCCGGTGTGGGTTGCCGACGCCGTGGCCAACTGCTTCGCCTTGCTCCGCCCCACCACCGACCGCCGGATTGTATGGGAGTCCCGCCTGCCGCCCGAACTCCCGCCGATCCTGTTCAACCCGATCGACCTCAACCAGGTCATCTTCAACCTTGTCATCAACGCCCGCGACACCCTGCTGGAAAAACTGGCGCAACCGATCGAAGCGGGGTGGACGCCGCGCCTGCGGATTTCCGCGGAGGAAGTGCCCGCCGCCACCCATCCGGTGATGACGAACGCGCCCGACCGCTCGCTGGCGGCATGGCAACGAATCACGATCGAGGACAACGGACTGGGCATCCAGCCGGAAATCATCGAGCGGATCTTCGAGCCGTTTTTCACCACCAAGGATGTCGGCAAGGGCACGGGGCTGGGGCTGGCGACGACCTGGCATCTGGTCGCGGATGCCGGCGGCCACGTGACAGTCGACTCAAAGGTCGGCGAGGGCACGCGGTTTCATATCACGCTCCCGCGCTGGCAGGTCGAATCGGCCCGGTCCGGGAAGCACAGTGCGCCCATGGCTGCACCGGTTGCCACAACGGGTCGCCGCATCCTGCTGGTGGAAGACGATCCGCTGGTGGCACTCACCATGAAAACCGTGCTCGAGCGCTTGGGAAATACCGTGACACATCTCAGCGATGGCGCGGAGGCGTGGTCCCATTTCTCTGTCAACCAGGAACATTACGACCTGCTGCTGCTCGATGTGAACATGCCGCGAATGAGCGGCGTGGATCTCGTCCGACGCATACGGGAGACCCCGTTCGCCGGCCGGATTGTGGTCATGAGCGGCCGCGTGGCTGAGGAGGACATGCAGGCGCTGAAGGCACTGCAGGTCGATCGCATCCTGGCCAAGCCTTTCACCCAGACGGAACTCGTCGAGGCGTTGAAGGACGCGTAGGCGCAGCGAGACGCGCGTCGCAGTCTAGGCTTCCACCGGAGCGAACGCTGCCACCATCACTCCCGCGGCGTGCAACTCCCCCAAGGGTCAGAGACTGGCAGTAACCGGCGGGCGTTTCATTCAGCAGTCTACCCAAAATTGAGTGCTTAGCGCTTCAGCAAAACCGGTGAGGGCGTGTTAGGGTGCTGTCCGTTGCCCTATGGGACCAATCGCCGCCTTACCGCTCCGCAGGTATATCTTGCGCAGAACAGGGCCCGCATCTAAACGACTGCGGCCATGATTGTGTCCTTCCTTTCGGCGCCAGCCCAGGAGCGTGAAAGGATTGCGCTTTGCGCATCGCCGCATCCCACTTTTGCCCTCGGTGCCCGGACCTTGCGCCCCTGCTCCCCCACCCCCGCGCTTAACCTCCAGCTCCCGATCAATTCATGAAATTAGGGCTGATCGATACCAGTATCATCTGCAGTTATCTGGTCCTGACCATCATCATCGGTTTCGTCCTGACCAAAAGGGCGGCGAAGGGACTGAATTCCTACTTTCTAGCCGACAAGGGACTACCCTACTGGATCCTCGGCGTATCTGACGCGGGGGGCATGTTCGACATCACCGGTACCATGTGGCTGGTGTACATCGTGTTCGTCTACGGCCTCAAGTCGGTCTGGCTGCCCTGGCTCTGGCCCGTGTTCAACCAGATCTTCCTCATGGTTTACATGTCGAAGTGGATGCGCCGCTCTAACGCGATGACTGGCGCCGAGTGGATCAACACCCGGTTCGGATCCGACCGCGGGGCCGTTCTCGCCCACATCAGCGTGGTGGTCTTCGCCCTGGTCAGCGTGATCGGTTTCCTGGCGTACGGCTTTGCGGGCATCGGCAAGTTTCTCGCGCCGTTCCTGCCGTGGGGTTTTTCGCCCAACACCTACGCCATGGCGTTGATGCTGGTGACGGCTGTCTACGTGGTGGCGGGAGGCATGTACAGCGTCGTGCTCACGGAGCTGCTCCAGTTCACGGTTTTGACGATTTCCTCCCTCGCCGTGGCGATTGTCGCGATGACGAAGATTTCGCCGGAAGCCATCTCGGCGGCCGTGCCTGCCGGCTGGAAAGACCTCTTTTTCGGCTGGCACCTGAACCTCGACTGGTCGGGCTTGATCCAGTCCGTCAATGTGAAAATCGCTGAGGACGGCTATTCGCTCTTCACGATTTTCTTCATGATGATGCTGTTCAAGGGTGTGCTGGTCAGCTTCGCCGGCCCGGCGCCGAACTACGACATGCAACGGATTCTGGCGACGCGAAGCCCGAAGGACGCGTCCAAGATGAACTGGTTTGTGTGTTGCTGCCTGTTTTTCCCCCGCTATCTCATGATCTCCGGCTTCACGGTGATGGGCCTGGTGTTTTTCAGCCCCCAGATCAGGGCCATGGGCTCCCACATCGATTTCGAGCAGATTCTGCCGTACACGCTGAGTAATTTTATGCCGGTCGGAGTCCTGGGCTTGGTGCTGGCAGGGCTGCTCGCCGCCTACATGTCGAATTTCGCGGCTACGGTTAACGCGGCGCCAGCCTACGTGGTGAACGACATCTACAAACGCTACATCAATCCGAACGCCAGCCGGCGCACGCTGATCGTCATGTGCTACGTCGTGTCGTTCGCGTTCTTGGTTGTCGGCATCCTTTTCGGCCTGCATGCGCGGGACATTAATCAAGTCACACAGTGGATCGTGTCGGCGCTGTGGGGTGGTTACACGGCGGCCAACATCCTCAAGTGGTACTGGTGGCGCTTCAACGGCTACGGTTACTTCTGGGGCATGATTACGGGCATCGTCGCCGCGCTGGTCCTGTCCAAGTTTCCGTTTCTGTACCTCTGGCTTTACCCGGACATTGCGGCCAATCTGTACCCGTTGTATTCGTTCCCGGTCATCCTCGTGCTCTCGACGGCTGGATGCATGCTCGGGACGCTGCTGACCAAGCCAGAGGGAGATGAAATCCTGATGAAATTCTACCGGCAGGTCCGGCCCTGGGGTTTCTGGAAGCCCGTCCACGAGAAGGTCGTGCAGGCGGACCCCAGCTTCAAATCCGACGCGAATTTCAAGCGCGACATGTTCAACATCGTCATCGGGATCATCTGGCAGACCTCGCTGGTGGTGCTGCCGCTTTACATCGTGATCCGGGAGAAGAAGTCCATGTACGAGGCGATCGCGGTGCTCATAATCACCTCGTTCATCCTGAAAAAAACGTGGTGGAATAAGATCACGGACTGACCCGCCTCCGGAAGGTGGGATGCCCGGCGCCAGGCCGTGTGGCGCGGTTTCGTTGGAGGGAGCGGTGTCAAGCGGGCCGCGGCACGCCGGGGGACCGGAGCTCGATGCCCAGTTGCCCGAGTGCCTGGGCAAGCCGCCGCGCGAACGCCACGGCGTGCGGACCGTCGCCGTGCACGCAGACCGTGTCGGCCTGAATCGGGACGTCGGTGCCGTCCACCGCCCGCACCCGCCCCTCGCGCACCATGCGCAACACCTGGGCGACGGCGGCGTCCTCATCGTGAATGAGCGCGTCCGGACGGGCCCGGGGCGTCAGCGAACCGTCGGGCTGGTAGGTCCGATCGGCGAAGACTTCGCTGGCAACGCGCAAACCGCACGCGCGCCCCGCCGAGAGCAACTGGCTGCCGGCCAAGCCGAACAGGACAAGCCGCGGGTCGACCTCACGGACCGCCTCGGCCACGGCCCGGGCCAGCGCCGCGTCGCGGCCCGCCATGTTGTAGAGCGCCCCATGCGGCTTCACGTGCACCAACCGCCCATTACAAGACTGTACGATCAGTTGCAGCGCACGGATCTGCGCGAGCACCAGCGCCCGCGCTTCGGCCGGTGCGATGGGCGCTTCGCGCCGGCCGAAATGCCCGCGATCGTTCAGGCCGGGGTGCGCGCCGATGGCCACGCCATGTTTGAGCGCCAGCTCGACGGCGGTGCGCATCGTCTGTCCGTCCCCCGCGTGCCCGCCGCAGGCAATGTTCGCCGAGGTGATCAACGGCATCAGCTCCGCGTCGTGCCCCGCCCCCTCACCCAGATCGCAGTTCAAATCGATGCGGTGCATGAATTCACCCTCGCGACGGATATACACGGATGATGGAGACTGGGAATCTGTAACTTCATCCGAGAAATCCGTGGTTTCTCAACACTCAGGCGGCGTGCAGGGCGATGCCCTGCTTCACGGTTGCGAACTGCCGCCCGGCGGCAAGCCAAAGCTCCTGCGCCTCCACCACGGAGGTGTCGCGAAAGCCCACCGAATCACCCGGCCGAAGCTGTGCCAGCAGCGGAAGATCGACCGTCGCCACGGTGGCGATCTTGGGATAGCCGCCGATCGTCTGCCGGTCGGCCAAGAGCACGATGGGCTGCCCGTCGGGCGGCACCTGCACCGTGCCGGTCGCCACGCCTTCCGATACCATCTCGCGTAGCGTTTCGCCCGTCAGCCCTGGCCCGTTGGCGGCCAGCCGCAATCCCATCCGGTCGGAGCGTGGCGTCACCGTGAAACGTTCGTGCAAAAAACGTGCCTGCGCCTCCAGGTTGAACCATTCCCATTGCGGACCGCGCATCACCCTCACGGTCGGCGCAGCGGTATACGCCGGCCGGGCGGCCGCCCCCACCTCCCAGTGTGCGGCGGAAAAAACCCCGGCGCCAGCCAGCGCGCCGGCGAGCCGCTTCGCCCAATGGGATGGCGGTCCGCCCTTCAAAACATCCCCGGCTCGCAGTGTCCGGCCTTCGAATCCGCCAAAGCCCGCGGCCAGATGCGTGCCGCGTCCGCCGAGCACGCGGGGCACCGCGATGCCACCGGCCACGGCAAGGCAGGCCCGGCAGCCGGTCCGCGCGGCGCCAAAAACCAGCACCGCGCCCCGCGTGAGCCGCACCGGCCGCCACGCCGGCACGGCCCGGCCTTCGACCGTCACGTCGAACTCCGCCCCGCAGATCGCGATCAGGGTCTCTTCCGAAAATCGCAGGGTTGGGCCGGCCAGCGTGATCTCAAGTCCGGCGGCGCCTTCGGCGTTGCCCACCAGCACATTTGCCAGCCGCAACGCGTGGGCGTCCACGGCGCCGCCCGGCGTCACCCCGTGGCGCTGCCAGCCCGGCCGGCCCGGATCCTGCACGGTCGTGAGCATGCCGGGAACGATGATGTGGATGCGGCTCATGACGTCCGGGCCGCGACAAATTCGCCGGAGGTGATCGGTCGGAATCGTACCCGGTCGCCCACCTGCAACAGCGTCGGCGGTCGCGCATGCGGGTTGAAGAGCCGCCACGGGGTGCGCCCGATGAGGTTCCACCCGCCGGGTGTCTCGAAAGGATAGATGCCGGTCTGCGCCCCGCCGATCGCCACCGAACCCGCCGGCACCCGGGTGCGCGGTGTTTTCTGCCGCGGCGTGTGCAGGCGTTCCGGCAGCCCGCCGAGATAGGGAAATCCCGGAGTGAAACCCACCGCGCTCACAAAGTATTCCGCTCCACTGTGGACCGACACGATTTCGTCGGCACTCAGCCCATGCGCCCCGCCGACCGTCTCCAGATCCGGTCCCCATTCGCCACCATAGCAGACTGGCACGATCACCAGGCGTCCGGCCGCGGGCTCGCTCCGTCCGGCCGCGGCGGCCCGGTCTTCAATCCACCGACGCAGGAGTTCATGCGGCGGCTGGCCGTCCTTGGAGGGAACACGCGCCGGGTCATAATAAACGGTGACGCTCGCGTTCGCCGGTACGCATTCGATCAGTCCTGGCAGCGGCTTGACCTCGAGCGCGGCCACCAGCGCCTGCACGGCGGCAGCCGTGGCGGCATCAAGGGTCTCCCCCAGCGCCACCACCACGGCCGAGTCCCCGAGCGGCGCAATCTTCATGGAGCGGCCGCCACGGGCGGTGAGACGGCGGCCTTGGGCGGCCCGCCGTGTCCCCGCACCAACACCTGCACGAGATAGATCACGATGATGCTGTTTACCACCAAGACGGTCACCCGAGGCCAGGTGACCATCTCCCACAGATTGTAGATTTCGAGCGGCAGATAGATAGCGCCGGAGATCGCGCCAAACCACTCCGCCCAGCGGCGGTCCAGCCATAATCCGGAGGCCTCGGTGAATCGAATCGCGGCATAGACGAGGGCTCCGATCGCCAGCAGGCGCAGATGGGCGTCATCGAGTCTCCCCGCCGCATCGATGAGAATCCTTGGATAATGGCTGGCCGGGTTGAAATGCAGATGCCGGGCGAGTCTTTCCGCTCCGGCCTCCACATCGCGGTGGATCAACCGGAATAAACCCAGCCCAGCCGCCAGCACGATGAGGCCCTTGGCGGCTTCAAAGGTGGCGACCGTCCGCAATCCAAAACGAGACGACATGATGACCCATACTAGCACATAACCGGCAGCGCTCCGCAAGCCTCCCGCAACCATCACCCCGGCTCCCGTCTTATTTTCCTGCTGGCCACAGAGTTGATGACCTCTTCCGCCGAAATTCTCTCGACTGATCGTACCATGCATCTTCAGCGTCGTCACCTGCGCGGCTGGGGCCGTCCGGCGCCGCCACCTGACCGGCTTATATCCATGGCCGCCGGTTCTTATTTGGCCGGAATGGGTTGAAGTTTCCGCCCGATATGTAGATTCATCCTTTCCACATGGCCCTGCACCGCCGTCCTCGTTTCATTCTCCTGTTGGCCGCGGGGTTGATCCTCGCTGGCTGCAAGGACACCAGGATCTCCGCCTATCGCGTGCCGAAGGAGTCGCGGTTCGTGGCGTCGGCGGACATCGTCAAACCCGCCATCCGCTGGCAGACTCCGCCGGGCTGGCAGGAACAGCCTGGCGACGGCGTGCGGCAGGGCAGCTTCCTCATCACCGGAACCGATGGTGCGAAGGCCGACGTGTCGGTGATCACTTTCCCCGGCGACGTGGGTGGGGATCTGGCCAACGTCAACCGCTGGCGCGGTCAGATCCAGCTGCCGCCGGTCAGCGAGGCCGAACTGCCGGGCACCTTGGTCCGGCTGGCCGGCCCGGCAGGCGAATTTCTGCTCGTCGATCTTCTTAGCGACACACCGGTGCTTGAAGGCGGGCACAAGGCGCGCGTGCTTGGGGCCATTCTCAAGCAGCCCGCCCAGACGTGGTTCTTCAAGCTGGCGGGTGAAGCCGACCTTGTGGCGTCGCAAAAGGAGGTGTTCGTCGGTTTTCTGAAGTCGGTGGAATTCAGTCCCGAGGCGGCGGCTTCGCCGGTGGCCGTCCCGGGGCGCAGTGCCAACACCAACGACTTGCCGCCCGATGCCCGTGGTATGCCGGCCACCGCTCCGCTGGCGGAAGGACCGCTACCCGCCGGCCATCCGTCCATCGATGGCACGCCGCCACCATCCGGCATGGCCTCGACTCCAGTGCCCGCCGCCACCGGCCAGGCGCTGGTCTGGATCGCTCCCGCACCATGGACGCCGAAGCCGGGCTCCGCCATGCGCAAGGGCAGCTACGCCATCAGCGGGCCGGAGGGCGCGGGCGACCTGTCGATCACCGCGTTCCCCGGCGACGTCGGCGGCAACCTGGCCAACGTCAACCGCTGGCGCGGCCAGCTCCAGCTGCCACCGGTGACGGACCTCACGGACGCCGTGCAGCCCCTCGAGGCCAACGGCCTCAACATGCTGGTCTTCGACGCGGCCAACGGCGGCAGCCGCATCCTCGGCGCGATCGTGCCGCGGCCCGGCGAGACTTGGTTCTTCAAGCTGACCGGACCCGACGCGCTTGTGGCGCGCGAAAAACCGGCCTTCCTCGACTTTCTCAGGACGGTCAAAGCCCCCTAGCCTGCCATGCGCCCGCTCCTCCAGTCTTTCTTGAAGTTCTTTACGTCGCTCCGGCTGACCGTGGTGCTGCTGATCCTGTCGATGATCCTGGTTTTCATCGCCACGCTCGACCAGGTGAACCTCGGCGTCTGGGCCGTGCAGCAGAAGTATTTCCGCTCGTTGTTCGTGATGGCCCGCCTGCCCGGCACCGATCTCGCGGTGCCGGTGTTTCCCGGGGCGTATCTGATCGGTGGACTGCTCCTGTTGAACCTTGCCGCCGCGCATGCCTACCGTTTCCGGCTCACGTGGGCGAAATCCGGCCTCTGGCTGACCCACTTCGGCCTCATCCTGCTCCTGCTCGGCGAGCTTTTCACCGGACTCTGGCAGCAGGAAAGCCTGCTGCGGCTCGATCAGGGGGCGACCAAGGCCTACTCCGAAAGCTACCTGCAGACGGAACTCGCGGTCAGCGACACCACCGATGCGAAGTTCGACGACGTCGTGGCGATCCCGACGGCGACGCTGGAAAAGCCCGGCATCATCCAGCATCCGAAGCTGCCGTTCACCATCCACCCCGTCCTCTTTTATCCCAACTCCAATCTGGTGATGCGGAGCCAGGTGCCCAACGCCGCGCCCTCGCCCGCCGATCAGGGTTTCGGCCCGCAGCTTGTGGCCATGGCCCAACGCATCACCTACAAGCAGGACGAGCAGAACATGCCCACCGCCTTCATCGAGCTCGCCGGGCCTGACGGACGGATCGGCACCTGGCTGGTTTCCACCCTCCTGACCGAGCCGCAGAGTTTCACCCTGCAGGGCCGCACGTATGAACTCATGATGCGGCCGGCGCGTTTCTACCACCCGTTCTCGATCACCCTGCTCAAGTTCTCGCACGACCGCTATCCCGGCACCGACATCCCGCGGAATTTCTCGAGCCGGATCCGCCTGCAGACTCCGGACGGCCACGTCGATCGCGAGGTGCTCATCTACATGAACAACCCGCTGCGTTACGGCGGCCTCACGTTCTACCAGGCCGGCTTTGAGAAGAACGACCAGACCTCGATCCTCCAGGTCGTGCGCAACCCGAGCTGGTTGCTGCCCTATGTCTCCTGCGTGCTGATGGGCCTCGGCCTTGTGACCCAGTTCGGCATCCATCTGACCGGCTTCATCCGCAGGCGCTCGGCCGCCACGGTCGCGGCGGCATGATCAACCACGGATTTCACAGATGCATACAGATGAAGAAATCCATGATCCGTGCCCATCCGTGTAATCCGTGATCCACCTGCCTCTGATGAAGAAATCACTCCCTTTCCTGATTCTCCTGCTCGGCGTTGTCTACCTCGGCTCGACGCTGGCCCCGCCCGCCAACAAGACCGAGTTCGACCTGGGCGGCTTCGCGCGGCTGCCCGTGCTGGTCGACGGTCGCATCAAGCCGCTCGACACCGTGGCCCGGACCTCCCTCCTCGTGCTGCAGGGCCGCCAGCGGTTCGTCGCGCCCAACGGCGTGAGCCTCCAGCCCGTCGAGTGGCTGCTCGACGTGTTTTTCAACCCCGCCGTCGCCGACGACTACCAGCACTTTCTCATCGAGAATCCCGAGGTGCTCGCGCTTTTCAGCCGGGAACAGGGCAACCAGAAGCGGTTTTCGTTCAATGAACTCCGCGGCGGCCTGTCTGAGCTCGAGCGCCAGATGCGTCTGGCCGATCAGGTCGACGAGCCGGCGCGCACACCGTTTCAGCGGGAGGTCGGGAAGCTTTACCAGCGCGTCGTGCTTTACCAGCGCCTCAAGGCGAGCGTAAACCTCGAGGACAGTCCTGATTTCTTCGCCGACCTGCAGCGCTTCCAGAACCTGCTGCCGGCGGGGATTGCCGCCGTCCAGGCCAAGAAGGCGGGCCAGCCCTACTCTGAGCAGGACTACAAGGCGGTCATGGATTTCGCCTCCCGCTTCCAGTTCATGAGCGAGTCGGGTTACCTGCTCGTCATCCCGCCCGAGGGGGGCAACCCCGACGTCAACGCATGGCGGAAGCCCGGTGACGCGCTCATGGACACCTTCCGGCGCGGCGAGGTTAACCTCGATGTCCTGGTCTACGCCGCCCTCGGCCGTGCCTGGCGGCTGAAGCAGCCGCGCGATTTTAACGACGGAGTGAAAGCCTACGGCACGCAGCTCGCCAGGCAGTTCAAGCCGCAACTCCTCAAATGCACCATCGAGGCCGGCTTCAACCAGGCGCAGCCGTTCTACTCCAGCATGGTGCTCTACGTCCTCGTCTTCCTGCTGGCGGTGGTTTCGTGGCTGAAGTGGCCCGAGACGCTGCAGCGCTCGGCTTTCTGGCTGCTGGGGCTGGCGTTTGTGGGCGCCACCGCCGGCATCGTCACGCGCATGTGGCTGGAGGGCCGGCCGCCGGTGACCAACCTCTACTCGTCGGCGGTGTTCGTCGGCTGGGTCGCGGTGGCGCTGTGCCTCGTTCTCGAACGGATTTATAAGAATGCCATCGGCGCCGGCGCCGGCGGGATGATCGGCTTCGGCACGCTGCTCATTGCGCATCACCTCTCGCTGAGCGGCGACACCATGGAGATGATGCGCGCCGTGCTCGATTCCAACTTCTGGCTGGCGACGCACGTGGTCGTCATCACGATGGGCTACGGCTCCACGTTCCTCGCCGGCTTCCTCGCGATCATCTATATTTCCCGCGGCACNNTGGGACCCGAAGGAAAACGGCGCACTCATCATCGTACTCTGGAACGCGATCATCCTGCACTGCCGCTGGGGCGGCCTCGTGAAGCAGCGCGGCCTCATGATGCTCGCCGTGTTCGGCAACATCGTCACGAGTTGGAGCTGGTTCGGCGTCAACATGCTCGGCGTGGGCCTGCATTCCTACGGCTTCATGCAGGCCGCCTTCTACTGGCTGATCGCCTTTGTCGCCAGCCAGGTGCTCATCATCGGCCTCGCCGCCCTGCCGCGGGACCGGTGGCGGAGTTTCCAGACGCAGTCCGCCTGAGGCCGGCCACGGTTTCCCGCGCGCCTGGCGCCGGTCGCCGCGGTGAACGGACTGCGTGACTGACGCATTCGGTCGCCTTTTCCCTCCAGCCGGGAGTGCCGGATTCTGGAAGAAGAGATTTTGTTTGTGGGTGTTTTGGACACTGCTAGGCTAGAGGCCTTCCAGCCCGTTTCCTCCCGATCCGAAGCCATACGGACGACAGGCGCTTTGAACGCCCTGCGCACACGTCACATTTTCCGGCAGCAACCGTCACGCGTTTAACGCCATTGGAAAGGATGCGATGAATACTCGAGGGCCATTCATTAACTCCACCCGGAAATCGCGCTTCCGTTCTCTCGTTGCGTTGATGACTGGTGTGAGCGTGCTGTTTACCGGCTGCGTTTCGATGCGAGACGTGCCGTTGCCCGCGCCCGGACCGCCCGGTCAAACCGTGGCGGTGAAAGTCGGGGACAAGGTCCAAGTGCAGACCAAAAGCGGTGAGACCTTCGTTTTCAGGGTGACGGCCGTTGAATCCGAGGCCCTGGCCGGCAAAAGTGAGCCGGTTGGAAAGGAAATGCGGGTAAAGTATCAGGACATCGCCAGCCTGCAGGTCGAACGAGTGGATGTGGCCCGCACTTCATTGGCCGGCGTCGGGACCGTCTTGATTATTGTCGGAGTGGCGGCCCTGGTGTTTGTGCTCGGTGGCGGCAACCAGGGAATTAATAATGTAGGACGATAGCGTTTCCAGTAGCTCATGGCCGCGTCCGCACTGGTCGCGGGCCGACGTCCTGAAGATCTCGCCGCGCCGATAACCACGGCCCGTTTCCGGCCGGTCACCCAAGCAACTCCTCCGCGTGGGCGATGGCGGA
>PLMW01000049.1 GCA_003142615.1 Opitutia bacterium | reverse complement strand
ACCCAGGCCCGGCTTCAGCCCGGTGTTGGCCTGGAGCGCGCCCAGGCCGTCGTGGATGCGTTCGGTGCACGCCTGGAAAAGACGTATTCCGACTCCAACCGGCTGATCCGCCTGCGGGTCCTGCCCTTCGCCAAGGCGCCTTACGGCGCGCAGCCGGTCTTCGGCCTCGTGTTGAGCATTCTGCTGGCGGTCAGCGTCGGCGTATTGCTGATTGTCGCCGCCAATGTGGCGAATCTCCTGCTGGCCCGGGCGACCGGCCGGCAGAAGGAAATCGCCATCCGCCTCGCGATGGGCGCTGGGCGCGGCCGGTTGATCCGGCAATTGCTCGTCGAGAGCCTGCTGCTGGCCATGCTGGGCGGAATCCTAGGCGTGCTGCTCGCCTACTGGGCGGTCGATCTGTTGAAGATCTGGATGCCTCACACTTATCTGCCGGTCGGTATTACGATAAGCGTGAATGCACAGACCTTGGGTTTCACGGTTCTGCTGACCCTCGCCACCGGGATCGTCTTCGGGCTCATGCCGGCCATGCAAACCTCGAAGCCCGATCTTAATTCGACTCTCAAAGAAGGTGGCCGGGGGTCGGGTGCGGCTGCTTCTCATCACCGCCTGCGCAGTCTGCTGGTGATCACGGAGGTTGCGCTCTCGCTGGTGCTGCTGGTCGGGGCCGGCCTGTGCATCAAAAGCGTCCAGCGGGCCCGCCAGGCGGACCTCGGCTTCGACCCCGGCCATGTGCTGCTCGCCGGACTCCGCATCGGCATGAACGGCTACACGGAGGAGACCGCCAGAATCTTCTACCGCCGGCTGGAAGAGCGGTTGGCCACCCTGCCCGGTGTGCAGTCCGCCGCGCTCTGCAGCTGGTTTCCGCTCGGCTTCGAAGGCGGCGGGATGCACGACGTGGAGGTGGAGGGTTATGAGCGCAAACCGGGGGAGGATACCACCTTCCAGTATAGCAACATCTCACCGCGCTATTTTGCCGTGATGAAGATCCCACTGGTCTCCGGGCGCGATTTCACCGATCAGGACGACGAAAAGGCCCCGGCCGCCGCCATCGTCAACGAAACCATGGCGAAGCGGTTCTGGCCGGGCCAGGATCCCGTCGGCCGGAAATTCAAGGAGAACGGCCGCATCACAACCGTGGTGGGCGTCGCGAAAGCCGGCAAGTATCGCTCGCTGAACGAGCCGCCCCGATGTTTCTACCACCGGCCCTACCGGCAGACCGCGTGGGACCTCAACCTGGGCATCTGCCTCCGCACCGCCGGCGATCCGGCTATGCTGGGCGGCGTTCTCCAGCAGGAGATCCACCGGCTCGATCCGCGCGTCGAGATCTGGGCGACCCTGCCGATGACCGATTTCATCAAGGCCGCATATCTGGCACCCGTGCTCGCCTCGCGCCTGCTCAGCTGGCTGGGGATGGTGGCGCTGACCCTCGCGGCGATGGGCGTCTATGGCGTAATGGCATATGTGGTCAGCCAGCGCACCCAGGAGTTCGGCATCCGCATGGCGCTCGGCGCCGGCACCAGCGACGTGTTGCACCTGATCTTCAGGGAAGGACTGGCGCTCACCGCCATCGGCATTGCGATCGGCCTGACACTGGCCCTGACGGTCACGCGCCTGCTGGCCAGCTTCCTTTACGGCGTCAGTCCATTCGATCTGGCCACGTTCATCGGCGTGCCGGTGCTGCTCGGTCTGGTGACCCTGCTCGCCTGCTGGCTGCCGGCGCGCCGCGCGACGAAGGTGGATCCGATCATCGCGCTGCGGGCGGAATAGGCGCATAGGTCATCATGAAAACCAAACCAGCCATCGCCGCGGCGCTCCTCGCCGCCAGTATCACGTTTCCGGGCTACACCGCCGAAACCGGCTCTCCGGTCTCCTCCGGCACCAGCGCCTTGTCCGGCCAGCCTTCGAAGGTTCACAACCGCGCGGTCACGATGTTTGCCGAGGGCGACCGCTCCGCCCTGCGCCTGGACGAACGCGCTGACGACGGGCTGGCGTGGTGGCCGGAAGCGGCGTTTGCCGACGGCATGATCGAATTCGACGTGCGCGGGAAAGATTCCTTCCAAAAGAGTTTCGTGGGCGTGGCCTTTCACGGCCTGGATAAGAAAACCTACGACGCGGTCTATTTCCGGCCGTTCAACTTCCGGGCCGGCGATCCCGGGCGCCGCAATCACGCGGTACAGTACATCGCGCAACCGATCTACACCTGGCAGAAGCTGCGCAGCGAGCAGCCGGAGAAATACGAAAAGCCAGTGGTGCCCCTGCCCGACCCCAACGGCTGGTTCCACGTCCGCATCGTCGTGACCCATCCGGAGGTAAAGGTGTTTGTCAACGAGACGGCGGAGCCGTGTCTCGTCGTGCGACAGTTGAGCGACCGCCAGACCGGCTGGGTCGGTTTTTGGGTCGGCAACGGCTCCGGCGGCGACTTCGCCAACCTGAAAATCACACCGGCCCCACGAAACGCGTTGCGGGCGGAATGAGCCCGGATTTCTGCAACCTTGAGTGTGGGTCTGGTGTTATCAGGCAAGCAGCGGCTGTTTTGTCTCCTCCCGGCACCCCCATGAACACCCTATTGCAGGACCTCCGCTTCTCACTGCGCCTGCTTGCCAAGACCCCCGGCTTCACCATCGCCGCCATCACCGTTCTCGCTCTCGGGATCGGGGCTAACACGGCCATCTTCAGTGTCGTTCGCGAGCTGATCTTCAGCCCGCGCCCGTATCCGGACGAGGCGCAAGTCGTCCAACTCTACATTCAGGATACCAAGAATCCCCAACGTTTCCGCCAGTTCTCCTATCCGACTTATCGGGACATCCGCGAGCAGCAGACCGCCCTTGCCGGGGTCCTGGCCCACACCCTGGCCATGGTGGGCGTCGGCGAGGGCGAGGCCTCCCGCCGCACCTTCGCGGCCATTGTCAGCTCGAACTATTTCAGCACGCTCGGGGTGCCGCTCGTGCAAGGCCGTGGCTTTCTGCCCGAGGAGGAAAAGCCCGGCAGCGCTGCGCCGGTGGTCATCGCCAGCCACCTCTACTGGGAAAAGTCCGGTTTCGATCCACACCTCATCGGCCAGACCATCCGTGTCAACGAGCGCCAGTTCACGGTCGTCGGCATCACGCCGGAGAATTTCTGCGGCACAATGATGCTATTTGGTCCCGAGCTCTATTTTCCGCTTGGCGACTTGGACCTCCTGATGGGCGGTGCTGAGGCCGAGACCAAGCGCACTCTCGAGCACCGCGACGCCTCCAACCTGTTCGTCGTTGGCCGCCTCAAGCCCGGCGTGACGGCCGCCGCCGCCGAGACGGCCTTGCGCGCGCTCGCCACCAATCTCGAGAAAGCCTACCCGGACGAACTACAGGACCAGACGTTCACCACTCGTCCCCTGCCGCGTCTGAGCACCAGCACCAGCCCCTCGCCCGAAGGGGGCGACCTGAAGCTTCTCGGCACGCTCCTGCTCGGCATGGCCGGCCTCGTGCTGCTCGTCACCTGTCTCAACCTCACCAATATGCTCCTGGCTCGTGGCTCCGCCCGTCGCAAGGAGATCGCCATCCGTCTCGCGCTCGGTGGCGGTCGCGGTCGCATCGTCCGCCAGCTCCTCACCGAGGGACTCGTGCTCTCCCTCGCCGGGGGCGCGTGCGGCTTGGTCCTGGGACTCTGGTCCTCGAACCTCCTGGCCGCCTCCCTCGGCGCGCATATGCCGGCGCCTCTGTTTTTTCGCAGCGGACCTGATCCGGCGATCCTCGCTGCCACGCTGGCGTTCTGCGCGCTCGCCACGATTTTCTTCGCCCTCGGGCCTGCGCTCAAGCTCTCGCGCGGAGATGTGATCCGCGACCTCAAGGAACAGGCCGGCGAGGACGCCGTGTCGCGCCGCCGCTGGCTCCCGCGCAATCCCCTTGTCGTGACGCAAATCGCCCTTTCGCTCGGCCTGCTCACCACCGCCGGGCTCTTCATCCGCGGCGCGTTCAAAGCCGGCAGCGTCGAAACCGGTTTCAAAGCCGACGACACCGTCCTGGTGGAAGTCGATGCCAGCCTCGGCGGCCAAGACAAGGTCCGCAGCCTCCAGCTTTACCGCGCTGCGAGCGACCGCCTGGCCGCGCTTCCCGGGATACAGTCCGCCAGCATCGCTTCCGTCGTGCCGTTCGGCTTTATCGCCATCAACCGCCCCGTCCAGCGCGCCGGCATCAAACCGGCCCATGACGCGAAACCCGCCACCGCTGCCGATGGCCTGGCTTTCACCGTCCGGTGGAACAGCGTTGGCGCCGACTATTTCACCACGATGGGTCTGCCGCTCCTGCGCGGGCGTGCCTTCACCAGAATCGAAGCCGAGGCGCCGGCCTCCCCCCCGGTTGCCATCATTGACGAGGTGCTGGCCCGGAAGCTTTGGCCCGACGGTGATGCGCTCGGCCAGCGCATCCAGTGGGCCGATCGCGATGCGCCCAAGGCCGCCGGTGGCGGCAGCGGCAATATGGGCGGCGTCAGCAACGACCTCGCCAAAAGCGCTGATGACGTGAAATCGGTCGAGATTGTCGGCATCGTCCCGGCGACCCGCTGGGAGCTTTTCCAGAAGCGCCAGACAGGGGGCGGCTTCATTTATGTGCCCTTTGCGCAAGGCTTTCAAAGCAACGCGTTCTTCCATGTGCGCACCGCTGCCCGGGCCCCCGGCGCCGACGCCGTGTTGTTCGACCTTGTCCGGCGCGAACTCCGCTCCGCCGCGCCCGGGGTTCCCGTTTTTGCCGTCAAAACCTTCCGGCAGCACCTCGACGGCAACGTCCAACTTTGGGTAGTACGCAGCGGCGCGACGCTGTTCTCGATCTTCGGCGTGCTCGCCCTGATCCTCGCCGTTGTCGGCGTCTACGGCGTCAAGGCGTATGCCGTCGCGCGCCGCACCCGCGAGATTGGCATCCGCATGGCACTTGGCGCGGAGCCAAGGGAGGTGCTGCGCATGATTCTCAGCGAGGGCCTGGTCATGACACTCAGCGGCACCGCCTTGGGGTTTCTACTCGCGCTCGGCATTGGACGCATCTTCAGCAGCATGCTCTATCAGGTCAGCCCGGTTGACCCGGTTGCTTTTACGCTCGCACCCCTCGTGCTCATCGCCGCCGCCCTGCTCGCTTGCTACCTGCCCGCCCGGCGCGCCACGAAGATCGATCCGATCATCGCCCTGCGGGCGGAGTGAACCATTAGTAGCGAGCATCGAGGAGTGAGTAGCGAGTAGACCAAACGAGCCATTCCATCGCCATTAACCGCATCGCCTTGGGCTGGCCACGGATTCGGCGGAGAAGTCGGTTCCGACGGATTCCATCCGCATGCCGGAACCCATGGCGTGGGTTTTGCAAATGTTGTTTTGGGTTCTCCCCATGGAGTATTTCGCCATGGCAGGATATAACAAAGGTGCCGCCGATCCGGCCAGCACGCACAACTCCATGAAGAACCCTGGTCGCAATTATATTCCAGCCATTGCGCAAGCGCCGGCAGCAGCTCTGCGCCGGCTGCCTCGGCGGTTCGCCTTCCTCCGACTCGCGGCTCAGCAGATGGAATCCGGATGATCGCGAACGATCAGCCGGCGTTTCAACCGGTTTTCACAGGCTAATAACGCACCTGGCGCGATGGGAGGCGCTTGCGCCTGCGGTGTTAAGCCAACTGCCTCAATGCCGGTACGCGCATTTCTCCGCCGCAGATTTCCGATGCCCCTTTCCACTCACCTCCGCCTCATCGCGGCCATCCTGGTGGCCGGTTGTCCGCTGCGGCCGCTCGCCGCGCAGGCGCCGCCCTCCGCGCCGGGGAAAAGCGCCCCGCCACCGGCCCACCAACTGCCCAAGCGCGTTTATCACGCCACGCGGCTGGCCAGCGCGCCGCCCAAAGTCGACGGCAAGCTCGACGACGCCTGCTGGAGCGAGGGTGAGTGGACGGGTGATTTCACCCAACGCGAGCCGCACGAGGGCAAACCCGGGTCGCAACCCACCCAGCTCAAAATCCTTTACGATGACCAGTACCTCTACGTCGCCATGCGCGCCTACGACTCCGAACTGGCCCCGCAGCCGCGGCTGCGGGGCCAGCGCGACGAGCTCACCGGCGACATCGTCGGCGTAAACTTCGACAGCTATTTCGACAAGCGCACCGGCTTCGAATTCGACCTGACCTCCGGTGGTTCGAAGATCGACCTCGTGCTGAAAAATGACGGCTGGGATACGAGCTGGAACGCCGTCTGGGACGGGAAAGTCGGCATGGAGGCCAACGCGTGGGTTGCGGAATTCCGGATTCCATTCAGCCAGCTGCGCTACAGCAACCA
>PLMW01000035.1 GCA_003142615.1 Opitutia bacterium | reverse complement strand
ATCGCCGTGGAAACGGCGCCGCCAGAAGGTCTCGCTCAATACCAGCAGCGGATTGCCGCCGGGTTTCCGGTCCTCGTCGGGCAGGAAGGTGCGACCGAGGATCGGCTTGACGCCCAGCACCTCGAAGAAATCCGCCGTGGTGACCTGGCCATAGATCCACTCGGAATTGTTATCCACGGTCAGGCAGGCGGGCGTGACCTGGGAACCGATGATGCCCGCAAAAACCTCCTTCAATTCCCGGTAATCCTTGAGATCCGGCAGGGAGACGGTGTCCCACATCTCTTTGTCGTGGACGGTGGTGAGCACGACCATTTGTTCCTGCCGGTCGACGCCCGGCAGCGGGTGCAGGACGATGCCCTGAATCCAGCAGAACACCGTGGTGGTGGCGCCGATGCCGAGGGCGAGGGAAAGCGCGGCGACGGCGGTGAAGCCGGGCGACTTGGCGAGCTGGCGCAGGGCGAATTTAAGATCGGAAAGCATGACGGGTCGCTACTGGAGTGGAGAGTCAGGGAAGGTGCGACTGCGATGGTGGGTTGGGCCCTTTTTTGAGATACGCGGGAGCCTGCGGACTTTGGTGAACGGCCGAAAAACCGTCCGGATGGGTAGTACTCGGCTCCGAACTGGACTTTGCCGGCGACCGTTTCGCCCGCGACCGATTCGATGAACGCCAGGGCAAGATCGATGCCCGCGGAAACACCGGCGGCCGTCCAGATGTTGCCGTCCCGGACGACGCGTTCCTGGCAGACCTCGACATTGCCAAGTTCGGCGAGGCGTGACAGCGACGACCAGTGGGTGGTGGCGCGCCGCCCCGACAGCAGGCCCGCCCGGTGCAGAATGAAGGAACCGGTGCAGACCGAGAGGACGGCCTGGCAGCCCTTGGCCTGGTCGGCGACGAAGCGAACCAGGGTGGCGTTGTCCACCTGCTGGCGCGTGCCTTCGCCGCCGGGCACCAGCAGATAGTCAAGCGGCGGACATTCGTCGAAGGCGACGTGGGGATTGATCGACATGCCCTTGGCGCACACGACCGGCTCGCGGGTCTGCGCCACCATGAGACACCGTTCGGGTCCCTGCAGGTATTTGCTCCAGAGCGAAACCATCTCCCACGGACCGACGAGATCCAGTTCCTCCAGACCTGGGAAAACCAGAAAACCAAAGTTCATGAGGTCATGGTTGGCGACAGGCAGAACTGGGTTGTCAGAGTGAAAGTCGGGGTGGTCTACTCCGCGCGCAGCGCCACCGTCGGGTTGACCTTCGTCGCCCGGCGGGCGGGCAGGTAGCAGGCGAGCAGCACTGCCGTGGTGAGCACAACGATCGCCGCGCTAAGCACGAGCGGATCGGCCGGACTGACGTTGAAGAGCATGTTCGCGAGCGCCTTGCCGGAAAGGAGCGAAAGGCCGATGCCCGCGACCATCGCCACCGCGGTCTGCAGCACACCCTGCTTCATGATAAGCGAGAACACATCTCCGGGCATCGCGCCCAGCGCCATGCGAATGCCGATCTCCCGTGTCCGCCGGGCCACGGCATAGGCCTTGACGCCATAAACGCCGACCACGGCCAACAGAAGCGCGATGGCGCCGAACGCGCCAAACAGCAGCGCGCCCAACCTGACAACCCAGAGTGCGAGGTTGCCGTCGACCATGTCGGCGAAGGGCGCCAGACGAAGCACCGGCAGATCCGGATCAAGCGTTCGCAATTCCCGGCGCAGCGGGCCCAGCCCGGCAGCCACGACCTTGGGATCGCTGGTGGCGAGCCGCACCGCCAGGAAGACTTCAGGACTGTAACCCGAGGCGAGGGGCACGTAAAGGCGATAGTCCGGTTCCCCGGTGCCCGGATGGTGGCGGTGGCTTGAGATAATGCCTACCACCTCCATTTCCGCCGGCGACCCGTCGGTTGGCGGTGTAGTGTAGCGAATGCGGCGGCCCAGCGCGTCGTCCTTCGGGAAAAGCGACTTCGCCATGCGTTCATCAATAATGACGACCGGCGGCGCATCGCGGCTTTCCGTTTCGGTGACGGTGAACGTGCGGCCCCGGAGCACCCGCACGCCGATGGCATCGAAGAATTCGGGGGTGATGGCGGTGAAGATGCCGTCGAATCCCGGTTGCGGCGCCTTGGGATCGGTGACGATCGCGGCTTCGGCGGGCATCACCCGGTTCGTGTTGAAGACGTTGCTGTAGGGCAGGAGCGTGGCGAGCGCGGCGTGACGCACGCCCGGCAGCCCCTGGACCTTGGCCAGCACGGCGAACATCCGCCGCTTGGCCGCGGCTTCCCCGGTGTGGGTCATGGAGAAGTCCATCTCGGCCACCACGCCTCCAGTGGTGTCGAATCCGAGATTGAGACCGGCTGCGTTCCGGGCGCCGCGCAGGAACAGGCCCCCGCTGAACAAGAGGACGAGGGAAAGCGAAATCTGTATCATCACCAGACAGTGCCGGGCGGAGAAGAACCGGTTCCAGCGGCCCGCGACCGCGGGTTCACCGGCCTGCTGCTTCAGGTCGTGCACCACGTCGGTCCGGACGGACTTCAGGGCGGGTCCGAGGCTGAAGACCAGGGTGGATGCGATGCAGAAAAGGAAGGTGACGCCGAGCACGGTGGCATCGGGCCGCAGGTCGATCGCGAGGGAAAAATTCATCGCCCGGAACAGGCTGTTGAGCGACTGCACCAGCAGATCATTGCTCCAAAGGGCGATGAGAAAGCCGAGCGCGCCCCCGGCCAGGGCCAGGACCAGGCCCTCGACGAGCAACTGGCGGACCACCCTCCAGCGCGAGGCCCCCAGCGAGAGCCGGATGGCGATTTCCCGGGCCCGGGCGGTGCCCCGGGCGAGCAGCATGTTGGCCAGGTTGAGGCACGCGATCAGCAACACGACGCCAGCCATGCCGAGCAGCAGCGCGGCGAGCACGTTGACGGGGCCATCGCTGGCGGGGCTCGTGCTGATGCTGAATCGCGAGGGCGCCTGGATTTGCAGTTCGCGCGCACCGGCGGATGCCACGTCCGGCGGCTGAACGGCGTCGAGGCGTTTCTCCAGAACGGGGAGCAGCGGGATGGCCGACGGCAGGGCGAGGCCCGGTTTCATTCGTCCCATGAGGTTGAGCGCATAGTTGGTCGGGCTGGCCAGATCCGTCGCCTGCGTGTTGCCGGCCAGCGGATTGGCGAAGCGTGCGAAAACACCCAGCGGCAGCCAGAGGTCGGGCGTCAGCACGGCATTGATGCCGCTGAATCCGCGAGGCGTCACTCCGATCACGGTGTAAGGCTGACCGTTCACCTGCAGGGTGCTGCCGATAAAGCCGGGGCGTCCGCCCATGCGCTGCCACAATGGGTAGCTGGCCACGACGACGGGAATGTCGGCGTTGGGCCGGGCCTCGTCGGCGTTGTAGAAGCGGCCGGCCGTCGGCTTGACGCCGAGCAGCGAAAAAATGTTGTCCGAACTGAAGAATACGAAACTGCGGCGCATGGCGTCGTCGCGCCCGACGCCGGTGAGCGTGAAACTCAGGGCGGCGAGATCGCTGAACACCGGATTGGCGTCCCGCAAGGCGGCGAACTCGGCAAAGGAAAACTGGCGGTAATCGCGGTTGGCCTGTTTGCGGGCCGTGAAAATGTTCACGACCTCCGATGGCTTGTATGGCACCACCGGGCGCAACATGACGCCGTTGACAATTGAGAAGATCGTGGAGTTCACGCCGATGGCGATGGCCAGCGTGGTGATCGCGACAGCGGTGAAGCCGGGAGACTTGATGAGGGTGCGGAGGGCGAAGCGGAGGTCGGAGAGCATCGGAAGTGAAAAGTGAGAGTGAGGGTGAAAGGGCTTGAGGGACTGAAGGAGTGGGGAAGTCGAAGGTCGAAGGCGAGGGTTGAGGCTGGGAGCGGCGTTCATTCCCGCCGGAGCGCCACGGCAGGATCCAGGCGCATGGCCTGGCGGGCGGGCCAGTAACACGCCATGAGGGTCGTCGCGAGCAGCAGCGCGGTGATGCCGATGAACACAAGCGGATCCGCCGGACTGATGCCAAAGAGAACGCGCGAGAGGCCGAACCCGGCCCCGAGCGCGATCACCAGGCCGGTGCCAAGACCGACCAGCGTCAGGCGCATGCCTTCGCGCAACACCAGCCGCAGCACCTCGCGGCGGTCCGCTCCCAAGGCCATGCGGATGCCGATCTCCTGGGTGCGCTGGGTCACGCTGAACGAGATGACGGCATACAGGCCCATCACTGCCAGCAGCAGACCGATGATCCCCTGGATGCCGGTCAGCATTGCGCCCATGCGCAAGGGCAGCAGGGCGAATACGCTGGAGCGGAGGTGCTCATCCATTGTGCGCACGTTGTAAATGGGCAGATGCGGATCGAGCGCCGCCACCATCGCCCGCACCGCGTTCATCAGGCCCGCCGGTGCGGCGGCCGTGCGCACCACCAAGGTGATCGGAGTGCCGTAATCCTGCGTCAGCGGCAGGTAGGCGAAGGGCCGCGGTTGCTCCGAAATCATGACGTATTTGCCCGTGACCGCGATTCCCACCACTTCGATCAGTGGTCCGTTCCGCCACAGATGGAAGTGCTTGCCGAGGGCATCCTGTCCGGGCCAGCAAAGATTCGCCATCGTCTCGTTGATGATCGCGACGCGCGGCGTCGACTCAGTGTCGGCTGGCGCCAGCTGGCGTCCGCGCAGGAGGATGGTGCCGATCATCGGCAGGTAACCGGGATCGACGCTGGTTCTGGAGATGGTGGCGGCGCCGTCTTTGAGCTGCGGCGGCGGATTTTCCGGATAAACCTCGTTGATTTGAATGCCGAACGTATCGAAAGGCACCTGCCGGGTAAGTCCGGCGCCCTCAACCCCGGGCAGGGCCCGGATCTTTTCGAGGAGGCCCCGGCAGAAATCCTTTCCGCGGTTTTCGCTGTAACCCTGGAGGCCCAAATCGAGCGAAAGCGTGAGAAGATGGTCCGCGCGGAAGCCGAGGTTGAGGCTGCGGGCACGCTGCAGACTGTGCAGAAACATGCCGGTGCAGATCAGCACCACCAGCGACAGGGTGACCTGCCCGACGACCAGCAGGTTGCGGAACCAGTGTCTGCCCACCGAGGCGCGGCCGCCGCCGTTCTCTTTCAATCCCTCGTTCAGGTCGACGCGCGAGGCCCGCCACGCCGGCACCAGGCCGGTCGCCAGACCGGTCACGAGCGAAATGACGGTGGTGAAGAAATAGATGCGCCAGCCGGGAGGAAATTCCGTGACGACCGGGATGTCGGTGGGAGGCGGCACAAACCGGTTGATGGCTGTGCCCATCCATTCGGAGATCAGGTATCCCAGCGCACCGGCGATCGCCGCAAACAGAAGGCTCTCCACGAGCAGCTGCCGGATCAGCCGCCAGCGGCTGGCGCCGAGCACGCTGCGCATGACCATCTCCCGCTGCCGCGTGATCACGCGCGCCATCATCAGGTTCGCGACGTTGGCGCAGGCGATAAACAGGACGAGGCCGACCATGCCGGTGAAAACCGCGACGAAAACCGGCGTGAAGTCCGCAAAGATGGGATCGGGGCGGGCCCGCGTTTCGGGGATGACCATGAGGCGCGCCCCCTTGTGATCGTCGGGGAAATCCTGCACCAGTTTTCGGGCGATGATGTCGGTCTCAGCGCGCGCGGCGGACAGCGCGACCCCGGCTTTCAGCCGGCCCAGGATGCGCCAGTTCATCACCCATCGTTTCTCGAGTATTCGGTCGCCATCGGGGTGCAACCGGCTCCCCGCGCCTGCGGGGACGAAGATCTTCATCGCCATCGCCCAGGAGAAACCGTGAAAGCCCTCGGGCGCGACGCCCACCACGGTGAAGGGCCTGTCATTGAGTATGATCGTCCGGCCCACGATCCCGGGATCGCCGCCGAAATGATTCTTCCAGTAATCGAAACTCAGCATCGCCACGGGTTCGGCTCCGGCGTTCTCGCCATCCGCCGGCAGGAGGGTCCGCCCAAGCGCGGCCTGGACGCCGTGCGCGGCAAATCCGTTCGGCGTGACGATTTCCATCCACGTCCGGTCCGCCGCTTGGCCCGCGGCGCTGACGTGAACGGGACTGGGCATATAGGCAATCAGGTCGGTGAGGGATTTGGTCTGCTGGCGGAGATCCTTGAAGTCGGGAAACGACAAGCCATGCGGCATGTTGAAGACGTCGCTGCGCATGAGCACGAGCACGAGACGGTCGGCGTCCTTGAAGGCCAGCGGCTGCAGGAAAAACGCGTTCACCATCGAAAAGATCTGCGTATTGACGCCGATGCCGAAGGCGAGGGTAAGCACGGCGACGATCGTGAAGCCGGGAAACTTGACGAGCTGGCGGAGGGCGAAGCGGAGGTCGGACATCATAGCTTTAAGCTGTAAGCGTTAAGCGGTAAGTTACGCGCCATGAGGTGAGGGAAGTTGGTCTGGAGCTTTCGGCTTAGAGCTTATCGCTTACGTCTCATTCGGCGCGCAGGGCCTCCACCGGGTTGACGCGCGTCGCGCGGCGGGCGGGGACCCACGTCGCGAGCAAGGCGACCGCAAAGATCACTACGCTTGTGCCAACAAGGATGGAGTAGTTCTGGGAGATGATCAGGCCAAGGCTCGGATGAAGTGCCAGGCCGAGCACGTAGGAACCAATCGCTCCGAGGACCAGGCCGATCAGCGTCAGCCGCAAGCTTTGGCGCAAAACGATGCGCAGCACATCGGTCTGCCGTGCGCCGAGCGCGAGGCGGATGCCGAACTCCGACGTGCGCTGGCTGACATTGTTGGACACAATGCCATAGAGGCCGACGCTGGCCAGCGCCAGGCCGAGCAGTGCGAAGGCAAGCAAGACTCCATTGATCACGACAACATTGTGCAGGAATTGGTTGCGCATGTCCTGCACCGTCCAGACGAAGCGGGCGGCCACGTCAGGCGAGACGTCAGCCACCGCCCGGCGGAGGTCGTTGGCGAAGCGGCCGGGATTGGACCCGCGTACGGCGATCTGGAACCACGACCACGGACTGTGCGTCATCGTGGTGTAGTACTGCATGTGCGTGGTGGGCTCGGCAAAGGCGATGGGATCGTCAGCATCGGCGACCACGCCAATGATCTCCCGCCAGGTGACCTTGCCATCGCCCCCTTTGACCCCGAGGCGTCTGCCAATCGCGCTTCCGGTGGGCCAGAAGTGCTTTGCCATCGACTCGTTGACGACGGTCTGTTCGACCGAAGTGAAGGAAACGTTTTCGGGGAAGGTCCGCCCTTCGAGGAGACGGATGCCGAGAGTCTTGAAAAATCCCGGCGTGACCAAAAACGCGATGCCCTTGGGGAAGTTGTTGCCGGCCGTATCCTGGCCTTCAATAAAAACATCATTCACGGAGCCGCCACCCGCGATCGGAAACATCGAGGCGATGGTATGGGCCTGGATCCCGGGAATGGCGGCGAGGCGGGCGGAAAGGGCTTCATGAAAGGCGCGACGTTTCTCCGGGCTTTCGTAGACTCTTTCGTCGATCTGCACGTTGGCCGTGAGAATGGATTCGCTGTCCCAATTTGGCCGGGAGTTGATGGTGCGGTTGAGGCCGTGGATCATCATCCCGGCGACCGACAGCAGGGTGAGGGAGAGCGCGACCTGACCGATGACGAGGAGGCTGCGAATCCAACCCTGGCTCTTGCCGCCGGTGGAGCCGCGGGATTGTTGCTTGAGGGCTTCGTTGACGTCTGTGCGCGAGGCGAGCCAGGCGGGGATCAGGCCGAAGCCGAGGCCGGCGAGGATCGAGATTGCCGCAGTGAAACCAAGCACGCGCCCATCGATGGGCATTTCCAGGGTGGAAGTGAGTCCCAGCTTGATGTTGCGACCGATGAGATCGTTGCTCCAATCGGCGATCAGCAGCCCGAAGGCCCCACCGGTGGCGGACAAAACCAGGGATTCGATCAGTTGCTGTTTGATCAGCATCCAGCGAGTGGCGCCGAGGGCGGAGCGGATGGCCAAGTCGCGGAGGCGGGACGCCGCGCGGGCCATTTGCAGATTGGCGAGGTTGGCGCAGGCCAGGGCGAGAATGGCCGCGGCCAGGCCGAGCTGCAGGAAAATGATCGCCACATTGGCCGAACCGCCGACGCGTCCGGCCAGTTGAACCCGAAAGTGGTAGTTGGGGTAGAGACGTGGGTTTTCCTTGACCCAACGCTCCGATACGGGCGCGAGGCTGGCCAAGGCTTGCGGCAGGGCAACGCCCGGGGCCAGGCGGAGGAAGAGACCCGCCTCCCGGCGCTCACGGCCTTCCTGTTGCTCTTTCGAAAAAACCAAGGGACGGAAGTACTGGCCTTCGCCGAAGACGAAGGGCGCGGAGTAGGCCTTGGGCAGGACACCAATGATGGTGAAAAGGCGGCCATTGATGCGCAGCGTCTGACCGAGCGCGTCCGGCTTCGCGGCAAATTTCTTTCGCCACAGGTCCTCGGTGAGCAGGACGACGGTGTCGCGACCGGCGACGCATTCATCGGCGGTAAAAAGGCGTCCGAGCAAGGGCGGGGTCTCCAGCACCTTGAACAGATCAGCCTTGGCCGCCGTGCCCTGCGTCTGTTCCGGAAGCTGATCCGGCAGCGAGACGGTTTCCATCGTTCCGGACATGGGCGCGATGGCGGTGAAGGCCTGGGTGGGGTGGTTGCGAAGCTCCTCGATCTCCAGGACGGAGAAGTTGATGAATTCCGCATCCGGGGTCTGCCCATTGAGCGTGATGATGGATTCCGGCCGCGGGAAGGGTGCGGTGGCAAACAGCAGCGTATTCATCAAAGAGAACATCGACGAGTTAACGCCGATCCCGAGCGCCAGGGTGAGCAAGGAGATGATGGTGAAGCCCGGCGATGCGAGCAGGGTGCGCAGGGCGTAACGGAGATTGGGGAGCATGGGGAATGTGGATTGCAGAACGCGGAATGCGGATTCGTGAGCTAAGCGTGGTGTCTGAACTTCAACCTAGACTTCCAACTTCAACCTCCTATTCCGCCCGGAGGGCCTCGACCGGGTTGACGAGCGTCGCGCGCCGGGCGGGCACCCAGCAGGCGAACAGGGCGACGGCGAACAACACGGCCGCGACAGCGACCAGCGTGACCGGATCCGTGCCCGCCACCCGTGGCATCACGGAACCGAGGATGCGGTTGAGCACGTAGGCCAGCACGCCGCCGATCGCGAGGCCGAGCAGCGTAAGCCGGACGCCGATGCCGAGCACCAGCGCGAGCACGTCGCTGGGCTTGGCGCCCAGCGCGAGGCGGATGCCGAACTCGCTCGTGCGCTGCGCGACCAGGTTGGAGATCACGCCGTAGAGGCCGACCGCGGCCAGCACGAGCCCCAGCAGCGCGAATCCGCCGACCGTGTGGTTGACCAAGACGACATTGTGCGCAAAGCGATCCACTGCTTCCGGCATCGTGTACATCTCCTGCACCGCGACGTCGGGATCGACGTCAGAGACCACGCGCCGCATGTCGTTTTTGAAACTCGCCGGTACCCGGCCGCGCGCAATGAGATGGAGATAACCCCACGGCTCGTTCACCAGCGGCTTGTAGACCTGCAGCATCGTGTCCGGGTTCGAGAGGCTGAGCGCGAAGTGGATGTCGCGCACGACGCCGATGATTTCGCGCCAGACAATCTCGTTGCCCTGGCGGTCGCCGATGCGCTTGCCGATGGCGCTCTCGTTCGGCCAGAACTTGCGGGCGAGCGTCTCGTTGACGACGACGACAAGCGGGCTGTCGGCGCGCAGGTCGGGCGAAAACAGGCGGCCTTCGCGCAGCGGGATGCCCAGCGTCGCGAAATAGTCCGACGTAACCATGGTGTAGCCGGCGGTCGGCTGGTTGTTGGGATTGTCGGAGGTCTGGCCAGCGACCTGGATGGGCAGCTCTTTCGAGTACCCGAACGTGGGCACGGTCGTGCAGATGGCGGTGTGTTCCGCGCCGGGAATCTGGGCCAGCCGCCGCTCGAGTTTCTCGATCACGACGCGGCGTTTGTCCTCGCTGTTGTAGGTGGACTGCTCGGGCAGGTGGATGTTGGCCGCCAGCACGCGGTCGGTGTCCCAGCCCTTGTCTTTCTTGAGCATCGCATCGAAGCCGTGGATCATTACGCCCGCCGCGCCGAGCAGCGCGAGCGCGAGCGCGACTTCCGTCACGATCAGGGCGTGGCGGGCGAAGTGGGTCCCTTTTCCGGAGGTGGAGCCGCGGTGCTGCTGCTTGAGCATGGCCACGGCGTCACTGCGCGAGGCGAGCCACGCGGGCAGCAGGCCGAACAGCACGCCGGTGAGCAGCGAAACGAGCAGCGTGGCGACGAGGATGCGGCCATTCATCGGCAGCGGCAGTCCGCCGGCGTCGCCGATGCGAATGGCGCTGCCGAGCGCCGCGTTGACCCACAAGGCCACGAGCACGCCGCCGAGTCCGCCGCCGACCGCGAGTACCATGCATTCGGTGAGCTGGTGCAGGATCAGGCGGAAGCGGGACGCGCCGAGTGCGGAGCGAATGGCGAGGTCCCTGACGTTGGCCGTGGCGCGCGCGAGCTGGAGATTCGCGAGATTGGCGCACACGATGAGCAAAACGGAGCCGGCGAGGCCCAACAGCAGCCACATCATGAATGTGCCGGTGCTGTCCATGGTGGCCTTGTGCAGCTCCATGAGGTTGAAGCCGCGTCCAGTGCTGGTTTTCGGATAATCCTTGGCCCAGTTCGCGGCGAGCGGCGCGAGTTGGGCCTGAACCTGCTCGTGGGTGACGCCGGGATTGAGACGGCCGACCGCGCCGAAGAAGCGGTTGTTCCGGTCCTCGACAATGTGCCTCGGGATCGTGATCGGGCGCCAGAGGTCGACCTTGCCAAAGAACAGCGGATAGGTGAACGTGGCCGGCATCACGCCGATCACGGTCACCTGCTCCGCGTTCAGGCGGAGCGAGCGGCCGATGATGCTGGGATCTCCGCCGAAGCGTGACTGCCACAACGCATAGCTGAGAATCGCGACTTGGTTGTGGCCGGGCACTTCCTCCCCGGCGGTGTACGCGCGGCCCAGGACGGGCTGCACGCGAAACGTCGTGAAGAAATCCGCCGAGGCGTCGACCGATGACAGGCGTTCCGCCGGCTGGCCGGGCTCGGCGAGCGTGTTATTCCAGCCGGAAAACGTTGTGAGCGACTCCAGTGTGTGCGTTTGTCCCGCGGTCGCGACGGCGCCGGCGGGCGCCGTGGTCTGGGCGCGCATCTCCTCGATTTCGGCGAAGGAGAACCCCTCGCGCTGCGTCTGGGCCGTGGTGCCTTGGATCAGCACGAGGCGTTCGGGTTCCGGGAAGGGTGCGCTTCGGAAGAGGAGCACATCGACCAGCGTGTACATCGACGTGGTCACGCCGATGCCGAGCGCCAGCGTGACCAGCGCCACGATCGTGAAACCGGGAGTCTTGACCAACTGGCGGAAAGCGAAGCGGAGGTCGGAGAGCATGGGAGTGACGAGTGAAAGGGAGAGGGACTACTCAGAACGCAGCGCGTCGATCGGATTGACGCGTGCGGCACGACGCGACGGGAGGAACATCGCGAAAAACACGACGCCGAGCATCACACCGGCCGTGGCAGCGAGGACCCCGAGGGGCAAGCCGCTGACGCCGAAGAGCACGCTTTGCATGGCGCGACCCGCGGCCCACGTGCCGACGACGCCGAGGATAATGCCGACGCCGAGGAGCCTGGCGCCGAGGCCCAGGAACTGCGCGAGGATCTGCTGCGGCAACGCGCCGAGCGCCATGCGCACGCCGATCTCGCGGCGGCGCTGGCTCACGGCGTAGGCGAGCACGCCGTAGGTGCCGATGGCGGCGAGCAACAGCGCGGCGGCGGCGAAAATGCCGGCGAGGACCGCGGGCGAGCGCCGCGCGATGAGGCTGTCGTCGATGCGCGCCTGCATCGGTCGCAAGTCGTCGATCGGCAGTTCGGGGTCGAGTTGGAGAATGGCTTTCCGCACCATCGGAGCCAGCGCCCCCGGCGGCAGCGAGGCGCGCACGAGCAGCGAGAAGAAATTCGAATTGAACACGGAGTAGGGGAAGTAGACGGCGCCGTGGCCGGGGGGTTCGGCGAGTTCGTTTTGTTTCACGCTGGCGACGACGCCGACGACCGTGGTCGCGGTTTTCTCGTCGATCGTGACGTTTTGCGCCAGCCGGCGGCCGATCGGATCGACCCCGGGCCAGTAGTGGTCGGCGAGGGCCTGATCCACGACGCAGACTCGCAGCGGACGGCCGTTGTCCGCGTCTTCGAGCAAACGGCCGCGCAGGAGCGGGATGTTCATCATGGGCCAATAGTCGCTCGTGACGGCGGCGAGGTAATGCGCGCGGATGGATTCGCTTGGCCTGGGTGTGTACCCTTCGACAGTGATCACGCTGTCGTTGGTGTTGCTGGCGAAGGGCAGGTTCGTGTTGATGGCGACGTGCGTGACGCCGGGCAGGGCGCGGATCGCGGGCAGCAGCCGCTCCACAAAGGCGCGGCGGGAGGCGTCGTCCTTGTAGTTTTTCCACGGCAGCGCGAGCTGGCCGGTGAGGATGTGGTCGGGGTTGAACCCGGCGGGTGTCTCGAGCACGCGCTTGAGGCTGAGGCCGAGCAGACCGGCGCCCGACAGGAGCACGAACGCGAGCGCGATCTGCGCGACGATGAAGCCGTGGCGCAGGCGTTGCGCCGCGCGGCTGGAGGTGCCGCCGCGCGTTTCGGCTTGCAGAATCGGCGCCAGTTTCGCGTGCAGGCTGAACCAGATGATCGGCACGGCAAGCACCAGGCCGACGACGATCGCCCCCGCCAGCGACGCGGCGGCGAGGGGGGCGTCAAACGCGATCGACGCTCCCAGCGGCAGCTGCCCGGCCCCGAGCGAGCGGAGCAATCTGACGCCGAGCCAGCCGAGGACAAGCCCGAGGAGTCCGCCGCCGAGCGCGAGCACCGCGGTTTCCACGATGACTTCCGCGGCGATGTGCCGGCGTCCGGCGCCGAGGGCCTGGCGGACGGCCATTTCCTTGGCGCGGCCGCTGGCGCGGATCAGCAACAGGTTGGCGAGGTTGACCGCGCCGATGAGCAGCAGGAAGAGCACGCCGCATTGCAGCAGCACCAGGGTGGGCTTGACCGTGCGCACGTAGTCGGCGTGCAGCGGGCTGACGGTGGTGTGGTAGCCGGAGTCCTTGACGATCCCGGGGAAGGGATCGTCGGCGAGCTGATGGGCATTGAAGGCGTCGATCTGCGCCTGGGCGTCGGCGAGCGTCGCGCCCCTTCGACCATGCTCAGGGCTGGCCGGAGCCAGCCGCGCAATCATGTTCCAGTTGTTGCTGTGGCGGCGGTCGGATTGGCGGTCCTCCGGTGCGTGGGAGGAGGGCCGGAAGAATTCGGCGCGGCTCGACAGGAAGCGAAAATCCCGCGGCAACACGCCGATGACGGTGATCGTGAGCCCGTCGTTCAAAAAGGTGCGGCCGAGCACGTGGGGATCGGCGCCGAACTGGCTGCGCCAGAAACCGTCGGTGAGCACGGCGACCTCGTCGGTGCCGTAAGTCAACTGTTCGTCGGTGAAGGCGCGGCCCATCGCCAGCGGCACGCCGAGCGTCGCAAAGAATTCCGGTGAGACCCGCCCTGTCGGCACGCGATTGGGCGAACCCACGGCGCCGACGACGACGCTGGCGTCCTGATAGATCGCCACCGAGGCGAACGCCTTGATGGCGCCGCGCCGGTCGAAGTAGTTGGGGATGGATGCGGAGGAGCGCTCGACCCCGGCGCCGGGATAGCCGTTGTAAACCGCGACCAGACGATCGGGCTGGGGAAACGGCAGCGAGCGCACNNGGTCGGCGGATTATTCGGAGCGCAGCGCCTCCACCGGGTTGACCAGCGTTGCGCGGCGGGCGGGCACGTAGCAGGCGAGCAGGGCGGCCAAGAGGAGCAGCAGGGCGCCGGCCCCATAGGTGAGCGGATCGGTGGCCGTGATGCCAAAAAGCTGGCTCTGCAACAGCCGGCTCACGGCCCAGGCGCCGGCGAGGCCGAGCAGGACGCCCGGCAGCACGAGCCGCAGGCCGCGGGCGAGCACGTCGCGCAGCACGTCGCGGCGTTGCGCACCGAGCGCCATGCGGATGCCGACCTCGCGCGTGCGCTGGCTGACGACGAACGAGAGCACGCCATAGATGCCGACCAGGGAGAGCAACAGCGCGGTGCCGGCAAAGACCGCAAAGAGGTTCAGGTTGAACCGCCGCCCGGAAACGAAGCCGGCCATGCGCTCCGCCATGAGCTGCACATCCGAGATCGGCTCGTCCTTGGCGACCGATTGGATGGC
>PLMW01000063.1 GCA_003142615.1 Opitutia bacterium | reverse complement strand
ATGATGTCGCCGGGTCGCACGCGGACGATGTCGCCGGGGACCAGCTCCCGGGCGGGAATGACCTGCCAGCTCGAATCGCGCCGGACGCGCGTATTGACCTGCAACCGTCGCCGCAGCGCCTCAACGACACCAGCGGCCCGGCGCTCCTGCATAAAGCTCAACACGGCGTTGATAACCAGCAGCGCGCCCACCACGACGAGATCCGAATATTTTCCGAGCACGGCTGACAGAACCATGATCAGCTCGAGCATCCACGCCGAGATTCCCCAGAATTTCTGGAGGAATTTGAGAACCGGGTGCCCCTTTTTTTCGGCCACTTCGTTGTAGCCATGCTCCTTCCGGCGGACGTCCACCTCCGCGGGCGTGAGCCCGGTGTCGGGGTTGACCTGGAGCGCCGCGAGCGTGTCGGGAACCGACGCGGAGGCGATGTCAGGGGGCTTGGCGTTTGCTAGCTTCGCGGGCGCCGGCTCGGCTTCGGATTCATTGGGAGTCGTCTGCATCCGATTACTTTGTGCTGCCCGTTTCTAATTGCGAATCTCCGGCAGGTCTTCGCCGTGTTCGTCGATGGATTGCTTGTGCTCCATGAAGTTTGTCGCGGATCGCTTGGTTGGCGTAGGCAGCCTTGGGACCAAGTTGAAGCCTGCGGATAATACCTCCGTCAGAAGCGCGTGGGGTCCGTGCCATAAAGGTAACCGGAGCTGGCGTAGCGGTTGTTCCCAGAGGCCACATCCCTAACGAAAAGAAGTGCGTGTCCCGCGGTCTGCGAGACGTCGGCGGGTCAGTAGCTCATCCGGTCGAGCTTCACCTTGCCGCGGAAGATCCAGTAAATGCTGGCGCTGTACGCGAGTACCACCGGGAGGCCGAGCAGCGCAATGGTCAGCATGATGCCGAGCGTTTTCCTGGACGAAGCGGCGTTGAAGGCGGTCAGGCTGTGCTCCGGCAGCGGGTGGCTGTAAACCAAGTGGGGGTACATGCCGATGCCGAAGATGACCATGAGCCCGGCCATCGCCGCCACAGAGGAGAGAAATGCGCGAAACTCCCGGCCATGGCTGACCTCGCGTGGAATATTGGCGATCGCGAGCACCACCGGGATCACGACGGCGAAAAACCACGGTTCGCGCCGGAATGCCTCCGTGATGTGCGGCACATAAAGCAGCGTCGCCAGCGTCAGGATCACATAGCACAGGATGAAGGCGATGATCAGCGGATTCACCCACCGCCGCACCCGCGCCTCCAGCTCGCCCTCGGTCTTGAGCACGAGGTAGATGGCCCCGTGCATGGCGAAGAGCGCCACCGTCGTCACGCCCATCAGCAGCGCGTAGGGGTTCAACAAACCCAGGAAGCTGCCGGCGAATTCGCCGCGCGCGTCGAGCGGCACGCCCCAGGCGATGTTGCCCATCGCCACCCCGATCAACAGGCTGGAAAACAGGCTGCCGCCCGCGAACCCCGCATCCCAGAACGCCCGCCAGCGCGGCGCCGGGTGCTTGCTGCGGAACTCGATGGCCACCGCGCGAAAGATCAGCGCGCACAGCAGCGCCATGAACGCGAGATAGAAGCCGGAAAACACCGTCGCATACACCGCCGGGAACGCCGCGAACAGTGCGCCGCCGCCGGTGACGAGCCACACCTCGTTGCCGTCCCACACCGGACCGATGGCGTTGAGGAAGACGCGGCGCTCCTCGTCGCGTTTGACCGCGAACAAGTGCAGGACGCCCACGCCGAGGTCGAAGCCGTCGAGAATCACGTAGCCGGTGAAGAGCACGCCCACGAGGGCAAACCACACGGTGTTGAGATCGAGCGAGCCGAAGCTCATGACGCACCTCCCTTGAAGCCGAGCGCCAGCTTGCCGGCGGGCTGCAGGTCGGCGGCGTCCGGCCCGTGCCGGATCTTGTCGTTGAGCAGAAAGAGGAAGACCGCAAAGAGCAGCAGATACACGACCATGAACATGATCATCGAGGCGGCGACCTGTTGTGCGGTCACCACGGCGGACAGGGCGTCCGACGTGCGCAGCAGCCGGTAGACGATCCAGGGCTGCCGACCGACCTCCGCGGCCCACCATCCGGCCTGGTTGGCAATCTGCGGACCAAGGACGGAGAAGGTCAGCAGCCAGAGCAGCAGGCGCGATTGCTCCAGCCGGCCGCGCCACAACGCCACCACCGCCCACGCGGCGAGGCCGATCATGGCGAAGCCGATGATGACCATCAGGTGGAAAAGCTGGAAGGTGAAGTTCACCGGCGGGCGTTCGTCGCGGGGGATTTCCATCAATCCGATCACCGGCCGGTCGGTTTTGCCATATGCCAGCCAGCTCAGCAGCCCGGACAAGGCCGGACCGTGAGTCTGTTCGTTTTTCTCGTCGACCCAGCCGACCAGGTGCAACGGGGCCCGCGGCGTGGTTTTCCACAGGCCTTCAAACGCGGCCATTTTGGCCGGCTGGTTGCGGGCCACTCCTCGCGCACTTTCGTCGCCGGTGATCAGCGAGAACAGCGCCGCGACAAGGGCTAGTCCGAGTCCGATCCTCACCGAAGCGAGCGCGAAATCGCGATGGCGGCGGCGCAGCAGGTAGTAGGCGCCGACGCTGACCATCAGCCACGCGCCGGCCTGCCACGCGCCGGCGAGCGTGTGGCTGAGCCGGTCCATTGAGGACGGGTTGAATACCATCGCCCAGAAATCGGTGATCTCCGCGCGCGCGGCCAGACCCTCGCCCACGATGTGGAAGCCGGCGGGCGTCTGCATCCAGGAGTTTGCCACCACGATCCAGATCGCGCTGAAGTGCGCCCCCAGCGCGACCATGCAGGTTGAGAAGAAATGCGTTTTCGGTCCAACCTTGTCCCAGCCAAACAGCAACACGGCGAGAAAGCCCGACTCGAGGAAGAACGCGAAGATGCCCTCGGCCGCCAGCGCGCTGCCGAAGACGTCGCCGACGTAACGCGAGTAGGTGGCCCAGTTGGTGCCGAACTCGAACTCCATCACGATACCGGTCGCCACGCCGACGGCGAAGGTCAGCGCGAACACCTTCGTCCAGAAACGGGCCATCTGGTGGTACAGTGGGTTCTTCGTCTTCAGCCACAGCCCCTCGACGGCCACCAGCAGCACGCCGAGCCCGATACTCAGCGGCGGGAAGAGATAATGAAACGCGATCGTGAAGGCGAACTGCAGGCGGGAGAGCCAGAGCACATCCATGGCGCCGGCAGCATGCACGGCCGCCGGGCTGGTGGTAAAGCCTGTTGTAAAACGCCCAGGGGCGTCACAACCGCGACGGGGCCGCCACATCGCCCGAGACGCGTGCCAACCGGCCAGGTAGACTCATGGTGCAGGCACACACTTTTCTGCTCCGCCTCCAGCGGGCTCCGGCGGAGGTTTTTCATGCCGGCGGGCGTGGGCCATGTAGTAGATAAGCGGAACGGCAAACCGGCTGATGAGGAGCGAGGCGACTTCGCCGGCCATCAGCGAGAGCGCGAGCCCCTGGAAAATGGGATCCCGGAGAATCACCGCCGCGCCTACCATCACCGCGAGCGCCGTCAGCAGCATGGGGCGGAAGCGCACGGCGCCGGCGTCAATCACTGCCTCGGCCAGCGGCAGCCCCTGGCGCAGCCGGAGCTCGATGAAGTCGACGAGAATGATGCCGTTGCGGACGACGATGCCGGCGCCGGCCATGAAGCCGATCATCGAGGTGGCCGTGAAGAATGCGCCGAGCAGGCCGTGGGCCGGCAGGATGCCGATGAGCGAGAGCGGAATCACGCTCATGATGATGAGCGGCGTGGTATAGTTTTTGAACCAGCCCACCATCAGCATGTAGATGAGGATGCAGACCGCCCCAAAGGCGAGGCCGAGATCGCGGAACACCTCGATCGTCACCTGCCATTCGCCGTCCCACTTCATCGCGGGCTCGCGATCGTCGAAGGGCATGCTGGCATTGTAGATCCTGACCCCGGACCGGGTGCCGCCGAAGTCACGGCCGTCGAGCCGCGCGAGCGCCCGGTTCATCTGCAGGATGGCGTAGACCGGGCTTTCAATCACCCCGGCCACATCGCCGGTCACGTAAGTCACGTTCTGCAGATTCTTGTGGTAGATGTTGCGCTCGCTGTGCGTCTGTTCGACGGTCACGAGCTCGCGCAGCGGCACGAGCGGCCCTTCGACTCCGCCCGGGGCAGCCGCCTCGGCGCGGATGGGCAGCGCCAGCAGATCGTCGGGCCGGACGCGGAGCGCGCGGGGCAGTTCGAGGATCACGTTCACATCCTCCCGCTCGCCGGGCGCGTGCAGCAGCGTGACGGGGTAGCCCTGCACCGCCATCTGCACCGTGTGGGCGATGGCGGCCTCGGTGATGCCGTGCAGCGCGGCCTTCTCCTTGTCCACATGAAAGACGGCCTTCGGCTGCAGCTCCTCGACGTACCAGTCGACGTCGACGACGCCGCGGGTGGCGCGAAAGATATCGCGCACCCGGGTGGCGAGCGCGAGTCGCGCCTCCTCGGTGGGGCCGTAAATTTCGGCGACGAGCGTCTGCAGCACCGGCGGACCGGGCGGCACCTCGGCCACGGCGACCGCGGCGGCGTACTTCGCGGCGATGGCTGCCAGCCGCGGCCGGATGCGCCGCGCGATGTCGTGACTCTGGGCGCGGCGCTCCGCCCCGGGCCGCAGGTTGACCTGGAGATCGGCGACGCTGGCGCCGCGGCGCATGAAATAATGCCGCACAAGGCCGTTGAAGTTGAACGGCGAAGCGGTGCCGGCGTACACCTGGTAGTCGCGCACCTCGGGTTCGGAGCGGATGGCGGCGGCCATCTCGCGGGCGACCCGGACGGTCTGCTCGAGCGTGCTGCCCTCGGGCATGTTGAGGATGATCTGGAACTCCGATTTGTTGTCGAACGGAAGCATTTTCACCTTCACCACGCCGAGACCGACGAGGCCCAGCGAGCCGGCCGCGAGGCCGGCCACGACCGCGAGGAAGCTCCAGCGCCACGCGCGGCGGGCGATCATCGGCCCCATGATGCGCCGGTAGAGACGCGTGAGCCCCGTCTCCGGGGCGTGCCCGTCGCCGGCGTCTTCATCCTCGGCCGGCGAAACGTCGACAAATTCGGCGGCCGGGCCGGCCGGCCGGGCATGGCCGCGCAGCATCTTGAGCGCGGCCCACGGCGTGACCGCGAAGGCCACGAGCAGCGAAAAGAGCATGGCGGCGGTCGCGCCGACCGGGATCGGCCGCATGTACGGGCCCATCAGGCCGCTAACGAACGCCATCGGCAGCACGGCGGCGATCACGGCCCAGGTGGCGAGGATCGTCGGATTGCCGACCTCGTCGACCGCTTCGATGGCGACCTGGATGAGCCGCTTGCGCCGGCAGCCCGGCAGGCCCATGTGCCGCACGATGTTCTCGACGACCACGATCGCGTCGTCCACCAGGATGCCGATCGAGAAAATCAGCGCAAAGAGCGTGATGCGGTTGAGCGTGTAACCGTGAAGATAGAAGACGAGCAGCGTGAGCCCGAGCGTCACCGGAATGGCCAGCAGCACGACGAGCGACTCGCGCCAGCCGAGGAAAAGCAGGATGAGGATCGCGACGCCAAAGACCGCGAGCGCCATGTGGAAAAGGAGTTCGTTGGACTTTTCGCTGGCGGTGGCGCCATAGTCGCGGGTGATGGTCACGCCAATGTCGGCCGGGATGAGCGTGCCCTTGAGCAGGTCGACCTTCCGGAGCACGGCCGCCACGACGGCAACGGCGTTGGCCCCGGGACGTTTGGCGATGCTGAGCGTGACGGCGGGTTGCTCGGTTGCCGCCGATGCGCCACCCAGGCCATGGAGCACATAGTTGGCCGGCTCCCCGGGGCCGTCGGTGATCACAGCGACATCGCGCAGGTAGACCGGACGGCCGTCGAATACACCGACGACCACGCTGCCCACGTCGCGCGCATCGCGGAAAAAGGTGCCGGTTTGCAGGAGCGTCTCCTGGTTGGCGAATTCCTGCGCCCCGGTGTGCGTCTGCGCGTTGGCCTGCTGGAGCATCGCCCCGAGGCTGGCGGCGCTGAGGTTGCGCGAAGCCAGCCGCTGCGGATCGAGCTGCACGCGGATCTGGCGGCGGCTGCCGCCAATAAGGGTGGTCTCGGCGACCTGCGGGATGGACTTGATGGCGTCGTCCACCTGCGCGGCGATGCGCCGCAGCGTAGCGTGGTCGTAACGCCCGCTGTGGAAGGTCAGCGCGAGGATCGGCACATCGTCGATCGTGCGCGGCTTGATGAGCGGGAAGCTGACGCCGAGCGGGATGCGGTCAAAATTGGTCTGCAGCTTCTGATTGAGCCTCACCAGGCTCTGCTCGAGATTCTCCCCCACCTTGAAACGAACGATGGTGAGGTCGCCGCCCGGACTCGCCGTGGAATAGAGGTACTCCACGCCGGGAATCTCCCAGAGCAGCTTCTCCATGGGGCGGGTGACGCGATTCTCCACGTCGCGCGCGTCGGCGCCGGGCATGGTGACCATGACATCGATCATGGGCACCTTGATCTGCGGCTCCTCCTCGCGCGGCAGCATCAGCACCGCGAAGAGGCCGAGCAGCAGCGCGGCGGCGACGAGGATGGGCGTCAGCTTCGAGTCGATGAAGAGCGCGGCCATGCGGCCGGCGAAGCCGTACTTCGCCGGATCCGGGAACGGCGAGAGGCGGGTGACGCTCATGGCCGGATTTCCAGCGGCTGGCCTTCCCGCAGGCCGGCGGGCGGATCCACCACGATGCGATCGCCGTCGGCGAGGCCGGCGAGAACCTCAACCCGGCTGTCACGGACGGCGCCGGTCTTGACGAGGCGCAGTCCTGCCCGGCCGTCTTCCACCACAAACACGCGTTCCATTTGCCCGAACATTGTCACCGCCGCAGCCGGCACGAGCAGCGCACGCACTGGTGCGCCCGGCACCTGCACGCGGGCGAACTGACCCGAGCGGACCACAGCGGTCGCGGGCACGGACAGCTTGGCTGGCACGGTGTGGGTCAGCGGGTCGGCCGCAGAGGAAAGTTCGACGAGCCGGCCTTCAAAACTGGCGCCAGTCGCGGGGATCTCCACGGTGAGCGGGGCGCCGACTACAAACCGGGCGGCCAGGGAGTCAGGGATGCCGGCTTCGACCTGAAAGTCACCGGCGCCTTCGATCTCAAGCAAGGGCATGCCAGGCAGGGCGAGGTCGCCGGCGTTGGCTGGCCGGCGGGCCACCACACCGTCAAAGGGCGCCAGAATCGTCGTATAGCCGAGCATGACCTCGGCTTCACTCACCATGGCCTCGGTCATGGCGAACCGATCCTCCATGCTTTTAACCATGTCGGGGGTGCTGGCGCCCTTGGCAAGGAGACTGCGCTCGCGCTCGAGGTCGCGCCGGGCCTGATTGAGCTGTGACTGCGCCTGCAGCATGCGGGCGGAAATTTCACCCGCGCTGATCTTCGCGAGCAGGTCGCCCGCTCTGACGCGCTGGCCAAGGGTGACCGGCAGTTCTTCAATGGCCCCCATGACCTTGGCGGCGATCATGGCGTGCTGCACCGGACGCACCGTACCGGCGACCTCGGTGAACCCCGGCATGTCTTCAATCCGGACCGTCGCCACCCGCACGGCGGCGGACGTCAGGCGGACGGCGTCTTCGGCGGTGTGGTGGCTGGAGCACGCCGGGAGCAGCGCGCCAGCGAGCAGCAGGGCGGAAACAAGGGAACCGGGATGGTTCATGACGGCTTCTCCGTCTTCACCGCGCAGGCCCCGTCCCCCAGCCCCAGCTTGCGGAGGATGATCTCCGCGGGGCAGAAGCCGGTGAAAGTCGACTGGATGAGGTTGAGGCTGACGAACACGGCCAGGAGCAACCACCACGAATTGACGAAGTGTGCCAGGGTCAGGCTGACCAGCACGAGGGTGCCGGCGAGGATGCGGATGTAGGATTCGATTTTCATGGAATGTGGCTTGACTTGTATTACGTTATATGCGCATATATGTATATAGTTGAATTCATGTCAAGTCTCTCTTTACTCCCCTGCCTGCTGATGAAATCCTCCCCGCTTTCCGACGAGGCGCTGGAACTGGTGGCGCACCGGTTCGCCGTGCTGGCCGAGCCGATGCGCCTGCGCCTGCTGCAGTCCCTGTCCGCCGGCGAGAAGAACGTGCACACGCTCGTCGACCTGACGGGCGGCACGCAGGCCAACGTGTCGCGCCACCTGCAGACGCTAACCGCGGCACACCTGCTCAAACGCCGGAAGGAAGGCCTGCAGGTCTTCTACGCCATCGCCGATCCGACCATCTTCAAGCTGTGCGATCTGGTCTGCGGCAGCCTGGCCAAGGAGCATGCCGCCCAGGCCGGGGTGTTCCGCGGCGGCTAGCGAAGCCCCGCTTGAAGCGTTATCTTGATTTTTTCCCCGCGCGCGCCTTGCTCCGATGGTTTCCGCCGCGATTGCGGCGCGCTTTCGCCCGCTTTCATTGGATCCAACAGAACAATTCCTCATTAATCATCCATGGTAGAAGACTTGATCATCGGCATGGCCGGCTCCGGCGGTGACGGGATTGTGTCCGCGGGTGAATCGCTGATCGGCGCGGTGGCCCAGGAAGGCTACTTCGCCATTCTGACGAAAAGCTACGGCTCCCAGATCCGCGGGGGTGAGTCATCGTGCCGCCTGCGGGTGTCGACGCGGCCGGTGTTGAATCCCGGGGGCGTGCTGGACGTGGCGGTCGTGCTGAATTGGGAAGATTTCCTGAAATTTGGCGGCGAACTGCCGGTCGGCCGCGACACTGTGGTCATTTACGAGACCAAGACCGGGGTGGAACCGGCCATGATTCCCCTCCGCGGCATTACGCCAGCCGTGGTGCTGGCCGTGCCGATGGAAGCCATGGCCATGCAGGCGGCGGGAGTCCTGCTGGCGAAGAACAACGTGGTGCTGGGTCTGCTGGCCGGCTGGTTTGGCCTAGCCCGCCAAAGTATCTTGGAAGGCATCCGCAAGAAATTCGCCCGGAAGGGCGAGGCCGTCCTGCAGGGCAACGAACGCGCCTTTGCCGCCGGGCTGGACTACGCGGAAAAGAACCCGCTCCAACAAGACCGGCGGCTCAGTCCCCCGCAATCGGACGGCCAACGCAAGCTCCTGACCGACGGCAATGACCTGTGCGGCGCGGCCGCGCTGTTCGCCGGCTGCAAATTTTTCGGCGGCTACCCCATCACGCCGGCCTCCGAAATCATGCACTATCTGGGCCGGGAGATTTGGAAACACGGCGGCGCGCTGCTGCAGGCGGAGGATGAGATCGCCGGCATCGCCGCGGCGGTGGGCGCCTCGTTCGCCGGGGTCAAGGCCATGACCGCCACCTCCGGTCCCGGGCTTTCGCTCAAGACCGAGGTGCTGGGCCTGGCCAGCGTCGTCGAATTGCCGCTGGTGTGTGTGGATGTCCAGCGCGGCGGGCCCTCCACCGGCATGCCGACCAAGCCCGAGCAGGCGGATTTGTTCGCCGCGGCCTTCTCGGCGCATGGCGACACCGTCCGGCCGGTGCTGGCGCCCATCAGCGTCGAGGACACCTTCGGCGTCACCGTCGAGGCCTTCAACATGGCGGAGCATTACCAGACTCCGGTCATCGTCCTCTCGGACCAGGAGATCGCGCAGCGCAAGGAGATCGTGAATCCGATCGACACGTCCCGGTTCCGGCTGATCGAGCGACTGACCCCGACAGAGAAGGAGCTGGAGCCCTACGTCCGGTTCCGTTTCACCGAATCCGGCATCAGTCCCCTCAGCCGCCCCGGCATGAAGGGCGGCAATTACCTGGCCGCCGGCATCGAGCACGATGAGCGGGGCGCCCCGACGGCCAACGGCGAGATGCACGCCCGGATGAACGACAAACGGCTGAAGAAACTGGAACCGTTGCAGCGGCGCCGCGATTTGTTCGTGGTGGCGGGAGATCCGGAGGCCACCGTGGGATTCATCAGCTGGGGCAGCGTGGCCGGGGTCGCCCTGGAGGCCTTGCAGTTGGCCCAAGCCGAGAATCTCAAGGTCAAGTTGCTGATCCCGAAGCTGCTTTATCCGGTGGCCGAGGAGATCTACCGGGAGTTTTTCGCTTCGCTGCGCAAATGTCTTGTCATCGAGCAATCCCACCAGGGGCAGCTTTACCGCATCATCCGCATGTGGGTGGCGGTCCCGCCTGAATTCCAGTCACTGGCCAAGAGCGGCGCCAATCCCATCACCCCGGATGAAGTGCTGGGTGCAATCCGGAAACTCGCACGGCCGTGAACCACCCGCCACTCCGCAACCCCGTCTCAAAAACCGAGGCCACGTCATGAGCGTCGAATGTCCGCTGAGTCCGGAGGTTTTCACCGCCAAGGATTATCGCAGCAGCCTGAAGCCGATCTGGTGTCCCGGCTGCGGCGATTACGGGGTGGTGACGGCGATCTACCGCGCCCTGACGGCCCTCGGGCGCCCGCCGCACGAAATTGCGTTCATCTCGGGCATCGGCTGTTCGAGCCGCATCCCGGGCTATACCACGGCCTACGGTTTCAACACCGTGCACGGCCGCGCCCTGCCCATTGCGCAAGGCATCAAAATGGCCAATCCCGATCTGCTCGTGCTCGTGGCCGGCGGCGATGGCGACGGCTTTTCCATCGGCGGCGGACATGTGCCTCATGCCATCCGCCGCAATCTCGACCTGACCTACCTCGTCATGGACAACCAGGTCTACGGTCTGACCAAGGGCCAGTTGTCCCCGACCTCCCCGCGCGGGACCAAGACCGCCTCCTCTCTCCATGGCAGCATGGAGGATCCGGTGAATCCGCTGCTCTATGCGCTCGCCTACGGAGCCGGGTTTGTCGCCCAAGGCGTGCCGGCCGACATGGAAGGCCTGGCGAAGATGATTGAGGAGGCCATCCGCTATCCCGGCTTCGCCTTTGTGAACATCCAGTCGCCGTGCATCACCTATGGCGAGCCCGAGACGCAATTGAAAACCCAGAAAAACCGGATGCGAAAACTCGCGGCCGAGGGGCACGATGTCACCAACCGGATCCGCGCCATGGAACTGGCGCAGGAATACGGGCGGACGCTTTACACCGGCGTGTTCTATCGCAACCCGGCTCCGCCGCCCACCTACGAAAGCCTGATCCGGGAACGCCAGCGGGAACTGCAGGACAAGACCCCGGCCTTGGAGGAACCCCTGGACAGCAACGGCACGGAGAACGGCGGCCTGCCCGCAGGGTGAGGAGCCGGGAAATCCTTCCCCCTCCTCCGGTGCCGAGCAGCTTTCCCGCGGGCCACCTCTGGCCAGGCCGGCTCAAAAACAGTCTAGTGCGTGACGACTTCGAGCGA
>PLMW01000030.1 GCA_003142615.1 Opitutia bacterium | reverse complement strand
GAGGAAGGCGCCCTCGTCGACCTGCCGCCGCAAATCATGCTCGTAGGCCGCAAAGGGGCGACGTGCCTTGTCGAAGGGTGTTGCATACCGGTGCGCGAGGCCAACAGCGAGCTCATCGGCACCGTGCTGGTCCTTCGCGACGTAACGGTCCGCCAGCGCTTCGAGCAGGAATTGCAGCGCGCCTCCCGCCTGGAGTCCGTCGGCNNACCCTCGCGTTGCTCGACGCCGAGGCCCTCTCCCAAACGGAACGCTACCTGCGCGAAGCGGAACGCGCGACCCTGCGGGCGCGTGATCTCACGCAGCAGCTGCTGACGTTTGCCAAGGGGGGCGACCCGGTGTGCGCCGCGGTGCTGTTGCCGGAGATTGTCACCGAGGTCGCGCAGTTTGCGTTGCACGGTTCGCGTGTAAAGTGCGAGTTCGACCTGCCGGCCAATCTCTGGCCGGCCAACGCGGACAAGGGCCAACTCGGCCAGGTGGTGCAAAACCTCGTGATCAATGCCATCCAGGCCATGCCGGAAGGCGGCACCATCCGCATCGGCGCGCACAACGAGACGGTGACGATCGATTCGCACAAGTCCCTCGCCCCCGGCGATTACGTTCACCTGATCGTAACCGACACCGGCACGGGCATCCGGGCGGAGCATCTGGTTAATATTTTCGATCCCTACTTCACCACCAAGCAGCAGGGCAGCGGCCTCGGCCTGACCACCGTGTACTCCATCATCAAGAAACACAACGGCCACATCGAGGTGGAGTCGGAACTCGGCCGCGGCACGACTTTTCACTTCTGGCTGCCGGCGTTGCGCGAGCAGCAGCTCGACCTCCCGGAGCAGCAGAAAGAAAGCATGTCGCCCCTGAAAGGCCGCGTGCTGTTCATGGATGACGAGGAGCCCATCGTCCAGATGGCGAGCACCCTGTTGCAGCGGCTGGGCTTCGAGGTGGAAGTGACCCGCGACGGGGCCGAAACCGTGCAGAAATTCGAAGCCGCGCACGCGGCCGGCCGGCCGTTCGATCTGGTGGTGATGGACCTCACCGTGCCGGGTGGCATGGGCGGGCGCGAGGCGATCGAACAATTGCGCCAGATCGATCCCGGCGTGAAGGCCATCGTCTCGAGCGGCTACTCCAGCGATCCGGTGCTGGCCAACTACCGCGCGTACGGATTTCGCGGCATGGTGGCCAAGCCCTACAAGATTGATGACTTTACCCGCGTCCTGCGCGAGGTGATGCGCGGAAGCCGTCCCCCCATCCCGATAATATTCCCGGGCCAGCCGGAAGGCCGGTAGTCAAGGCCGGCCCCGTTCCTCAGCGGAGGCGCACCTCCCGGCCGGTGGCGGCGGAGAGGTAGATGGCGTCGAGGATCTTCTGGACCGCGAGCGATTGCTCGGGAAGTACGTGAGGCTTCTCCGTCCCCTGCAGCACGTTGATGAAATGCACCATGCGATTGAGGTTCACGAAGACGGGCAGGGGGTCGAGCGCCTCGACGACGTAACCCCGCCGGGTTGACCGGAAGAGCCGCAGCGGGTTGGTGGTGGCCCCGGCCTCGGTGCCGAAGAGCTGCGTCCCGTTGAAGTCGGGCACCGGTTGATGCGCGGCCCACGAGGTCTCGAGCAGCACAGTGCGGCCGCTCTTGAGCTTGATGAGCGCGACGGAGAGGTCATCGACGTCAAAGGGCTTGCGCGGATCGATCTCGCTTTCGCCCCAGGTGCCGTCACCCCGGCCGCGGGGTCCGAACTTGGCGTAGGTCTGGCCGGTGACGGTGACGGCGTCGAACTCATCCAGCAGATAGAGCGTCTGGTCGAGCACATGCGCGCCAATGTCGTAGGTGCAGCCGCCGCCGGCAAATTTCCGCTGGGTGAACCACGAGCCGATGCGCGGAATGCCGCTGCGGCGCAGCCACGCGGCCTTGGCGTGATAAACCTCGCCGAGCACTCCGCGATCGACGAGCCGCCGCAGCGTCTGGACGGCGGGCGAGAAGCGCTGGTTCTGGCCGACCATGAGCAGCCGCCGGCGCCGCTTCGCCTCAACCACGAGTCTGGCCGCCTCGCGCGCGCTGGTGGCCATGGGCTTGTCGAGCATCACGTGCTTGCCGGCCCGGAGCGCGGCCAGCGCGACGGGCACATGCAGGTGGTTGGGCAGCGCGATGGAGACAATGTCGATGTCCGCGCGTCCCAGCATCTCGCGATAATCGGTGTAGAGATCGGGGATCTCAAAACGGCCGGCGATCTCGCGGCCGCGGCGGAGACTGGTCTCAATGAGGGCGACGACCCGCGCGGCGGGATGCTTCCGAAAACTTTCAATGTGCTCCCGGCCGATGGCGCCGGCGCCGATCACCGCCACGTGGTAGATGGCTTTCTTCTTCATGCTGCCCGGTGCCATGACCGCAGGTCGGTGTCTGCCGGCCAATAAAAAAATAACAAGGCTTCCGCCGGGCGCGCGGGAACCGTTCGCGCCCGGGGTGGTCAATCGCGACGCGCCTTGATCACCAACCTCGAGGAACCGCGGCAGCGGATGACCCGGATAACCGGTTGTCCTCCTGCCGCCTCCTCGAGCAAATTTGCACTGGATTCCACAACCATCATGAAACCCGCGTTGAAATTTCGGCTGATGCTGGCCGCTGCACTGCTGGCGGCGTCGTTGACAGGCTGTGTGGCGGTGGTCGCGGGGGCGGCCGGGGCGGGCACGGTGGCCTGGGTGCGCGGCGAGCTGGAGGCCACGCTCGATGCCAATTATGAGAAGGCGGCGACTGCCGCCAATCTGGCCATCAAGCAGCTCCAGTTTGCCGAGATCAGCGAGAAGAAGGACGCGCTCACGGCCATCCTCATTGCCCGCACGGCGGCGGACAAGAAAGTCGAGATCAAGGTCATCAAAATCGGCGACCAAACCGCCAAGGTGCAGATCCGCGTGGGTGTCTTTGGCGACGAGGCGCTGTCGCTGACCATCCTCGACAAGATCAAGACCAACCTCTGAACGAGGCGCATCGTCAGGGTGGGACAGGTTTTCGTCCGCGTCTTTCAGGCGCGGGCTTTTGGTTGTCCTGGCGGGATGGATGTGAACTGGATCATTGACCGCCGCGGGCGGACGCGGCATCGGGTAGGGGACACCGGCCGTTCGCCCCATGAGTCCCCTATGCACGAACAGCCGCGGCGCGGCGACGGCGCGCGTTCTGGCGCGGCGTGGCGGCGCCCGCGGCGGCTTTGCGCTGCTGATCACCGTCACGCTGCTCGCGTTTATCGTCGGGCTGCTGCTGAGTCTCGCCACGCTCACCCGCGTCGAGACGGCGATCGCGGCCAACACGCAGCAGGCGGGGCAGGCGAGGCAGAACGCATTCATGGCGCTGCAACTCGCCGTCGGCCGGCTGCAGCGCTTTGCGGGCCCCGACCAGCGCGTGACGGCGCGAGCCGACCTGCTGCCCGCCGGCAGTGGCAATCCGTATTGGACCGGCATATGGGATGCCACCTCCACCTCGCCTGCACCGCTCACGTGGCTGGTGAGCGGCAACGAGATCCAGCCGCTCGCGCTCGCGCCGGCCGACCCGGTGGCCGATCCGGCGCCGGACAACAACTCGGTGTGGCTGCTGCGCGCTCCGGTGGGCGCGCCCGGCCAGCGCATCAAACTCCCGCGTCAGCCCGTCCACGCCGCGGACCTGCCGGGACTGGAAGGGCCGCGGCGCGTGGGTCATTACGCCTGGTGGGTGGGCGATGAGGGCGTGAAGGCGAAGTTCAATCTGGTGAATCCCCTCGCTGGCGCCGCGCCTGGCACGCCGGATAATGCGCTGCAGTTTATGTCGGCCCAGCAGTTCGGCATTGAAAAAATCGCGTCCGGCTTTGCGACCTACGTTGCGGCGAAAGATGACACCGCCGCCGGCGCCGCGCTGCGCGGCCGCCTCGCCCGGGTGCTGGCGCTGAATCAGATTCCTTATGCCGATTCAGGCGTCGGACTCGCCACCCTGCGGGACCGGTTTCACGACGTCACCGCGTTTTCTTTTGGCGTCCTGGCCGACGCCCGCGACGGCGGCTTGAAGAAGGACCTCACGCGCGGGCTGGAGGCGCAGGCGTCCCTGCCGGCCGGCGGGGTCTTTCCTGGCGGTCCGGCCTGGGCTCTCGTTCGTTCTTATTATCAGCTGCGACCGGTCTATTCCGACGGTCGCTGGCAGATCACGCCGCGCGCGCATTCCCCGCCGCAGCACGGCGTGCATCCGGTGGTGATCCTTGTGCAGATCGTGTGGGGCGGCGACCGGACCGGCGGGAATTTCCGGCTCCTGCTCCAGCCGATGATCGTGTTGGGCAACCCCTACAGCGTTGCACTCACGCCAGAGGATTACCGGCTGGTATGGCGGCAGACGGGGACCATTGAATTGCGGAATCCGCCGGATGCGACCGATGCGCCGTCTGTCGCCGGCACCCCCGCGCAATTGCTCGGCGAAGACCCGCAGTTCCTGATCCCGCAGGCCGGCTTCCTGCCGGGTGAAGCGAGGGTGTTCACGCTGTCCGCGGCCGGCGGAGACGACGTCCCTTACGAATCCGGCGCCGGGCTGACCCTGGCGGGGGGCTATGCCGCCGCCCGCCACGCTTACCGGGATCTCGCTGTCGCGGCGCATCCCACCGCTCCGGAGATGCTGGTGCGCGCGTCGGGAGGCATGGCCGGGTTCGAATTTTCCCTCGCGGCGGGCGGGCGGTTGCAGGAGGTCGCCGGCTGTGAGGCCAATGTTCCCGGATGCACCGGGACAATTCCGCTGCTGGGCGCGCCGGTGCGCACCGGTCTGCGCATGTCATGCGACAGCGTGAACGCGCCCGGTGACGTCACCGGGATGCGCTGGCTCGTCGGTTTCAACGTGCGCGCGCCGGTGAGTGGTCCGCTGCCGGCCTGGGGCCGGAATCCGCAATACAACGCCGCCGCGCCGCCAGACGGGGGCGACAATACGGTGCTCGACGACCGCGCCGCCTGCTGGGGGCCGGGCCACCGCGCGGACGAAGGCGGGCAGCAATTTGTCACGCTCTTCCACCTGCCGCGCACCGATCTGCATTCACTTGCGCAGCTGCAGCACGCGAACCTCCAGCCGGCCGGCCCCGGGCCGGGTTACACCGTCGGTCATTCCTACGCCGATCCGCACACTCCCGCCGGCACGGCTGATTTCAACCACCGCCTTAACGAGGCGCTGTGGGACCGGTTTTTCTTCTCCACGCTGCCGGCGGAAACCGGTGCCCTGCCGGCGGTGCTGCCCAACCGGAGGATCGTCTACCACCGGCGCGACGGCGTGCCGCCCGAACCGGACACCGTGCGGGATTATGACACGGCGGCCGCCCACCTGCTCGTTGACGGACCCTTCAACCTCAACTCCACCTCGGTGGAGGCGTGGCAGGCGCTGCTCGCCTCGTTCAACGGCCAGCGCCTCGTGTGGGATGATCCCGCGACCGGCGCCACCACCACCATCACAGTGGACAATGCGTTTCTGCGCGGCGCGTTCGTCCACGGCGGCGGGAACGAAGGCTGGCTCGGTTTTCGCATGCTCTCCGACGCGCAAGTGCACAGTCTCGCCACCGCAATCGTGGACCAGGTGCAGGCGCATGGGCCGTTCCGATCGCTTGCGGAATTTGTCAACCGTCCGCTCAACGCCCCGTCGGAGGGCGCTCGCCTGAGCGGCCTCCTGCAAACGGCGCTCGACGCCGTCGTTAATCCGCCGCCCTCGCTCACGCCCGCCGCCGGCCTGCCGGCGATGGCGGGTCCGAGTCCCGGCCTGGCCTGGCCGGCCGCGTCGCAAGGCCACCGCTCCACGCTGGCGCCCGGCTGGCTCTCGCAGGCCGACGTGTTGGGGGCCATCGGTCCGGTGCTGACCGTGCGCTCCGACACGTTTCTGGTGCGCGCCTATGGCGACGCCGTGAACCCGGCGACCGGCGCCGTTGAAAGCCGCGCCTGGTGCGAGGCGGTGGTGCAGCGCCTGCCGGATTACGTGGATCCGGAGAACCCTCCCGAGACGGCCACCGGTCTCAGCGCAACCAACCAGACCTACGGCCGGCGTTTCGAGATCGTGCAGTTCCGCTGGCTCGCGCCGGACGACGTCTGAGTCAGGCTGGCGCCCCGGTGTCCCTTGCCAAGCGCCCGGCCGGCCGCCACAGTTGTTGGTCTCCATCGTCCTCTTGTGAACGACCCCGCCCCCTCTGCCGCCCCGCTCCCCGGGGCAGCACCCGCGTCCAGGCCATGCCCCACCGTTGCCTGGCGCACGCTCGTACTGCTTGGTCTGGCGCTCGGACTCGTCACGCTGCTCACTTACAGCAACTCCTTCGAGGCCGGCCTCACCCTCGACAACAAGGTCGTCCTTGCCCAGGACCCGCGCATTCGTGAATGGAACGGGCAGAACCTGCGACTCATTTTCCAGGAGAACTACTGGTGGCCCTACGCCGCGAGCGACCTGTACCGTCCGCTTACCACGCTGAGCTACCTCATCAACTACGCCGTGCTCGGCAATGGCGCGCGGGTGGCCGGGTATCACTGGGTGAATTTCCTGCTGCACTGGGCCAACGCCTGGCTGGTGCTGGTCATCCTGCACCGGCTCACCGCACGGACGGGCGTGGCGCTGTTGGCGGCGGCGCTCTTTGCCGTGCATCCGGCCAACGTCGAATCGGTCACCAACCTCATCGGCCGCGCCGATCTGCTGGCGGCATTCTCCATTCTGGCCGGCGGCTGGTGTTACCTGCGTGCCGCCGGGGTGTCCGGCCTGCGCAAGCTGCCCTGGCTGGGCGGAGTCGCCCTCATTGCCTGTGCCGGCGTCCTCATGAAGGAAAGCGCGGTGATGATCGGCGCGTTCGTGCTGCTCTATGACTGGTTGTGGCGTTGGCCTGAGCTGCCCGGGGCGACCTGGCGGGAGCGCCTGCCGGCAGCGGCCCGCGAGTTCGGTCTCAAGGGCTGGATCGCGCTCGTCCCGGCGGTCTGCCTGCTGCTATGGGCGCGCCACCGGCTGCTTTACGTCTCGCCGGTCTACGGGCAGTCGTTTGTCGACAATCCCATCGCGTATGCCGGCGTATTCCCGGGTTTCATGACCGCCATGAAGGTCATCGGCCGCTACCTCAGCCTCCTGGTGCTGCCCGGCACGCTGTCGTGCGATTATTCCTACAACCAGATCCCGCTCTTCGGGGAGGCGGCGCATTGGTGGGAGGACTTGTACGCTTGGGCGGCGCTCGCCGTCGTGGTGGCGCTGGTGTGGGCGGCGGTGCGCGGGCGGCGCGTCCACGTGCTTTTCGCCTGGGGAACGCTGTTTTTCCTGCTGCTGCTGCTGCCGACCTCCAATCTGCTCGTGCCCATCGGCAGCATCATGGCGGAGCGCTTCCTGTATCTGCCTTCCCTCGGCTTTTGCCTCGTGGCGGCGCTGGCGCTGCGACCGATGGGCGGGGCGCTCGCGCACCTCGGCGTGAAAAATCCGTGCTGGCAGCCACGGGCCGCGTGGGCGCTGCCCGCGCTCGTGGTGGCGGTGTTCGCGCTGCGCACTCACGTGCGCAATGCCGACTGGCGCGACGATCTCGCCCTGTGGGAAAATGCCGTGGCCGCCGCCCCCGACAGCTTCAAGACCCACAAGGGCTATGCCAACGCGCTCTGGGATGCCGGTCGCAACGAGCCCGCCCTTGACGCCGCCTTGGCGCGCGCCGAGGAAGGCCTGGCCGTGCTCGACCGGAAGTCGCTCGCCGAGGAGCGCCGCGACAACACGCTCTTTTACGACCTCGGCATGTATTACCGTCTCAAGGGGGACTTTCTCAGCCAGCGCGGCCAGCCGGGGGAGGCGGGGCGTTTCTACCGGAAGTCCGTCGACCTCCTGCTGCGGGCGCAGGCGGTCGACCGCTGGGCCAACGAGGCATCGCACCGGGCATCGCTGCGCCGCGACCGCCCGGCCGACGAACTGGCCGACGTGGGTAATTTCAGGATCTACCTGCAACTCGGACAGTCCTATTTGCAGCTGGGCAACTGGGCCGGGGCTGAAACCGCCGGCCGCTACGCGCAACGGCTCATGCCCAACGACGCGGGGGGATACATGCTCGTCAGCGCGGCGGTGTTTGCCACCGGCCATCACGATGCGGCCGCGATCCAGACGCTCGCGGCGCTCGTGCTCCAGCCGGCGAACGCCGAGGCGTGGGCCAACCTCGCGAAGTGCTACGCGGCGCTCGGCCTCGTGCCGGCACCCATCGGATTGCAGGGCCCGAACCATGTGCTCGATGACGGAAATCCCATCGTGCGCCGGCAGCTGGTTGAGGCGTGTCAGACGCTCGTGCGGAATTTCGAGACCGCCCGGCTGCCGTGGCTGGCGCAGGTGCTCCGGGAGCAGGCGGTGACCCAGTACCACATGTCCGCCACGGACATTGGCCCGCCGGAGAAACGCTGAGGAGGCATCGGGGACCATAATTCCGCGCCTGCCGGGTTGAAACTTCCGGACAGCCGGAGCGTCTCAAGAAAAGCCGCGCGCCATGCCGCGCCGGACTCGACAAGCATGGTCGTGCGGCGTTTAACTTTCCGAACCATGAAGCCCGCGTCCCGTGTTTTTCGCCCTGCCCGCCGCGCCACCGGGGCCTTCACGCTCCTCGAGATCCTCGTCGTGCTCGCCATCATCGGCCTGCTGGTCAGCCTCGCCGTCACCAACGTGGGCAATCTTTTCAGCGGCAGCCAGAAGGACATTGCCAAGTTGTTTGTGACCCAGAGCCTGCAGGCGCCGCTGAACGCGTACCGCATTCACATGGGTGACTTTCCTTCGACGGCCGAGGGTCTGGCGGCGCTCGTCGCGACTCCCGCCAACCGGGCCGATCGCTGGCGGGGCCCCTATCTGCAGGACAGCAAACTGCCCGTTGATCCCTGGGGCGAACCCTACCAGTACCGTTATCCCGGTGTGAAAAACAAGAACGGCTACGACCTGTGGTCCAAGGGGCCCGACAAGACCGACGGCACAGATGACGACATCGGGAACTGGTGACGGGAGGAGGTCGAAAGTCGAATGTCCAAAGTCGAAAGCAGGGGATACCTGCCCACTGGGAGCACCGTTCCGACAGCAAGCCTTCGACCTTCGACTTTCGTCGTTCGACCTGAAGGCCGCGGCTTCACGTTGCTGGAGATCCTGCTCGTCCTGGCGCTCATCGGCCTGATCGGCGCGCTGCTGGCGGTGGGCGTCACGCGTGTGTTCAGCAACGACCACCCCGCGCCCGAGGATGTGTTCTGGCAGGCGTGCCGCTCGGCCCAGAAACTGGCGTCGCTGAGCGAGCACGAAGTGAGCCTGGGCTTTGACGCGAAGGAGAAAAAACTAGTCTGGGGCAACGGTCAGGAGACCAACGCGGCGTCGTTCGATGCCGCCGGCGGCGAGGTCGGCGTGCAGTTTCTGCAGGCGCTCAAGGGTGGCAGCCTGATCCTCGTTGCCGGGCAGGTCGTCGAGACGCAGGAAGTGCCGCGCGTCATCTTCTATCCCGACGGCACCTGCACGGCGTTCCGCGTGCAGTTCCGGGTTGGCGCGAACGCCTGGCAGCTCGCCATCGATCCCTGGACCTGCGCCCCGGTGCTGGAAAAGACGGAGAAGGGGACATGATTTTTGATTTTTCGTTTTCAACTTTCGGTTTGCGCGGCCGCCGCCGCGCCGGCTTCACGCTGCTGGAGGTTCTCGTCGCCCTCGCCATCTTCGCGTTCGCGGCAGTCGTGCTCGGCGCCACCTATGTGAACGCGCTCAACGCCTATGAGGCGGCCACCCGGCGCAACGCTTATGACGAGGACCTGCGCTTCGTCCGGGCCGCCGTGCTCACTGAACCCGACCGCGACAAGGCCGAGGAGGGCGGCGAACTGGACCTCGGTACGAACCGGCGGGCGCGCTGGCAGGCGGAGATCGCCTCGACCAACACCGTCGACCTCTTCTCGGTTATCTGGACCTGCGAGATCACCGATCCCGCCCGCCACGAGCCTTACCGCACGACGCAGACGTTCCTGCTGCTGCGGCCCACGTGGTCCGATCCTGTCGAGCGCAGCACGCTGCTCGGCCAGGCGAAGCAGCGCATTCTTCAGATCCAGGGGGCGGCGCCATGAAGAGCCGATGGCGGAGGCCGGAAACCAGATACCAGACGGGCAGGAACGCCGGCTGGAAGCCGGCTGGCTCCCCGAATCGCTCTTGCCGGTCTCCGGCCTCCGCCATCGGCTTCACCCTGCTGGAGCTTCTGCTTTCGCTGGCTCTCATCGGCATGCTGCTCGTGGCGATGAACCAGTTCATCTTCTCAATGGGTGAACTGTGGGGCCGCGGCGCGGATGTGCGCCTGTTCGACCGGCATGTGCGCGCCGTCACGCGGTTCATGGAAAAGACCCTGCACTCGACTGTGCTGCCGTCGGCCAGGGGCGTGCAGGCGCTCGCCATCCAGGATCTCCGGCTGCCGGATGGACCCACGGAAACCCTGCTCACCTTCGAGCTTCCGGCCGGCAGCCGCGTGCTGCCGTGGCCGGCGGCACCGCTGCCGGATGTCGTCTGCGCGCTGGACGTGCGCCCGGCGCAGGGGCTCGTTCTCTACTGGCATTCGCGGCTCGAGACCCGTTTCGCCGACGACCCGCCGCGGGCCACGGTGCTTTCGCCGCTCGTCACGGCGCTCAGCTACGATTATTACAACGCCGGCTTCAACAGCTGGCAGAACCACCCGTCGCTGCAACGCGACAGCAATGGCCAGTGGCAGCTGCCGACACGTCTGCGCCTGCGCTTCACCTATGGCACGCTGACCCGCGAAACCATCGTCACCCTGCCGGCGGCCAGCAAGGCGCTGCCGCTTTTCTGACCATGCCGCCAACCCCCAACGCTGGTCGCGGGCGCGCCCGCCGGAACCTGGGCGAGGCTGGTTCGGTCATTCTCCTGGTGTTGATGACCCTGCTGCTCACCGCCTTCGCGCTGACCAAGTATTTGGAAAAGACCACCGTCGACCTGCTCGCGGATGCCCGCGACGTCCGGGCCGAAAGGCTGCGGGTCGAGGCGTATTCAGCGCTGGAGACGACGCTCGCGGTGCTGCAGGAGTTCCGGACGGTGAACGGCGGGTTGCACAGTCCGGCGGAAGGGTGGGGTGCGCCGCTGGACTTTGCCGGCTATGCCCCCCCGGACGGCCTCGTGGTTGAGGCGGCGATTGAGGACGAGAGCGGCAAGATTCCGCTGCCGCATGCCGACTTCCAGACGCTCCGGGATCTCTTCCTGCTTTTTGATCTGAAACAGTCCGATGCCGAGCGGCTGGCAGACGCGCTGCTGGTGTGGATGCAGCAGGGTTACGAACCGGTCGATTCCTTCAGCGCGCGCTCGACCGACTATGAGCGCGCCGCCCTGCCCCACGATCCGCCCGCCCGCTCCCTGCACTCCTTTGCCGAGCTCGCCTCCATCCAGTTCGTCCGCGACCTGTTCTACGATGACCAGGGCCGGCCCAACGACCTCTGGCGGCGCTTTGCCGACAGCGTGTCGCTGTATGACTTCACCCAGCCCAACCTCAACGGCGCGCGGGACACCACGCTGGCCGCGCTCGGCGGCTACGATGTCACGAGCATCAAGATGATCACCGACTATCTGGGCGGACTCGGCTCCTATGCCCGGCCGGGTCCGGCGTATTTCCGCACCTCGCAGGATGTGGCGGGGCTGGTGGGCCAGGCGGCGATGTCATCGCGCCTCGGCACGCAGGTGCGCTGCCTGCGAGTCACGGTAACGATTCGCGAGGGGTCAACGTCGTTTCGTGTGAGCGCCGTGGTGGCGCCGCCAGACGGGGCCGGTCTGCCGCCGGCCGACGCACCGACCGCCACGACCAGCAGCACCACCACAAATCAGAATTCTACCGGGACGAACGCGTCCGGCAGCAGCACGTCGGCCACGACCTCCACCTCCACCTCCACCTCCAGCACCCAGACCCAGCCGTCGCTGAATTATCCCTTTACCCTCCTCGAGATTCGCGAGAATGATGAGATCGTCGGCACCGCCGCACCCTCCCAACCCGCGTCCGCATGAGCGTCGTGCAGAAATTCAAACTATCCGGCCCCGTGGTGAAAAAGGTCGTGCTGCTGCCTGACCACGCCTTTTTCGTGCGGGTAATGCCGCTCGCGCCGGAGACGCCTCCGGCCGGGATCCCGGCGCAGGTCGAGCTGGCGCTGGAAGGTTTGTCGCCGTTTCCCGTCGCCCAGCTTTGCTACGGCTATTTTTGTCCGCCCGGCGCCGGCCGGGTGCTGGTCTACGCGGCCTACCGGCGGCACTTCACCGTGAACGATGCGGCGGAGTGGGCCGACGCCGACGCGGTGCTGCCGGCCTTCGCCGCATGGCTGGGCCTCGCGCCGGCCGGCCCCACGGCGCTGCTTGTGACGGGCACGGATTTTGTCACCGCCCTCGGTTGGGACGGGCAGGACGCCGTGCCCGCCGTGGTGGCAACCCACCCGGTGGCGTCGGACGCGCCGCAGGGGGAGCGCGCGGCGCTGCAGGAGAAACTGGCGGCACAGTTGAAGCATCTGCCCCCGCCAACCACAGTGGCGGTCCCCGCCGGCACCAGTTCCCGCGACGGCGATGAGGGTCTGGAATTCACCGACGGCAAACTCACCTCGCACCTCACCACCGCGCAGCTCGACACGCTCGACGTGCGCGACAAGGCCGCGCTGGCCGCCCGCCGCCGCGACCGGGCGCGCAACCTCAACCTCTGGCGGGCCTTCATGGGCTGCGCCGCGGCCCTCGGGCTTGCCGCCGTGCTCCAGCTCGGTCTCAAGGGCGGCCGGCTCTGGCTGGACAACCGCGCCGCGCTGGCGGCCGCGCAGGCGCCCGCCGTGCAGGACATCGAGACCAAGCACAACCTCGCCAACCACATCGAGGAGCTTTCCACGCGCCGGCTCATGCCGGTCCGGATGCTCGAAATCGTGAACGAAAAACGTCCCCGCACGATCCAGTTTCTGCGGGCCGCGACGAAGGGCCTCTACGTTCTCGAGATCGAGGGCCAGACCAACGCCACGCCCGACGTCTTCAACTATCAGGCCGCCCTCAAGGAGCTGCCCGCCTGCGCCCTGGTGGAGCTCGGCCAGACGGTCGACCGGGGCGGCATCACCCGCTTCACCCTCACCGTCACGTTCAAACCGGAGGCGCTTCGGCCCGCGGCCCCGCCGTCATGAAAGCCTTCTTTTTCAGCCGTCATCTCCGGGAAAAGCTGCTGCTTATCGCGCTGCTGGCCCTTGGCGCCGCCACTTGGCTGACGGGCATCGCCCGGCGCGGCCACACGTTCTGGCGGGAATGGCGGGCCACGGCCACCGTGCTGACGACGCAGCGGCAATGGCTCGACAATCGCGCGGACATTGAGGCGGCTGCGGCCCGGGCCATCGCGCACCTCGATCCCGCGCGCACCTTCAGCAGCCCGCGTCTGCTGGGCGAGCTCAGCACGATCGCCGACCAGATCGGCGTGCGCAGCAACACCTCGAGCGAAATCCTCGGCACCGAGCGCACCAGCCAGTTTGCCGTCAACACGGTGCAGTTCGCCATCCGCAACGCCGACTTGGGCGCCATCCTCAGCTTCTACGACGAGATCGACCGGCGCGCGCCCTATCTGGGCATCGAACAGTTTTCGCTCACCGTCAGTCCGGGCAACCCGGCCCTGCTCAATGTCATGCTGCGCGTCTCCTCGGTCGAGATCGTGCGCTAGCGGACCGCCCGCCGCTAGAACTTGAAGCTCGCGCTGAGCGAGAACACCGCGGAGAAGATCGCGTAACCGAGGAAGCCCACGAAGCCGAAGGCGAACAACAGCACGCCGGTGGACACGATGGCGGTGAAGGCCTGCAGGCGGCGGCTCAGGTCCTTCTGATAGGTGCGGGCGATCTCCTTGAGGCTGGGCACCACATTGCCGGTGTTTTCCCCCACGGCGAGGCGGTCGAGCACCAGAGGGGGAAAGCAACCGGTGCGGGCCAGCGCGAGCGAGAGGCTCTCGCCCTCGAGCACCCGGGCGGTGGCCTCGGTGAAGGCGCGCCGGTGCGTGCGGTTGGCGATGACCCGCTCGGTCATGCGCAGCGCCTCGGCCGTGGTGATGCCGTTCTCGATCAGCACGGCCAGTGTCTGGCTGAAGTTCATGACCGTCGCGGTGGTGACAAAGGAGCCGGCAAAAGGCAGGCGCAGCACCCATTCGTCGGTGCGCTCGCGGCCGGCCTCGGTCTGCCGCCAGCGCCAGAAGGAGACGGCGGCCAGGACCAGGCCCACCAGCGCCAGCAGGCCGTAGTTGATGAAGAAATGGGAGGTGTCGATCAGCAGCCGCGTGGCCAGCGGCAGCTTGCCGCCCAGCGCCGAGAGCAGCGATTCGATCTTCGGCAGCAGGACGAAGATGAAAAAGATAATGACGCCGACCGCGAAGCAGCAGATGAACGCCGGGTACGCCATGGCGGTGAGCAGCTTCTGGCGCAGCTCCCGCTGCTCGGTGAAGTGCTGGATGAGACGTTGCAGCACGTCGTTGAGGCTGCCGGTGGCCTCGCCCGCCTGGATCAGGTTCACCGTCGAGTCGTCGAAGACCCCGGCGAACGCCTCCATGGCGCGCGAGAGCGGCTGTCCCTCGCCGAGGCGCTCCCACAGTCCCTGGCAGAGCGCGCGCAGCGCAGGCTCTTGGAGGCGCTGGCTGAGCAGCCGCACCGCCTCGCCCGCGGAGAGGCCGCTGGCGGTGAGATCGGAGAGCGCCTGCAGGAACGGCAACCGCTGCGCGCGGCCCAGGCGCGCCGGCGATTTCGGGTTTCGGATGCCGGATTTCGAAAAGGACTCCGGCCCGGCACCTTTCTCTCCGGTTTCCGGTTTCCGCTTTCCGGTTTCCGCAGCGGTTTCGCTGACGCTCACCGGAGTCAGTCCGCGCGCGGCAAGCACGCGCAGCGCCTCCTTGCGCGAGGACGCGTCGAGCCCGGCCGAGACGGACTGGCCGGAGCGGTCGCGGGCGGTGTAATTGAAACGGGGCATGNNTTCTCCGTGACCGTGATGACGCGCAGCAGCTCCTCCAGCGTGGTGTAACCGGCCTTCACCTTCTCCCAGCCGGAATGTTGCAGCGTGAGCATGCCATGATCGCGGGCGCATTTGGTGAGGACGCGGGCCGATTCGCGCTTGAGGATGAGATCGTGCAGCTCGTCATTGGGACGGAGGATTTCGAAGATGCCGATGCGTCCGCGGTAGCCGCTGTTGCGGCAGCGATCACAACCGACGGGAGCTATGAGCTCGTTGATGGAGTCGGCCCCGGCGGGATCGAGACCGAAGATGGCCAGGGTGTCGCGGAGCTTGTTCCGGTTGACGGGTTGCGGCCGGGCGCACGCGGTGCACAGGCGGCGCACCAGACGCTGCGCGATGACCAGCTCGATGGCCGAGGCCACGAGAAAGGGCTCCACGCCCATGTCGACGAGGCGGGTGTAGGCGCCGGCCGCGTCGTTGGTGTGGATGGTGCTGAAGACGAGGTGGCCGGTGAGCGAGGCGCGGATGGCGATCTCGGCGGTGTCGAGGTCGCGGATTTCGCCGACCATGATGACGTCGGGGTCCTGACGCAGCACGTGGCGCAGGGCGCCGGCGAAAGTGAGGCCGATCTCGGGGCGAACCTGCATCTGGTTGACGCCGGGCACCTCGTATTCGATCGGGTCCTCGATCGTGACGATGCGCAGATCGGGCGAGTTGATCTGGCGGAGAAAGGCGTTGAGCGAGGTCGACTTGCCCGAGCCGGTGGGACCGGTGACGAGGATGATGCCGTGCGGGTAGTCGAGCACGCGGATGATCATGGCCTGCTCCTCGGCGTTCATGCCCAGCCGGTCCATGGTGAACGCCTCCTTCTTCTGGTTCAGAAGGCGCAGGCTCACGCTCTCGGCGTAGATGGTGGGGATGGTGGAGACGCGGATGTCGAGCGCGCTGCCGAGGGCCTTGAAGTTGATGCGGCCGTCCTGCGGCAGGCGGCGCTCGGAGATGTTGAGGCGCGCCATGATCTTGAGGCGCGAGATGATGGCGTCCTGGAAGCGCAGCAGATTTTCCGGCAGCGGCACGGGCACGAGCAGGCCGTCGACGCGGTAGCGGATGCGGAGCTGGCCCTCCTGCGGCTCGAAGTGGATGTCGGTGGCGGCGTCGGCGATGGCCTGGCTGATGACGTCGCTCACGAAACGCACCACGGCGGCGTCCTCGTCAACCGTTTCATCGGCGCCCTGCGGATTCTGGACCGGGGCGAAATCCTCGCCGGAATCCTCGAGGCTGCCGGAGCCGACGCCGTAATGCTCGATGATGAGCTGGTGCACGCGGTCGGGCGGCGCCAGATGCCAGCAGAGGGGCCGCGGGGTAAAGGTGCGGACCCAGTCGAGCATCACCGCGTCGGGCGGCCAGACGGTGGCCAGATGCAACTCCTGTTTGGAGTCCTGGGTTGCGGGTTTTAAGTCGGCATCGACCTCCGCGGCCGGCCCCGTCCCGGGTTCGAGAATGGGCACGACCTGGTAGTCGTGCACGAGGCGCGCCGGCATGAGACCCAGCGCCGCCCGGTCGGGGCGGATGTCGCTGGCGATGTCCAGCCCCATGGTTTGGGCGACCAGCGCGAGGGCGTCGGGTTCGGTGAGGCCGAGCGCGGCAGCCACCGCGGCCACCCGCTGGCTGCGGGCGGCTTCCAGCACGGCCTGCTTTTGCTCGTCAGTGAGGCGCCCGGCGAGCGTGGCGGGCAGGATTTCCTGGGACAGCGCGTTCATGGCCGCGGGCGCCGGCAGGCGTTCATTGCGTCAACTGTTTGAGCAGGCTTTCCTTGTGCTGCTTTGACGGGTCCTCGAGATACTGCTTCACCTGATCCTTGTTGGTCAGCGCATCGATGCTCTGGTTGGCATCCTTGGTGGATTGGCCGGGAGGAATAATGTGTGGCCGCACAAACAGCAGCAGCTCGGTCCGGTCCTCCTCGTGCGTGCGTCCGCCCAGCAGCTGGCTGAGGATGGGAATCTCGTAGAGCAGGCCGAGCTTGTTGCGGTTGGTGCTGCGTTTGGTTTGTTGCAGGCCGCCGAGCACGATCATCTGGCCGTCGCTCACATTGATGAACGAGGTAGCCTGGCGGTGCCCGATGATCGGCTGTTGGTTGTTGTCGACCGTGACGTTGCCCACGACGTCATCTACAATTTGGTCAATATCGAGTTGGATGCTGCCGTCGTCGCCGATCAGCGGCGTGACCTTCACATCGATCCCGATGCTCTGGTAGGTGAAGGTGGAAGTTGACACCGGGGTGGTGCCGGTGGTCGCGAGGGTGCTTTGCGAGCCAGTGATGATGGGCTGCTTCTGGCTGACCACGAATTCCGCCTGCTTGTTGTGCGTGGTGACGATGGTGTTGGCGGACAGGACCTTCACGTTGCTCTTGGCGCCGGTGTTGCTGAGCGCGGCCTGGAAGGACAGCGGATTGACCACCCCGCTGGTGACGGCCCAGCCGGCGATCTCGCCGGCGGAGGTGCCGGTGCCGGTGTCGAAATTGGTGACATGCGTGCCCCGCACGGTGTCGGTGCCGAAGGTGAGGTTAAGCGCGGTGATGCCGCTCTTGTCGGTGTCGCTGAGCGTGACTTCGGCGATGACGACCTGGATGCTTACCTGCGCGAGCAGCACGTCGACTTTGTCGACGATCTCGCGGATCAGGCGGATGTCGTCGACGGTGCCGGAAACGACGATGGAGTTGCTGCGGTCGTCGGCCAGGACGGTGATGAGGCTGCTGAAATCGGAGGTGTTGCCGGCCTCGGCCAGCAGATTGGCGATGATCGGCTGGACGGCCGCGGGCAGGGACCCCGGGGCGGTGTTGCCCGGCGTGGTCGGGAAGCGGCCGGCAGTCTGGCCGGGCCGGGCGGTCGTCTGATCGGTGCGGCTGGCGGCCTGGGTGCGTCCTTGCACTAGAAGGGTCAGCAGCGTGGCCACGTCTTTGGCGGTGGCGTGCTTGAGGGAAATAACCTCGTTGCGCGTGTTCGGATCGGCCTTGACGTCGAGCTTGGCAATCAGCTCGTCGAAAAGCGGATACTGACGCGGGTCGGAGACGAGGATGATCTGGTTGGTGCGGTCGTCGGCGCTGACGCTGGTAGCGGAGCTGATCTGGTTGCTGAGGGGCGGCTTGAGGATCGCGCTGATTTTGTTGACGAGGTCACTGGCCTTGGCGAAGTGCAGCGGGTAAAATTTCGGCTGCAGGCTGGCGGTGGCGGGCCGGTCGAGCTGGCGGATGAGCTGCTCGATGCGCTGGAGGGTGCTGAGAGTGTCGGTGATCAGCACGGCGTTGGTCTTTTCGAAGACCACGGGCCCGCCCAGGTTCGGGTTGAGCAACGGCGTGATCTGGTCCTTGAGTTCGCCGACGCGCAGGAACTCGAGCTGGAACAGCTTGGTGGCCACCCGCCCGCTCGGCGGGAGGCCGAGCGTGGAGCCCCCGATCATTTCGGGCGCCTCGGTGCGCACCTGCCCGACGGGCACGACCTTCAGGAATTTGTCGCCCAGCGGACTGACCGCGATGCCGTTCAGGGTAAGCAGCGTCTCCAAGGCGAGGATGGCCTCGCTCTTCGGCATGGGTGGCAGGGTGAGGGTATAACCCTCCGTCGCGGGCAGCGCCTGGGGCCGGATGATCGAGCGGCCGGTCAACCGGCCCAGTTGCACGAGGACGGCGTCCAGTGTTTCCCCGCGCATCTGCAACGGGCCGATGATCTCGTCATTGGGCGCCGGGGTCGCCGCCGGCGCGGCATCCGGCGGCGGGGGGGCTGGCGGGCTGGCGTTCTGGGCAATCAGTGAAGTCGCGGCGGCAAACAGCAGCGCGGCGAGGGCGGCAAGGGACGGGCGGTGGCGGTGATGGTGCGACATGCGGCGCGTGGTAGGGGATGGTGGCGGAGGCGGGGCGGCGCGGTGACCGTGGCGCGGAAAGGCAATGACAAGTGAATTCCTGGATGATGTAAACCGCGTTGTGTCGCGAAGGCGCCGGCAAATCCCGGATCTCAGGGTTGAATCGGTGGTTTATGACGCTGCGGCTCCGGGCAAGTTTCAGGACTTCGCCGGCCGGCGGTGGTTCCATGGATCGTGCGCCCCCGGACTCCCGGCGCGGCGCATGTAGGAGCTTGCTAGCCCCTGGCCGACAAATCACGCTGGCGAGCCGTGCCCAACTCCTTTGGCAAACTTTTCACCGTCACCACCTGGGGCGAAAGCCACGGTGGCGCCGTGGGCGTGGTGGTCGACGGCTGCCCGCCCCGCCTGCCGCTGGAAGCCGCCGAGATCCAGGCCGAGCTCGACCGCCGCCGGCCCGGGCAGAGCGACCTCGTCACGCCGCGCCAGGAGGAGGACAAGGTCGAGATTCTCGCCGGGCTCTTCGAGGGGCGCACGACCGGCGCGCCGCTCTTGATGCTCGTGCGCAACGCCGACGCCCGCCCCGGCGCCTACGACGAGATGAAGGAGAAGTTCCGCCCCTCGCACGCGGACTACACCTACCAGGCCAAGTACGGCATCCGCGACCACCGGGGCGGCGGGCGTTCCTCGGCGCGCGAGACCATCGGCCGCGTGGCCGCCGGCGCCGTCGCGAAAAAAATTCTCCGCCTCGCCGCCGGCGTGGAGATCCGCGCCTTTGTCACGCGCCTCCACGACATCGAGGCGCCGCGCCCCGACCATTTTCCCACCCTCGAGGAGATCGAGGCCTCGCCCGTGCGCTGTCCGCACGCCGCGACCGCCGCGCGCATGATCGAGCGCATCAAGGCCGTGCGCGCCGAGGGCGACTCGGTCGGCGGTCTCATCGAGTGCCGCGTGCGCGCCGTGCCGGCGGGGCTCGGTGAACCGGTCTTCGACCGGCTCGAGGCCGACCTCGCCAAGGCCATGCTCTCGCTGCCCGCCACCAAGGGGTTTGAGATCGGCAGCGGCTTCGCCGGCACGCTGCTCAAGGGCTCCGCGCACAACGACCCCTTCGAGATCCGGGAGGGCCGGGTGCGCACGCAGACCAACCTCAGCGGCGGTGTGCAGGGCGGCATCAGCAACGGCGAGGAGATCTGCTTCCGCGTCGCCTTCAAGCCCACCGCCACGATCCTCCAGCCGCAAAAAACCGTCGACGTGGCGGGCCACGCCGCCGAATTGAAGGGCCGCGGGCGGCACGACCCGTGCGTGCTGCCGCGCGCCGTGCCCATCGTCGAGGCCATGGCCGCGCTCGTGCTGGTCGACCATTGGATGCGGCAGGGCGCGCAGAACCAGACCTTCAAGTTCTGAAGCCTCACGCCAGGTCCGCAAGGGGCGCGAGGATTGGCCCAGACTCGCACACTTTGCGTTTCTGGCGTCCTTTGCGTGAGAAAAGATGAGCTCTGAAAAACCCCTGGTGTATCTCATCCTCGGCGCCGCCGGCTCGGGCCGGCGCGAAATCGTGGCCGATCTCATCGACGGCGGCCTCGCCGCCGGCTCTGCTGGCCAGCAGAGCGCGCTCGCCCTGCTCCCGGCCGACGAACAGGCCGGCGAGGCCGACGCCCGCCTCGGCCCCGTCGCACGCTGGGCGTGGACCGACGGCCGCATCGAGTCGCCGGACCTCGCCGGCGCGACGCACGTGTTTCTCTTCACCGACGGCCGCCGCAATCCGGTCGACCAGGTCGAGGCCTTCCAGGCGTGGCTGGCCGCGAGCGGCGGCGAACTGGCGCGCATCCTCTGCGTCATTCACTGCGGGCTCGTGGCGCAGCACAAGGAGCTGCTCGCGTGGTACGACGCGTGCGTGCACTTCGCCGATGTCGTGCTGCTTAACCGGCGCGAGGGCGTGCCCAACAAATGGATGTCGGATTTCCAAGGACGCTACGCCGCGCAGTTCCTGCCGTGTCTGTTCGAGCTGGTCAAGGCCGGCCGCGTGGAAAACCCCGCGCTCATCCTCGAGCCGCAGGCGCGGCGCATGGCGCACGTTTTCGACGAGGAGCCAAACTGGGAGGTCACCGGCGCCGGCGGGGAGGAGGCGGACGGGGAGGAGATCACGGCGCAGCCCGAGGAGGATCCCTACCTCCAGCGCCGGGAGGGCGGCCGGCGCGTGAAGGAGATCCCGGACGTGGCCAAATACCTTGCCTGAAAATCGGCGGAATTCGCCGCACGCGTTGCGCTACACTGGGCGAAAACCTTCCGCCATGATCGATGCCACCTTGCCTCCCGCCCCTCCTGCTTCACTGCCGTCGTCCCGCGTGATGTACCAGGCGCTGACCCGCCGCGATTCCACCTACGAGGGCGTGTTCTTTGCCGGCGTGAAGACGACCGGCATCTTCTGCCGTCCCACCTGCCATGCCAAGAAACCGCGCGCGGAGAACGTCGAGTTCTTCGCCTCGGCCTCGGCAGCGCTGCATGACGGCTACCGGCCCTGCCGGCTGTGCCGGCCGATGGACCGGGTGCAACCGCCGCCGCCGGTGGTCGCAAAACTGCTGCGCGCAGTGGAGGCCGATCCCGCCCTCCGGCTGACCGACAAGGAACTCGTGACGATGGGCGTCGATCCCTCGACGGCGCGGCGGCGGTTCCGCGCCTACTACGGTCTGACCTTCCAGGCTTATCAGCGGGCCCGCCGCCTGGGGCGGGCGCTGCACGAGGTGCGTGCGGGCCGGCCGGTCATCGACGTGCAGCTCGGCGGCGGCTACGAGTCCACCAGCGGATTCCGCGCGGCGTTCCTGCGCCTGTTCGGCAAGCCGCCGCGCGGCGCGCGCGCCGACGACTGCCTGCTGGCCCGGCGCATCGACACGCCGCTCGGCAAGATGCTGGCGCTGGCCGACGGACAGGGGCTGCGCCTGCTCGAATTCGTGGACCGCCGCGGGCTGGAGAACGAGATCGCGCACCTGCGCCGCCGGCTGCGCTGCGCCGTCGTGCCGGGCACGAACGCCGTGCTGGAGGCAACGGAGCAACAGTTGCGGCGCTACTTTGCCGGCGGACAGCTTGAGTTTGACCTGCCGCTGGCGCCGGTCGGCTCGCCGTTCCAGCAAAAGGTGTGGGCGGCACTGCGGCGCATCCCGCCCGGCGCCACGCGCTCCTACGCGCAGATCGCGGCGGAGGTCGGCCGCACGGGCGCGCAGCGGGCCGTCGGCCGGGCCAACGGCTCCAACATCCTCAGCCTCGTCATTCCCTGCCACCGCGTCATCGGGTCGGACGGCTCGCTGACCGGCTACGGTGGCGGCGTGTGGCGCAAGCAGCGCCTGCTCGATCACGAACGCGCGCACGCCGCGCAGGTAACCACTAATCCACACTAATGTTTGTTGGGGCGTCCTAATCCCCATTAGTGCCCATTAGTGGATAACAAAGATACGGAATCCCGTTTGCGCGCTACTTTACGCCGGCCGCGGCCACGGCCTTCACGAAGGCCTGCGCCTTCGCGGTGATGACGGCCCAGTTTTTCTCCTTGAGCGCCTTGCTGTCGACCAGTGCGCTGCCCGCCGCGCCGGCCATGGCGCCGGCCTTGAGAAACTCCCCGATGGTCTCCGGCGTCACGCCGCCGGTTGGCACGAGTTCGATGTGGGGCAGGGGAGCCTTCACCGACTTGATGTAGGCCGGGCCGAAGAACTCGGCGGGGAACACTTTCACGGCGTCGGCGCCTGCCTCCCACGCAGCGACGATCTCCGTTGGCGTGAGCGCGCCGGCGAACACCGGCACGCTGTAGCGGCGGCAGAGGGTGATCACCGCGGGCCGCAGGGCCGGCGTGACGATGAACTTGGCGCCGGCAAGGATGCCCGCGCGCGCCGTCTCGGCGTCGAGCACCGTGCCGAGGCCGAAGAGAAAATCCGGCAGCTCCGCCGTGGCCTTCTCCAGCATCGGGATGGCGCCCGGCGTGGTCATGGTCAGCTCGATGCTGGTCAGCCCGCCGGCGGCGAGGGCCCGGGCGCAGTCGAGCAGGCCATTGGGACTGTCGGCGCGGATGATGGCGACGACCTTCTCGGTTTTGATCTTCGCGAGGACGGCTTCCTTCTTCATAAGCGGCGGCCAGTCTGGCGGCCGGCCGGGCGAAAGGGAAACCGATTCTGCGTCCGCTTTCCGCGCGGGCACCGGATGGCGCCGTTTCCCCTGGGGTTGCCGGACAGCCAAGGTCGGGAGACTTTGGATCTTCCTCCGGCCCATCCTGACCAAACTCTGACGAGTTTGGTCACGGCCTTGAAATTGGTCGCAAAATCTTTTCTTGCGCGGGTCGGGGGGTGCGTTACTCCTGTCCGTTCTCGCTGCGCCCAGGTGGTGGAACTGGTAGACACGCAGGTCTCAGAAGCCTGTGCTTAATAAGCATGGGGGTTCGAGTCCCCCCCTGGGCACCATCGCGCTGCTCTCCCAACTCGGGACAGCCTTGCCCAAAGGTGCTCTGCCATCGTCCATTGCAACGATCTCAGCTTCACTTTCAGAAGAGAGAGTTTTCCCGGGCTTTTCCGGTTTGGGACAGGTTTTCCCAGATTTAGGTGAAGCCAGAGGTGAAAGCGACGGGGGGTCGAGTTTCGTAACTACACCAAACAGGGAGAAGCTTGTCGTATCGACGTAAACCTTGTCCGTGAGGCGCGAATCGCTGTGCCGCATCAGCTCCATTGCCACACGGCGCGGAACGCCTTTGCGGGCAAGTATCGTGGCAAAGGTGTACCGCAAAGCGTGGAAATCCACACGCCGGCCTAGCGCATCGGTTACGGGAATGCCGCAGACTGTAAGGTCCTTGGCCAGCATCTTGGTCGAGGGCACGCCGGTACGGAAAACCAGCGGGAAAGCCAGAGCCCTCCGTTTGAACCTTTCCCGCAATCCCTCAGCCAACTCCTGTACCAGCGGTATTACCGCACGCGTTTTGTTCTTGGTCGTTGCCGCCCGTGCTTCGATGTAGGGATGTGGCCCGTCCAAGTGCAAATCGTCCCAAACCAGCTTCTTGATTTCACCCCGCCGTAATCCGGTGTAGGCGGCAAGGAGATAGACGAGGCCGCGTTTGCCGCTGGATTGGACAAGTTTGGTCAGTTCGGTGTCGGTCAGGGCACGGCGGACGCAGCGTTCATGTCCTCGTGTCTCGACCTTGCCAACCGTTCGCAAGGGATTGGCGTTCAGTCGCCCATTTTTCACCGTCCAATTCAGAAACGTGTTGGCGTGTCCCAGATAGTGATTGAGCGTATCGGGCGAAATCGTTTGGCCAGCGCGCCACTGCTGAAATGCGTCTGCAGTGATGTCCGCCAGCCGATTCCAGCCGCATGCGGCGAAAAGCCCTTTGAGACGATTACGGGTGTGCTGGAGATAGTGTTTGCCGCGCTGCCGCGCTTTTAAATCGGCGAGAAAGTCGGTGAGGTGTTCGGCAAGACTGCGTTTGGCGGCGTCGCGCAAGCCCTTCGCTGGGCCGATACCAAGCAACGCCATTTCCTCCTCTTCAACCAGCTTCCGCAATGCCGCCTCGGCGACATGCCTTTTGTCGGTATGCAAGGGCACGTCACAGCGTACGGGATCGTTTCCCACCCGATACCGTCCGCGATAGACGCGGCTTCCTTTGGGTTTGAAAACGTAGCGGAGCATGGCGGTTACCGTGCAGCGGCGTTGACGCAGGTCATCAATTCAGAGGAACGGATAAGGATGCGACCGCGCACCTTGAGGGACTTGAGTTTCTTTTCGTCGATCAACCGGCGGACGGTTTTGTCCGACACGCGCAGCGCGTTTGCCACCTCTGGCAAACGCAACAGGCGGTCTCCATCGGGTAGTGTATTCATGGCGATTTCTCCTTGGCGGATTCTCGCGCCTTTTTGTCAACGATTTCGGCCTGAACTTCGGCGGCTTCGTCATCGATATGGGTTACGCTCAAACCGTCCTTAAGCGGGTCGTGTAGCTCCTCCCATTGCCGAAACACGCGGTACACTTGGCCCCGTGTGATCTTCCTGCCTCCAAGTTTATCCGCCAATTTTTCGGTCAACCAGGTGGCTGAATCCGCGTAGCTGTAACCCCGGGCGCGCAGCTTGCAGATGGCCTCAATGTACTCTTCGACCGCGAAATTACGCGCGGTCGTTTTCCACGGCATCGCATCGGCCATTCGCGCTATGGCTTCGGGGTGGTCAGGCGGAAGATTCGGGTCCGGTAGCTTCGGAGATGCTTTTGTTTTATTCGCCACAGTTGGAAAGTAATATATCATTGTTTCAGGATATCAACAAAAAAACGAATCATTGGAGTGTCAGTTCGCAAATCATAACATAGCTTAAAATCTATTGACTAGTAGTGATTAGTAATACACTAATAGAGCACAATGAAAGCCATCTCTATTGCTCTAACAAACTCCGCTTACGCTGAGGCGAGCCGCCGTTCCCAGGAACAGCACCTCGATGTGGCAACCTTTTGCTCGTCGATGCTCATGGAACAACTAACTCCGCCTGGGAATGCCGTGCCTCAATCCGTGTTGCTGCCAAAACCCCTAGAAGAAAGCGAAGGAACGTCAGGCTTAGGAGATTTCGATTTGGAGCGTGATTTTGAAGGCTTTCCTCAACGCTCAATTGATTTCGCCAAGGTTTTCATTGCCGAAGCATACCGCGTGGAACCGGGAATTAAGGTCAGGAAATATATGAGAAGTACCATCGACATCCGTCCCAACTTCGTTCGGATCGAGGCCGTCCTAAGCCGTAAGCAAGGCATTCGAGTGAGTCTCTATGGAACACCTGATAAGTTTAAGGACCGGCCCGAGATTCTAGTCCCTGGGATGGGATCCTACAGTCGAGCGGTGATCGAATCAGATTCCCAATTGGCCGAAATGCTCCCAATGATCAAACAAGCTCATCAGTTGAAATTAGGCCGCTAAGATGAAACCAGTCCCGTTTCTCAATCGGTTCACGAGTCTGCCAGCTCTCCTCGATGCCTTGGTCCACAAACGCCTTACACTTCTAAACCCAAAGTGGTGGGAAGATGGGAACGATTCCTACTACATTGAGCGGTATAAACAGAAAGGGGGGTTTAAGACTGTATTGGCGCTATGCTTCACGACAAAGCGCGAGACGTTTCACCATTGGAAGGTCTTCTCAAATGGCCCCAGTGGCGTTTGCGTCGAATTCGACAGGCAGCGGCTTATCAAGGGCATGTCTAAAGAGAAAGGGTTTCGGCTTGGAACCGTTGTCTATAAGTACATTTACGAATTGGAGGTAGAAAAACCCCGACGTGAGGACTGGCCGTTCCTGAAGCGAAAGCCGTTCGAAGACGAAGGAGAGTTCCGAATTGTATATCAGAGTAAGACCAGGGCAAAGAAAACGAAGGGAATTCCGTTCGATATAGGATGCGTTCTGAAAATATCGCTTAGCCCTTGGTTGCCCAAGTCCGTTGCCCAAACGGTAATCAGAGTCATAAAGTCCGTGAGAGGATGCGAAAATATTCGCGTCATACGCTCTTCACTTATCGACAATGCAAGGTGGAGGGCCGTGATTGAGAAAACGTCTAGCACATAGAAGCGGAAAACACCCGCGGGCTGAGCAAAAAAATACCGCCGAAATTCAAAAGTGAACCCGATTCCCCCGGTTGCCAGGGCATTTTCACGATTAAAGGGAAAAGCCCGGGAATAATGGAAAACCTTTTCAAAATCCCCGTGGAATCATTTTCCGGCTGAATATCCTCCCTATTTTCCCGATTATTTGGCGCCTTTTCCAAGGGACGTTAACTGGGAAAACGGAAAAAGGGGAAAGGCGATTTAAACCGGCCTAAAATCCTTTTTTGCCCTTAAACCTCTCGACGCGTGAAAAGACGAAACGTGGCTCAGAAAACAGGCGTTTAGGGCAGGGGAAATGGTATCGGCTCGGTTTCCATAAAAGCATTTATTCATGGTGAGGTCGCTGGCAACGAATTGGTATCGGCAAGCTGGCCGTCAGGTGGCCATGTTCATTGCATTTGCGCTTGGCATTGAATCCGCAATCTTCTAAAACTTGAGATAAAGGGAGAATTTGAGAAATGGCAACCGATGGCGATGATAACACACGTGAGTCATACGAGACGTTCCTGCTGACGGAATACCAGCAAATTGCCGCTGCACATTTCAAAGCTGGAGAGACTATCACCAATTTTTTTAAACATTACTTGGTGCTCGCCGGTCTGCCCTTATCGGCAATCTACTATTTTTTAAATAGCGTCGCAGGGCAAGCAGAACGCATGAAAGTGGCGATCCCTTGGGTATGCTTTCTTGTTTCTGTGATAGGCACTCTCGCACTTACGTACATTGCGAATCTATGGTTTGACCAGATTCTGTACGCACGTGTCATAAACGGCCTACGCAGCTATTTTACGCGGCGCTCTAAGTTAACATTCGCAGAACTTGACGGGATACGTGTTCTTCCGATATCAACTTCGGCCCCTCCGTACTTTGGAGGTTTATCCTTCTTTGCGATAATATGCTCCATGGCGTTGGTTAACGCGGCGTATTTCTCGCTGTATCTTTATTTGATCGCTGCTTGGCGCGTTTCTTGCCCACTTTGGCTGGTGCGGCAGCTCGTGCAATTAGTCATTAGCCACAATCCACTGCTTCTTACTAAAGAGACTATCGCCCTTACAGGTGGTTTATTATTCGCGTTGTTTAACTTGGGATTATATTGGGGGCTCACGCTTCATCGCAAAAAGTGGTATCTTCAGAGCCGAGCAATAGGAATTGATATTGATGGTGTTCTTAATAAGCATAGGGAACACTTTTCCAGTTTCCTGAATAAGCATACTGGTAAATATATTAAACCCGAGGAGATCACCTGTATTCCTGTACGCAACTGCGAGGGATTAGGTGTAACGCAGGATGACGAGATGCTAGTGTTTAACGATTTAGCGTATTGGAATGAAATGCCAGTGGACGAGCGCGCCGCCAATTTTCTGAAACGTTTGGCTCGGCTTTACCAGCTGAACCGAATCTGGATATACACAAATCGGAAGTGGCCGCTGTTCAACAAACTCCCACCCGAGGTAAGGAAAACTTATCGCAAACTTTGGCAGACTCGGTACGGCATAAAGGAATCCATAAAGAAGATTACGAAACGGTGGCTTAAGAAACATGAATTACCGCATGGACATCTGATTGTTGAGGGCGGCTTCGACAGACCAGCAAGACGTTTCATCGACGCTGATGCTGGGAAATTTCGGGTGTTTGTGGAAGACGACCTAGCCAACGCTATGCGGTTAGCTATGAGCTGTGACAAAGTGATTTTAATTGATGCTCCATACAACCAGACACCAGATGCCTATCTTCCACCCAATATAATAAGAGTTAAATCTCTAGGCGATTTGACGGATGATTGCATTCTTAGACTTTGATTGTAAATCTCTAGAAGGGGCCGGTATTTCACGTCGGTCGAGTGGTGCTAGCGTATGATAGAACAAGATCAGCCTGGTCCGCTATCGTAGCCAACCGATACGCATTGCTGGGCGGATCCTCCTTTCCCGGGTGTTTCGAGCGCGGTTTGGCCACCAAGGTAGTAGTGTTCGACGATAGTGCGAACGAAAGGCAGGCTGGATTTGAGATTTCATTATAGGCCGCTCGCGCAGCGCAGGAATTGAATCCTCTAGAATGTCTATCACTACTTCTTGTTGCTTTTCGCCGTGCTGTTTCCTCGTTTAGGAGATTTGCCCGCAGAGCGGGTTCATTGTCCCGAATCCCCTTTCAACAGAGACGCGGCGTAAAACGGGCATGAACGGATGGAGCCCTTGGTGATCCATCCCAAAAAGGGGAAGGCCTCGCGCCTGTAGCGGCCTGCAAGGCCTCCCACTCGGCGACGATCTCGATGACAGGGATCCTACCCGGTGGCAGGGGAATTCCGCAATCAGGAACCAGAATGCCCACGTGTTTCAGCGGATGACGCTTACGCTCAATCGGGGGGCAACGCTGACAGCGCTTAAAAAAGGTAAAATGCGTAGCCTGGGCTTTTCGGCTTTCCCAATATCAATAGCGTAATTGTTCGGGGCGCAAATGGACGAAGTCGCCTTCAGCCTAGGGTCTTAAGGAGCTTCTCTACGTGCGCCCTAATCTTGTGGAGCTCATATTCTAGCTCACCCCTAATTTTCTGGGATGCGTTCCTAACAGCTGTCTTTGTGTGACCGTCATCGAGCCAACGTCGGAAACTCTTGATTCGTTGCAACGGCCTGTTGTCGCCGCCCGTTCTCTCTGCCTCATCGAATGCATCGCCAAAATCACACTTTTCCGAGACCAAATTTTTGACTGGATTCTTTGAACTCGAGTTACATATGACGCGTAGCTTGTCCCTGAACTCCATAGCAGTCCCAACTTCATCTAGTTTAATCTGTTTAACGATGACGTCCTCGAAGTTTGCGACATTCGCGCAGATCGCCTTAGCCTTTCTGGACTTCTTAAACTCGTCGTAATAACTCCACCTTCGAGTCTCCTTCTCCTCGTGTTTTTCCATGAGGTCAATCACAGCGATTGAATGCTCAATCGCCGGCTTGCTAATATTAAACTCTTTCTTGAGATCATCGACGCTGACTCCATCATTTCTGAATCGGCGGTGCAAAAAAGAAGCTTTTTCGTACGGACTCCACGGTTTTTTACCTTTAAGATGAATCTCGCCTAGAAACGAGTTCATCAAGCTCTCATCTAGGTCGCTCGGTAAAAGCGCGCATTTGACTTCGCTCCACTTTAGAGGGTTCTCTTGGAAGAGCAGACGGTATGCTGCGAGCCGCCTGTTGCCTTCGACAACCTCAAGGGTCCTTTCCTTTACAAACAGGTGTTCGATAAGACCATTGTTCGCTTTTATACTTTCTTTGAGTTCTCTAACGTGATCCTGCTTTTTCAGGATCTCCTCGATTTCCTCCTGCGTGGTATCCTTGCCCTCCTCGTGAACCACGGAGTAGATCCGTGGATTATCGATAAAGAACTTCAACTCGGCCTGCTTCATCGTACAAAGTCTGACCGGTATAAGTTTTCCCCGGATCATCAACGGATCTGTTGCTTTCGCACTAGGCATCGGCGCCTTCGATGTAGTCATAGTCGTGGGGAATTTTGATGTTCTTTTGTATCATGTAGGTTCAAAACGTCTGCCAGCATGGCTGAAAATGCGTAGGACATCTCGGCGCTGAACTGCGACTCGTCTATGTCGCCTTGGCCCAATTTGGCAGCGACGTGCTTGGCAGATAGGAGTTCGTTCACCCACTCGTCGATCGAGCCCTTCAAGAGCAAATTGTAGATGTAGCAAGTAGTTGTCTGTGAAATCCGGTGAATCCGGTCTTGGGCTTGTAGGTAATCGTCAAGACTGAAACTACGATCGTAGAAGATGGCGTAGTTTGCCACGGTTAGGGTCAAACCTTCCTTAGCAGCACCCGGGGTTGCCACAAGGACTCTGCAATCCTTGGCCTGCTTGAACTTTGTAAGGGACGCGTACCGTTCTGAAATCGTCATTTTGCCATGCACCCTAACAGTGCCGAGCGGCTTCAACTCGCGAGCGAGCCAATCAGCGTTCGCTGTAAACGAAGTCCAAACGATTGCCTTGGAGCCGGCGGAGAGCGCGGTTTTTAAGAGCGCGTAAAGCTTTGGAAACTTCGCGGGGATGCCGCGATAGCTCTCATCTACCAGAATAGGATTGGAGGCTACTTGAACGAGGCGAAGCAGGCGTTTAAGGACGGCTTCAGCGTCGTCGATTACAAGTTTAGAATCTCGAACCACTTCTGAGCGCAGCTCATCTCTGAATTTCAAATAGAGGCGCTCTTGGTTTGGTTCGAAATTTACGAGGATATTTTCGACCTGTTTGGTCGGCAGCAGTATCCCGCATGATGCCTTAGTCTCCCTGACTGTGAACGGCTTGATTTTGGTGTAAATGTCGGCCAATGCCTTTGAGAAAATCGAGCGGCCTGCGTCTCCCTGGGATTCGTCTGGGAGGTCGAGGGTTTGTTTGAAGGACTTGAAGTCGTTGCCAAGTGCCTTTCCGTGGTCGAGAAACCAGATTTGTGACCAAATATCGTAAGGCCGATTCGCAATGGGTGTGCCGGTCATAATGATGCGGCGACAGAAGCCCGTTGAGAGGGCGTGCATGGTATGCGCAATGGCTGAGTCAGGATTCTTGATCTTCTGTGACTCGTCGCAAATGGCTCCTACCCTGCGTGTTTTAAGAAATAGAGCAAAAGCGTTTTGGGAGGATTTGCAGGCCTCGTAATGGGTGAGGTAAAGGCGAGCAGGCGTGTTAAAGGCGTAAAAGAGAGTTTTCGCGTCCTGGTCCACCGTCCGAGCTTTGAAATGGGAGTGAGTAGCGATTTCCTCTTCCCAATTCCTCACGAGAGCTTTCTTGGTGACGATTATGACGGAGTCGAGAATGCCCTCGCTAATCCACGTTAGGGCAAGGTCGATTGCTATCTTCGTTTTGCCAAGTCCCTGCTCATGGAAAATCGCGGCGTATTCCAAGCCCTTGATGGCCTCTACCGTCTCTACCTGATAAGGGAATGCCCGAAGTTTGCTGCTAAACGAAGCCTCTTTGAGAACCCTTAGCATAGCGTGGCTCAGTCAGTTAGAAAATGCACTTGGACGTGTTCGGCGCGTGATTCACGCCTAGCAAGCACGACGATGTTTTTTGCTGTCGCCACGGCCTGCCATGGAGTGGCGATGACAAGGATCGGTTGCGGGCGGGCTGCGAGAAAGCGCATGAACGCAACCACTTGTTGAAAAGACCGTGGTGACTCGAGGTCAGGCAGTGTCTTTGCCTCTCCAACGAGAGTCAATGCTGGCGGAGTGGACAATGCGCAGACATCGGGGAAAAAGCCCTCTATGGGCGATGGTTTTTCCGTTTCAAGCACAGTCGGGCAATCGCAGAAAACGCAGAGACCCACAGTAGCCGAGTATCTGGCTTTTACCCAGTTGACGATCACACCCACGAGGCGTGTATGGGCGAGGGTCTCACTCATCAGACTGAACTGTTGAGATGAACTCGTTAAGAGTTTCTTGAATATCGATTAATGCCTGATAAGTGTCGGAGCTTGGGTTCTTTTTGAACTCCAAAAACTGTGGGTATGGAACTTTGTTGATAGCTTCTGTCAGCGCCTGAGAGAGCTGAGCTAGAGTGGCCTCTTGAAGTGCTTTGCTAAGCTCGGGGCGCTCAAGAACCTTAATTGCCTCGGTGGCACCTTTCTTTAAAAAGATCTGTTGAGCGTTCTTGTCTTTGAGAATTCTAGGGAGGGCGCGGACTGTGTTCAGGGGATCAATCTTCCTATCCAGGATCCATCCGGCAAAGTCGGAGATATCGAAGCCAGTCTGGCTAAGAGCGGTCTTGACGTTGTTCTTCTGCAACTCGACGAAACCGCTGAAACGTCTTGGGTCGAAGTCACCTTCGGACCCGCAAAGCGGGCGGTAGAACATTTCCATGTCCGCGTATGCGTCGATGCTCTCCCTGACAGCCTTCTGGCTTCCACCGCAGTAGTCTACCAGCTTTGAAAAGGGGAGGTTCTCTTTGTTTCTGAGGATGGTGAGGTATTTAGCTTTGGAGTAGGGATCCCATTGCCGCGGCCCTACGAGGTGGGCTTGGAGCCGGATTGCGTCGATTTCCTCCTCGTCCAAGTTGGTGTAAATGATCGCTGGTATTTCGCCCCAAGAGCCTTTGACTTTCTGCTCGCGAAAGGTCTTGTAGAGACAGACACGAGTGTTGCCTTCGATGCAGACCTTAGTTCCGTCGGGAAGGACATTGAGGAGCACTGGCTGGATAATACCGCCGTTTGTTTGGATGGAATTCTTGAGCGTGCTGTATTTTGTGCCTCCCTGACCCTCTTTGTCGTCAACACCAGCACCCAATGCTTGATGGATTTGTTCCGGCGTTGGCTCGCCTTTGTACATCTCGAGCCAGAGCGCGATGCGTGGGTTGGATTTGTCGAGAACAATCTCGTTTACGGGCACCAGTTGATGTTTGCCTTGTTGCATAGTGTATTCCTTAGCGAGGAGGCTGGTCTGTGGCACCGGAATCCACAAGAATCCGTATCAGTTCAGCGTAAGTAGTCGTGCCGTTCTGAACCAGCCTTTGAAGGTTTATCCTGTGGGCTTTGTTTAGTGGTTTGTCCGCGTGTTTTGCTAGAAAATCCTTCGCCTTGGCCCAGTCGATCTTCTTTCCGTTCACTCCGTTGGGTGCCGACGCTGCCTGTTTGCGGTGAAGTACTCGTTCCCTCGAGAGGTTGCGGCAAGCTTTGGCGATAGCCTTCGCTTTTGGGGTGATATGGTTGAGCAGATTTGCGTAGTGGTTGTTTTGCTCGAAGTCATCGCGTCTGCCGTTTGGCACAAGTCGCGGGGTCAAAATATGTACTTCTCCGATTGCCCATGAATTAAACCGAGGCTCGGGAAATACACTCTGAAGTGTATTCGCGTCGCCGATTTGAATGTTGCCGAGCCGAATCCTGAGACCCTTGATGCCAAGGTGATCAGGCAACGCGCCTACGTAATCGTGGTGCAAAATCCATCCGACCGCGTCCACACCTTCGCTAATACCGGGTATTTGGAATGTTTCGAGAGTTGCCCTTGAGTTCTTAACGCCCCTTTTCGCTACGAAGTCATTTTGAAACGGCCTGACAAGCGGCGTGTTACAGCCGTTGATGTAAATGTCGTAACTTTTTCCTATATTCAGTTGCTCGAGAAGCTGCTGAATTTCCATGGAGAATCCGAACCGTGGCGAGAATGGAACTGGCCCAACCTGAGCCAGATATCGGCTGATTGCGTCTTCATTCAACAGCAGGTCGCTGCCGTGCCGCACGACTTGACGGAGTTCAATTTCAAAAAAATGGTGCGGATACTCCTTAGTTGAGACTGAATCAACTGAAACAATCTCTTGGAGGATGGAACTCAGATCGTCATCCCGCTCGTGATCTCGCAAGAGTTCTTTCAGCCTTCGGCAGTCCCAGACCATTTCAAATACTCGCTCGTCGTTGACATGCTTGGTGCGAAACACCAATTCTTGGCAGTACGCCAGCCCCGCAAGCCGTCCGACTCCGCGAAACCCACGAGTACCTTTCCCTCGTTTCTTACTTGCGCCGAGCGAAGTAAGTCTCCGAGAAACCGAGTTTCGTTCAATGCCAGCACCGTTGTCGCGTACTTTTACTGTTCTGTTTTGCAGGTCGAGAGTGATGTCAATACGAGGCTGGGTGCTTCTTTTATAGAGTCCTTGCTTCTCAGCTTCATCAATTGCGTCTGCTGCGTTCTGAACAAACTCCCGGTAAATTGTGAGAGGTTCTACATACATCGCACCGCTCAGCAATTCGAGAATATCCTTCCCTACAATAACCGGGTCAGTGAAACGCTGGCGTGACGACCGTTCTTTTTGAACCGGCAACATCTCTCAAGCTTCCTTACTCAGCGGGTTTAGCTCCAAGCCGGCATCTTCAACACGTTCATCATCTGGTACCGTCTCGGTTTTGACTCTTTGTAGCGACATCTGTCTCTCCCAAATATCTCGTTCAACAATCTTGTGGAGCGGTAGGTAGAACCTAAAATGCTTCACCACTTTTGAATTAGAGATCCCTTTCCGAATACTCTCATACTTGCTGTTTCCATAATATGACAACGCCGCTAGCAAATCAGCTCGGTCTAACGCTGATAACGATCGAGCTTCGGCTTGGTATTCCTCAAACTCCGCTCGCCCATCCAACTCTTCAAACCAAACTCTGTTAAAGATAAATTTGTGAGGCCGAATCAATAGATTCTCAAATTCTTCTTCAGTCTCCCCAAAGGCACGCTTGAAATACGTAGGCTCGCCACTGACAATGCCGTGAGTTGCTTGGAGAATGATCTGCATTGAGCGCAAGTAGTACTTATTCCACTTCTCCCCAATATAACTGCGGTCTTTCATGTCTGTTGGCTGAAAGCGCATAGGGAAGGAAAATATACGAATCCCCAATTCCTTGTTGAGTTTAATGTTTAAGCACATCCGCTGGTACAAATCGGCCGGAGAATCATGAAAGTTATACAGCATGTAATTACTCAGGTCGTGAAGTCCGACATCGTGCGAAAACCGAATCGCCGTTTCGTAAGGTTTTCTCAAGCCGATGTGATCGAATGCGATTCGAAGCGGTTTGATGCAAATCGATGATAATTCTCGGAGGAACATGGGGTCCTTGCAGAGAATCCGTGCATCGACTCCTTGGTTGAAATCCACACGCCGCAACACAGGCCTCCGGCCTCTCTTCAGTTTTGCCCCAGGCGTAAATCCCAAGTCACGAATCTCGGCGATGATGTCTTTAAAGCGAGGCGAGGCGACGACATTATTATCCATCAATACTAAATCTTTCTTGGTCCCGTAGAGTCTTTGTATACCCTCAACAATATTGGTCAGAGATGGAGTGTCGTACAGGTCACCTTCCAGTTTCGGCACACCACAAAAGCTACATTTACGGACACACCCCCGTGATGCGTACGCGAAATAGCCATCATGAACTGGATACATGTAGCTGATTTGATCAAGGATACTGTAGTCTGGGATCAACTCTTCAATGGGCTTTCCGTTCGTGTCTTCTGAGTAGAGTTCTTCTTGAAAAGCGTCCAATTGCAAAGAGATCGCCGGCGCATCCTTCAAGAGACCTTTAATGAACCGTACCCCTCGCCAGCGGGTCTCATCTAGAAACGCTTTTTGCATCAAGGAGGCAGCAATACCACCGACGAAAACATTGCTGGCCTGACCACCAGATGCCTCAAGGGCAAAATCAATTGATTCTGAAATGCGTCTCCATTCAAATGAAAATAAGGTGGTGACGTAAATGCGGTCCCAGCAGGTTTCCAAGACACTTTTGTCTTCACCTTTGATGAACTTGACCTTGTCGCCCTTGCCTTGAGGACCGTGGTATTGAGCAATCTTCATCAGCCCGAGCGGCGGGTACTTGTTCTTATAACCCGGCTCTATCAGAAGGATGTTTTTCCCGGCCATATGTGATATTTCTTCGCTAAACAGGACTCTGACGAGATTTGACGCGAAATTGTGGGCGGCAGGGCTGAGAGGGATGCGTGGGGAGGCGGGTTTAAGCGGCCTTCTCGGCGACGCCAGTCGAGGAAATGGACGTCTTCGACCAGCTTGCGGATTAGTTCACAGCTAGTGAAGCAACGCCAGCCTTTTTGGCATTCGCGTCCGGGCCTGAACATCGTAGCGAGGGTGGCGAGCTGACTGCCGCAGCCCTTGGCGATATCGCCTTCTTCATCCTTGACTAACTGGCGCAGGAAAAAGGGTCAGGCTGCGGAAGTTGATGCCAAATAGCCAAACACTGACCGAGCCCACCGTGCCGGCAGGGCCGTCACTCGCCTTTGCGCGTCGCGCGTAGAAGTGTGAGGATGGCGGTACGGATTTCGGACGGGAGTTTTGGCCACGCTGAGACGACCTCAGACAGCTCCAAACAGAGCTGTTCAGAATTCTGTGAGGCTCCGCTGGCGGTGGCGACACCTCCGACGCACCCTTGATTTGGCTGTCAGCGTCTTGAAGTACTTCCCGCTGGCCTTCAAGTGGACAAAAGGGGTATTTACGCTTCACCCAACAAAACTGGATACCGCCATGGACGCTAACAGAGCATTTGCCCTAAAGATTTCGATAATGAACTCCCTTGGTTTTGCCGCGACCATGGCTTCTACAACGTTTGTGGACTCGCGGGTTAGCTCTGGAATAGATGGTCCGCGCACGTACCCATTCGGATATTGGCCTTGTTCACTCGCGATTCCGATATTCGCCGCCACCTATCTTTGGCTAGCCAAGCGACGCCCGCTCGCATCAGCCGTCTCCGTTCCCCCACTAGTACTACTGATCGCTGGGATGATTTGCCTCCCAGCTTATATCCCCGGATTTCCAAACGGGAACATCACCTTCTGGATTTTTCTCTATAGCCTAGTGAGCGGCGCTTCCTGTTGGTTCCGCTACAGCCTTTCTCCCCCATGGTATCTGCACAACCCACAAATTCCCGAATACCTTCAGCTCGAGCGTATAAAGGAATCCGTCAATCTATGGCGAACCATCAGCATTTCTGTTACTCTTGGATACATCGCCCTGTTGATTCCTTGGACAAATTTCATTTGGGATTTTGCCTGGAAAACTGTGAAGGTTCCAAGAGAGGCTATTCTCGTCGGCAATTATCCTGCTATGGAGCTGGCAACCTTTTCACTATATTTCCTAATCGCGATTATCTATGAGGGATTTCGTAGGTCAACCGTCACCGCCGATTTCATGCTGCAAATTCAAAATGAATCCACCTCCAGCCACTGCGAACCCCCAATGCCATCAAACCAGCCAAAGCTGTGATGGCCTCGATCTGATATTGCCGCCTGCTTCCTTATCGACGTTTTTGACCCTTAAACGCGTTTTGGCTCTTTCCGGTCGTCCGTCCAATCACGTCGGATGGGGTCGCCAAATTTTGGGCCAGCAGGCAAGTTAGGCGGACTGATAGTGAGGTGAATCGGATTGTTCCGCGCGGACGGAAATGGGTCACTCAAGAGTGTCTGTTCAGCCGTCTTCGCTTTAAGGGAACACCCACGCCCGGCGACACGAACTAGACTAGGATTTCGCTGCACGCAGAAGCGTCAGGACGGCGTTGCGGATTTCAGCCGAGAGTTTTGGCCACACAGAGACGACTTCAGACAACTCAAAACAAAGCTGTTCGGAATTCTGTGAGGCTCCGAGGGAAACGGGTGGTTTCTCGCCGGCGCTTTCCCCTTGGGACTCAACCGCCTCAGATTCGTTCTTTGGAACTTCGAGTCCCCCCCTGGGCACCAGTCTTCGCCCGTTGGCTACGGCTCGGCAGGCTACCTGCCTACGCCTTTGCGGAGCAAAGGCTACGGCAAGGTGCCGCGATGAAGCCCGCGATTAGCGGGCGGAGACGGGCAACAACCCAAGGAGGACGCGCTACGACTCGGCAAGCCAGCTGCCTGCGTTCCGGCGGGCAATGACTACGGCGCAGCGAGAATCAGCTTCAAGCCCCAGTCGTCGGCCGACGGGAACTCGGGCACGTCGATCCAGCCCCACTGATTGGCCGTCACACGGCCGTCGCCGGCCTTGGACCACCGGCCGGTGCGCGGATCGAACCATTGCGCCTCGTAGGTCGCCTGCGGCCGCGCCCCGCGGATCCGGCTCCCGGCGGGACAATCCTTTTCGAAATAAACGAGGAAGAAATCCTGGGCCGGTGTGCGCGCGCCATACGCCCAGCCGACAAAGCCCTTCGTTTGCGGCGTGGAGTTTGGCGAAACCAGGTTGGCGTCGGGCACGAGGTCCGCGTAGCGCCGCCCTTCGCTCAGCGCGAACGCCGGCAGATGCGTCATCTGGTTGGCGGAATTCCACAGGAACGCCTCCCACATGAACGGGCTGGACCCGGGCTCGATGTCCGCGCCCCAGATGCCTTCCGCGCCATAGATGTGGCCGCCGAAACCGCCGGACAAAAAGCTCCCGTAGATGCCCGAGCGCACGTCCCGGTCATCCACCTCCGTGCCGCCCGGCGCGCCGTAGCGGTAGGGCGGGGAATAGCGCTTGTCGGCCATCCCGGAATAGTAGGGCTCGCCGTTCAAGGCGGGCCGCGCCGGCGTGGCGTGGTAAATCTCCGTGAGATACCAGTAATAGTCGTGTTCCCGCCCGTTGCCGATCTGGTGGAACGTGAGCCAGCGGTTTTCGTCCGGCCCGCCAAAGTTGAGCAGGCTCGACACCGAGGCGTTGCATGAGATGAGCGTGCCAAACGGCGGGTGGCCGTATTGCTCGATCACGCGGTTTGCGGCCGCGTTGAGTTGCCGTGTGGTCGCGGTCATCGCCGGCCAGTCGTAATGCACCGGGCTGTAAAGACAGTTGTTCGCCTGGTAGCGGCTCCAGACGTACTGGATGTAGCGGCTGTACGAGTCCGGCCACGCGTAGAACTTCGCCCAGCACGACGTCAGGTCGCGCCGCGCCACCTCGATGGCCGGCACGATTCCCTGCGCGTTCAGGTAATCAATCTTCCGGTCCATGTACTGGAAATACTCCGGGTTGAGGCGATTCACGTCCGGGTACACCTGCTCGTAACCCGGGACCTTGCCCGGGAAAAGGAACGCCCGACCGCCCTCGTTCGTCATGTCCTTCGCCTGCCATTGATCGCGCGGCCGGTGGTGGGCGATCTCACCCTGGTCCACCCACGCGGACCGCACGCCGAGGTCCGCCTTCTGATCCAGCCAGATTTCCCATGGCTGCCCGTCGTTGGCCCAGTTGGGGAAGGCGGCGATGATCGCCACGCTGTTGTACCCCTGGCTCTTCCGCAGCCGCACGTAATCCTTGAATCCGGCCTCCGGCCCGATGGGTCGCTCCCGGTCATCGTCGTTCCACTTGAAGCGGTTGGTGATCGCCGCGTACCACGTGTCACCCACCAGCAAAAACGGCGTGCCGTCGGCGGACTCAAACGCATGGCCGTTGGCGCTGGGCTGGACGAATCCGCGGCGCAGCGGGTTGCCGGTTTTCTCTGCGTCACTCCACGCCACCGCCGTGAAGCCGCCGGTGTGCGCGTTCAGGTCCGGATCGTCCTGGTTCGAGCCGCTGCGCCAGGTCCATTGACCGGGTGCCGTTGCCAGCACGCGCACGCGAAAGACATCGCCGCCGTCCCAAAACCCGTGGCAGCGCCGGGCGAATCCCGGTCCCTGCAGATCCACCCACACGTCCACGTCCGTGTAGGAATTCTCGTAATGATGCTGCGCGTGGAAAGTCAGCTCGACCTTTTCCCAGACGTGCACGTCGGCTCGGGCCGTAACGACACTGAGCACCGCGACCAGCCACAGGACCGGCATCCGGAACTTCACAGGGGGAAACTTTCGGGATCAACACCCGGACGTCAAACGGGAAGCGGCGGCGCGGAACGCCGATCTAAGATGCAAGAAGGAAGATTCAAGATATGCCGACCCTATTTCCTCTTCGATATTCCCTCTTGCGTCGGCGTCAGCGCGCACACCGTATGCCGCGCGGTCGCCCTGTCTAGAGTTAGCGCGGCTTCGTGATTGGCGCAGTCGCCCGCCGCATGACATAAGTTTCGCACTGAGTTGTCCGTTTTTTCCCCCATCGGTTTATTGCTCGAAAGGAATCGAAATGAACTCGCGCCCCACGCCAGAAACCTCCCGGAGCCGCCGCCCACACCCCCAGCTGGAGGGCCCATTTCGCCAATGGCACCAGCCGCCCTGGGTGAGCTGCCTCCTGCTTGTCCTGCTCCTCGGGCCCCTGCCCGGACAAGCCCAGCCCTCCGGCGGTCCTTACGGCCCGATCCCGCAGAGCTATGATCTGCCCAAGGAAGCCGCGCACCTTTACTATGTGGCGCCCGATGGTCAGCCCGAGGCCTCGGGAGCGACCCTGACCCAGCCCACCACCTTGGAGGCGGCCATGGCCCGGGTGGTGACCGGCGATGCGATCGTGCTGCGCGGGGGCATTTATCGGACCGGTGACCTGAAGCTGAACCAGGGAATCATCCTGCAGCCTTATGCCGATGAGCATCCGGTGCTGAAGGGAACCCAGGTGGCCGCCAAGTGGGAAGCCCAGAGCAACGGCCTGTGGCGAACCTCCTGGTCGCGCCTCTTCCCGGCCAGGCCCGATGACTGGTGGCGACGTTATCGGGAGGGTAGAAAAACACCGCCCTGGCGCTTCAACAACGACATGGTCTTTGTCGATGGCGAGCTGTTGAAGGCGGTCGGGTGGGAAGGGGAGATCGACGAGCATTCGTACTACATCGATTACGCGGCCGGCCAGGTTTACCTCGGCGTCGATCCGGCGAACCGCCTGGTCGAGATCACCGCGTTCGACAGCGCGCTCATCCGGACGACCGGCCCCTGCCACGGCAAAACCTCGGACGGCAAGGGACCGTTGATCCGCGGCCTCACGTTCACCCAGTATGCCTACCGCGCCCTCGAAGTGGAGGGCCGGGAGCCCGTCGGGCTGGCCGATCCCGCCACCTTTGGCAAGGAGGTCGTCGGCACCACCTTGGAGAATGTTGCGATCACCTATTGCTCCCGGGTGGCCGGCTACTTCCGGGGTGACAAACTGACCATCCGGCATTGTCTCGTCAGCGACACCAGCACGGAAGGCATCTACATCATCGGCTCGGCCGATTGTCTCCTCGAGAAAAACATTTTTCGCCGGAACAACATCGAGGAGATCACCGGATATTATCCCGCGGCGGTGAAGATCTTCAACCAATCCTACCGCGTCACCTGTCGGGACAACCTTGTCATCGATCAACCGCACTCGAACGGCATCTGGTATGACGTCGGCAATGTTGACGGCGTGTTCATCAACAACTGGGTCGAGGGCGCCGTCGATGGATTTTTCTTCGAGATTTCCAAGGGGGCGATCTGCGCCGGCAACGTGTTCGTCGGTTGCGACAAGGGCATCCGCGTACTCAACAGCTCGAACGTCCGGGTCTATCACAACACCCTGGTCAACACCGTCGCCTCCTTCGAGCGCACGGAACGAAGCGCGATCGGCGATCACTTCGGCTGGCATCCCAGCACTGGGCCGGACGTCGACCAGCGCGAGGGGCACGTCTTCGTCGGCAACCTGCTGACGGCGGATGCACGGTTTCACAAACCCCTCCTGCGGTTCGAGCAGACGAAGGCCCTGTGCGGACGGCTCACCCGGCCGCAGGTCACCCGGCTCGAGGACAATGTCTACGTACGCAGCAGCGACTCTGCCGGCCAGCAGAGCGCGCAAACCCTGCTCGTGTGGAGTCCGGCGGCAGGCGAGAATTGCACGGTGGAGGTCAAGACGCTCGAAGAACTGCAGCAGCTGCACCCGGAATTCGAGGCCCACAGCCAGTATCTGGCCGATTACCCTGGCTCGGTCTTCAAGAGTCCGGAGCTGGGCAATTATGAATTGATCCGGGCTTTTCCCGGGGCAGCCTCAGCCGTCCCGCTGCCCGCCGAGATTGAGCAACTGCTCGGCTGGCCCAAGCAGGAGGCGCGCGCGCCCGGCGCTTATCCGCTCCATCCCTGAGCGCCGCGACTGCGCCGCGATTAAAGATTGAAGAAGGAAGATTCAAGACGGAGTGGCGGACGTTCTTTCTCCTTCCTTCTTGAATCTTACCTCGGCGTGAGCCCCTTGGCGCAAGCGCGGCGGGGGAGTGCGCGCTCGCAAGATTGGTTGCGGGGGCGCCGCCAATGGCGCAGAATAAGCGCAGCCACGGAGGCACCCATGACTACAACCCTTGCCCCGAAAACCGAAGCAAGCATCCGCTTCTTGGAAAAACTGTTCGCGGCCGCCCCTCTTGAAAAGGTTTCGTTCCGGCTCTGGGATGGCACCGGGTGGCCGGACGCAAAGCCCCGGCCGGCCACGATCGTCCTGCAGCACCCGGGCGCCCTGTGGGCCATGTTCTCCTCCGGAACCGAGATGGGCATGGCCGAGGCGTTTCTGGACAACGATTTTGACGTTGCCGGCGACATTGAGGCAGCCTTCGAGCTGACCGACGTCCTGGGTCATCGCGCCGCGCCGTCTTGGCGGACGGCGCTCGCCGATTACTACCGCCTTCACCGGTTGCCAGCCAAGCCCGGGCGGCGGCTGGCGGACCGAATCTTTGCCGCGGCTGGCGGACGGCGGCACTCCCTCGAACGCGACCGGCGCGCCGTGACGTTTCATTACGACGTGTCGAACGACTTCTTCCGCCTCTGGCTCGACCAGCGCATGGTTTATTCATGCGCTTACTTTGAGCGGGCGGAGGACGACCTCGACACGGCCCAGGCCGCCAAGCTGCGCCACCTATGCCGGAAGCTTCGTCTGCAGCCGGGGCAGCGGGTGCTCGACATCGGCTGCGGCTGGGGCGGCTTTGCGCTCTATGCGGCGCGCACCTGCGGCGTCAACGTCACCGGCGTCACCCTGAGCCGGCCGCAAGCGGAGCTGGCGACGGCGCTCGCGAACGAGGCCGGCCTCGGCGGGCAGGTGCGGATCGAGTGCCGGGATTATCGCGCGCTGCCGGAGATCGAGCCCTACGATGCGATCGTCAGCGTGGGCATGTCGGAGCACGTGGGCGCGGAGCAGCTCGCGGACTATTTTTACCAGGCCGGCCGCCTATTGAGACCCGGCGGCGTGTTTTTGAATCACGCCATCGGCGAAGGTGTGTGGCCGCACCGCTACCGCGGTGCTTCGTTTATTGAAGCGTATGTGTTCCCGGACGGCGACATTCCGCCCATTCCGGCTGTACTGCGGGCGGCCGAGTCGGCAGGCCTCGAGGTCCGTGACGTGGAAAACCTACGGGAACATTACGCCCTGACGCTGCGGCACTGGGTGCGGCGGCTGGAAGCCAATCATGCGGCGGCCCTGGCGTTCGTGAATGAAGCCACCTACCGTGTGTGGCGGCTCTACATGGCGGGTTCGGCGCACGGGTTCGCTCGCGGCCAGCTGGCGGTCTATCAGGTGCTCCTGTCCAAGCCGGAGCGCAGCGGTGACGCGCGCCTGCCGCTCACGCGCCGCGACTGGTATGCCTGAGGCGCGGCTGCGCCGCGCCTGCGCCGATTCAAGATTCAAGAGGAAAGATTCAAGAGGGAGCGGGTCCTTTTCCTTCTTCGATCTTCTTTCTTTCTTCGGCGTCAGCGCGCTTACGCTCCGGCCACCGCCTGCCACGGGCCGGAGTTGACGGAAGCGGCCGGCTGATCCAGCGCCTTCAAGTCGGCGCGGGCGAGCTGCATTTCCTCGAGGATGCGCTGCGCGTGCTCCAGCAAATGCTGGCCGGCGGGCGTCAGCCGCGCCTTGCGGCCGAGCCGGTCGAAGAGCCGGCACTCCAGTTCCTGCTCCAGCGACTTGATGGCATGGCTTACCGCCGACTGCGTGAGGAAAAGTTCGCGCGCGGTCTGCGTAAAGCTGCCACATCGCGCAAGCGTGACGAACGCGAGCAGCTTGCGGCTGTCGAGGATGAGTTTCATGAGGACGTCTGGCCGTGCTATCGGATTAGTTCATAGCACATCCCGAGCCAGCGCCGGCCGGNNCGCATCCGCCTTTGCCAAGGTTTCAGCGTGACCGGCGGCTTTGGCTGCGAATCACGCGTAGCGCTCTTCCTTCCAAGGATCTGCGCGGTTGCTGTACCCGCGCACCTCCCAGAAGCCGAGCTTGTCCTGCGCGAGGAAGGTGATGCCCTGCACGAACTTCGCGCCCTTCCAGGCGTAGAGCTTCGGAATGATCACCCGCGCCGGCCCGCCGTGCTCACGGGTAAGCGGCTGCCCCTCGAAACGCGTGGCCACCAGCACGTCCTCATCAAGGCACTGTTCCAGCGGCACGTTGGTGGAATAGCCGTCGTAGCTGGTGAAATAGACGTAGCGCGCCTCCGGTTTCGGTTGCACGAGCTCGTACAGCGTGGGGAACGCCACGCCGCCCCAGTGGCAGTCGTATTTGCTCCAGCTCGTGACGCAGTGAAAATCGCTGACGTCCTCCACCTGCAGCAGCGCGTTGAATTGCGCCCAGGTGAGCACCGCCGGTTTCCCGACGAGGCCGTCGAGCGTGAGGGTCCACTGGTCGAGGGCGATCTCCGGCTTCACGCCGAGGTCGAGCACCGGGAAGCCGCTGGTGAGGGTCTGGCCGGGCGGCAGGCGGTCGGTCGCGGCGGTGGTGCGCGGGGCGAAACCGCGGGCCTTCTGCTTCTCGGCCCACTTCTGCTTCGCTGCGATGTATTTCTCCCGAAGCATGGGCCGCACCTTAGGCGGCGGGGTGTCTTTCGCAAGCACTCCTGTCGCGCAGCACCGCCGGGGACTTGTCAACTATTAGTTGACAAGTCCCCGGCGGTCATGGGGTCGAGAACGGGGCGGTCACGGCCGGCGGCGGGGTCAGCGCCTGGGCGACGGCTGCGGTGCGCCGGCGGTAATAGAGCGCCAGGCCGCCCTGGTAGATCAGCGTCACCGCCATCACGCCCCCGTAGAGCAGATAAAAAGCCCGGCGCACCAGCGGCAGGATATCCTCCATGGTGAGCCCGAGTTCGTTGAGCGAGGCGCGCATGTCGGGCGTGGCCAACTCCCGCACGATGGCCGTGTCAAAGCTCAGCAACTGCCTCGCCGCATAGGCCCAGATGGTGGCCAGCACCACGAGCTGGCTGCGCACCAGCCAGCGCATGCCGTCCGCGTTGCCGTGTTTCAGCATCCGGTGGCCGCGTATCTCGAGCGCGCCGCCCAGAGTCACGAGCAGGCCGACCGAGACGCCGACCGGATCGCCGAACGCCAGAGACACCAGGCTGCAGCCGCCGGCGAAGATCGCCACGCTCCAGCCGTCCAGACGCGAGACCTTCAGCACGCGACGCAGGGTCTCCTCGGGAGTGCGCTTCATGACGATGAAACGTGTCAGGAAGTTTGCGCCTCGCGAGCAGTTTTATTCCATCTCAACGCGGCTCCGTCCGCGCCTGGCCCGGAGTCGGGCGCGGCCGCGCGGCGCTTCCCGCGAATCAGGCGGAGACTCCGCCGGAATAACTGGTCTTTGCAGTTGTCCGCCGCGTGTGAAGTGCTACGTTTGGGCTGTCCCAGGCCCGTTACCCCCATGAATACCTCCATCTCCGCCCTGCTGGAGCGCAAGGGCTCCGGCGTCTTTTCCGTGCCGTCCACCATCACCGCCGCCGCGGCGGTGCAGGAAATGAACCGTCACAAGGTTGGTTCCGTGCTCGTCATGGATGGCGACCGGCTTGTCGGCATCTTCACGGAGCGCGACGTGCTGTCGCGGGTGGTGGCCGCCGATCTCGATCCCAAGACCACGCCGATCGAGCGGGTCATGACCCGCGATCCGATCACCGTCGCCTCCACCACCTCCATCGAGCAGGTGATGACCCTCTTCACCAACAAGCGCTTCCGCCACCTGCCGGTCGTGGACGAGGGCCGGCTGGTGGGCCTGATTTCCATCGGCGACATTTTGCGCCGGATGGTGGACACGCACCGGCACGAGGCCGAGCAGCTCAAGCAATACATTTCGGGCGGTTATCCCACGTGACGCGCCGGCGGGCGCACCCGGCCGGGGCGCGGGGGCGGCGCCTCCACAAAAATCTGGCGTTGCGCCGGGCGTTCGCTGAGAACCACGGTTGCCTTTTTCCGTTTCTCCCGCGCATGACACTCGATAACGCCAGATCCCTCATCATCACCGCGCTCGGGCGCATGAACGTGTTTTACAGCCAGACCGTGTTCGACGAATGGGTGGTGGTGTCGCTGCGGTCCGACGGCGCCAGCATCCTCGCCTACCACGGTCCGCGGGTGACGAATTTCCGGAAACAGTTCGCCGATGACATCGCCCCCCTGCGCGCCGAGATGACGGGAAAGCGGCTGGCGGCGGGCGACTTCGAGTTTGCGCCCGAGGCGGCGGGCACGCACTTTGATGTGTGCCTGCGCCTCGGCGCCACGGGCTATTTGATCGGCAACCACACGGGAAAATCGATGGCCGAGATCCGCAAGGATCCCCGCTGGCTGCAGGCGCAGAAGGCGTTCGTGGAGCTGAGCGGCAAGTTCCGCGCCGATCCACTGGAGTAGGGAATCGGGCAGCCAGACTCGTGAGAGTTGGGAAGGGGCGTCCCAAGCCTCACGGCTTTGACTGCGCGGGAAAGGCGCCTACGCCACCAGTCCCACGTAGAGAAACAACCCGTAGGCCGCGATGAAGAGCCAGCCGGCCCAGCGCGGCAGCCCGCCGTGCGTCACCAGGAAGAACGCGTGCAGGGCTGTGGCGCCCAGCAGGAGCAGCAGGCTCGTCTGGATGAGATCCGGCACCGGCACAGGCTTGAACAGGGCGCACAACCCGAGGGCGAGCGGGATGCAGATGTGCCCGTCGCCTACCTGCGAGCTGTAGACGATGTCAGCGTGGCGCTTCCATCCCCAGTAGAGGGCAAGCAGGGCGTTGGGCACCACCATGAGCCAGCCGCTGAGCCAGCCGAGGTGGCTCGCGCTCACAAAGCTGCCGTGCTGGTGCGAGAGCCAGACCACCAGCCAGTCGATGCTCACGTAGACCACGTAGGCGCTGGCGAACACGATCAGCATGTCGAGATAGAAAAGCAGGCGGAAGGAGCGCCGCTGGCGGACGTTGTGCTTGAGCACGTCGAACACCTGGATGCACTGCCAGAAGAGGAACAGGCCGATGAGCATGATCCCGTCGCGGCGGTCGAGGCTGCCGTCCTGGCCGAGGACCCACACCGCGCAGGTGAAGAAGATCACGGCGGCGAGGGTGAGCAGCAGCGAGAGGCGGTTGATCCGCGGCGCGGTGTCGCCGCCGCCCCTGGCGCCCCGGCCCTCGATCGCGGGCAGGCCCGGCACCACCGCGAGCCCCCAGAGCAGCGCCGGCAGCCCGAGCAGCAGCGTGAGATTGGTGACGTTGTTGACGAGGCAGTTGGTCATCACCTCGCGCGCCGGCCCGTTATGCGCCACGATGAGGTAGACAAAGATCAGATTGCCGAGCCCCGAGCAGTAGGGCATCACGATGGTGCCGAGCGCAGTGCCTTCGAGGCCATGGTCGAGCATCGCCTCGAGCCGCCACATCATGAGCAGCGAGGCGGCGAGAAAGAGGCCGACATAAGTCCACGGACTGGTGAGGCCGAGCGAATCGATGAAGTCGGGGAGGAAGGTCATGATCAGAACACCTGCCGACGGTGCGGACTGAACCATGCCTGCCAGCGGCCGGCACGGATGGCAAGCCGGGCCCGCGCGCCGTCAGCACCACGCGCTTCGGGCCGGCGGCGACCACCCGCCCGGCCTTCATTACAAGCACGTGCGAGAAGGCCGGCATGATCTCCTCGAGGTGATGGGTTACGAGCACCAGCGTCGGCGCGCCGGGCCGCCGCGCGAGTCCATTGAGGAAATGCAGGAAATGCTCGCGCGCCACGGGATCGAGTCCGGCGCACGGCTCGTCGAGGATCAGCAGCCGCGGCCGGGCCATGAGCGCGCGGCCCACGAGGATGCGCTGGCGCTCCCCCTGCGACAGCAGCACCCACTCGCGGCCGGCGAGCGGCGCAGCGCCGATCGTGCGCAGGATGGACTGCGCGCGCCGGCGGTCGGCGCGGCTGATCGCGCCCCAAAGGTCGAGTTGCGCGTACTTGCCGCTGATGACGGTCTCGAGCGCCGGCTCGGCCGGCGGGATCAGGTGGTGCACGGCCGAGGTTACGAGCCCGAGATGCGTGCGCAGCTCGCGCCAGTCGGTCCGGCCAAAACGGCGGCCGAGCAGGTCGATCGTGCCGCGGGTCGGTGTCATGTAGGCGGTCAGCGCCTTGAGCAACGAGGTCTTGCCGCAGCCGTTCGGTCCGAGGATCGCCCAGTGCTGTCCGCGCTCCACGCGCCACGACACGTCGTGCAGGATGACGCTGCGGCCGCGTTCGATGCGCAGGTGCGTGACATTGAGGATCGGCGCGGCGGCGCGGCGGGCGGACATGGGGCCTGATGCTGGCCGCATCAAGGGGGACACGTCAACGGCGCGGCCAAAGCTGCCGCCTGGGGACCGCCGGGCAGGATTTTTCGCCGCCGGTCCAAAATAAGTGTAACTTTGCGTGGCGAGCCGGGTTTTCTTGATAAACAGTCTGTTTTTCCAGCCATGAAATTCTACCTGCCTGTTCTCGTCGGACTCGGGTGGCTGTTTGCCGCCCCGATCGTCCTTAATGCCAAGATTGAGCGCACCGTCGAAAAGAGCTTCACCGTCCAGCCCGGCGGCACGCTCAAGGTTGAGACCAATGGCGGCGGCATCAAAGTCACCCCCGGGCCCGACAATGCGGTGAAGATCACCGTGAAGCAACGGATCGACGCCTCGACCGACGTCGAGGCGGATGAGATGCTCAAGCACCTCACGCTGACCCTGGAGCAGCAGGGGAATGACGTCACGGCGATCGCCGAATATGTAGGCGAGCGCACGTCTTCCTGGTTCCACTGGGGTTCCTGGCCTCCGGTGCAATGTGAATTCAGCGTCACGGTTCCCGCCACGTACAACGTCGACCTGAAGACGTCGGGCGGAGGCATCACCGTGGGCGACCTCACCGGCAAGGTGCAGGCCCGCACCTCGGGCGGCGGGTTGGAGTTCGGCCGGATCGCCGGCACGATCGACGGCCACACCAGCGGCGGGGGCATCAGCGTAGAGAGTTGCACGGGGGATGTGAACGTACACACCTCGGGCGGTGGCATTCACTTGGGGCCGGTCGGCGGCAACGCCCAGGTACACACGAGTGGCGGCGGCATCACCATCAAGGAGATTGCGGGGGTGGTCAGCGCCCACACCTCAGGCGGTCCGATTGACGCGTCCTTCTCCGGTCCGCTGAAAGGCGACTGCGAGCTTAGTACCTCCGGCGGCGGCATCACGGTGCACGTGGATCCGAAGAGCGATTTCAACCTCGATGCGCGCACCTCGGGCGGCGGCGTGAGCTGCAAGCTGCCGGTCACGGTCGTGGGCGAGATCAAGCCCGGCCACCTGAGCGGCAAGGTTAACGCCGGGGGGCACGAGCTCAAGCTGCGCTCGTCGGGCGGCGGCATCCACATAGGCACGAACTGATTTTGTCAGTAGTATCGGTTGTTGGGGGCCGGGCGCATCACGCGCCCGGCTTTTTTGCGGCACGATGCGCAAAATCGCTGGCGAACCGCCGCGGCTTGCGTTCAATCGTTCCATGACAACCGAAGCCGCCTGCGCGGAACTCGTCTCCCGCCTCAAACGTATCCACGTGCTCGGCACGGTGAACGGCCTGCTCGGCTGGGATGAGCAGGTCAACCTGCCGCCCGACAGCGCCGACCTTCGCGCCGAACAACTCGCCCTCATGGCCGAGGTGCAGCACGCCGCCGCCAGCGACCCGCGCATCGGCGAGTTGCTGGCCGTACTCGAGGGCCGCCGGGCGGAGCTCTCCCCCGACCAGCAGGTCGTCCTCCAGCATGCCCGCCGCGACTACGACCGCGTCGTCAAGCTGCCCGCCGAGTTCGTGCGCGAAAAGGCGCGGCACAGCAGCCAGGCCTTTCACGCGTGGGCGGACTGCAAGGCCAGGTCGGATTTTCCCGGGTACGCGCCCTACCTGCAAAAGCATCTCGAGCTGGCCCGGCAGGAGGCCGCCTATCTCGGCTTTGCCGCCGCGCCCTACGACTACCTGATCGACCGGCACGATCCGGGCATGACCGCGGCGGTGATCGAGCGGCTGTTCGCCGAACTGAAGGTAAGCCTGGTGCCGCTCATGCGCGAGATCGTGGCCTCGCCCGTCAAAGCGCGGCTCGACATCTTTCGCGGCTTCCCGGTGGAGAAACAGCGCGCGTTCCTGCGCGCCGTGACCGAGCGGCTCGGCTTCAACTACCGGCGCGGGCGCATCGACGTGTCGCTGCATCCGTTCTGTGAGGGCAGCGGCGCCGACATCCGCATGACCACGCGCTTCGACGAAAATAACCCGCTCAATTCGCTGTTCAGCTCGATTCATGAGACCGGCCACGGCCTCTACGAACAGGGCACCCGGCTCGAGCACCAGGGCACCGCCCTCGGCCAGGCGGTCGGCATGGGGGTGCACGAGTCGCAAAGCCGCCTCTGGGAAAACCAGGTCGCGCGCAGCCGGGCCTTCTGGCGGTTCTTCGAGCCGCGCTTCCGGAAGACGTTTCCCCGGCAGCTCCGCGCGATTGCCCCGGACGAGTTCTACCTCGCGGTCAACGCCGTCCAGCCGACGCTCATCCGGGTGGATGCCGACGAGGTCACCTACAATCTGCACATCATCCTGCGGTTCGAGCTGGAGAAGCGGCTGCTGGCCGGGACGCTGGCGGTGGCGGACCTGCCCGCGGCGTGGAACGCCCTCGCGCAGGAGCTGCTCGGCCTCACGCCCCCCAACGACCGCGAAGGCGTGCTGCAGGACGTGCACTGGTCGGGCGGCATGTTCGGCTACTTTCCGAGCTACTGCCTCGGCAACATGATGGCGGCGCAGCTCTGGTACAAGGTCCAGGGCGACCTGCCGGGGCTGGAGGACGACTTTGCGCGCGGCGATTTCTCGCGCCTGCTCGGCTGGCTGCGGCGCAACATCCACGAGCAGGGCCGGCGCCACGACACCCAGGAACTGGTCAAGGTCGTCACCGGCGAACCGCTGACGCCGAGGCATCTGCTGCGCTACCTGCGCGAACGGTACGGCGCGTTGTATTTGGGGAATTAACGCGAAGACGCGAAGCTCGCAAAAAGGGAAAGGGTTCTCTGCGACCTTGGGGATTTGGCGTCCTGGCGTTGAAAAAATGACTCTCATCGACACGCACACGCATCTGGATGCATTCGCCCGGCGCGGCGAACTGCCAGCCGTCCTCTCCCGCGCGCAGGCAGCGGGGCTCGCGGCGATGATCGCCGTCGGCACCGCGCCCGACGACTGGGCGCTTTACCGTGATCTGGCGCGCGAACATGCCGGTGTCATCCATTACACGGTGGGGCTGCATCCGTGCTCGCTGGAGGCCGGGTGGGAGCAGGCGCTCGCGTCCATGGAGGCGTTCTTCAGTGACGATGCCCCGCGGCCGGTGGCGTTGGGCGAAATGGGCCTGGATCGGTTCCATCTGCCCAAGGATGCCGCGGAGGCGGCGCGCATCTTCGGCTGGCAACGCGCCGCGTTTGCGGCCGGGCTGGAGGTCGCCAAGCGGGTCGGCGCGCCGGTCGTGGTCCATTCGCGCGGGGCCTTCCACGAGTGCGTGGAGCTGATCGACGCCAGCGGGATCGACTGGGGCCGGGTGGTCTTCCACTGTTTCAGTGAAGGGGCCGGCGAGATGAACGAGCTGGTCCGGCGCGGCGGCTTCGGTTCGTTCACCGGCATCATCACCTACCCGAAAGCCGACACGGTGCGGGCCGCGGCCAGGGCGCAGGGGCTGGCGCGGCTGATGGTCGAGACCGACGCGCCGTATCTCGCCCCCGTGCCGCACCGGGGCAAGCCGAACGAACCGGCCTTTGTGCGCCACACCGCGGAGTTTTGCGCCCAGCTTTTCGGCGCGGGCTACGAGGAACTGGCGGCGGTCACCACCGCCAACGCAAAGAGATTTTTCGGGATCTGACCACGGATTTCACAGACATTCACGGATTGGATTTTCCGCATCCGCGCCCCTCCGGGTAATCCGTGGTGAAAGGCTCACGCCTCGTCGAACTTGCGGGCGAAGAGTTGCTCCAGTTCGGCCAGCATCTGCGGGGCGTCGTCACCCGTGGCGATGAACTTCACCGTCGAGCCTTTGCCGGCCGCCAGCATCATCAGTCCCATGATGCTCTTGCCGTTCACCTGCTCCTCGTCCTTCTCCACGAACACGTCGCAGCGGTACTTGTTAGTGATGCGCACGACCATGGCGGCAGGCCTGGCATGAATGCCCATCTTGTTCAGCACGATGAACTCCTTCACGTGCTGCTGCGTGCTCGGTGTGGCTTCGACTTTTTCCATGAAATACTAGACCAAGGGGCGGAATTTCGACGGGCCCTCACCCGGCTTGCAATCTTAAACCGACCGGAGGGATCCGGGACAGGTAAACATGATGTTACGCAAAGCATGTAGCAGGCCAATCACTTAAAAGACGGCCGACGGCGGCCCCGCCCCCGCCCGGTTCCGCGTTGCCGGACGGCATGTCCGGTGACATAGGAATGGCCATGCCCACGACCGCCATCATCGTTCCCTGCCGCCTCGAATCGACCCGGTTCCCGCGGAAACTGCTGCATCCGATCAAGGGCAAGCCGCTGCTGCGGTGGGTGGCCGAGCGCATCGCCGCGCAGGCGCCGGCCTTTCCGCTTTGGTTCGCCGTGGACCATGAGTTGCTGCGCGCTGCGGTGGCGGCGGGCGGTTTCAACGCGATCATGACGTCGCCGGCGCATGCCAGCGGCACCGACCGCCTCGCCGAGGCCAACCGCACGGTGCGTGCCGACCACGTCATCAACGTGCAGGCCGACGAACCGCTGGTGACGGGCGCGCAGATCCGCGAGCTGGCGCGGCTGATCGGCGGGGACGCGCCCATGGCGACATTGGCCACGCCCTTCCGGCGGGTGGTCGATTTCTACAATCCCAACCAGGTGAAGGTCGTCCTCCGCCGCGACGGCCGCGCCCTCTACTTTTCGCGGTCGCGCCTCCCGTTCTCGCGCGATCTCGGCCTGACCATCGACGACGCGTGGGTCGCCGCCCATCCCTGCTACAAGCACCTCGGGCTCTACGCCTACCAGGCGGAACTGCTGGAGAAGTTCACCGCGCTGCCGCCGGGACGCTACGAACAGATCGAAAAGCTCGAACAGCTCCGCGTGCTGGAGAATGGCTATGACATCATGGTCGGCCTCACTGAGGATCCCGCCATTGGCGTGGACACACCGGAGGACGCGAGGCGCTTCGAGCAGGTGCTCGACGCGCAGCTGTAAGCCATAAGCTTTAAGCCGAAAGCATTAAGCCCAGGAGCGAGCTTAACGCTTAGCGCTTAAGGCTAAATCTTCCCCGCCTTGCGCCGCTCGATCAGCCGGTGGAAATCCGCGAAGAGCGGGTCGGCGTCGTGCGGACCGGGCGAGGCCTCGGGGTGATACTGCACGGAAAAGACCGGCAGCTCCTTGTGCCGCAGCCCCTCGACCGTGCCGTCGTTGAGGTTGATCTCGGTGACCATGGCCCCGCGCTGCTCGAGGTCCTCAGGCCGGGCGGCGAAACCATGGTTCTGCGCGGTGATGGAGACCTTGCCGCTCTCGAGGTTTTTCACCGGCTGGTTGGCGCCGCGGTGACCGAACTTGAGTTTGAACGTCCTGGCCCCGAGGGCGAGGGTGATCATGTGGTTGCCCATGCAGATGCCGAACGTGGGATGCTGCTGGATGAGCCGGGCCACCGTGCCGTAGGCGTAATCGAGCGGGTCGGGATCGCCGGGGCCGTTGGAAAGGAACACGCCGTCGGGGGCGAATTCATTCACCATCTCGGGAGTGGCGCCGGCCGGCACCACCCAGACGTCGAAGCCATGCTGGCGGAGCTTCTTGAGGATGTTCCGCTTGATGCCGTAGTCGATGGCGACGACCTTGTAGCGCCGGCCCGGGGGTACCCAGGCGCCGAGAATGGTGCCGGTCAGCGCGAACGGCCGGTCATATTGCCCCTGCGGGTCCCATTGGTAGGGCGCGGAGCAGGAGACCTCCTTGACATAATCCACCCCGACGAGGCCCTCCCAGGCGCGCGCGCGCTGGACCGCCTCGGCGTCGGTGAGCGGCAGCGTGCTCAGGCACGCCTTCATGGCGCCGGTGACGCGGAGTTTCTTGGTGATGGCCCGGGTGTCGACTCCCTCCAGGCCGGGGATGCGGTACTGGCGCAGGTAGTCGTCGAGGCTCTGGCGGCTGCGCCAGTTGCTGGTGACGGGCGACAGCTCGCGCACGACGAAGCCGGCGACCTTCGGGCCACCGGGCGACTCCTCGTCCTCGGGATTGATGCCATAGTTGCCGATCTGCACGGCGGTCATCGTGACGATCTGGCCGAAGTAGGAGGGATCGGTGAGAATCTCCTGATAGCCGGTCATGCTGGTGTTGAACACCGCTTCGCCGGTGATGGCGGCCTCGGCGCCGAAGGCGCGACCGCGGAAGACCGAGCCGTCTTCAAGCGCGAGAACTCCTGGACGTGGCGTGGGCATCAACGCGCGACGTAAAAGCCTTTCACCGCAGGTGCCAAGGGTTTTATGCCGCCGGCGCGAGTTGGGTACCGGGCGGCGATTACAAACCCGGACAAGATGGCTGTCACCCAGCCGGTTGCGCGGCGCGGGTCCCAAAGCCGGTTGACGGCGGCGGCCGAATTGTTTTTCTCGCACGCGACAGTTCAGCAGCCGAAACCGTTCTGCGTTCCCGCAGGGCGGTGCGGGGAACCCAAACGCCGCGTTGCACCCGCAGCGCGGCCGGGGCGCACGGCGGTGGGCAACCATCGCCCAGGCCACTTCTCAGGCCGAGCCCGTCAGCTAACCCCGCAGGCAGTGGGAAGGGCGATCCTCTGGGACGCGAAGTCCGCGTCATCACGGTTGTCCCGCAGTATCCAGCCGCCAGTGCCTTATCCGACACGCGGTATAGCACGACAACCAACATGACTGACAACTCCCTGATGCGGGCGGTGAAAAATATCTTCATCGGCCGCGAACGCGAACTGACCGAACACGGGCTGTTTCACAAACTCTCGCTCGTCGCGCTGCTGGCGTGGGTCGGGCTGGGCGCCGACGGGCTGTCCTCCTCCTGCTACGGCCCGGAGGAGGCCTACAAGGTGCTGCTCGCACACCCGCCGCTGGCGGTGTTCATCGCGATGATGACCGCGGCGACGGTGGTGATCATCTGCGTCAGCTATTCGCAGATCATCGCGCTGTTTCCGACGGGCGGCGGCGGCTATGTCGTGGCCAGCCGGCTGCTCTCCCCGACGGCGGGCGTAGTGTCGGGGGCGGCGCTGCTGATCGACTACGTGCTGACCATTTCCATCTCGGTGGCCAGTGGAATGGATGCGCTGTTCAGTTTCCTGCCGGAATCGTGGATCGCCTGGAAACTGGCCGCGGCGGTCGTCGGCATCCTGGTGCTCACGCTGCTCAACCTGCGCGGCGTGCGCGAGTCGGTGCTGCTATTGCTTCCCGTGTTCTTCCTGTTCGTGTGCACCCACGTCTTCGCTGTGCTCTATGCGTTCGGGACGCACGCCGGCTCGCTGATTGCGCTCCCCGGCGACACGGCCAGAGCGGTGCACGGCGCGTCAGCGGAGATCGGCACGCTGGGGGTGGTGGCGCTGCTGCTGCGCGCCTACAGCATGGGCGCGGGCACCTACACGGGCATCGAGGCCGTGAGCAACGGGCTGCCCATCCTGCGCGAACCGCGGGTGCGGACGGGCCGGCGCACCATGCTGCTCATGGCCATCTCACTCGGCGGCATGGTCGCCGGACTAATGGTGGCCTACCTGCTGCTCGGCGTCCATCCGGCCGAAGGCAAGACCCTCAATGCGGTGTTGCTCGAGCGGCTCACCGCCGGCTGGCCGGCGTGGCTCGGCGGCGGGTTCGTGAAAGTCGCGCTCATCAGTGCGGCAGCCATCCTGTTTGTCGCCGCGCAGACGGGCTTTCTGGATGGACCGCGCGTGCTTGCCAACATGGCGCTCGACCGCTGGATGCCCTCGCGCTTCACCGCGCTGAGCGACCGCTTCGTCACGCTCAACGGCGTGCTGATCATGGGCGGCGCCGCGCTGCTGGTGCTCGTGATGACACGCGGCGCAGTGGGCCTGCTCATCATTCTCTACAGTATCAACGTCTTTATCACGTTCAGCCTCTCGCAGCTCGGCATGGTGCGCCACTGGTGGTTGGTGCGGCACGCGGAAACCGCGTGGTGGTGGCGGCTGGCCGTCAACGCCGTGGGTCTCTGTCTCACCAGTTTCATCCTGGTGACCCTGGTGGTGCTGAAGTTTCACGGCGGTGGCTGGGTGACGGTGCTCATGACCACGGCGCTGGTCGCGGTGGCGTTTGCCGTGCACCGCCACTACGACGGCGTGCGGAAGCAACTCGCGAGCCTGGACACCATCGTGGAGGCGGCCGAGCTGCCCCCTCCGCCTGGATCGCGCGATTTTGCCCCGACGTCGGATCGCACCGCCATCATCCTGGTCAACGGGTTCAACGGCCTCGGCCTGCACACCCTGTTGGGCGCCGTCCGCCTGTTTGGCGGCGGTTTCCGCCGCATGGTGTTTGTCCAGATCGGCGTGCTCGATGCGGGCAACTTCAAGGGGGCGGATGAGATCGAACGGCTGCGCGCCCACGTGAAGCGGGAGGGCGAGCGCTACGTCAGCTTCGTGCAGGCGCGCGGGGGCGAGGCCGAGGCGGTGACCGCCATCGGCCACGAGGTGCTGGACGAGCTGGGCAAGCTGGTGCCCGACCTGACCGCGCGGTATTCCAACATGGTGTTCTTCAGCGGACAGCTGGTGTTCGAGCGTGAAACCGTCTTCACGCGCTGGCTGCACAACTACACGGCGTTCGCCCTGCAGCGCCGGCTGTTCCTGCGCGGCCTGCCCTGCGCCATCGTGCCCATCCGGGTGCTGGAGTCAGTCAATCCGGGGGCGGTGCCGGCGGCCGGGTGAGGCCGTTCCGCCGGGTGACGGGCCGCGCCAGGCACCAGGGTTTTCACGGCGCCGGCGTGGAACGCCCGACACTTGCGCAAAAGGAAAACTCCTGCAGCATGTCTTTGCCATGAGTGCCGACAAATCTGAGTTGGACAGCTGGTCCGGTAAACGCGGGCTGATCGCGAATATCGCGCTGGTCGCCGTGTGGGTGTATGTGGCGATGATCTACCTGCTCGCCTTTGACCAGCAGTTCCACTGGGGCATTTTTCCGCCCTGAGCCGCACGCCGGTGTGCCGGTCGCGGGAGACGCCGGGTGTTTCGGCCGGCCCATCCCGCCGTTTGACAGGAGGGTCGAACGGCTTATCACTTTGCGGCGACCAACATGCCCTATACTGAAGACCGTTCCGCCTGGTTTGAAGGCCAGGGGCTCTGGCAGCACGTGCCGGAGTCCGACTGGCGGGATTGGAGCTGGCAGCTCAAGAACCGCATCACGACCGCGGCCCAACTCGAGCAGTTCATGACCCTCACGCCCGCGGAGAAGGCGGGCTGCCTGTTCGCCAACCACAAGCTGGCCCTCGCGATCACGCCCTACTTTTTCAACCTCATCGACCGCCAGGATCCCGACTGTCCGATCCGCCGGCAGGTCATCCCGCGGGGCGACGAAATGGTCGTGTCGGAGGAGGAGATACTCGATTCGCTTGGCGAGGACGCGCACTCGCCCGTGCCGGGCCTCGTGCACCGCTATCCGGATCGCGTGCTGTTCCTCGTGACCGATCGCTGCGCCGCCTACTGCCGCTACTGCACGCGCAGCCGCCTCGTGAGCAACGCGCAGGACTACAATTTCCATCCCGAGCACGAGCGCGCGCTCCGCTACATCGAGGCGCATTCCGAGGTGCGCGACGTGCTGCTGAGCGGCGGCGATCCGCTGCTCCTCTCGGACCGCAAGCTCGACCACCTGCTGGGCCGGCTGCGTGCCATCAAGCACGTGGAGTTTATCCGCATCGGTTCGCGCATCCCGGTCTTTCTGCCGCAGCGCATCACGCCCGAGCTGTGCGAGGTGTTCAAGAAGCACGGCCCGGTCTGGATGAGCATCCACGTCAACCATCCCAAGGAGTGCACGCAGGAACTCAGGGAGGCCTGCGACCGCCTCGCCTTTGCCGGCGTGCCGCTGGGCAACCAGAGCGTGCTGCTGCGCGGCGTGAACGACGACGTCGACGTCATGAAGGCGCTCGTGCACCGCCTGCTGCGGATGCGCGTCCGGCCCTACTATCTTTACCAGATGGACCTCATCACCGGCGGCTCGCACTTCAAGGTCGACGTGCGCAAGGGCATCGAGCTCATCCGCGCCCTCCGCGGTCACACCACCGGGTACGCCGTGCCGCAGTATGTCATCGACGCACCGGGCGGCGGCGGCAAGGTACCCATCAATCCCGAGTACATCGAGCGCATCACCGACGACGAGGTGGTGTTCAAGAATTATCAGGGCGAAACCTTCCGCTATCCGCTCAAGAGCACGCCCCGGAGACCGGCCGCGGACAAGGGGGATACCCCAGTCATCCCCGGCGTGTTGCCGTCGGAGCTATTCAGCTAGAACAGGTTGCAGCTAGGTTGAACGCAGGGTGCGGATGAAAGCAGCCGGCGGCCACGGAGTTCTGTTCACACGGATTTCACAAAACTATTTTTCAACGCTTTGGGCGCCGCTGCGTCTATCTCCCACGAAACAAGCGTCGTTCTGAGAACGACCATTGTTGTAGTTCTTACGGTTTGCTTGGTGTTAGGTCATGCAGGGCCGCCTCCACAAGGGGCGGCCCTCATGATTTAAAGGGGGGCTGCAAGCGGCCAGCGGCACCAAGACCGGTAATAAACTCGCGCGGGAAGGCGCCAGCTTCCAAGTCACCCGGCGGGTAAGACCGGCTCCAGCTTGAAGTAATCAACTTCGATGCCGCCGGTCTTGCTGTAGAGCTTGAGGTAGTTGTCGCCCTCTTTGAGGTTGACGATGCCAACGTCCAGCTCGGTCCACTGGCCGGCCTTGGGAAACGTGATGGACTTATCATACCGGCCGGGATCATCGGAGCGCGGGCCATCGATCAGGGTGTAGTTCACCAGGAGCTTGTTCTCTTGGTCGCCGGCGGGAGCCACGTACCGGATCTTCAGGTGGTAGGGGGCAGGTTTGGCTGCCTGGGCCATCACGATGACAGCGTCGTTCGGATGATCGAATCCGCGCACATAGCCGGCGCCGGAATAGCCGGGGCGCTCGGTCGCGACGCGAGTGCCGAGCAGGGATCCGCAAGCAGCCTCGCCGTTCTCCGCCTCCAGCAGCAGGATGCAGTGGGACGGCCCGGGCATGGCGCCGTCCGCCGCGACACCGGACGTGGTGGGGGTGATGGGTCGGATGGTGCCATCGGCGTTGTAGTGCAACTCATCCATCATCAGGTTGCGGCACGTGCCGTTGCCGCCCGAGAGCCACGCACTGTGGTAGAGGGCGTACCATGTGCCCCTGTACTCCAGGATCGAACCGTGATTGGTGCCCGCCTGGCCCGTGAACGCGCCGAGATACTCGCCTTGGAAGGTGTACGGTCCGAGTGGCTGGTTGGCGGTCGCATAATACATGTGTTCCGGCCATTTGTTGCCGGGCAGACCGGGATACGAAAGGTAGTACCTGCCCTGGTACTTGTGAACCCATGGTCCCTCGAACACGTAGGTCAGCTGGTCGGTGAGCCGTACGGTGGTACCCGGGACAACGGACATGAGGTCACCGGCGAGCCGGACGCCAAAGCAATTCCCGCCGCAACCCCAGAACAGGTAGGGCTGGCCGTCGTCATCGACGAACAGCGCTGGATCCTGTCCCCAGTCCACGCCCTTGATGAACCCGATGTCGGTAAAGGGACCTTGCGGCTGCTGGCTGACCGCCATGCCGGTCCGGAAGATGCCAGTGCCTTTCTCTTGGGCGCAGAAGACAAGGTAGTAGGTGCCGTTCCAGCGCACCGCGTCGATGGCCCACATATGGCTCGCGGCCCATTTCACGTCCTTGAGGTGCAGGACCACGCCGTAGTCGATCCAATTGACGAGATCGGCCGACGAAAAGACATGGTAACTGATCATCGTATCGTGGGTATTGGTGCCCGGCTGGTCATGGGAGGCGTAGATCCACAGCCGGGCATCGCCCGGCCAGATGTGACCCGATGGGTCGGCGGAGTGTACCGTGGAAATCAACGGATTGCCGCCGCGACTCAGAGACGGAATCATCCCGACGGCCAAAGCGACGGCGGTCCGGAGCGGCGATTGGCGAAAGAGGCTCGCGAGCGGATTCATTTGGCGCGGCGATGCAAATCGGCGGTGGCTTTCAGTGGTGGATTGCCTGGTTGGCGCGAATGAGCGCGAGGCGCTGATCGACACAGCCGCGGGTGTCTCCGCCGTCCTCCGGCGTGTGCCGACACCAGTCGACGAGCCTGGCCACCGTGCTGCGCGCAACGTAGCAGCGGGTGTCGGAGCCGCCGTAGTAGATCAGCACGGTGTCGTCGGGCAGGCGTACCCAGCCGTTGCTGAAGGTGACGTTCGACACGTCGCCGACCCGCTCGCTCCCATAGGGCGCGAGGAAATAGCCGCCCGGGCGGGCGATGACCTTCGCGGGATCCTCCAGCGAGGTCATGAACATATAGAGGACGTAGCGTAGACCGGCCGCGCAGTTGCGCACGCCATGGGCCAGGTGCAGCCAGCCCTGCGGCGTCTTGATGGGAATGGGACCCTGGCCGTTTTTGGACTCCTTGACGGTATGGTAGGCGCGGGCGTCGATGATCGTTTCCGGTCCGGTGACACCGGTGGTGATGTCGTCGCAGAGCGTCCAGCCGATGCCGCCACCGGAGCCGACGTCGATGAAGCCATCCATCGGGCGTGTGTAAAAGGCGTATTTGCCGTGCACGAATTCGGGATGAAGAACGACGTTGCGCTGCTGCGAGGCCGGGGTCTTGAGGTTGGGCAGGCGCTCCCATTTTTTGAAATCCCTGGTTCGGACGATGCCGGCCTGGGCCACCGCCGAGGAGAGGTCGCCGGCGGGCGCGGCGGGATCCTTCGCCTCCGCGCAGAACACCCCGTAAATCCAGCCGTCCGCGTGGAAGGTGATGCGCATGTCGTAGAGGTTCGTCTCGGGCTTCAACTCAGGAATGTCGCAGGGCTCATCCCAGAAGCGGAAATGGTCGAGGCCGTTGAGACTCTCGGCGATGGCGAAGAAGCTCTTGCGGTCGCAGCCTTCGGTGCGCACGACCAGGTGCACCCTGCCGTTCCAGTAGAAGGCGCCGGGATTGAGCGTCGCGTTGATGCCGAGCCGCTCCATGAAGAACGGGTTCGTCAGCGGATTGAAGTCATAGCGCCACTCGAGCGGCGTGTGCCGATACGTGATGACCGGGTGCTTGAAGCGCTCAAAGACGCCGTTGTCCCACTCGGGATCAACGGGGTTCTTCCGCCTGAGAAGGGCTTCGTGGGCGGTGCGGACGGCCCTCACGCGTGCGGCGAAGGAGCGGGATGCGCCGGAGGAAACGGCCCGCGTGCTCCTGGCGGAGCCGGCTTGGGCTGAGGATTTCTTCGATTTCATGGGCAGGGAAAAGAGGTTTCAGGATCGGCGGACGGAACCGCGGCTCGATGCCGTCGTGGCCGGCGGTGGAATCGTGCGGTCCATGTTGGAGGCGGCCGGCGGTTCAGTGCGGGCTGTAAACCTCGGCACCCTTCGCAACGAACTCCCGGGCTTTTTCTTCAAGACCGGTCGCCAAGGCCTGCTCCTCGGCAAGGCCTTTCTCGGCGGCGTACCGGCGGACGTCCTCGGTGATCTTCATCGAGCAGAAATGCGGGCCGCACATGGAACAGAAATGCGCGGTCTTCGCGCCTTCCTGCGGCAGGGTCTCGTCGTGGAAGGAGCGCGCCAGTTCGGGGTCGAGCGAGAGGTTGAACTGGTCCTCCCAGCGAAACTCGAAGCGCGCCTTGCTGAGCGCGTTGTCGCGGTACTGCGCGGCGGGGTGCCCCTTGGCGAGGTCGGCGGCATGCGCGGCGATCTTGTAGGCGATGACCCCGGCGCGCACGTCGTCGCGGTCGGGCAGGCCGAGGTGCTCCTTGGGCGTCACGTAGCAGAGCAGGGCGCAGCCGTACCAGCCGATCATCGCGGCGCCGATGGCGGAGGTGATGTGATCGTACCCGGGCGCGATGTCAGTCGTGAGCGGACCGAGCGTGTAGAACGGCGCTTCGTCGCACCACTCGAGCTGCTTCGTCATGTTCTCCTGGATCAGGTGCATTGGGATGTGGCCAGGGCCCTCGTTCATCACCTGCACGTCGTGCACCCAGGCGCGTTTCGTCAGCTCGCCCTGCGTCTTCAGCTCGGCGAACTGCGCCTCGTCGTTGGCGTCGGCGATGGAGCCGGGCCGCAGGCCGTCGCCGATGGAGAACGACACGTCGCAGGCGGCCATGATCTCGCAGATGTCGTCCCAGTGCGTGTAGAGGAAACTCTCCTGATGGTGCGCGAGGCACCATTTGGCCATGATGGAACCGCCGCGGGAGACAATGCCGGTCATGCGCCGCGCGGTGAGCGGAATAAATTGCAGCCGCACGCCGGCGTGAATGGTGAAGTAGTCCACGCCCTGTTCGCATTGCTCGAGGAGGGTGTCGCGAAAGATGTCCCACGTGAGCTCCTCGGCCTTGCCGCCGGTCTTCTCGAGCGCCTGGTAGATCGGCACGGTGCCGATGGGCACGGGTGCGTTACGGATGATCCACTCGCGGGTCTCGTGGATGTTTTTGCCCGTGGAGAGATCCATGACGGTGTCGGCGCCCCAGCGGATGGCCCAGCGCATCTTCTCGACCTCCTCCTCGATGGAAGAGGCCACGGCGCTGTTGCCGAGGTTGGCGTTGATCTTCACGAGGAAATTGCGGCCGATGATCATCGGCTCGAGCTCAGGGTGGTTAATGTTGGCCGGGATGATGGCGCGGCCGCGGGCGACCTCATCGCGCACAAACTCGGGCGTGATCTCGCGCGGGATCGCGGCGCCGAAGCTCTGGCCGGGATGCTGGTGCTGCAGCGAGTCGCGCGGCGCATCGGGCGAGGTCTCGAGCTTCTCGCGGACCGCCTGCAGCTTCATGTTCTCGCGAATCGCGATGAACTCCATTTCGGGCGTGATGAGGCCGCGGCGCGCGTAGGCGAGCTGGGTGACGGCCCGGCTCCGGGCACGCAGCGGCCGGCGGCGCAGGGCGGGGAAACGGGCGAACTGGCCGTTCTGGGCGGCGGACTCGGCGTGGATGGCGCTCAGGTAGCCTTCGTCGAGGGGTTGCACGGTGCGTCCGTCGTACTCCTCGACGTCGCCGCGCTCGCGAATCCACGCCAGCCGCACGGGCGGCAGGCCGCACGTGGGATCCTGATGAAACGAGGGCTCGCCCCATGGTCCGGAGGTGTCGTAAACGCGCACGGGGTCGTTTTGGGCGAGACGACCGTCAAAATTCCGCGTGGGTTGGAGGGAGATTTCACGCATGGGCACGCGCAGGTCGGAGCGCGAGCCGGGGAGGTAGACGCGGCGCGCTCTGCTGGACAGCAGAGCAGCTGGGCCGTTCGCCCCTTGGGCGGCGGCGGAGGAGGGAGCGGCGGTGGTGGACATGGTCTTAGGAAGATTGGGCGGTCCATGCCGCCGGAGTGTCCACGCCGCCGGCGCTGTGCGCGGCAGGCGATCCCTACGGCGGCATGACCCGCATCAGGTTCGGAGGGTAGAGGAGGCGATCGTCCTTCAATCTCAGTCCGGCGCGGCGGACTCCCCATTTGTGTGATGGCGTTACCATGCGCATGTCGCCCGGTGATGCAAAGCGAAACTGCCGCGTTGCTGACGGTGATTGCCCTTTGCTGAATTCAGAATATATTCCTTCGACCGGCGGCACCCAGCATATCTTTTGCCTTGGAAGAATGGTCCATACCGATGGTTAAGGAAATTTCCAGAAGATGTTTAAACTCGTGTCCCTGCGCGGCTTCAACCACCATTTTTCCGGCACGCCCATGAAGATCGTCCTCATTGAAGATCAGGCGATGTTCCGGGATTTGCTGAAGAAGATCTGCCGGGAACATTTTCACCTGAGCGTGGTGGGGGAGGCGGAAGACGCCGCCACCGGGCTGGAGTTGTGCCGCAAGCACAAGCCCGACATGGTGCTGCTGGATCTCAATCTGCCGGACAAGGACGGCGTCACCCTGGCGGACGAGCTCATCGCGATGGATCCGGAAGTGCGCATCCTGGCGCTGTCCACCGAATGCGACGACTACACGCTCTACCGCGTGCTCAACTCGGGCATGCACGGCTACGTCGACAAAAACCGCCAGTCCGTCGAGGTGCTCAAACAGGCCATCGACGAGGTGATCAAGGGGCGGGTGTTCTTCACCGAGGTGGTGCAGCAGGTGCGGCAGAAGCTGCGCTTGGAACCGAAGTCGTTTCCGAAGGTGCTCACCGAGCGCGAGCAGCAGCTCCTCGCCCTGCTGGGCGGCGGCCTGACCAACGACGAGGTGGCGAAAGAGCTCCACCTCAGCCGGTACACGGTGCAGCTCCACCGGCGCAACATCATGAGCAAGCTCGGCCTGCACCGCACCCCCGACCTCATCCGCTACGCGGTGAGCAAGGGTTTCTCGAAGCTCAACTCGTTTCGAGAGCGGAACGCAGATTCTCCTTGAGGCGGGCGACCTCCGCCTCGAATGACGACAGCGCGGCGCGCGGCGTCTCGATGTCGCCGTTGCGCGCGGCTTCCTGGATGGTGGTGGCCACGGCGGCGACCGGCGCGGCGGAGATCAGGGCGGTCTGCGAAAGGATGCGGTGCGCCTGCCGGCGCGTGTTCTCGATGCTGCCGCTGCGCACGGCCTCGGCGAGCAGGGCCACGTCCTTGTCGAGCGCGGTGATGAACTCCTCGGCGAGCTGGCGCATCCGGTCGGAATTCTGGTCGGCCATGTAGCGGAAGATCGACAGGTCGAGCGCCTTGCGGGGCGCCTCCTCGGCGGCGCGGATCTGGATCGAGGAACCGGCGCGCAGCGGGCCGCTGAGGTTCTGGATGGTGGCCTTGATTTTTTCGGGGCTGAGCGGCTTGGCGGCGAAACCGTCCATGCCCGCCTCAAGGCAATCGCGGCGTTTTTCCGGCGTGGAGTAGGCGGTCGTGGCGATCACGAGCGTGTGGCGTTCGGGCGGCTCCCACTGCCGGAAGAGGCGGGTGACTTCGACGCCGTTCATCCCGGGAAGATCCCAGTCCATGAACACGATGTCATAGAGGTTGGCCTGCAGCTTGGCCCACGCGTCGTTGCCGTCGGTGGCGTGGTCGGTCTTGTAGCCGAGGCGGGTGAGGATGCTGTCGATGACGAGAAGGTTGTACTCCTGGTCCTCGACGATGAGGGCCCGCGTGGTGGCGGGCGGGCGCGGACGCTCCGCGGCCGCCGCGGCGCCGGCCTGCGGCGCGGGCACGGGCAGCGCGACCTTGAACCAGAACGTCGAGCCCTGGCCCGGCGTGCTGGAGAGGCCGACGGCGCCGCCCATCTTGTCGGCATAGGCGCGGCAGACGGCGAGGCCGAGGCCGGTGCCGCGGATTTTCTCCTGCTGCGCGCGGCGGCCGCGGTTGAACTTTTCAAAGAGCTTCGCCTGCTCGTCATAGGGGATGCCGGGACCCTGGTCGCGCACCTCGATGGCGATCTCCACCGTGCTGCCCGGCGCGAGCCGGCTTTCAACGGCGATCTCGATGGTGCCGCGGCTGGCGTATTTGAGGGCATTGGCGACGTAGTTGATGACGATCTGTTTGATCTTCGCCTCGTCGCCGACGACCGTCTCCGGGAAGCCCGGGCTCATCCGCGTGACGATGGGCATCTGCTGCTCCTGCGACTGCCACGCGAAGATCGAGCTGACGTCGGCGAGCACGCCGCGCAGGCCGAACGGCTGCGCGTCGATGGTGATGCGGCCGGCCTCGATCTTGGAGAAGTCGAGCACATCCTCGACGAGCGTGGAGAGGTATTCCGCGCACTTGCGCAGCGAGACGGCCATGCCGCGCTGCTGCGTGCTGAGGTCGGACTCCTGCAGCATGCCCGCGAGGCCGATGACGCCGTTGAGCGGGTTGCGGATCTCGTGGCTCATGTTGGCGATGAAATCGGTCTTGGCGGCGTTGGCGCGCGCGAGCTCCTCGGTGCGGCGGCGCACCAGCGCCTCGAGCTGCCGGGTGCGCGCCCGCAGCTGGTTCACGCGGAGCCGGTAGCTGCCGTAGATCCCGCCGGCGGCGGTGAGCGCGAACACCGAGTAGGCCCAGAATGTGCGGTACCACGGCGGCAGGATGAAGAAGGTGTACGTGGCCGGCTCGCTCCACCGGCCATCCGCGCTGGCCGCGCGCACCTTGAAGGTGTAGGCGCCCTCGCTGAGGTTGGTGAACTCGCGGAAGTTTTTCTCGCTGGCCGGCGTCCAGTCGCGCTCGAAGCCCGCGAGCTGGGTCTGGTAGCGCACGTACTGGGCGTCGCGGTAGGTGGTGGCGGAGAATTCAAACTGCAGACGGTTGTGCGCGTAAGGCAGGCGGGGGGATTGCGCGGCGAGGAGCGGCAGCCCGGCCTTGCCGGCGGACGAAACCGTGCTCACGGCGCTCAGCAGGGTGCTGAAGGGCACGTGCAGGTCCTGCAATTCGTCCAGCTTCACGCGCAGCAGGCTTTCCGTGCCGCCGATCCAGAGCACTGGCTGCCCGGGCGTCTCCTCCTGATAATAGAGCACATTCGGCGTGCCGGCGTGTTCGAGTCCGCTGATCGGAAGCTGGCGCCACGCCGGACGGCGGTGCTCGTCGAGGGTGAGCGCGCCCACCACGGGGTGCGTCGTGCCATCGGCCAGCGGCGCCTCGGCGGCGAGCCACACGTTGCCCGCGGCGTCGGGGTTGGAGAGCGCGAGGCCTTTTTTCAGTCCCTGCAGCGCGTCCACCGGGTAGAACGTGTCGTTCACCGGGTTGTGCGCGAGGACGCCGGCGTCCGTCAGCAGCAGCACGTGGTGATGGAGCATGCCGACCTTGACGCGACCGGCGCCGGCCGGCAGCACGGCGCCGGGCTCGAAGTGGGTGGTTTTTGGCGGTGTGCCGGTGTCGCCAAACGCGATGCGCAGGACCCCCTTGGAGTACATGCCGGCCCACAAATTGCCCAGGGTGTCCTCGGTGAGCGATGTTGATGCCTCGGATGTGAGCGCCTGTTGCGGATAGGTCTGCCACTCGCCATTTGCCTCCACGAGCCAGCCCACGCCCTTCGGGTCAGAAAAATAAATCCGCCCGGGATAATGCCGCGAGGCGAGCAGGTTCCCCACATCCAGCGGAGTCTTATGGATCTCCTTCAAGGTCCCGTCCGGTTGCAGGAGGCGGATGCCCACGAATCCCGCATTGAGCAGGCCCCTTGCATGGGAAAGCAGCGCCATGTTGCTGCGTGTCAGATCGGGATTGGGTAGTAATTCAAACGCCGCCGAAGAACGCGCGTCCGGGCGCGGTTTCAGTACGGAAACTCCGTCACTTGTGATGACATGAAGACGGCCGCCCTGCACGGCGATGGAACTGACGGATCTTCCGGTCAGATGGTTGGCCTCGTCGAACACGGTCACGGCTCCACTGCTCTCCATCCGCGCAATGCCTCTATCGGTTGTGATCCAGAGGTTCTTTTCGCGGTCGAGGAAGAGGCGGTTAACCGCCTGATCAGGCAGGCCTGACGCGCGGTCGATGATGCGTACGATGTTGCCCTGGGTGTCGACGAGGGCGACGCCCCCGCGGTAGGTGCCGATGGCAAATGTCTGGTCGTCAAGGATGCAGGCCGTGGTGATGAAGTTTTCCCGGATGAAATTGCCACAGTCGCCGGGCAGGAGGGTCATTTTCGAGCCGTCCAGCCGCGCCAGATCCGCTGTTGTCACGGCCAGAAACGAATCTCCCTCAAGAGGCTTGAGGAAGAAAGGAAGACGTTTGATGGAAGGGCCATACGGTACGACCAGCACCGGCTTGTCACCTTCCAGTTTCCAGAGACCGGTCGTGATATGGAGCGTGTATACCGCGTCGCCGATTTTTTGGGAAGACGCCCGGCGGGCGTCGGGCAGCGGCCAGATGGTGAACGATTTTCCATCCCACCGCATGATTTTATTGGTAGCGGAGAAGACCACCCCTCGCGAAGTCACCTCCACGCCCCAGATATCGAGCTGATCGCGGTGCTCCGGCGGAAGCTGAGTCAGAAGCGATGTGTAGTGCAACTGTCCCGAAGCATCCTTCTCGAGGTAACCGATATCACCGTAACCTCCTGCCCAAATTCGTCTCTGTTCATCAACAGCGAGGCCGTTTATTGGCAGATTGTTACCTGAAGAGAAACGGCGCCATGTCGTGCCGTCGTATTGCAGCAAAACGTCGCTGCCAAAATAAAGCGCACCGTCACGATCCTGTGCTACTGCTTTAACCGTGGCGTTGGCCTGGTAATCACTCGCCTTGAACACCTGCAGCAAAGGCCGGCCTTCGGTGGAGTCACTCCAACTGCGCGCGAATAATTGGCCGAAGAGAGCCACAAATATCACTGTTACGGCCAACACGCGACGGCAGCATACAATTGGACTTGGATCCTTTTCGAAGCCGCTAAGACCTTTTAATGAAAGATGTAGGAGCCTGCTTGCCCGTTCGACAGGCTCAGGGCCCCGAGCGTGTCGAGGGGCAGGCGATTTCTCGTCTGCAATCGCGAGCAAGCTCGCTCCTACAATTGCATCGTTCCGACAAAGTACCCGCATGCATATCTTTGCCTGGTTTCGCATGAAACGGACACTACCATAGCGGAAATCGCGGGAGACGGCCATATTCAGTTTTGGGCCGGGCAGACTGGGTAAAACCGGGTGTTCGCCGGGCTTTGTCACATTCAAGCTATTGGCAATACTCGGAGGCGATGAAAATCAAACATATCCTCTTCGCCGTAATCACCAGCCTCCTGCTCACCGCGGGTCTCGCCAGAGCCGCCGAATCGTTCGATCTCGTGGCCACGAACTCCAAGGTGACAGTGATCTATGACGGTCTTCCCGGCGGCCCCTCCTGCGTCATCTTACAATAATCTCCGCCGATGACTGCGACCCAACGCATCCTTTTTGGCGCCGTCGCCAGCTTCCTGCTGGTGCTGGGCTTCGTGAAGACGGCCGAGTCATTCGATCCGGTCTTTTTTGGCGGCCGGTTCGGCGTCGCTGACGACAATCTCGGCGGTTCCGCCACCTCCCGATTGTCCTGACGCGACAGGGCCTGCCTCAGGAGCTGAGGCCGCGACGGCAAAGTCGCGGTCTGCGTCTTGCACTCGGGTGACGCGTCAGGTAATCATGGCACCATGCTGAATCTGGCTCCTTGGCGCTACCGGCGCATCTTCACCGAACAAGGCGGGCCCATCACGCGCATCGAGTTCAGCGAATTCCCGGTCTTGGGCCATCGCTGCTTTCAAGCCAACGCCTACCTCGCCCCCCATCTCACAGGGGGGCCGCGTCCGCAGCTCAATCTCTACAGCAACGCCGACGGCACCGGCACGCACCCGAGCGCGATGGTGGCCCGTTACATGGCCATCTCGGAATCCCTCGAGCGCTGGGCGTTTCACGTGAAGGTGAACGACTTTGACCGGGACCTCTACGGTTTTGATCGCGACGCCTCGTCCAACGGCATGGCCGCGTTTCCCGGCCTGTTTGCGAGCCAGTGCCGCACCAAGGCCTATTGGGAGGCGCTCGAGCGTTTCTGCGTGATCGCATGGTGGGACGGCCGCCTCGTGGCAAGGGTGCGGCCCACCGGATGGACCGAAGTCTCCGCCGTGCAGATCGAACATCCGCTCGATCGCGGCGTCATGGTGATTCTCTACAAACGGTGCATGCCGGGCGACTTCTTCAGCTACGGGCACGCCGCGGGCCGTGATTTCAAAAGCGCCTGCCAGCGCGCCTCCATCGAGCTCTGCCGCAATGAATACGTGCTGCGCAGCTTCCGCGCCACGCACCCGACCTTCACCTGCGCCGATCTGCCGCAGGTCAAGGACATCTTCGAGCGGCGGCTGCTCTATTTCTCGCTGCCCGAGGGCCACGCGCTCTTTCAGGAACGTCTGAACTTGCAGCCACGCCGCCCGATCTCCGCTCCCAAGGTCATGTTCGACGGTCCCATCATGGGACCCTGGTCGCGCTACGCCACGGTGTGGCGCGTGGCGCTCGAACTGCCGACCGAGAGTTACATGGAGCCGAAGCTGGAATTCTTTTTCTGGTGAGTCGGCTCCCGGCGGTAAAATCGGCGAACCGGGCCTGGCCGCGGGACGGGCGTGTGATCCGTTCGGCTGTCTGTTGAGGCTCGCACGACACATGGACGCCTGATTTAGCGCGGCAGACCATCAAACACGCACAACAGGCAGGGACTAATGCCCGCTATTAGGCGGTCTCCGGGTTTGGGGAGTGCCAGGCGGACCCAACGTGCTTCAGGGCCTCCTACCTAAAATTGAGTGTTCAAGACGGCGGTCAAAGCCGGGGGAACGTGTCTTAATGCAACATGCTTTCCTATGCGCGAGGAGCCCTTCTATTCCCTGGTGAGTCAGTACCACTTGGTCGGCCCAGCCGACCGGGTGGTTCCGGCTGACCGCATGCGGCGGGCCTTCACGCTGTCTGCCATGCCGTGGCGGAGACTGACGCGGTTGTTTCGCAAGTCCGCCGGCGCGCCCGCCGGGACGGCAGCGGTCAACACCCCCGCGGGCGCGATGCTCGATGCCCTGAGCGACTGGATTTGCGGCATCGACGCCGCGGGTCGCATCACCTACGCCAACGCGGCGCTGACGCGCGATCATTCTGCCGGACCGCAGAACGCTCGGGGTGCGCTGACGGGCACGCTGTTCATCGACCTCATGCCGGCGGCGGCGGGCGAAACGGTCCGCCTTGCCTTGCAGCGCGCCGCGACCACGGGCGAACTGCAAACCTGCCAGCACGAGACGCTCGTGGCGGGCGGCGGGTCCTGGCGCCAATGGACGTTCCAGCGGATGCCGGAAAACATGCCGGCGGAGTTCGCCGGCACCCGTCTCCTCGCGATCGGGCGCGACATCACCGAGCAAAAGCGCCTCGAGCACCAATTTCTGCATGCGCAGCGGGTGGGCAGCATCGGCATGCTCGCCAGCGGCATCGCGCACGACCTCAACAACGTGCTGGCGCCCATCACCATGTCGGCCGACCTGCTCAAGCTCCGCGGCTGTTCCAAGGAAGACCGGGCGCTGCTCGATGTGATGGCGACGAGCGCCACCCGCGGCGCCAGCCTGGTCAGCCAGATGCTGTCCTTCACCCGCGGCCTCGATGGCAGCCGCGAGGTCGTCGATCTCGGAAGCCTGGTGAAGGAGCTCAGCCGCTTCATCGGCCGCACCTTCGCCAAGAACATCCAGGTGCGCATGGAGATCGCGCCGGAACTGCGGCGGCTGTACGCCAATCCCACGCAGATCTACCAGGTGCTGCTCAACCTGTGTGTCAACGCCCGCGACGCCATGCCGCATGGCGGCGTGCTCACGATCACGGCCAGCAATGCCACGCTCGACGAAGCAGCCGCCCGCGCCCTGCCGGGCGGCGTGCCCGGCACCTATACCGTGCTGGGAGTGACCGATACCGGCACGGGCATTGCGCGCGAGATCGTCGACCGTATTTTCGATCCGTTTTTCACCACCAAGCCGATCGGCGAAGGCACGGGCCTCGGCTTGTCGACCGTGCGTTCCATCATGAAGGCCTGCGGCGGCTGCATCGCGCTCTCGACGCAAGTCGGCCGGGGCACGACCTTCCAAGCCTACTTCCCGGTGATGGAAATGGCGCCCATGACGCCGGCCGTCACGCCTGGAGTGGAAAACAGCCGCGGCGCCGGCGAGCATGTCTTGGTGGCCGACGATGAAGTGTTTTTCCGCGACGTCACCCGCCGCCTGCTAACCGACTTCGGCTATGTCGTGCACATTGCCGCCGACGGCGCGGAAGCCGTGCGGGTTTTCGAGCAGCATCGCGCCGACATCACGGTGGCGCTGGTTGATCTGGACATGCCGGTCATGGATGGCCCGACGGCGATCAAGGCCATGAAGGCCATCAACCCGCAGGTTCACATCATCACGGTCAGCGGGTCGGGCGATTCCGCCGCCCGCCCCAAGGTCGAGGACTCGGAGCTGCAACTCAAGAAGCCTTATACCATGGGGGCCCTGCTGCAAAGCCTGCGCCAGGTGCTGGCCAAACCGGCGGCCGCCTGAGGCCCAAACCGCGGCTGGCTCGCCGCCGCCGGAACGCGTCAGTGCGCGGCGCCCTTCTTCAGGCTCTTCCGATCGGCGATCGAATACATCAGGATGCCGCCGAGGATCCCGAACGGGATCAGGTAATAAAAATAGTAGCCCCAGCCCTTGTGATCGAGCACCCAGCCGAGCCCCAAGGTGGCCGCGGCCGCGCCGAAATACTGGAACGAATCGATCACGCCAGAGGCGAACGCCGCCGCCTTGCGCCCGCCGATGTCCATCGCCGCCGCGGGGCCGAGCAACGAGTGGGTCGAGTTGACCGTGAAGGCGATCATGACGAAAAACGCCAGCGCCCAGTTGAGCGTGGTCACCTGCGTCGCCACGAGAATGACGCAGACCTCGATGAAATAAATCCCCATCGCCACCGGCGCACGACGCGAATGGAAAAACCGATCCGAAATCCAGCCGGAGAGCAGGGAGCCGCTCGACGCGACAAACGGAATCAGGAACCCGAGCCACTGGAATTTCGCGCCGAGCAAGTCCAGGTGATACACCTCGGCGAAATAGCGCGGAAACCATTGGTCGATTGCCTGCCGCACCGCGCCGGTGCACGCGTAGGCCGACGCCATGATCCACACGACGGGGTTGCTGAAGATCTGCCAGAATACCGTCCCGAGTTCGCCGTGGATGTCGGCGTCGGCATGATCCGCCTCGCCGGGGAAAAGATCGCTATAGCCGCACTCCTCCGGCGTATCCTTCACCACGAGCGCCAGCACGATCGCGACGACGGTCGCAACGCCCGCTGGAATCCAGAACAGCCAGCGCCAATGCGCCGGTGGCAGTTTCCACATCCAGAGAATCGTGATGCCGGCGAGCAGCGCGGGCAGCAGCCGGTTGGCCACGAAGCGCCCAAGGTTGATCATGAAACCGAAAATGCCCGCAAACGTGCCGCGCTCCTTCTGGCTGAACCACGAAACGTTGATCTTGATGAAGCCCGGCGCGCCGAACGACTGGGAGTAGCCGTTCAAACCCCACAGCAGCGCGAACAGCGACAGCAGCCCCCAGAACGACGCCGCGCCGAACAGCAGGTTCAACGCCACCGTGCCCGCCGCGCCGATCAGCATCGCGCGCTTGCCCCCGATCCGGTCCGTGAGCAGGCCGTTGATGAACTGGCCGCAGCCATACGCGACGAAGTTCATCGCGAGAATCGCGCTCATGTCCTGATATGAGAAGTGAAACTCGTCGGCGATGGACTTGTTCGCGTAGGAGAAATTGTAGCGGCACAGATAGTAGCTGGTGTACATCAGGCCGACGACGGCCCAGTTGAGGCCGCGGCGGGGGCGGAAGCCGGCCGGATACTTGCGGCGGGTGGGAACGGGGGGGGATTGATCCATGGACCGTAAAGCAGCGGTTCAATAATCAAGCCGTCAGCGCCGCCGCCTTTTTTTGCTCGACCTCGGCGATGTACTTACGGGTGGCCGCGGGCAGTTCATTCCAAAATCTCATCGCAATGAGCCCGCCGATCAGGGCAAAGGGCATCAAAAAGACCGGCCACCACTGCCAGCTCAGGCCCGCCAGATTACCGATACAGACGGACTGCAGGCCGCTCCCCAAATACACGCACCCGTCCACGATGCCGGAACAGGTGGCCGTGGCTTTTCTGCCGCCAAAATCGGCGGCGGCCGTGCCGGACATCAAAGAGTGAACACCCGTCACCGCCATGACAATGAGAACGGCCGCAACCCCCACCATGACCGGCGAGGAAAACAGCGTGGCGGCCATCACGATCGTCATGATGAACATGAAACCGCACAGCAGCGCCGCCGGCGGGCCCCGCCGGGACTGGAAGAATTTGTCCGATATCAGCCCGCCCGCAAAGCCGCCAACAATGCCGAAGAGGCAGAGCAGCAATCCCCAGTGCTCGGTGAAAAACTCCGCCCCGGGTTGCTTCACCTCGCCCGTGAAGATGGTATACCACTGCATGATCCCGTTGCGCATGACCCCGGCGGTCAGCTCCACCGATGCAAACAGGAGCATCAGGGGACTGCCAAAGACCTTCTTGAGCAGATCCGCCTTGGTGAGTTCCACCTGCATCTGACCCGAAGAGGCATCACAGGTGTCAAACGGCGCGAAATGGGCCTCTTCCGGAGTATCCTTGATCAGCCACCAGTCCAGGAGCGCCCAAAACAGCAGGATCGCGGCGGGGATGTAGAACACCGCCCAGGTCGCATCAACCGACTGGGTCTTGAGGGCGAAAATCCGCTGGATCAAAATATGGAGCCAGCTCATTTCACCTTCCGGCATGGTGGTGGTCATGTCGATGATGGCCTGGCCCCAGTCGAAGGCGAAATAGACGCCGAACGAGATCAGGGTGCCGAAGATGGCTCCGAAGACTCCGCGCTCCCGCACATGGAACCAATAGGCCTTGACCTTGATGATCGAAACCGCGCCGTAGCTTTGAAAATACATGTTGAGCGCGTAGATCACGGAAAAGGCGTACACCAGTCTCACCTTCAGTTGATGCATCACCACCAGATAGGTGAGCACGCCCAGAATGATGTTCGCGCAGGAAGCGCCCAGCGCGGCAATGATGATGCCTTTCTTCCCCCCGATCTTGTCCACCAGCGGACCATTGATCAGGAAGGACAGCGCATAAGTCACCGTGCCCGCGGCAAAAATCCATCCAAAATCCTCCTTGGACATCAACGCGCCCAGGGCGTTTTTCGATACGGCCAGGTTGTAGCGCCCCATGTACAGAAAGGAATACGTCATGCCCAGTGGAAACCAGTTGATGAAACGACGAACCATGAACCAGCGCCCGTGCTTGAGGGGATTGTTGTAGAAATAGAGGCCGATCACCGCGGCCATGCACAAGCCGACGAAACTGAAATACATTGAAGGTGTGGAAATTAAGATTGGAGAGGGACGGGCGCCGGATCCTTCATGGCAGGGATGTGCCTGGGATCGGCGATTCTCGAGCCATCAAGCACCGGCCACCGGTCGCCTGCTTCCGGTCAATCCCGCCTCGATGGCATCCGCGGTCGCGCCGGAAGCGGGGTGAAGGGCGGGCGGGGAGGGCGTCGTTCATGGTGGCAACCGTGGCGGCGCCGCGGATCCTCGCAGGCGGCACGTACGGGTCAAAGGCTTTTCATAGTGGGCCCGGCGTTTTTGACATTGAGACTGGTCTGCTACTTTGCAGGCTCGGGCGCACTCAACCCCAGTTTTCCACCATCCATGAAGATAGGGATACCGAAAGAAACCGCGGCCGGCGAAACGCGGGTCGCCTTCATCCCCGCCCTGGCCGGCGCGCTGCTGCGCGACAAGCATGAAATCCTTGTCGAAAGCAGCGCAGGCCTTCGCGCCGGCATCAGCGACGAACAGTACGTTGCCGCCGGAGCGCAGATCATCGGCTCGGCGCGCGAACTCTACGCCGCGGCCGACCTCGTCCTCAAGGTGCACCCGCCCGCCCTCGCCGAGGCCGAGTTGATGCGCGAAGGCACCGCTTACATCGGCTTCCTGGCGCCTTTCACCAGCGCGCCGGTGCTGCAGGTCTTCGTCCGCCGCCGGATCACGGGCTACGCGATGGAATTCATCCCGCGCATCACCCGCGCGCAGGGCATGGACGCCCTCAGCTCGCAGGCGACGGTCGCCGGCTACAAGGCCGTGCTCATCGCCGCGGAGCGGATCGGCAAGATGTTTCCGCTGCTCATGACGGCGGCGGGCACGGTGACGCCCGCCATAGTGCTCGTGCTCGGCGCGGGGGTGGCCGGCCTGCAGGCCATCGCCACCGCCAAGCGCCTCGGCGCGCGGGTCGAGGCCTTTGACCCGCGGCCGGCGGTGCGCGAGCAGGTGAAGAGCCTCGGCGCCATGTTCGTGGAAATGGAGCTGCCGAAGGACGCCGAGACGGCCGGCGGCTACGCGAAGGAGCTTTCGCCCGAGTTCATCCAGAAGGAGATGGAGGCCATCGGCGCGCGCCTGCCGAAGGTCGACATCGTCATCTCCACCGCCCAGGTTTTCGGCAAGAAGGCGCCGCTGCTCGTCACCGGGGACATGGTCGGCCGCATGCGACCCGGCGCCGTGTTCGTGGACCTCGCCGCCGAGCAGGGCGGCAACTGCGAGCTCACCCGGGCGGGTGAAACCGTCATGTACCACGGCGTCGCCATCATCGGCGCCGTCAACCTGCCCGCCACCGTGCCCGCCGACGCCAGCGCGCTCTACGCCCGCAACTGCTTCAACCTCTTCCACCACCTCTATCCCAAGCCCGAGGTCCAGCCCGATCCCGCGGACGAGATCGTCCAGGGCGCGTGCCTGACCCGCGGGGGCGAGGTGGTCAACGAAACCGTGCGCAAGTTTCTCAGCAACGTTCAAGGACGCCCATGACGCCCCTGCTCTTCGCCACCGCCGACGCGGCCCAGCACGTCACCCACACGCTGGCCCCGATGGATTTCAGCAGACTGATGTTCTACCTGTTCATCCTGGTACTGGCCGGCTTTCTCGGCTTTGAAGTCATCGGCCGCGTGTCGCCCACGCTGCACACGCCGCTGATGTCGGCCACGAATGCCATCTCGGGCATTTCACTGGTCGGCTCGCTGGTGGCCGCCAGCGGCCAGTACAGCCTGACCAGCTCCATCCTCGGCATGATCGCGGTCTGCGCCGCGAGCATCAACGTCGTCGGCGGCTTCTTGATCACCGACCGCATGCTGAAGATGTTCAAGAAAAAGGACCGGGGGGTGCGGAAATGAGCACCGACATCAACATCGTCATTTCCGAGTGGACCTATCTCGCGGCCGCGGTCCTGTTCGTCCTCGGCCTGCGGGCGCTCAGCTCGCCCGCCACCGCGCGCCGGGGCATGTTCATGGCCGAGATCGGCATGGCGCTGGCCGTCGTCGGCACACTGCTCTACACGCAGATCCTCACGTGGACCTACATCCTCGTCGGCGCGGCCGTGGGCTCGGCGATTGGCACGCTCATGGCGGTCTTCATGCCGATGACCGCGATGCCGCAACGCATCGCGCTCTCGCACTCGTTCGGCGCGCTGGCGGCCGTGCTCGTCGGCTGTTTCAAGTACCTCGAGTACGGCGGCGAGGGCCTCGGCCGGCTGCGCATGACGGCCCTCGGCTTCGAGGTGCTGTTCGGCGCGCTGACCGTCACCGGCTCGCTGATGGCCTTCGGCAAGCTGCAGGGGCTGATCCGGGGCGCCCCCATCACCCACCGGGGCCAGAACATCTTCAACGTCGCGCTGTTCTTCACCACCATCGTCCTCTTCCTCTACCTGCTGTATGAGCCTAATGCCGCGTGGGTGTTCTATACGATGATGGCGCTCGGCTTCGTCGTCGGCGTGCTCCTCGTCATGCCGATCGGCGGCGCCGACATGCCGGTGGTCATCTCACTGCTCAACTCCTACGCCGGCCTCGCCGCGGCTGCCACGGGCATCGCCATCGACAACAAGGTGCTCATCATCGCCGGCTCGCTCGACGGCACCAGCGGCTTCTTCCTCTCGATCCTCATGAGCCGCGCCATGAACCGCTCGTTCGCCAACGTGCTCTTCGGCGCGGTCGGCGCGGCCCCGGCNNCCCGGCTACGGCATGGCCGTGGCGCAGGCGCAGCACATCGTGCACGAGATGACGGAACTCCTCGTCAGCCGCGGCGCGACCGTGCGCTACGCCATCCATCCGGTGGCGGGCCGCATGCCCGGCCACATGAACGTGCTGCTCGCCGAGGCCGGCGTGCCCTACGAGATGTTGTTCGAGATGGACCACATCAACGACGACTTCCAGAACACCGACGTCGTCGTGGTGGTGGGCGCCAACGACGTCATCAACCCCGCCGCGCGCCACAAGAAGCACAGCCCGCTCTACGGCATGCCCATCCTCAACGCCGACCAGGCGCGGCACGTCATCATTCTCAAACGCAGCATGGGTGCCGGTTTCGCCGGCGAGGACAACGAGCTGTTCTACGATCCGAAGACGATGATGGTGCTCGGCGACGCCAAGCAGACGCTGACCCACATTGTGCAGCACTTGAAGAAATAGCCGCCGGCGTTTTCCACCCTTCGTCGCCGGTCGCGCCCGGATATTCGCCCCGCCCGTTTGCCTTCGGCGGGCAAAGGCGCACTGGTGCGGCTTGGTCGTCCATGAGATCCCTTCTCCTCCCAGGTCTGATTTGGTTTTCGCGAAGATCATCCAGGGCACTTGCCCAATTACTGGTCATCGCCCTGGCGGTCATGGCGGGCGCTGCCACCGGCTTCGGATGTTCGGTCTGCGGCTGCTCCCTCAGCTCCGACTGGGCGGCGCAGGGCTACAGCATGATGCCCGGCCTGCAGGCCGATGTGCGCTACGAATACTACGAGCAGTCCGACCTGCGCAGCGGCACGCAGGGCGCGGATCGCCCGGCGTTCACCTTTCCCAATAACCAGGAAATCCAGCAGGGCACGTTGAATCGGAACGTCTGGCTCGATCTGGATTACGTCGGGAGTCCCGTCTGGGGTGTGACAATCCAGCTGCCTTGGTACGATCGTTATCACAGCACGGTCGCGGCCGGCGACGTGGCGGTGTCGACCTCGCAAGCCAGCGGCGTGAGCGATGTGCGGCTGCTCGGGCGTTACCAACATTTCGGCCTGCAAGACAGCTACGGCCTGCAATTCGGCCTGAAGCTGCCGACCGGCCGGTTTGACCAGAATTTCGCCACCGGGCCCCAGGCCGGCGCCCCGCTGGATCGCGGGCTGCAGCTCGGCACGGGCACCACCGATGTTCTCGCCGGAGCTTCCTGTTTCACCCGGCCGCTCGACTCCCTCGGCTGCTTTGCCCAGGTCATGCTCGACCAGCCGCTCGCTTCCAAAGACGGGTTTCGCCCGGCCGCCAGCCTCACCCTTAATGGCGGGGTACGTTTCCTGACCACGGGATGGCTGACGCCGCAGGTGCAGCTCAACGTCCGCTGGGACGGCCGCGAGTCTGGCGTCAACGCCGACCGGGCCAACAGCGGCGGCACGATGATCTATGTCAGTCCGGGCATGACGGCCGACCTGGGGCACCGCCTGCACGCGTTCACCTTCGTACAGCTGCCGCTCTACCAGCGGGTCAACGGCCTGCAGCTCGAACCGCGCTGGCTCCTCTCCCTTGGCCTCCGCTATGAATTATGAAGGCGGCGTAAAGACGGAAAGCCGATGAAAGTTCTCTGGACAGCCGCCGATTTCTGCACAGTAGTACGGTAACGCTGGGCACGGATGCCCGTGGCCCGGCAGTGTTGTTTGAGCGCGCAATCTTTCCGACCAATTAGCCCACGGTCGGCGCGATGGATAAGAAAAGTGTATGCATAGGGGATGTAATAACTTTTCTGGACAGCCGCGTCGCCCGTGGGCTTTTCATTGCTGTCGCCTTCCGCAGTCTTTTGAGCGGCGCGTTGGAAGCATGGGCGGTGACTGCCGGACCCAGGGGCGGTCCCTAACGGACGCCGCCTGGGATCATCATGCCTGGAGAGCAACCGGCCGGTCATCACCCCCGCCTGCGCCGGGGCGTCCCGCCGGCGGCCAACGTGTCCCGCTGCTGACACACCGGCCCGGGAGATCTCCCTCTGGGGCGGTTTGGCGCGCGGCATGCGCGGGATAAGCCCATGGATTCCAACCGGCTCACCGTCATGTCGCGCCAGGTCGTCGCCGAGGCGCAGAACCAGGCCCGCCGTCGTTCCAACAACGAGGTGGACACCTGGCACCTGCTCGCGGCGTTGCTCGGGCAGGAGGGCGGCATCGTGCCGGCGCTGGTGGAGAAACTCGGCCTGACCGTCAGCGCCCTGCAACTCGCGGTCGAGCGCGAGCTCGACCGCCTGCCCAAGGTTTCCGGCAGCGTCGATGTGTCCAAGATCTACGTCACTCAGGCCGTCAACGAGGTGTTCACCCACGCCGAGGAGGCGGCGGCAAAGCTCAAGGACGAGTACGTCAGCACCGAGCACCTGTTGCTCGGCCTCGTCGACGTGGCCAGGCCCGAGGGGTTGAAAAAGTATTTCAAAAGCTTCGGCCTCGACCGCGCCAAGGTGCTGAAGGCNNCCGGTCATCGGCCGCGACGACGAGATCCGCCGCACCATCCGCATCCTGTCGCGCAAGACCAAGAACAACCCCGTGCTCATCGGGGAGCCGGGCGTGGGCAAGACCGCCATTGTCGAGGGCCTGGCGCAGCGCATCCTGCGCGGCGACGTGCCCGAGGGGCTCAAGGACAAAACCATCTTCGCCCTCGACATGGGGGCGCTGCTGGCCGGCGCCAAGTACCGCGGCGAATTCGAGGAACGCCTGAAGGCCGTGCTCAACGAGATCAAGCAGAGCAACGGCCGCATCCTCCTGTTCATCGACGAACTGCACACCATTGTCGGCGCCGGCAAGGCCGAGGGCGCCATCGATGCCGGCAACATGCTCAAGCCCATGCTCGCCCGCGGCGAGCTGCACTGCATCGGCGCCACCACGCTCGACGAATACCGCCGGCACCTTGAGAAGGACGCCGCGCTCGAGCGCCGCTTCCAGCCCGTGCTGGTCGACCAGCCGAGCGTCGAAGACGCCATCTCGATCCTGCGCGGCCTGCGCGAGCGCTTTGAGGTGCACCACGGCGTGCGCATCCAGGACAACGCGCTCGTCAGCGCCGTCGTCCTGTCCAACCGCTACATTTCCGACCGTTTCCTGCCCGACAAGGCCATCGACCTCGTCGACGAGGCGTGCGCGATGATCCGCACCGAGATGGACACGATGCCGGCCGGGCTCGACGAGCTCACGCGACGCGTGCTCCAGCTCGAGATCGAGGAGGCCGCGCTGAAGAAGGAGAAGGACGAGGCCAGCCGGCGGCGGCTCGAGACGCTGCGCAAGGAGCTCGCCGACCTGCGCGAGCAGGCCGGGGCGCTCAGGGCGCGCTGGGAGGGCGAGAAGAAGGCCGTCGGGAAGGTGCGGAAGGTGCGCGAGGAGATCGAGCGGGTGAAACTTGAGATGGAGCGCGCCGAGCGCGCCTATGACCTCAACCAGCTCGCCGAACTCCGCCACGGCCGCCTGCCGCAGCTGGAGCGCGAACTCGCCGCCCTGGAGAAAAAGGGCAGCGAACGGGCGCTGTTGAAGGAGGAGGTCTCGCAGGAGGAGATCGCCGAGGTCGTCGCCAAGTGGACGGGCATTCCCGTGACCCGGCTCATGGAGGGCGAAAAGGACAAGCTGCTGCGCCTCGACGAGGTGCTGCATCAGCGCGTCATCGGCCAGGACGAGGCCGTGCAGCTCGTGGCCGAGGCCATCCTTCGCGCACGGTCCGGCATCAAGGATCCGCGCCGGCCCATCGGCAGCTTTTTGTTTCTCGGCCCGACGGGCGTGGGCAAGACCGAGCTGGCCAAGACGCTGGCCGAGTCGCTCTTCGATTCGGAGGCCGCGCTCATCCGCATCGACATGTCGGAGTACATGGAGAAGCACGCGGTCTCGCGGCTCCTCGGCGCGCCGCCGGGCTATGTCGGCTACGACGAGGGCGGCCAGCTCACCGAGGCCGTGCGCCGCAAGCCCTATTCGGTCATTCTCTTCGACGAGGTCGAAAAGGCGCACCCGGATGTGTTCAACGTGCTGCTGCAGGTGCTCGACGACGGGCGCATCACCGACGCGCAGGGCCGCACCGTCGATTTCAAGAACACCGTCATCATCATGACGTCCAACCTCGGCAACCGCTTCCTGCTGGAGGGCGTGACGGGTGACACGATTCCCGAGAGCGTGCGCGAAAGCGTGATGACCGAGGTGCGCCGCGCGTTCCGTCCGGAATTTCTCAACCGGATCGACGAGACCATCCTCTTCAAGCCGCTCACGCTCGACGAGATCACGAAGATCGTCGACCTGCTGCTGGCCGACCTGAACCGGCGCCTCGCCGACCGGCGCGTGACCGTGAAGCTCGACGCGAAGGCGAAGGAGTGGGCGGCGGAGAAAGGCTACGATCCGGTGTATGGCGCGCGGCCGCTCAAGCGGTTCCTGCAGCGCCAGCTCGAGACCCGGCTGGCCCGCGCGCTCATTGCCGGCGAGGTGGCCGAGAACTCCACCGTCACCTTCAAAGTCAAGGGCGACGAGCTGGTGATGGCCTAGGCGCGGGCGGACCGGCGGGAGCAGGCACCGAAGCGGGTCCTTTCTTCTTTGCGTCCCGGCGTCTTTGCGTGAGATTCATTCCGCATGCCCTCCGAACCGACCCGTTACTGGCACCGCACTAAAAAGACCGTCGAAACCGAGCAAATCTACGGCGGGCGCTGGCTGCGTTGGACCTACGAAAACCCGGTCGGGCGGCTGGCGCTGTGGCTCGTGGTGCGGCGGGCGGTCTATTCGCACGTCTACGGCTGGCAGATGAACAAGCGCGTCAGCTCGTTCAAGATCCTGCCGTTCATCGTCGCGTACAATCTCGACGTCGACGAGTTCGCCAAGTCGGCCTTTGCGTTCAAGACCTTCAACGAGTTTTTCTGCCGCGCGCTCAAGCCGGCGGCGCGGCCCGTCGCGCCGGACGCGCGGGTGGCGGTGCTGCCGGCGGACGGACGTCACCTCGTGTTCCCCGATGTCGACAACGCCGACGGCTTCTACGTCAAGGGCGCGAAGTTCACGCTCGCCGAACTGTTCGGCGAAGCGCAACTGCCCCCGGAGCAGCAGGTGCTGGCCTCGCGCTTTGCCGGCGGCGCGATGCTCATCTCGCGCCTCGCGCCGATGGACTACCACCGGTTTCATTTTCCCGTCGGCGGCAAGGCGGGTGAGCCGCAGTTCATCAACGGCTGGCTTTATTCGGTCCATCCGGTCGCGCTGCGCCGCAACCTCCACCACCTCGTTGAAAACCGGCGCATGGTGACGCTCATGGAGTCACCCCGGTTCGGCACGGTGGCGATGGTCGAGATCGGCGCGACGGCCGTGGGCCGCATCCGGCAGACGTTCATTCCCGGACGCGACGTTGCCAAGGGCGAGGAGAAGGGTCTGTTCGCTTTCGGCGGTTCCTGCGTCATCACGCTGTTCGCCCGCGACCGCATCCGGTTCGATGCCGATCTCGTCGAACAAAGCGCGCAGCACCGCGAGACTTACGCAAAAATGGGCGACCGGCTGGGCGTGGCCCTGCATTGATTCTGACGAGATCGGTGCGCGTCAGGCGCTGCGGATGGGGCACGGTTTTTCGGCGCCGTCATCGTGTCATATTTTGGGTCGGTCAGTTGCAACGCGGGTCAAGCCGGGTTACTTGCTCCAGTTAGCGACCCGGTTTTCAACGAACCCGCCATGAACCCGAAGTTTGCCCAATATGCCCACCCGGAGGCCCTCGTCGACGGCGACTGGCTCCAGGCCCACCTCACCGATCCCGGCATCCGCATCGTCGAGAGCAACGAGGACGTCCTGCTCTACGACACCGGCCACATTCCCGGCGCCGTGCACATCGACTGGCGCGGCGACCTGCAGGACAACACCGTGCGCGACTACGTCCCTCACGAAGCCTTCGCCGCGGTGTGCTCAAAAAACGGCATCACGCCGGACACCACCGTCATCTTTTACGGCGACAAATCCAACTGGTGGGCGGCCTACGCGCTGTGGGTTTTCCGCCTCTACGGCCACACCAGGGTGAAGCTACTCGATGGCGGCCGTGACAAGTGGCGCAGCGAAGGACGACCCCTGACGCGGGAGAAATCGAGCCACCCGCACACCCAATACCCCGTGCCGTCCAAGCGCCACGACCAGGAAATTCGCGCTTTTTATGAGGATACCCTCGCGCACATGCAGGCGAAGAAGCCGTTGATCGACGTGCGCTCGCCGGGCGAGTTTCGTGGGGAGATCACGCACATGCCCGAGTATCCGCAGGAGGGCGTGCTGCGCGGCGGGCACGTGCCCGGGGCGAAGGGCGTGCCGTGGAAGACTGCGGCCAACGACGACGGCACGTTCAAGACCTACGACGAGCTGAAAAAAATCTACACCGAGAACCTCGGCCTCAAGCCCGACGCCGACATCATCGCCTACTGCCGCATCGGCGAGCGCTCCAGCCACACCTGGTTCGTGCTCACCTATCTGCTCGGCTACACCCGGGTGCGCAACTACGACGGCTCGTGGACCGAATGGGGCAACCGGGTGCGCGCGCCGATCGAAAAGGGCGCGTGACGATTTTGGAATTCGGATACCGGAAACCGGAAAGGGTTTGAGGGCGCTTTGCCTGGGGCTTTCCGAAATCCGCTATCCGCCATCCGCAATATGAGGTATCCTGCCAATCTTGCCGGGATTGTGGACCTCTTTGACGCGCTTTCCGACGAGGAGAAGCGCGAGAACCTCATCGCCTACGCGGACGGCGCGCCCCGCTGCGCGCCGCAGCCCGGCGAGGTCTTCGATCTTGAGGACGTGCGCAAGGACGAGGAGTGCACCGACACCGTCGGAGTGTTTCTGCAGATCGATGCCGGCCGACGGGCGCACTTCCGCATCTCCCTCGGCCCGCACGTGCAGACGCTCACCAAGGCGATGACCGCCATCCTCTGCCAGGGCTTGGACGGCGCCGCGCCCGAGGAGGTCATGGACGTGCCGCAGGACTTCGTGCCGAAGATTGTCGGCGGCCAGCTCGTGCGGGTGCGCAGCCAGACCGTCTATTACATTCTCACGCGCATGAAGAGCGTGTGCAAAGTCTGGCTCAACCGCGAACGGGCGGGCGCCACCGCCAACGGCGGCTGATTTCGGCCAGCGGAGGCCCACCGTCGCCATGGCGGCGGACCGGATACCGGACAGGGTTTCGGCCTTGCCTTGGGCTATCCGGTAGCCGAAATCTGCCATCCGCAATCCCAACGCCCGGGTGGTGGAATTGGCAGACACGAGGGTCTTAGAAGCCCTTGCCGAAAGGCTTGTCGGTTCGAGTCCGGCCCCGGGCACCACCCGCCTGCGCTTTTGCAGGGCAAAAGCTGCGGCGAGGTGTCTCGCCGTAGCTCACCGAGCGGAGGCGGACCTTCGGGCCTCGTCGGAGTTTCGCGCAGCGGAAACGAAGACGGGTTTCCTAATACTATGTTGCGAAAGCTACGGCACGGATTTGCCGCCGGACCGTTCTTGCGGATCGCTGGCGCCACTGCACGGCGGGTTTGCGTTGGGCCGCGGATTTCCCGTAGCGTCGGAAACTCCCGCATGGATACCGGAAGCAATCCTCCGTCCGCGACTTCCACCCCGGCGCCGGCGTCCTGGCTTTCCGCCTGGCCCGACGCGCTGGCCCTCGCCGGAGGGCTGGCCCTGGCGTGGTGGCTCAAGTGGCAGGTGCGCGACCTCGTGTGGGGCCTGTGGCTTTCAAGCCTGCTCGTCGGTTACGCCATGATCGTGTGGAAAATCTTCGGGCCGATGCTGTTGATTGAGCGTGGGATCGCGGCCAACGGCGCGTCACCCCTGGCCCGGACGGCCCTCGGCGGAGCTGTGCTGTTTGGCGGGCTTTTCCTGCTGGCGTTCTTCACGGTGCACTTCGGCATGTTCCATTTCGTGCATTCCATCTTCCTCAACGTCTTTTTCCCGGTGTTCGATGCCCCTGCCCGGAGTTTTCCGTCACAGTCGCTCTACCTGCACGTCCTGCGCGCGTACTGGCCCTTCGTGCTCGTCGCGGCGGTGGCCGAGCGCGGAGCGTTCCGGCGGCCGGCGCCGCTGCTGGTGGGCCCCCTGGCCCGGACTGCGGGCGGGCCGGCAGCGAAGAGATTCGGCGATGACTTCATGACGCCTTACAAGAACGTCGTGCGCATGCACCTGCTGATCTTTTTCTTCGCGTTCGCCCACTTCGCCCGGCTGGAGAACTTTTTCGTCTACGCGGTCGTGTATGCCGTCTACTTTTTTCCGTGGCGGCTGGTGAAACGGAGCAAGGTGGAGCCCGCCGCTTCGGGGCTCTAAAGTTTTGGCGAGGAGGCCCCGGCAGGCGGGGAGGTCAACCCGCCCGGAGGTCGGGTTCCACCGTCTGCTTCCCGAAGCGGCGTTCCCATGCAAACAGGTATTGCTGCGCCAGGCCGGCATACGGCCCGAAATGAACCCGGCCGAAATGCGCGATCTGCTGCGGCGTCCAGCCGTCCAGGCCATAGCGCGTCTCCATGGCCTTGATGATCCAGACGTCGACCGGAAACGCCTCGAGCCGGCCCGCGCCGAACAGCAGCACGCAGTCGGCCACTTTCTCGCCCACGCCGGGCAGTTCGCGCAGCCGCTCCTTGGCCTCGGCGTAAGGCAGCTTCTCCACCTGATCCAGCCAGTCCGTCCGCTCGGCGAGGAACCGGGCGGACTGTTGCACGTAGCGCGCGCGGAAACCGAGCAGGCAGGCCCGCAGGTCCTCCTCGCGCACCGTGGCGAGCTCGGCCCACGTGGGCAGGCGGTGGATGCCCGACACGATGGCGCGGCCGTGCCGCCGGGCCAGCAGCTCGACCATCTGCCGGATCTGGACGATCTGCTTGGTGGCGCTGCAGAGAAAGCAGAGCAGCGTCTCGCCCAGCGGCTGCCGCAATAGACGCAGGCCGCGAAACGCCTCGCAGCAGCGCGCCAGGTGCGGATCGCTCCGCCAGGGCAGGGCGGCGGTCAGCTGGGCGAAGCTGACCGACGCCGCGAAATATTGCGGCAGCTTGTGCGCGACCGCGTCGGCGAGGGTCTGCGGCGCGGACCACAACAGGCCGCCCTGCTCGGACGGCTTGAGCCGCGCCACGCAGTCGGACCACCCGCCCTGCCAGACGCCGTCCGGCGTGCGGGCCCAGCGGAAGGCCTGGCCGCCGTCGAGCACTTCGGTGAGCACGGCGGGCGTAGGCATCTCGGGCAAGGCGAGCCCGTTCGATGAACTCAGGGCGAGCGGCTGCCAGTCAGACCAGACGAGAAACGAAGGCATGGCGATGAGCTGCGCACCATGACGACGGATCCCGGCCTTCGGGGCAATGGCGGAAGCAAAGCTTGATTTTAGGGCGAACATGGGTCGCGATTCCGGGTCATTCACGTATCGTGCCCCGCATGCAAACCATCACCTACACCCGCGGCGAAGAGATCGCCAACAGCCTGACGCACGGCCTCGGCCTGGTCTTGAGCGTTGCGGGCCTGAGCGTGCTGGTGACGCTGGCGGCGCTGCACGGCGACGCGTGGACGGTGGTGGGCTGCGCGGTGTTCGGCGCATCGCTCGTGCTGCTCTACGCGGCCTCGACCCTTTATCACGCGCTGCGGGCGCCCCGGGCGAAACGGTGGCTGCGCGTGTTCGACCACGCGGCGATCTTCCTGCTGATTGCGGGCACCTACACGCCGTTGCTGCTGGTCAGCCTGCGCGGGCCGTGGGGCTGGAGCCTGTTCGGCGTGGTCTGGGCGCTGGCGGCGGCGGGCATCGTGCTGAAGCTGTTTTTCACGGGGCGGTTCCGCCTCCTGTCGACGCTCATCTACCTTTTCATGGGCTGGCTCGCGCTCGCCGCCTTCAAGCCGCTGGTGGCGGCGCTGCCGCACGGCAGCCTGATGATGCTGTTCGCCGGCGGCGCGGCCTACACGACGGGCACGCTGTTCTACATGTGGAAGCGCCTGCCCTATCACCACGCGGTGTGGCACCTGTTCGTGCTCGCCGGCAGCGTCTGCCACTTCTTCGCCATATTCGGCAGCGTCGTGTCGCGGGGCGTGTAGGACGGCGCGCGCTCCGTGCAGGTTCGGAGTGCCGGGTTCCAGGTCAGGCGCAAACTGCCCGCTCCGGTCGCCGTCAACGAAGACATCAACACTGAGCGTTGAATATTGAACCCTGACCCCGGGTCTACGGTTTTCCCGGCAGTTCCCAGAGGAAGCTTTCCTTCGCGATCAGCGTTTTGCCGTCGGCCGCGAGCAGACGCAGCTGCCACGCCGCCGGCCGGGCTTTTGCGTCCGGCCAGTCAATGCCGGTAAGGCCGAGCTGGTAGAGGGGGCTGCCGACGGGAACGTCGGCCGGGAAGGTGAACGTCTTCGCCTCGGGCGAAGTCGGCGTGACGACCTGCAATTCTAATTTCGCGCCCGCCAGCGGCGCGTCGTCGTTCTTCAGCCGGACGAGCCAGTAGAAGCCGGCGCGCGCGCCGGGCTGCGTGCGCAGCACGATGATGCCGCCGGTGTTCTCCTTTCCGTCGAGGTACTCGGTCACGCGCTGGAACGACGCGGCGTCGCGCCAGCCGGTGAACACCCGCACGATTTCCGGACCGGCGGCGCGGACAGAGGCAGGCAGGAATAAGAGAAGAAGGAGACCGAACGAGGAAAGGCGCAAGGGACGGCCCATGCGCGGAAGGATGACGGTCAAACCCGGGCGGCACAAGGGCGCAGAGCGAGTGGTGTGCGATGGCGCCCTGCCTTACTTCTCCAGATATACGTTTTTGTACTGGTGGATGCCGAGCAGCGCCGGATGCCAGTTTTTCACCGCCGGGTGGCAGAGGAAGACGCGCGTACCGAAGAAAACCGGCACGACGGGCGCCTCGTCCATGAGGATCGCCTCGGCCCGCTGGTAGAGCTCGTTACGGCGCGGGGGATCCTGCTCCGCGCCCGCCGCCCGGACCAGCCGGTCGTAGTCGGGGCTGGCCCAGCCGGTGGAGTTGTTGCCGCCATCCGCCGTGAACAGCTCGAGGTAGGTGCTCGGGTCGACGTAATCGCCGATCCAATGGGCGTAGGAAATGTCGTAGTTGAGCTGACGCTCGTCATTGAGCCACACGCGCTGCTCCTTGTTGGCGAGGGCGACCTCAATGCCGAGTTCGCGCCGCCACATCTGTTGCACGGCCTCGAGCAGCCGCTGGTTGAGTTCCAGGGTGGCGAACTGGATCTCGACTTTCGGAAATCCGCGGCCGCCGGGATAACCCGCCTCCGCGAGCAGCCGGCGGGCGGCGTCGAAATCGTCGGGGATCGCGGCGCGGGCGGTGTAGCCGGCGGTGTCGGGCGGCGTCAGGCAATGCGCGGGTTGCTGGCCGCCGAGCGCCACGTCGCGCACCAGCGCGCTGCGGTCGATCGCGCGGGCGAGCGCCTGGCGCACGCGCCGGTCGGTGAAGGGCGCCCGCCGGACGTTGAGACGCAGGAACGCGGTGTCGAGAAACGGATCGATCCGCAGGACCGCGGGATGGTCCCGGCGGTAGGCGGCGATCTTCGACAGCGGCACGTCGGAGGTGAGGTGCAGCTGCCCGGCGCGGAAGGCGGCCTCCTGCGTGGAGGCGTTCTCGATCGGATAGAAGACCATGCCGTTCAGCCGCACGTGGCGCGCGTCCCAGTAATGTGGATTGCGCACCACGACGACGCGGCTGCCGGGCGTCCATTCCTTCAGGATGAACGGCCCGTTGCAGACCATGTTCTCCGGTCGCGTCCACGGCACGGCGCGGTCGTCGAACCGGCCGAGTTTCTCAATGCTGGCGCGGTGCACCGGGAACCACGCGGGCAGCGTGGCCGCCGAGGCGAGGTAGGGCGCGGGCCGCTCGAGCGTGAACTCAAGCGTGTAGTCATCGATGGCGCGCACGCCGACCTGTGAGAAGTCGGTTACCCGTCCGGCGTTGAAGGCCTCGGCGTTTTTCAGCGGGTAGAGCACATAGGCGTACTCCGAGGCGAGCTGCGGCGACAGGGCGCGGTGAATTCCAAAGACGCAATCCTGTGCGGTGAGCGCGTCGCCGTTGCTCCAGCGGGCGTCGGGCCGCAAGTGAAACCGCCAGACCAGTCCGTCAGCGGAGGTTTCCCAGCGCTCGGCGAGGGCCGGCACGGGCTGGGACGTCCGTTCATCGATGCCGGTCAGGCCCTCAAACAGCGCCAACACAATGTTGAAGTCGTTGAACGAGACGACGACGTGCGGATCGAGGTCGCGCGGCTCGGAACCGTTGCCGAGGTGCAGCACCTGTTCGCGGATGCCGGCTTCGGCCGGCGTTTCACGGCGGGCGCAGCCGGCCGCCAGCAGGCTGACGGCGGCGGACCGCAACGCGAGGCGAAGGAGCCGTCGGGAAGGGCGCATCATGACCGCGCGCAATGAAGCACGGGGCGCGCCTTCCGCCAAGGGCTGTTTTTGAGGTCGCGGCCCCGCCGCGGCCCGCGCAGAACCTTTCCGGACCGATTGTTTCTAAGAAATGCACCGCCCGCGCGTGATATGAGGAGTCAACCGCCCGTGAATCCGGACCCATCACCGTCCGCCCGCTCCCATGAAAATGCCGCGTTTGTGCGCACCGCCGTCGGGCAATACCAGGCTCCGCTCCTGCGTTACGCCACGCGTCTGGTCAACGATCCCGACCGGGCGCGCGACGTGGTGCAGGACACGTTCGTCCGTCTCATGGCCCAGCCGCCCGCCACGGTCGACAGCCACCTGGCCGAATGGCTCTTCACGGTGTGCCGCAACCGCGCGTTCGACATCAACCGCAAGGAGGGCCGCATGAAGCAATTCGACGAAGGCGCGGCCGAGCGGGTCGTGGCCGCCGAGCCGCGGCCCGGCGCCGCCCTCGAGGCCGAGGAGACGCATACCGCCATCGTGCGCCTCATCGACCGCCTGCCGCCCAACCAGCAGGAGGTCATCCGCCTGAAGTTCCAAAACGGCTTCAGCTACCGGGAAATCAGCCGCATCACATCGCTCTCGATGGGCAACGTGGGTTTTCTGATCCACACCGCCATCAAGACGCTGCGGCACGAGTGGGCGGCGGAGACGAGGTGAAAAGTGAGCGTGAAAGTGCCGGCGGGCATCGAACAGCAGACACCCAACCAAACGAGAACCGAACAATGAACGACCCAAAGATTTTTTCCGATGATCCGCGCCTGACCGCCTACGCCCTGGGCGAGCTGGCAGATGATGAACGCGCGCAGGTCGCGGCGGCGGTGGCCGCCGACCCGGCGCTGCAGGCCGCCGTGGAGGAAATCCGCGCCACTGCCGGCCGGCTGACCGCCGCGCTCGCCGCCGAACCGCTGCCGGAATCCGCGCCCGTAACCCTCGGGTCTTATCACCCCGTCCGTCCGTCCCGGATCTTCCGTTTTCCCTACTGGACCGTGGCTGCGTTCGCGGCCGCGGCGTGTTTCGCCGTCATCATTGCCCTGCGCGAGCTGCCGCTGGCGGAGAAGGACGCGAAACAAAAGGCTACGGCGCTCGCGGGACAGATGGCCGAAAAAAAGCCCGTGGTCGCGGAAGCGCCCGTGGGTGTGGCGCTGCCCTCCAACCGCATCGATATTCAGTTTCCAAAAGCGGAGGCGGAGGGCAAAAGCCAGACGCAGCCGACGTCGGCCACGACGGCGGATCAGCTCGGCGTGGTGATCCCCAATCCGCCCCCGGCCGCGGCGGTGGCTGCGACCGGCAGAATTGCCGGCGGTGCCAAGGACGCGGAAGAAGGGATCGTCAAGCTGCAGCCTTTCGTCGTGAAGGCGGCGGAGGACAGAGGCTACTTTGCCGTGAATACGCTGGCCGGCAGCCGTCTTAATACGGCGTTGGCTGATTTCTCCAATGCACCTGCCGGGAAACCATCTTCAAGCGGGTTCACTTACGGCGCGCGGCAAAGGGCCGTCGGTGAACCTGCCATGCCGGCAGCACTTGAGCCTGTGCCACAGCGCAGCACTGGTCAGCCGTTCAACACCGAGGCCTACGACTACGTCGCCGACAACGATTTCCTCGCCGCCGCGCAGAACCCGCTCTCGACCTTCTCCGTCGACGTCGACACCGCCAGCTACTCCAACGTGCGGCGCTTCCTGCTCGGCGGCCGTCGCCCGCCGCGCGACGCCGTGCGCATCGAGGAGCTGGTCAACTATTTCAGCTACGACTACGCCGCGCCGCGCGCCGCCGATCCCGCGCCCTTCGCCGCCTCGCTGGAGGTGGCCGCCGCGCCGTGGGCGCCGACGCACCGGCTCGTGCGCATCGGCCTGAAGGGCCGCGAACTCTCCACCGCCGACCGCCCCGCCGCCAACCTGGTCTTCCTGGTCGACGTCTCGGGCTCGATGAACGAACCCAACAAGCTCCCGCTCGTGCAGGAGTCGCTGCGGATGCTCGTCGAGAAGCTCAAGCCCGAGGACCACGTGGCCATCGCGGTCTACGCCGGCGCATCCGGACTCGCGCTGCCCTCCACGCCCATGAGCCACAAGCAGGAGATCCTCGACGTGCTCGACCGCCTCCACGCCGGGGGCACGACCAACGGCGCCATGGGCATCCAGCTCGCGTACGACGTCGCCAAGGCCAACTTCATCGCCGGCGGCGTCAACCGCGTGATCCTTTCCACCGACGGCGATTTCAACATGGGCGTGACCGACCGCGGCGACCTCGTGCGCCTGATCCAGGAGAAGGCGAAAAGCGGCGTGTTCCTTACCGCGCTCGGCTTCGGCATGGGCAACTACAAGGACGCCACGCTCGAGCAGCTCGCCGACAAGGGCAATGGCGCCTACGCCTACATCGACTCGGCGCGCGAGGCCCGCAAGGTGCTCGCCGAGCAGGTCAATGGCACGCTCGCCGTCATCGCCAAGGACGTGAAGGTGCAGGTCGAGTTTAACCCCGCGAAGGTGCAGGCCTACCGCCTCATCGGCTACGAGAACCGCCTGCTCAAGAAGGAGGACTTCAACAACGACAAGATCGACGCCGGCGACATCGGCGCGGGCCACACCGTGACCGCCCTCTACGAAGTCGTGCCCGCGGGCGTGGAGTGGAAGCCGGACTCGACCGTTGATCCGCTGAAGTACGAGAAGCCAGAAGCCAGAAATCAGAAGCTAGAGGCCAAGGAAGGCAGTAACGAACTTTTGACCGTGAAGCTCCGCTACAAGGCGCCGGACGGCGACACGAGCAGGCTGCTTGTGTTTCCGCTCACCGACAAAAACGCGGCGTTCGCCGACGCAAGCGGAGACTTCAAGTTCGCGGCGGCGGTGGCCGGCTTCGGCATGGTGCTGCGCGACTCGCCGCACAAGGGCGCGGCGACGCTGGCCGAGGTGCTGCGTTGGGCCGAGTCAGGCACGGGCACCGACGCAGGCGGCTACCGCGGCGAGTTCATCTCGCTGGTGAAACAAGCCGAAACCATCCTGCCGTCGCAGGGGTGACGAGCCCGCCTCACGCAAAGTCCGCCAAGGCTGCGAAGAAAAGACGGGATTCAATCGTTGCCCCACCGTTGCGACCTTCGTGTCCGTTGCGTGAGGAGAGACGCTGTCGGATTTGGTTGCAGCTCCGCCGCGAAAAGCCGAACTCCGGGAATTTGCCGGTTGAAAACCGGCGGCTGGCACACTGGGCTTCAATCGAAGGTTCAAGCCGGAGCCCTCCGCGCAAAGCCAACCCCGGCTTAGTTCGACAACACTCTTCATCCAATTCATGAAACTCCGCGTCGCAGTTATCGCTGGTCTCTTCTCTCTGTTGTGGGTGTCGCTGGCGGCCGCCAGCGAGGCAATGGAGTGGAAACGGGACCAGGTGGCAGAACATCGCTTCGAGTTGGTAAGCGGTGACAAGGTCACGGTATACGATTTCGGCGCGAATGGGGTGGTGCTTGCGACGGTCGGGCTGAAGAACGGCCCGGTCGCTGGCCCGGTGTTTCAATGGAGGATTGAAGGGGGGCAGCTGCAGATCCTCGAGGGTGATCGTGTGATCGAGAGTCTTACTCTTTTGAAAGCTGAGGGGAAAACCGTTACCGTAAAACGAAAGTCAGGTGACGAAGCGGTCTTTGTCGTCACGCTGACGAATGAGAAGAAAACCTGACCAACACTTGAAGCCATCTGAGCCAGGAGATACCAGCTGAGGGCATCGACGGTGTGCGGGATAACGCCGGCTGAATCGAGGACGCCAATCATGCGCGAGCAACCGATGGGCAAGACTAGGCGGGTGCATCCGTACCAGTGGCTGTGGGAGCCGCTGGAGGATGATCCCACTTTCGTGCTGCGGCCGATGTTCGGCGGCAAGGCGGCTTATCTCGACGGCAAGCTGACGCTGTACTTCACGGCGGGGGAGGAGCCGTGGCGCGGCGTGCTGGCCTGCACGGACCGCGTCCATCACGCGTCGCTGCTGGCGGAGTTTCCCGAGTTGTCGCCGCATCCGATCCTGCCGAAGTGGCTGTATCTGCCGGAGAGCGCCGACAGCTTTGAGCGCGTGGCCGAACGCCTCGTCGCGCTGGCCAGACGCCGCGACCCCCGGCTGGGCGTCAGCCCCCAGCCCAAGAAAAGAAAGCGGTCGAAGGCGTAGCAGCAGCCGCGGCGGAATCCGCGGGCTTCACAACAGGGGCTTCAGCTCCGTCCACACCGTCTCCGCCACGATGGCGTGGCCTTGGACGTTCGGATGAATGCCGTCGGGCTGGTTGAGTTCGGGCCGGCCGCCGACGCCTTCGAGTAGAAAGGGGATGAGTGTCATGCCATTTTTCTCCGCGAGCTCGGGGAAGATGGCGGCGAAGGCGCGCGTGAAATCCGCGCCCATGTTGGGCGGCGCGGCGATGCCCGCGAGGACGATCTTGGTAGCGGGGGATTTTTCCCGCACCCGGTCGATGATCGCCTGCAGGTTGGCGCGCGTGGTCTCGGGCGGCAGTCCGCGCAGGCCGTCGTTGCCGCCCAGCTCGAGCACAAACACCTCAACGCGCTGGCGCAGGATCCAGTCGACGCGGCGGAGTCCGCCGGCGCTGGTTTCACCGCTGAGGCCAGCGTTGACCACGCGCCAGGGCAGCCCGGCATCATCGAGTTTCTTCTGGATGAGCGCCGGAAAGGCCTGCGCCGACGGATCCTCCAGTCCGTAGCCGGCGGTCAGGCTGTCGCCGAAGAAGAGCAGGATTTTGGCCTCCCCGGCTCCCGCCAGAAGAGGAGAAAACACGAAAGACACGAAGCCCACGAAAAATGACCGTTCAGCCAGTCGTATGACCCGTTGAGCAAACAGTTTTGCCCTTTTGTGCGGGATGGCTGCTTTTCGTGTCATTCTGTGTATTTAGTGGTTGTCCCATGACTGACCAAATCATGCTGAAAGTCGAGCGGCTCACCAAGACCTACGCCACGGCGGCGGGNNACCCTGCTGGGACTCTGCGCCGGGCTCGACCAGCCGACGGCAGGGACGGTCACGCTCAACGGCACCGAACTCGGCCGTCTCACCGAGGACGAGCGCGCCCTCGTGCGCAACGACTGCGTGGGCTTCGTCTTCCAGAGCTTCCAGCTCATCCCGACGCTCACCGCGCTCGAGAACGTCCTCGTGCCGCTCGAACTGCGCCCTTCGACCACGCTCAGGGCAGGCGGCGGCGAGGCCGGGGCGCGCGACCTGCTGGCCCGCGTGGGCCTCGAGGACCGGCTCGACCATTATCCGGTGCAGCTCTCCGGCGGCGAGCAGCAGCGCGTGGCCCTGGCGCGCGCCTTCATCAACCGGCCGAAAATCCTCTTCTGCGACGAACCGACCGGCAACCTCGACGACGACAACGCGCGCGTCATGCTGGATCTCGTCTTCGGCCTCAACCGCGAGCGCGGCACCACCCTGGTGCTGGTGACGCACAACCACGAGCTGGCGCGGCGCTGCTCACGCATCATCCGTTTGCGCGGCGGCGCCGTGGCGAGCGACGAAAAAGTTTTGACCACGGATTCCGCGAATGGGCACCGATGAAGCAACCGCCAATCCGCGTTTATCAGCGAGATCCGTGGTAAAAAGATGAACTTCATCCTCAAAATGGCCTGGCGGGACACGCGGGCGAGCCGGCGGCGCCTGGTGCTGTTCTCGCTCTCGATCGTGCTCGGCGTCGCCGCCCTCGTCGCCATCGGCTCGTTCCGCGACAACCTCCGCCAGGCCGTGGAAAACCAGTCCAAGGGCCTGCTCGGCGCGGATCTGGCCGTGACCTCGCGGCAGAAGCTGCCCGACGAGGCGCGCGCCTACCTGGCCGGCCTCGGCGGCGAATCGTCGCGCGAGACCGCCTTCTCGTCGATGATCGTCTTCCCGACGCGCGGGGGACAGACCCGGATCGTGCAGGTGCGCGCGCTGGAGGGCGCGTTCCCGTTCTACGGCGAGGTGGTCACGGCGCCGGCCGGCGCTTTCGCGAAGCTGCGCGCAGGGGACCATGCCATTCTTGAGGATACGCTGCTCGCGCAGTTCGGCGTGAGCGTGGGCGATCCGGTCCGGATCGGCGAGGCGACGTTCACCGTCGCGGGCGCGCTGCAGAAAATCCCCGGCGAATCGCCCGCGGTGGCGATGCTGTCACCGCGCGTCTACATCCCGTTGCGCGCGCTGGAGCAGACGCATCTCGTGCAGGCGGGCAGCCTCGTGCGCTACCGGACCTACTTCAAGTTCCCGCCGTCACTCGACGTCGAGGCGCTGGTGCGCGACCTGCGCGAACGGTTCCGTGGGCTGCAGCTGGGCCTTGACACCGTCGAGCACCGCAAGCGCGACCTCGGGCGCGCGCTGGAGAACGTGCATTCGTTCCTGAGCTTGGTGGGTTTCATCGCGCTGTTCCTGGGCGCGATCGGCGTGGCGAGCGCGATCCACGTCTACATCCAGCAGAAAGTGGCGACGATCGCCATGCTCCGCTGCCTCGGGGCGACGGCGCGGCGGAGCTTTGCCATCTACCTCGTGCAGGGGCTGGGCCTCGGCCTCCTTGGCGCGGGACTCGGCGCGGGGCTCGGCATTGCGGCGCAGCTGGCGCTGCCGGCGTTGTTCCGGAGTTTCCTGCCGTTCGAGGCGGACGTTTTCGTGTCCTGGCGTGCGGTGGCCGGCGGCATGGCGGCGGGGCTGGTCATCTGCCTGCTGTTCACGCTGCTGCCGCTGCTCTCGATCCGCCGGGTGTCGCCGCTGCTGGCGCTGCGCTCGGGATTCGGCGAAGAACCGCCCGTCCGCGATCCGCTGCGCTGGGCGCTGTATGCCCTTATCGGAGCGGCGGTGCTCGGCTTCGCGCTGTGGCAGACCGACCGCTGGCAGCGCGGCGTGGGCTTCGCGCTGGCGCTGGCGGCGGGCTTCGGCGTGCTCACGGGCGTGGCGCGGCTCCTCGCGTGGGCCACACGCCGGTGGTGCCCGCGGCGGCTGCCCTATGTCTGGCGGCAGGGGTTGGCCAACCTGTACCGGCCCAACAACCGCACCGTGCTGCTGCTCGTCTCGCTCGGCCTCGGCACGTTCCTGGTCCTCACCCTCTACCTCGCGCGCGAATCGCTCCTGCGGGAGTTCCGCGGCTCGACCGGCGAGGACCGGCCCAACCTGCTGTTCTTCGACATCCAGGACGACCAGCTCGCCGGCCTCGAGGCGCTCGTGCGCACCGCGGGCGCGCCGGAACGGCAGGAGGCGCCCATCGTCACGATGCGCGTCAGCGCGCTCAAGGGCCGGCCGGTCGACGAGGTGCTGCGCGACCGCGCGCTGCGCATTCCGGCGTGGACCCTGCGCCACGAGTACCGCTCCACCTACCGCGGGCATCTCACCGACACGGAGCGGGTCACCGCCGGCTCGTTCGTGGGCCGGGTGGCGCCGGGCACGGAGGTCGTGCCGGTTTCGCTGGAGGAGGGCCTGGCGAAGGAGATGCAGGTGCAGCTGGGCGACGAGATCACCTTTGACGTGCAGGGCGTGCCGGTCCGGACGCGCGTGGCGAGCCTGCGCGCCGTGGAGTGGCAGCGGCTGCAGCCGAACTTTTTCGTGGTGTTTCCCGAGGGCGTGCTCGAGCCGGCGCCCAAGTTCCATGTGCTCGCCGTGCGGGCGCGGTCGTCCGCCCACTCGGCGGCGGTGCAGCAGGCCGTGGTGCGCGCCTATCCCAACGTGTCGGCCATCGACCTCGGCCTCGTGCTGCAGACCTTCGACGGCATCTTTGCCAAGGTGTCGCTCGTGGTGCGGTTCATGGCGATGTTCGTGGCGGTCACGGGAATCATCGTGCTGGCGGGAGCGGTGCTCACGGGCCGCTTCCAGCGGGTGCGCGAAAACGTGCTGCTGCGCACGCTCGGCGCGACGCGGCGGCAGGTGCAGCGAATCATGCTGGTGGAGTACAGCGTGCTCGGCATGCTGGCGGCGGTCACGGGCAGCGTGCTGGCCATTGGCGCAAACTGGCTGCTGATGCGCTTCGTCTTCGAGACGCATTTCGTGGCGCCGCCGTTGCTGCTGCTGACCGCGGTGGCGGTCGTGACCGCGGTGACGCTTGCCACGGGCCTGCTGTCCAGCCGCGGCGCCTGCGACCATCCGCCGCTCGAAGTGCTGCGACAGGAAACCTAGGGCTCAAGTCTGCTTCCAGTCGCCGAGCGTCTCGATGTAGGCGGCGGAGCCGTCGCGCTGCCAGATGTCAAGCTGCGCCTGGTCCTTGAGCTGCTGGCCGCGGGCGCGCGGCACGGCGGCGAAGACGTTGGCGCATTCGGCCAGCGCGGTCATGTCGCCCCAGAGTTTTTCGAACTGCGCCACGGGGTACACGTCCTCCTGGCCGTGGCCCCAGCGTTTCTTGACATCCTTGAGCGTGACGTAGGTCGGCATGCGCGCGGCGAGGGTGCGCACGGCCGTCGCGGTCTTTTCCGGGTTGGCCAGATCGCCGCGGCTCAGTCCGAAGAGCGTCAGCAGGCGGTCGATGTCCACCCAGCAGGTGTTGGTGCTGTACCAGGTGAGCGCGAACTCGTCCTCCTCGCGCGGCAGGGCGAGCCCCTCGACGAGCCGCACCCGGCCGTCGATGCGCGCCAGGCCGCCGCCGTGGTCCTCCACGCGCTTGGCCATGACCTCCCAGCCGAGCGTGGCACCCGCGGCGCGGAACCAGCCGAGAAGCGCGGGATCGGCGGTGGCGCCGAGCGTGTCGATGTTGTGCACGAGCAGCGTGCGCAGGCCGGGCCGCGCGGCGAGCAGACGCGCGAGCACGCCGTTCTTGAGCAGGTTGGGAATCTCGAACCAGTGGCCGACGGGATGCAGGCACTGCCCGGGCAGGTTGTCGGTGTAGTCGCTGCCTTCGCCGGCGTTGCGGGCCCACGCCGCCAGCGCGGTGCGCACGCTCTCGCGCATCTTCTCCTGCTGCTCGTCGAGCTTCTGCTGCGCCGTCTCCTCCCACGCGAAATGCAGGTCGCGCACCGTCGGCACGAGCCGCAGGCCGATGGAGCGGCCGGGCGAAAGCCACACGGTGCGGTCGAGCGCGTCGCCGGCGGTCTCGCGCAGGAAGCGTTCGATGGGCGTGTGCGTGAGGTAGCTGGTGGTGAAGACGTGCGGAATCTCCCCGCCGAAGGCGCGCGCCGTGCGCCGGGTCTTGGCGAGATGAACCTCGATGAAGTTGCGGTGAGCGCCGCCGAAGGTGGCGAACGGATGCAGCCCCTTCACCACGCCGGCGCCCTGCGTCCAGCGGCTGCCCACGCCCGCGGCATAGGTCACCACGGCCACCTCGCCGGCGCGCAGCGCGGCTTCGCCCTGCCGGCGGAATTCCTGTGAGGCCGCCGCGGCATCGAACAGCGCGTCCGCGGGCACGTCCTCGATCCGGGTGCTGGGCGGCAGGCGGTTCATGGCGAGACCGATGCGCCCGTTGCGCAGGTCGGCGCGGATCTGCTCGTGCTGCGCACGGTCAAAGCCGTTTTCGGCCAGCAGCTCGTCGAGCCGGCCGGCCTCCGGTGCCGCGGTGGCCGAGGGCAGCATCCGGTCGAGCAGCGACGGCATCACTGCGGCGAACTCCGGCCGGCTGCGCGCCGCCTGGGTGAACTGCTGCAGGTCCGCGCGCTCCCGTGGCGTGAGGTGGCGCGCCTCCTGCCGCAGGCAGCGCGGCACGGTCAGCTGGTAGTAGCCGGCGGGCAGCAGCGCGTCGGCGCCTGCGAGCAGCGCGGCGGTGGAGCCGTGCTCGTTGATCGCGAAATCGTACACCACCGGGTCCATCGCGAAGGGCAGCGCCGCCTGCAGTTCGCGCTTGGCCGTCAGCATGATCTCCTGCAGCCGTTCCTGTCCCTCGCGCCGGCGCGCCGGCGCAAAGATGAAGCCCATGCCGCCGCCCGACATGCCGCCCAGCATCCAGAAGCCCCAGAAATCATCGCCGAACGCCGCTCGCGTGCGCTCGATGAGCCGCTCGGTGTAGAGGTTGCTGACCCACGGGATGATCGTCCGCAGCGGCCCGAAAAAGTTGGCGGTGAGGGAGCGGCCGAGCGCGCGCACCTCGCCGGCGGCGAGCTGGCCGAGAATCTCGTCGAGCGTGGTCACGGCCCGGCGGCGCGCGGTCCACTCGGCCTCGCCGCGCAGGAGGTATTTTTCCGTCACCATTTCGAGGATGGGCCCGACATTCTGCGCTAGGCCGCCGTGCACCAGCACGAGCGACTCCTGCAGCCGGGCGCGCGCCGCGGCCGGCACGCGGTCGGGGCCGAGCAGGGTGTGGCGGGGCAGCAGGCAGCCGCGGCTGAGGCCGTGCTCGACATCCCCCGGCTGCGCGGCCACGCCCTCGATGAGCTTGATGCCGGGCCAGAGACCGCCCGAATCCTGCCAGCCGCCGCCGGAGCCGCCCAGCCATTCGCCGAGGATGGCCCGCGCCGCGACCATGCGGCGCTCGGCCTCCGCCATCGGCCCGGCGAGCGAGCGGATCTGTCCGGTGGCCCGCATGCACGTGCCGATGAGTGCGCCGAGCAGGGTGGTGGAGACGGCCAGCCGCGAACCCTTGGGAATGCGGTTGACGTTGCTGACGAGCTCGAATCCGCGGCCTGGTCCGAAAATGACGCCGAGCAGCCCGGCGAGCTTCGCCCCCGAGCGCTCGATGCCCGGCGGCACGAGGCCGGCGGCGATGATCGCGGCCTTCAGCAGACCCAGATAGTCGCGGCCGAAATCGAACACCTCGTCGAGTTCACGCACCTCGGCCGTGGCCTCGAGGTCCACGCTGGCGAGGCGGATGAGGGGCTCGTCGATGACGCGGAAGTACGCCTCGACCGGCGGGCGCGGCTCGGGGTCGCGGCCGTGCAGGCCGAGGTCGATGGAGACATTGAGCACGCGCGCGCCCTCGGGGAAATCCATGCCAAGGAAGAAAATGTCGCTCCAGCCGCAGTGGGTGAGGTCCATGCGCACCGGGGTGCGCTCGCGCAGGACGGGCTGCGGCGCGCCGTCGTTGTTCCGCAGCAATTCGGGCCGCACGCGCAGCGGCTGGTCGAGCGGATGGCCGAGGCGGAACATCCAGGCGTTGCCGCGCGTCGAGCGCACGGTGTGGCGCACCTGGTCGGCGAGCGTCTGGAAACCCAGCGCATGGTAGGCCGCGGCCAGCGCGCTGGAGAGGGTTTCGTTCGCGCCCTGCGCGGCCTGCGCGCGCAGGAACCCGCTGATGGCCTCCTCGAAGCGCCGCTCGAGCATGCGGCTGAAGCCGTCGTAGGGCACGCGGCCCGTGCGCGGGAACCCGGACCGCGCCGGCAGGTGATAACGGTGGATCGCGGCCAGGAAAAACAGCGCGCGGACGCGCTTGTAGAGGTTGGCCTCCCGGCGGCGGTAGGCCTCCAGTTCGGCGCAGGCGGCCAGCAGTTCGGCCGCCGGCCGGTCCGCGCACCAGCGTTCGATGGCGAGGTCGCGCACCGCCGGCGCCGTCGCCTCGATGATGTCGGTGACGCGCACGCTCATGGCTCAGCCGGGGCGGGTGGCCAGAAGCTCGACGAGCTGGGTGAGCACATGATCGCGGTCGCGACCGGCGAGGGTGAGCGCCAGCTGCGCGAACAGCAGGCCGTAGGGGGCGCCGATGTCGTAGCGCCGGCCGGCGATGCTGAAGGCGAGGTAGCGCCGGCGCGCGGCGAGCGCGTGCAGGGCGGAGGACAGGCCCAGCGGCTGCCCGGACGCGGCGGCGCGCTGCTCCTCGAGCAGATCGAAGACCTCGGCGGGCAGCACATGCATGCCGAAGAAGCACAGGTAGAACCCCGCGCGCAGGCCGGGCACCAGCAGCAGCTGCTCCGCGACGGTGGGCGTGGGTTTTTCGAGCACGGTCTCGATCTGGTAAAGCGGACGGTCGCCGCCCACGAGCCGGCCGCCCACGGTGCCGTAGGCGGTGAGCAGGCTTTCGTGCGTCGGCTGCACGGCGGAGACAGGGGCATCCTCGGCCGCGGCCACGTCGATCAACTGCCGGGCGCAGCTCGTCGCGCCGTGCGCCACGTGCAGGTGGTCGCCGACGAGATGCAGGAAGGCCTCGTCGCCGATGAATTCACGGCCGCACAGCACGGCATGCCCGTAGCCGCACGGGTCGCGCTGGGCGATGAAGCGCACCCGTCCGCGCAGGGCGCCACAGGCGCCGGCATAGGCGGTCTCGTCACCGGGACAAACAATCACGCAGAATTCCTCCACACCCGCGCCGGCGGCCTCCTCGAGGATGATCTGCAGGGCGGACTTCGACTCGCCCTGCGGGTCAATCAGCATCTGGAGCGGCAGCGAGCGCTGGCGGGGATTGGCGGCGGTGACGAGGGCTTTGCGGACTTTCATGGGGACGGAGTTCGACCGGCGCGACCGCCGGGGCCGGCGGCACGTTCTGGCCCAGAACAACGCCGGCGCGGAAGGGAGACAATCCGAAAGCAGGCGGGCCCGTCCTCCCCGGGGGTGCGGACCAAACCATGGTCGGCGGTTGACCATGGCCGGTTTCTGGCTACTAACTCCGGCTCCCGTCCAGCGGCTCCCGCCACGGCCGGGGCGTTTGCAGACACCCGCGGTTGGGTCTATGGTATCCGCCGCGTGACCGCAGACCGGAAGCAAGCATGAAGGCCAAACCCAAGTTGTATCTCCACCGCGCCGCCGGCAAGGCCGCGCCCTTGATCACGCGCGGCTACGACCCGCGGTTCAAGGTCACGCCCGCCTACCGCGCGGAACTGCCCGACATGATGCATGCCGTCGACGCCATCCAAGGCGCGAAGGTGCCCATCCAGCATGTGGGCGTCGCGAATTTCCGGCTGCCGATCAAGGTGCGCACGAAGCGCGGCGAAGGGCTCACGCTGGAGGCGAAGGTGACCGGCACCGTCTCGCTCGAGGCCGAGCTCAAGGGCATCAACATGAGCCGCATCGTGCGCTCGTTCTACGACCACCAGCACGGGGTCTTCACGCTCGAATGGCTGGGCCGGATCCTGAAAACCTACCTGCGCCGCATCAAGAGCAAGGACGCGCGGCTGAAGGTCGGGTTCTCCTGGCCGCTCCGGCAGCGCAGCCTGCGCAGCGGACTCGAAGGCTGGCAGTATTACCAGGTCGCGTTCGAGGGCGTGCTGACCCACACCGGCCGCTACCGGCGCTTCCTCCATTTTGATTTTGTCTACTCCTCGGCCTGCCCGTGTTCGGCGGAGCTGGCGGAGCATGCGCAGGACCGGCGCGGGGTCTACTCGATCCCGCACTCCCAGCGCAGCAAGGCCCGCGTCAGTGTCGAGATCGCCGCCGGCCGGCATCTTGTCATCGAGGATCTGCACGCCCACTGCCTCCGCGCGCTCAAGACGGAGACGCAGGTGATGGTACGGCGCGAGGATGAGCAGGCCTTCGCCGAGTTGAACGGCGCCTACATCAAGTTCGTCGAGGACGCCGCACGGCTGCTTTACCACGAGCTGAATGGCGACGCGCGCATCCGTGACTTCCAGGTCGCCTGTGCACACCTCGAGTCGCTGCATTCGCACGACGCCGTCAGCGTCATCTGCAAGGGCGTGCCGGGCGGCTTCACCGCGGACTTCATGGATTTCAGCCAGCTCGTGTGCTGAGCAGGGGTTGCGGTCTGCACGGAAAGACGGCCGCGAGTCGCGCCGTTTGCATGACGGGGGCGACATGCAGTCTGCGCGGCAAAATTTTATCGCGCTCCGCGCAAGCGGGTTGGCTTGCGCCGGACACGACTGGCACGGGTCCGGCAGGAAAGGACGGCGATCAATCTTCCATCGATCATGACTTGGTCCAATGCGTGCGGATTTTGTTTGCTTGGTCTGGCCATGCTGTGGCTGCCGGCGCTGGCGCCGGGACTGATCGCGCCGAATCCGTTTTTTGGCACGAGTACGCGGGAGCTGTGGCTTCAGTTCATGGGCACGTTCAACGCCTCACTCGGCGCGGGCACGCTGGGCTGGCACGCGATGAAGCAGGCGTGGCGCCTCCCGGTCTGGCTCGAGCCGCCGATGCCGCAGCCGGAACTCATGCCGGTGGCGCTGCCCCAGCCCGTGCGCGCCGCCTGAGCTTGTTTCTCACCGGAGGCCGCGGAAGGAACAGAGAACCCATCCGGTTATTACCAGTATGGCTAGTGGCGTGAGGGTCGGTCTTGGCAGTTTGTCACGTAATAAGTGACAATGCCCGGATCCCTTCCTCTAGAAACAAAGCCGACTTGTCACTTAATACGTGACAGAGATCCTTGCCCGAAACCGCGCACGGCTGCGGGCAGGGCACGCGGCTACAGCAGCGAGCCCTGCGCGCCGCCGGCGGACTTGAAGCCGACGGCCTGGTAGCCCCTGGCCGTGAGCATGCGGCCCTGCGGCGTGCGCTGCAGGTAGCCTTCCATGATCAGGAACGGCTCGTGCACCTCCTCGAGCGTGTCGGCCTCCTCGCCCACGGCCACGGCGATGGTGGTCATGCCGACGGGACCGCCGCCGTAGTGCTCGGCCATCACGCGCAGGATGCGCTTGTCCATCTCGTCGAGGCCGCGCACGTCGATCTCGAGCAGCTCGAGCGCGGCGGCGGCGACGGGCTTCGTGATCCGGCCCGACGCCTTTTCCTGCGCGTAATCGCGGATGAAATAGATGAGGTTGTTGGCGATGCGCGGGGTGCCGCGGGCACGGGCGGCGATTTCGCGGGCGCCGTCGTCGTCGATCTCCACCTGCAGCAGCCGGCACGAGCGCCGGACGATGGCCAGAAGCGTGAGGGCATCGTAGTAGTCGAGGCGCGTCTGCAGGGTGAAGCGCGAGCGGAGCGGCGCGGTGAGCAGGCCGGCGCGCGTGGTGGCGCCGACCAGGGTGAACTTCGGCAGGCTCAGGCGCACGCTCCGCGCATTGGGCCCCTGGTCGATCATGATGTCGAGCCGGTAGTCCTCCATCGCCGCGTAGAGGTATTCCTCGACGGTTTTCGGAATCCGGTGGATCTCGTCGATGAACAGGATGTCGCCCTCCTCCAGATTGGTCAGCAGGCCGGCGAGATCGCCCGCCTTCTCGATCACCGGGCCGGAGGTGACGCGCACGTTGCGGCCCATCTCGGCGCCGAGGATGAAGGCGAGGGTGGTCTTGCCGAGGCCGGGCGGACCGCTGAACAGGATGTGGTTGAGCGCCTCGCCGCGGCGCTTGGCCGCGCCGACCATGACCTTGAGGCGTTCGACGGTCTTGGGCTGGCCGGCAAAATCGCTGAACGCCAGCGGTCGCAGCGCCGTCTCGGCGGCCGTCCGCGGCGCGGTGAGGGTGGAGCGCAGGAAATCCACGCCGGCGGCGGGGGGATTTCCCGTCGTTTTGGGTTTGGGGTTTGGTGTTTTGGGTTCGGACACAAAGGCAGGGGTTGAGGTGAGTCGGTCGCGCGCGCGTTCAATTCGGAATCCGCATTCCGCAGGCAAGCATCACTGCCATTCCACCTCGGCGCCGAGGGCGCGGAGGTTTTCCACGAAGCGGGGATGGGCGCGCTGGATGATCCCGGCGTTGCGCACGACGGAGCGGCCGGGGATGCTGGCCGCCACCATGTAGAGCGCCACGGCGGCGCGGATGATGTAGGGCGCCTCCACCACGGCGGGCCGCAGCGGCTTGTCGCCGAAGACGATCACGCGGTGCGGATCGCACACGACGACGTGCGCGCCAAACTTCGCGAGCTCGGACAGCCAGGTGAAGCCGCCCTCGTAGACCTTGTTCCAGAAATGAATCTCGCCCGGCGCGCGGACAGAGAGCGCGATCATGCACGGCAGCAGGTCGACGGGGAAATACGGCCAGGGCGCGGCCTCGATCTTGGGCAGGAGGTTGGACGTGTAGGTGGGCGCGACCCCGAGCCGCTGGCCGCGGCGCACCACGGCGGTCGTGCCCTCGTGCCCGATGGCGACGCCCAGTTTTCCGAACGAACGCGTGATCAGGTCGAAATGCTGCGGCAACGATCGCTCGACGCGCACCTCACCGCCGGTGATCGCCCCGAGCGCGAGGAAGGTGACGATCTCGTGGTAGTCGCTGTTGATGGCGAACGTGCCGCCGCGCAGCTGCTTCACCCCCTCGATGTGCAGCATGCTGGTGCCCACGCCCCCGATCTTCGCGCCCATGGCGTTGAGCATCGCACAGAGGTCCTGGACGTGCGGCTCGCTCGCCGCGTTGATAAGGGTCGACACGCCCTCGGCGAGCACCGCGGCCATCACAAAGTTTTCCGTGGCCGTCACCGACATGTAATCCTGCCAGTGGCGGGTGCCGCGGTAGCGTCCGTCCAGCGTGAGGGTGAGCGCCCCGTCCCGGGTGATGACGGCGCCGAGAGCCTTGAGGATTTCGAAATGCGGGTCGAGTTCGCGGATGCCGAGCGAACAACCTTCGGCGCCGGTGGGCACGATGATCTTCTTCATGCGCCCCAGCAGCGGCGCGAAGAGCAGCACCGTCGACCGCATGCCGGCGGGCATATCGCCCCTCAGGCGGGCGGCATCGAAGGTCGAGTGATCCACGCGCATCTCGCCCTTCGCCTTGTCCCAGGTGATGCGCGAGCCCTGGGCGGTGAAGAACTCCACCAGCTTCTCGAGGTCGGTGATGGCCGGCACGTTCAACAGGCGCATCGGCTCCCCGGTCAGCAGCGTAGCGCACAGGATGGGCAGCGCCGAGTTCTTGTTGCCGGACGGGATGATCGTGCCGGAGAGCGGTTTGCCGCCGTTGACGATGAGATCGGCCATGAGAAGGCGGGAAGGCTGGGGGCTTCAGGCGCGAGGGCCCGGCATAAAAAGAGAGGCGCCCATCGGGGGATGGACGCCTTTCAATGCGATTAGAAGCGAAGCGGTTGGCAAGGCTTAACTGCCTTGCGGGGGACCGCCCTCGGGACGTCCGCCGCCCCGGTAATCACCGCCACCGTTATGGCGGCGACGGTGGCGACCGCCATGGTTGCGGTGTTCGCCACCGTAACCGCGCGATTCGCCCGAAGACTGGCCGCCGGGCTGGCCGTCACGCGGGCCACGTTGGTCGCCGTGGAAATTACGACCGCGTCCTCCGCGGCGGCGTCGGCGGTGATACTGACCCTCGCGGCCGAATTCCCTTTCGCCGCGGGTGTCGGCCTCGGGCTTTGGCGCTTTGGCGGATGACCCGCTGAAGAGCCTCTTCAACCAGCCGAAAAAGCCGCCGGATTTCTTCGGCGCCTCGGCCTTGGGCGCGGAGGGAAATTCGGTCCGTCCAGGCTCACTGCCAGGGGCGCGACCCGGCTCATTCCAGGCCGGACGGGGCTCGGCGGGCCGGTCATCCCGGCGTTCACGCTCCGGACGGAAGGTGGGCCGTTCGTCGCGGCGGTCTTCGCGACGCGGGCGCTGACCCGCAGGCTGGACGTCGGCGGGCCGGCTCTGCTCACCGCCGGGCTGGCTGGCCACGCTGCGGAAGGAATCGCTCTCCCAGTTGTGCTCGACGCGCTTGGGCGCCTCGGGCGGAAGGATTTTCAGCTCCGGTTTCGGTTCCGCTTCGGCGGGCGCGGCCGGCCGGGGTTCATTGCGGACCTGGCGGACCTCGGCGGCGGGAATCGCGGAGGCGGCGGGAGCTTCGGCAACCGGGGCGGCTGGAACCGGGACCGGTGACGGTGGCGGAGTGCTTGCTTCGGCAGGGGCGGGCTCAATGGGAGCGGCGGCCGGTGCCGGCGGAGCGAACGGGTTCTTGTATTCAGTCGGAGCGGTGAGGATGGACACCGCCGTGGGTTTGTAGTCGGCCGCAGGAGCGGCGGCGGCGGCCGGGGCTGCCGGGCTGACCGGACGTTTGCCGCGGGCCAGGCCGGAGCCGCGGTTGTTGCTGAACGTACTGGGGGGCGGGGTTGGGCTGGGTGGCGTGCCTGGTGTGCTCGCGGTCTCGGCTGCCGGGGTCTCGGCGCCGGACGGTTCTGGATCTGACATGTTATGTATTTGTTTTGAAACGGCGCTCACCGTTGCCGGGAGTAGCCTGTGGTTTAGGGAGAGGCATGCGGAACGCGCATCGCGCGCTCAACGACTGCCATAAAGAGTGCACCATCGGCCAAAAGCCCACCTCCGGCAACTCCAAAACCGCCGGACGCATCGGAATAGACGTTTGTGGGTGTTCCAACCTTTTAACTGGGAGCAGGTTACGCGACCCGCTCGGCGGGCTTGCCAGCCGGGCCATACCGGCCTAGGCACACGTCGCATGGATAAACTCGAAGAGATCTTTCGCCTGCAGAATGAACTCAACCGCCGCATCGGCGTGAATCTTCCGCCGGCCACCGACGAGGAAAAAACCAAATGGGTCCTCAACTACACGCGCGCCCTGCAGCAGGAGACGGCGGAACTCATCGACTCCGTGCCGTGGAAATGGTGGGCGAAGTATCAAAAGTTCGACGAACAGAACGCCAAGGTCGAGGTCGTCGACCTTTTTCACTTTCTTATCTCGCTCGCGCAGGCGCTCGGCATGGGCGCGGAGGATGTTTACCAGGCCTATATCAAAAAAAATCTGGTCAACCACCAGCGCCAGGAGAGCGGCTACGTGAAGAAGGACGAGACGGACTCGAAGCACATCTAGGCGCCGCCGAATCCCCCGCTTTTTCACCGCCTGACAACCCGATCAGATCAACCCCTTCCCACCCTCCGGCCATGCTCTCTTTCTCCGCGACCCAATCCAGTTTCCTGTTGGCGATGCCCTGTCGCTTCGCCGTCGTTTTCCTCTGCGGCGCCGTGACGCTCGCGCCGGGGTTGCTGCGCGCCGACGCATCGAACCCGGGCGCGCGGTGGCAGCACATCAAGACGGCGCTCTATTTCACGAGCCGCGACGTGGATCAGCTCCTGACCAAGCCCGAGGACCGCCGGGCGACCCTCGCCTACTTCGTGCCGTTGCGACTCTCAAAGGTCTACCTCGAGGACGCGCGCGGGGAACCGGCCGCGGTCGCGACCTACCGCGAGATCGCCGCCGCCCTGAAAGCCGAGGGGTTCGAGGTCTCCGGCGCCGTCGTCCCCGCCGACCGCGGTCCGCTTTGCTACAACGATCCGAAGGACATGGCCACTCTCGAGGGCCGGGTGCGTGTGCTCGCCCAGGTGTTCGACGAAATCATCGTGGACGACTGGCTCTTCACGACCTGCACCTGCGCGAAATGCCTGGCGGGCCGCGGCAGCGACTCCTGGGCCGACTACCGCAGCCGGCTCGTGGCCGAGCAGTCAAAACGGCACCTTATCGACGTCGCCAAGCAGGTGCGTCCGGAGGTCCGCGTCATCATCAAATATCCGAACTGGTACGAGGGCCACCGCCAGCACGGCTATGACGTCGCCCGGCAGTCGCCGCAGTTCGACGGCGTGAGCGTCGGGATCGAGACGCGGCAGCGGGCCACCCACGATCAGCACATCCCGATCTACTCGGGCTACGTATTCCAGCAATGGATCGGCGGCGACGCCGGACCGAAGTGGCGCAGCGCCTGGCTCGACAACTACGACATGCAGGGCGACGACAACGACTACGTCGCCCAAGTGTGGCAGGCGGTCCTGGCGAGGACTCCCGAGATCATCTTTTGGTGCGCCGGCCAGCTCCACCCCCCGATGCCGTCCTCCGCCAATTATCCGCATCTTGTCGAACTGATGCCGGAATTCGATCGGTTGGCCGGTCTGCTCAGTGGCCCCGCGCGGGGCATTGCCATCCATCTTCCGCTGGGCTCGGTGGGCGAGTATAATGTCTTCGGTTACCTCGGAATGATCGGGCTACCGATGGCCCCGCGCACGACGTTCCCCGCCGACACCAAGACCGCCATCTTTACGCAGCACTCGCTGCGCGACCCGAAACTCGCGGCGGAACTCCTGGAGCGAATCCGGGCGGGCAAGGAGGTCTTCCTCACCTGGTCGCTCCTGCAGGACCTCCGGGACAGCGAACTGGGGCGGGTGCTGAACGTCATCGGCGAAGGCGGCACCGTGGCGTCATCGACCTTCCGCGTCCGCGAGGGTTTCTGGGACTCCAAACCCGTCGAGGCGGCCCGTCCCTTCACCTTCCCGAAAATCCAACTCTCGACGTGGCCGTACGTGCGCGAGGTGGCCCTCGTGCGCGAGGACGCGGACTTCGGTGTCCTCCTGAAGACGCCCTACCTGGAAGGCCAGGTGGACGTCCTCAACCTGCCCGACAACAGCTACGACCTGTTGCGGCTGCCGGAGGCCGTTCTCGACGCCATCCGCCGCTGCTTCTTCGAGGAGTTGGGCGTGCGTCTCGTCGGTCCGGGCGGCGTCGCGCTCTATCCCTTCGGCGAGCGGCAGTACGTGCTCTACAACATGAGCGATGAACCCGCGAAGGTTGCGCTGCGGTTCGCGGCGGGGGCGCCGGCCCGGGTTTGGAAGGAACGGATGCACGGCAAGAGCCTGACCGTCGGCGACGTCGAGGAAGGCCACGGGCCCATGGTGCGGCACGAGACCGAAGTGGCGCTCACGCTGCTTCCGTTCGAGATCGCCGTGGTCGAAGGCCAGTAGGCTTCAAGCAGCAAGCTTTAAGCGGTAAGCTTTAGGCTAGTTTGGAGTAGAAGGCTTTGAGTGGTTTATGGCTTACAGCTTATTGCTTAGAGCTTATAGCTTACCGCCTACTCCGCCCGCAGCGCCACCACCGGGTCGACCTTCGCCGCGCGGCGGGCGGGCAGCCAGCTCGCCAAAGCGGCCACGGTCATGAGCAGGAGTGAGACGGCGACATAGACGAATGGATCAATGGGTTTAACCTCGAAAAGCAGGCTCGTCAGGTACCTGCTGAGCAACGCCGCTCCGGCGACTCCAAGCACGACGCCGATGAGGGTCTTCCACAATCCCTGAGACACAATCAACCCGGCGATCTGCGGGCGCGTGGCTCCGATGGCACTGCGGATGCCGATTTCTCGGATACGTCGCGAGACGTCGTAGGCCAGCATTCCGTAAATGCCGACCGCGGACAGCAGCAGCGCGATCCCGGCGAAGCTCACGAGCAGCAGCATGATGCCGCGTCGATTACTGACCGAGCCACTGATCACGCCATCCAAGGTTTCCGCCGCATAGACCGGAAGTTCTGGATCGATCGCCGCCACTTTCTCACGGAGCAGGGGCACCATTTCGGACACGGGCCGCGCGGTGCGGATGAGAACACTCATCATGCCGTAGAAGGGCATCTGCGTCAGGGGCAGGTAGAGGAACGGCTGGCCGCTCTTGTCCTCGACTCCGTTGTGGCGGACATTGCCCACGACGCCGACGATTTCCAGCCAGTCCTCGTCCTTTTGGGGCGGTGACCCGTTGAGCACCAGGCGTTGACCGACGGCGCTGCGCCCGGCGAAATAGCGTTTCGCAAAGTTTTCATCCACCACCACCGCCCGGCCTTTTCCCATGTCGGATTCATCGAACCATCGTCCCTCGCGCAGCGGTATGTGCATTGTTTTCAGGTAGGACGGAGTTGCCCCGCAGTAGAACACACTGGGCAGCGACATGCCGGATGGCAGCGCATACTCGCGCAGGTCGACGGCTCCGAGTGGCATGCTGACTTGGTAGGGTGGGACGAGCAGGAATGGCGTTGCCGTGGCCAGGCTCGCCTCTACTCCCGGAATTTCCCGTAGCGCAGCCTCCAGCCGAGGCGGGAAACTCTTTTCCTTGTTCGGTGGCACTGCAATGCGCGCGCCGATCACCTGTTGCGGATCGAAGCCAGGCTCGACCGCCAGAACATTGGCGAAACTCCGGATCAACAGTCCCGCGCCCGTCAAGAGCACAAGCGCGAACGCAACCTGGGCGACGACGAGGGCGCTGCCCACCGCCTGCGTGCCGCGACCGGCCGACGTGCCACGGCCTTGTATTTGGATCGGGCCTGAAAGGTTTCCGCCCAGCAGATGCAAGACCGGGAGCAATCCGACGAACAATGTCAAAACGGCGGTGATGATGGCCGTGTATCCGAGTACATGACGGTCCAACCCAAACGGCAGAGCATCGGGCAAAAGTTGCGCCGTGAAGTGGTTGGCAGCGCTCAGCCCGCTCCCTGCCAGCAGAAGCCCGCCCGCCGCGCCGAGGCACGTGAGCAGCGCACTTTCGACAAGCAATTGCCGTGCGATTGCGCCCCGACTCGCGCCGAGCGCCATTCTCATAGCAAATTCTCCGCTCCGCGCGTTTGAACGGGCCAGGAGGAGATTGGCGACGTTGACGCAGCCGATCAGCAGCACGAAAAGCACGCCACCCTGCAGCAGATAGAGGGAGGTTTTGACCGGCTCGGCCCGCTGCGCTTGCACGGTATCAACGCGGATCAGATGGCCGGTGCGATCAAAGAAATCGCGGGTCTCCGGCGGTGCGCCGTCGTAGTACTGCTTTTCCAGGGCCGCAACCTGCGATTGAACGGCTCCAATACCTGCCGTCGGCTGGATGCGGCCGAAAAGCTGGGGCGAATAACCCGTGTGTCTGAACTGCTGACCCGGAGGCCACGATAACGGGCGGATCAACCTGACGCGGGCGTCGAACGCTTCGAAAACACGAGGCGCGATGCCGATGATCTCAAACGGCTCGCCATCCAGACGCAGCGTGCGCCCGATGACACCTGGGTCGCTTTGAAAATGTGATTCCCAGAATGATTGTGTGAGTATGACCACCTTGTCGGCGCCCGGCACGTGATTCTGCGGCGTGAAAAACCGGCCGGACATGGGCTGGACCCCAAGCAGCTCGAAAATTTCCGCCGTGGCGATTGCACCCGAGATGCGGGACGGACCGCGGTCTTCGCCCAACGTATAGTCATCGAGCCGCCACAGCGCGAGCTGGGCGAACGCCGGCGCGTCTTTCTTGAAGTCCAGATACTGGCCGAGGTTGCTCGCCAGCTTGGGCATTCCAACCTTGGGAAAGGAATTGTAGATCTCGACGAGTTGCCCCGGCTTTTGAAACGGCAGCGGCCGGATCACGAGAGCGTAGAGCATTGAAAAGATCGTCGTGTTGGCCCCGATGCAGAGCGCGAGGGAGGTCACCGCGGCGGCGGTAAATCCACGGTTTTTCCGGAGCATCCGTCCGGCATGGCGGACATCGCGCAGCGTTTGCTCCAGCCAGACCCAGCCGCGCTGGTCGCGGGCGGTTTCCTTGATGCCGTCGAGGTGGCCGAACTGCCGCCGCGCGGCATAGCGCGCCTCGTCGGCACTCATGCCGGCGGCGCGGTTGGCCGCCTCCTGCATTTCCAGATGCGCGCGCAGCTCCGCGGCTAGGTCGACCTCGAAACGCTTCCGGCCGAACAGTGCCCGCAGGCGTCGGCCAATCTGGTGCTGGAAGTTCATGGTGAACCGATCGTGGCGAGCCGTCATTTCACGTCGGCGGTGCTCTGCCGGCCGATCAGCCGGTGGATTGATTTCGCGGTGCCGCGTCGGAAGGTCTCCGGGCCGTCGGGTCCGGTGGCGTGGTTCCGTCCGTCTTTTGCCCTAGGTGAAAAACGAACCGGCAGCGGGTGTCCCCCTTGACGGCGCTCTCCAGGACCTCCCCCGTGAACTCCCGGTCCAGTCCGGTCAGGTAGTGGCTGGCGAAACCCAGGCTGCAGTGGCAGATCGCCGGCGAGATCGGATGCCCTTGCAGGATCGCCTCCCGCGCCAGGGGGCAATGGCACGCAAAATAGCGTTTCATGGCCGGGTCCGAGGCCTGGAGATAACGGACGGCATTGTACGGAATCTTGCTGACAAAGACCTTGTCTCCCTCCCTTTTCCCGACCTCCATCTCCGGGTCGTTTTTGATGAATGCGAGTACGGCGTCGGTGATCTCGACCGTGTACCAGAGTTTGTGCTCGTCCCGCAGGCGGGTGAGCAGGGTGTCGCGTTCCTGCCGCTTCAGGTCGAAAAACGTGTCGATGTCCCCACACCGCCGGAATTTGTCCCGGTCCGCCGTGTCGCCGGCCTGCCAAGCCGCGGCCGGAATGCCGTGCTGGACCTGATACCAGGCGAGGCGGGCTTCTTCGGGGGAGATCAGTTCCGCCATCCGTTCCATCATGGCGCGGGTATAGGCGCACCGTTCCTCTTCGCCGGCGCCCAAAGGAGGCAGTGGTTCGCGGAAGATGCCGTCGCGCATCCTCCGCCCGAGCCTCGTCTCCACCTCGCTGGCCAGAACCTCCAGCGCGTTGTGGCAGTCCATCACCTCAGTCAGGGCCACCCACAGCCGGCGGTGGCCCAGCCAATCGGTGTAGTCGGCCAGCGCCGAGAGATTTGCCAGGGTGTTGCGCCCTTCCGCGACCAGTCGTCGGGCCAGCGTTCGCACCGCCTCCTTCCCGGCGGTCGCCGGGATGTCGCCGGTCGCCGGGTCGGCCAGAGCCGCAACGAAATCCCTGACGATCACCATCCGTTGTTCGATGCGGTCTTCCGGCATGCCCTGCCGCCGGAGATGCTCCTGGTATTCGATCCGTTTCATCGCGAGCGCGGGCGGTGCGGATTACGGGAACCGGCACCGCCAGTAGGCGTACTTAAGGCCGCGCTGCTGCCGGCCCGTCGCTTCCGTGAGCTTGATCTCCACGGCGCAGCACCGCGCGGCCACGGCCAGCGGGATGTCTTCTGCATCGGGCTGGAAGCGACGATTGAACGCGTTCAGAGCCTTCTGGCGCTCCTTCGCGTTTTCGATGATGCGCGCGACGCCATCGCAGACGACGCTGTCATTGTCGACGTGGCAACGCGCCCCCTGGGGATGGCGGAAGATGCGGCCGGCCTGCCGCCCGATCGTGAAGCAGACCCGCGGATTCGCCTTCAAGTAATCCAGTTTCTTTCCGGTCGAGGCGCCGTGAAACAGGATCCTCCCCTTCGTGTAGGCGTAGTTCAGCGGAACCACGTAAGGCCGGCCCTCGAGGGAGAGCCCCAGAAACCCCAGCGTCTCCTTTCGGAGCATTCCTTCGATTGCTTTCCGGGACCGCACAAATGTTCGTACCGGCATTTTGACCTCCTGGTGAGTCCACCGCTTTTCCCGTTCCGGCAGCCGCGTCACACCGTTCGCAGCACGAGATTGATGGCCGCGGTCAGTTTCTCCCAGTTGACCGTCTCCGCTTCGAGCTGCCGTCGGCCGGCGGCGGTGAGCGCATAGTACTTCGCCTTGCGGTTGTTGTCCGAGACGCCCCATTCCGCCTTGATCCAGCCCTGTTCCTCCAGGCGGTAGAGGGCGGGGTAGAGCGAGCCCTGCTCCACCTGCAGCACCTCGTCCGACATCTGCCGGATGCGGACCGAGATGCCGAAGCCGTGCATCGGCTCGAGCTGGAGTGCCTTCAGGATGAGCATGTCCAGCGTACCTTGCAGCAAATCCGTTTTGTCTTCTTTAGGCATGGTGTTCTCCTAGATGTTCTACAGGAAATGGGCATGAGGCCTCTCCTGTAGAACGTCAAGGGGAGAGACGCATCCGTTGGTGGAGAGCAACGCGGCTAATCGCCACGGGAAGATTTCTTCTGGGGTTACCCAGGAATCGGAAACCACGTATGGACACGGATAGACACGAATGAGGGAGTCATCGGCGTGGATTCTGGTGCTCCGCGGCTGTGCGGTCGGCGCGGCACATGCCGCCCCGTCGGGAACGACCTATTGCTTTGAAATATCGGTGTCCATCCGTGTTAATCCGTGATTCCATCGTCTTCTTAATTCATGGACTGCCGATCCGCATGTGGAGCCTGCTGCATCGCTCCATCCATAAGCTCACCGATCCCCGGCATGCCGCACGGCAAGCCGGCGGGCGTCCCGTGCGTGCAGCTCCTGCCCGATTATCGCTGCGCGCTTTTCGGCAACCCCGAGCGGCCGGCCGTGTGTGTGAGCCTGCGGCCGACCGAAGAGATGTGCGGAATCACCCGCGACGAGGCGCTGGCGCACCTCACGCGGTTGGAACTGGCGACGCGGCCGCGGTGACCGGCACGAATCGGGCAAAGAACTCCGGACCGCGACTGGAGGCCATCCCTAAAGCGGTTATTCGTCCGCAGCGTGCGTCGCCTTGAAGGCCAGCGCCCCCGCGGCCCCGCCGAGGAGGTCGGCCACTAGGTAAACGCCGAACTGATGGAGTTTTTCGAGGCCCATGATGAACACGCCCAGGCCGACCGCCGGATTGAAGGCGCCACCCGAGACGCCGCCCACCGCGACCACGCCGGCCAGCACCGTGAAGCCGATGGCCAGTCCGTAGAAAGAATTGCCCGTCGTGCCCCTCGCCGTGGCGGTGTTCAGCACCACCCACGCAAGGGCGAAGGTGAAAAGGAACTCGACCACCAGCGAAGCTTTCGTCGGGTGCAGCGCCGCGCCGAGCAGGGGCCTGCCGAAGATGGCGACAACGATGAGGGCCGCCACCACACCGGCGGCCAGCTGGGCGATCCAGTATGGCACCACGTCTTTGGCGGCGCATTTTCCGCGCAGCCAGACCGCCAGCGTCACGGCGGGATTGAAGTGGCCGCCGGAGACATGGCCGCCGGCGAAGATCATCACCATGAGGACGGCGCCGATGGCGACCGGCGCAAGGGAGGCGCCGGCGCGGACGGCGGCGCCAACGGTGAACACGAGGAAGAACGTGCCGATGAATTCAACGAGGTATTTTTTCATGGGGTGGAGGAATGGGGCGATCTTGTGCACGGGCCGGCGTTTCTCAAACTTTTGTAAGA
>PLMW01000054.1 GCA_003142615.1 Opitutia bacterium | reverse complement strand
CACCGCTCGGGCGAGACCGAGGACGTCACCATCGCCGACATCGCGGTGGCGACCAACGCCGGCCAGATCAAGACCGGCTCGCTCTGCCGCACCGACCGCGTCTGCAAGTACAACCAGCTCCTCCGCATCGAGGAGGAACTCGGCCCGAGCGCCATCTACGGCGGCAAGCTGTAGGCGGTTTTGCCACGACGGACACGCAGCATCCTGCAGGGCCGGTCTCCGACCGGCCCTTTTTGTTCCGCAACGAGAAGAACAAGGCGCGGGCGGCGCCGGACTCGCTCGCGGAATCCCGGTGGTTTTCGCCGTTGCGTTCGCCGTCGGAACGGCACTATGGCAGACATCCGCCGGCAGAACCCTGCCGCCGCCCATCATCATGGAACTCATCTCGGCCTCCCTTTGCGATTTCGCCGCCGACTACCAGGGCAAACTTTGCGTCCTCGGCGCCTTCGACACCATCTGGTCCAAACAGTACCCGGCGGTCCACCCCCAGTGTTCCATCGCGCTCCGGCTTTTGTTGCGGGAGGAAGACCGGGGGCCGCACAAGCTGCAGGTCTTCTTCATCGATCCGGATGGCCGCAATCTCATCCCCATCGAGCAGGGCCCGAACATCGATTTCGATGTTCCGTCGCTGTCGCCGGAATCGTTCTTTCTGTCCCGCAATTTTGTCCTGCACTTTCAAGGGCTGCCGCTCCCCTCGCCGGGACAGTATGAGATACGCATTCTGATCGACGGGCGGGCGCTCAGCACGCTGCCCCTGCAATTTGTCCAGTCAGCCGAGCCGGCCTGACCCGCCGGACGGGTTTACTGCCGCCTGCGCGCGCCCTCCCGGCATTTATACCAACCACTCTAATCATTTGGACTTCCTCGGACATGGGCGAGACGCCCATGCCACGTGGCACGTTCTGCTGGCCAACAGAACGCCCGTGGAATTGGTCCAAAACTCTCGGACGATTGGTATTTAGCCCGCGTCACCGCGCACCGGTCACTTTGACGGCAGGCGCAGGTTGCGGGCGTGGAATTCCAGCGCCTCGCGGATGTGCAGGTCCCAGTAGTCCCAGTCGTGCCCGCCGGAAAACTCCCGGTAGGTGTGCGGCACCTTCAGTTCCTGCAATTCCTCGTGAAACCGCCGGTTGTATTCCAGCAGCGAGTCCTCGGTGCCGCAATCGATCAGCATCCGGGGCAGGCGCCGGTGTCGCCGTCGCGCGTGCCGGACCAACGTGAGCAGGTCGTGCCCGGTGTCCAGCGGACGCCGGCCGAAAATGCGCTGCATCTCGGCGAAAAACTCCGGCGGATGCTTGCGGAAGACCGGATCCCTCCGCGCCTGCCGCGGACTCAGGTCGAGATTGAACCGCATCAGCGCGCCGGAATGGCTGTTGACCGAGCAAAACTTCTCCGGATAACCCAGCGCGAGCCGCAGCGCGCCGTAGCCGCCCATCGACAGGCCGCCGATGGCGCGGGCGCCGCGCGCCGGCCGGGCGGGAAAATTGCGCTCCACGAACTCCGGCAGTTCCACGCCGAAGTGCCGCGCATAGGCCGGCCCCTGCTCGTTGTCGGTGTAGAACCCCCGGTAGCCGTCGGGCATCACCACCATCAGCGGCCGCTCGCGCACATACGCCTCGATGCGCGAACGGCGGAGCCAGGTCGTCGAGTCGTCGCCCAAGCCGTGCAGCAGGTAGAGCGTCGCGTACGGCGGCCGGCCCACCGACGGCAGGATGACCTGCATCGCGGTCTGCTTTGCAAGAACGTCGCTTCGCCAGTGAACTTGGGCCCAGGGCATGTCGGAGTGAAAGTGAGGGTGAAAGTGAGGGGGGAAAAGATTATTTTCCACGCGCAAGCTGCAGCTGCGCGGTGCGCAAGGCCCGCTCCATTACTCCTCGCCCGGCAGCGGCGGTTTCTGGAGGGAGGCGCGCAACCGGCTGTGCCGGCGGCCATAGAAGAAATAAATGACAAACCCCGTCAGCAGCCAGATGAAGAGCCGCCACCAGTTTTCCTTGGGCAGCGAGAACATCAGGAGCAGCGTGCTGCCGATTCCGAGAAGGGGCACCAGGGGAAACCACGGGGCTCGGAAGGGCCGGTGGGCGTGGGGATGGGTCATGCGGAGGACCAGGACCGCGGCGCAGACCGCCGCAAAGGCCAGCAGGGTTCCGATGTTGACCAATTCAGCCAGAATGCGCAGGGGCAGGAACCCCGCCAACGCCGAGACGAAGCATCCCATCAAGATCTGGGAGCGCCACGGGGTTCGGAAGCGGGGATGGACCGCTCCGAAAAAGCCCGGCGGCACCAGCCCGTCGCGGGCCATGGCCAGCATCACCCGCGGCTGGCTGAGCATGAGCACCAGGAGAACGGAGGTGATGCCCACCACGGCTCCGCCCGAGATGATGAAATGGGCCCAGGGAAGCCCCTTCTGCCGGAAGGCATCGGCCACGGGCGCGTCGATGTTGATCTTGTCGTAGGGGATCATGCCGGTGAGCACGGCGGCCACGGCGATGTAGAGAACCGTGCAGGTGACCAGCGAAGCCAGGATGCCGATCGGGATGTCCCGGCTGGGATTCCTGGCTTCCTCGGCATGGGTCGAAACCGAGTCAAACCCGATGTACGCGAAGAAAATGATCGCCGCTCCCGCCATCATGCCGAGGGGTTCCCCGCCCGCGCCGGTCTGGCCGAGGAGCGTTTTGCCGAAGAGGCTGAGACCGGAATAACCGAAGGGCGCGAACGGGCGCCAGTTGGCGGGATCGACGTAGAAGGCGCCCACGGCAATCACGAAGAGCACGACCGCCAGCTTGATGCCGACCATCACGGTGTTGAAACGGGCGCTTTCGCGGATGCCACGGATCAGGATCACGGTGAGCGCCGCAGTGATGAGGATCGCCGGCAGATCGAGGACCGCCCCGGTCGCCACCAACCGGCCGAGGGCCGGATTGTAGTCAAAAGGCGTCTTCGACATCACAAACGGAATCCGGGGCAGGAAGGTCGCCAGGAACTCCTGGCAATATTGGGACCAGCCATGGGCCACGGCGGAGGAGGCGATGGTGTATTCCAGCAGCAGATCCCAGCCGATGATCCAGGCGGCCAGTTCCCCGAGGGTGGCGTAGGCATAGGTGTAGGCGGACCCGGCCACGGGAACCAGCGAGGCGAATTCGGCGTAACAAAGGGCGGCAAAGACGCAGGCCAGCCCGGCCACGACAAAGGACAGCATGATGGCGGGCCCGGCCTTGTCGTGGGCTGCCTGCCCGGTCACGACAAAAATACCCGCGCCGATCACGCAGCCGATGCCCAGACTGGTCAGCTGGACCGGGCCCAACACCCGGCGCAGCCGGTTGTCGCCCTCGAGCTCCCGGTGGAGTTGCGCGATGCTTTTCCGGATAAAAAGGTTTTTCATGCAGAAAATCCGCCGGCCGGCCGGTCACCCGGGCTTTGCCCGTCGGGCCAAAGAACAACGGAAGATGGCCCGCAGGTAAAGCAATTGGAGGAGGCGTCTCCGGGGCGCCGGAAGGACCATGAACGAATCGGATTGGGGATTTAATACCAACCGCCCTAATCATTTGGACTTCCTCGGACATGGGCCAGAGGCCCATGCCACGTGGCACGTTCTGCTGGCCAGCAGAACGCCCGTGGGATTGGTCCAAAACTCTCGGGCGTTTGGTATAATTCCTGGTTTCCCGGCTTCTGAATTCTCACTCCATCCGCAGGATGAAGCCGCGCAGGTATTCGCTCTCCGGCATGGCCACGAGCACGGGATGATCGGGCGGCTGGTGGCAGAACTCGAGTACGTGCACCCGGCGCTTCGCATCGGCGGCGGCCTCGGCCAGCATGGCGCGGAAATCCGCGTCCTGCACGTGATGCGAGCAGCTGTAGGTGGCGAGCACGCCGCCCGGCGTGAGCCGCTGCATCGACCGCAGGTTGATCTCCTTGTAGCCGCGCATGGCGCCGGCCAGCGCGCCCTTCGATTTGGCGAATGGCGGCGGATCGAGCACGATGAGGTCCCACGTCTCGTCGCGGCGCTCGGTGAAATAGTCGAACACGTTCGCCACGAGGAATTCGGCGCGCAGGCCGTTGCGTTCCGCGTTGCGGCGCGCCTGCGCGACGGCTTCCGCCGCGCTGTCGAGGCCGCGCACCTCGGCGGCGCCGGCCCGCGCGCAGTGCAGCGCGAAGGGACCCTGGTTGCAGAACGCGTCGAGCACGCGGCGGCCGGGCGCGTACTTCGCCACCGCCGCATGCTGAAACCGCTGGTCGAGATAAAAACCGGTCTTCTGCCCGCCCTGCAGGTCGAGCCAGTAGTCGAGGCCGCCGATGCGCAGCCAGCGTGGCTCCCAGGCCTTGCCGGAGCGCGTTTTCACCTCCAGCGGCAGCCCTTCCAGCCGGCGGATGGACGCGTCGTTGCGGAGGATGATCTCCGCCGGCTGCACCAACTCGTCCAGCAGCGCGACGAGCATCGCGAGCCGCTTCTCCATCGCCAGGGTCTGCGTCTGCAGCACGAGGGTGTCGCCGAATTGGTCGACGACCACGCCGGGCAGATCGTCCGACTCGGACCAGACCAGCCGTCGCACCGCCGGCTCGTCTTTCCGGTATCCGGTGTCCGGCATCCGGTCCCGGCAGGCAATCGCCCTTTGCAGGGCGGATCGCAGATAGGCTTCATCCAGCGCCACCCGCTCCCGGCTGAACCGTCGCCAGACGATCTGCGACCGGCTGTTGTAGATGCCCGCGCCCAGAAACCGTCCGCGCGAGTCGCGGCATTCCACCACCCCGCCGTCGTGCTCGCCCGGCGGCAGTTCCACCACTTCGTTGGCAAACACCCAGGGGTGGCCGTGGAGGACGCGCGCCGTGGCGTTCGGCTTGAGTTTCAGCGATGCAGCCATGTCCCGGCATCATCGCTGGAACTGCCCGGCTTAGAAGCCAAAAGTCCGGGCTTCCCATCCGGGTTGATCTGTGTCCATCTGTGGCCCTTTTCGATGTCACCCGCCCAGGAAACCGCCCGCCGCCGCACCTTCGCGATCATCTCGCATCCCGATGCGGGCAAGACCACGCTCACGGAAAAGTTCCTGCTTTACGGCAACGCCGTGCACCTCGCCGGCGCGGTGAAGGACCGCAAGAACCAGCGCGCCACCCGCTCCGACTGGATGGAACTCGAGCGCCAGCGCGGCATCTCGATCTCGTCAACCGTCCTCCAGTTCGAATACGCCGGCTTCGCCGTCAACCTCCTCGACACGCCCGGCCACAAGGACTTTTCCGAGGACACCTACCGGGTGCTCACCGCCGTCGACGCCGCCGTGATGGTGATCGACGCGGCCAAGGGCATCGAGACGCAGACGCGCAAGCTTTTCGAAGTCTGCCGCCTTCGCGGCGTGCCCATCTTCACCTTCATGAACAAGTGCGACCGGCCCACGCGCAATCCAATCGCGCTGCTCGACGAGCTGGAAAACGTGCTCGGTCTGCAGGCGTGCGCCGTCACCTGGCCGCTGGGCAACGGACCCTCCTTCCGCGGCGTCTACGACCGGCTGCACCGCCGCGTCCACCTGTTCGAGCGCGTGCCCGGTGGCGCCTACCGGGCGCCCGAGCAGGTGGCCGGTTTCGGCGAACCCGTCGTGCGCGCCCGGCTCGACGAGCCCACCTACCACGAGGTGGCCGAACAACTCGCCATGCTCGAGGGCGCGGGCCACGCCTTTGACCTTGCGGCCGTCCATGCCGGCCGGCAGACGCCCGTCTACTTCGGCAGCGCCGTCAACAATTTCGGCGTGGAACTCCTGCTCGACGGCTTCCTGCGCGACGCCCTGCCGCCGCAGCCCCGCCGCAACGCCGCCACCGGCGGCGGCAAGTTCCAAGTCCCAAGTTCCAAGTTCCAAGGAAGCGCGGACCAAAAAGAGATTCCTGCGACGCCCGCCGCGTCTATCCGGTCTCCGGTATCCGCCATCCAAGATCCGCTGGTACCTGTGGATCACGACAAATTCTCCGGATTCATCTTCAAGATCCAGGCCAACATGGATCCAAAGCACCGCGACCGCCTCGCGTTCGTCCGCGTGTGCTCCGGCCACTTTGCGCGCGACATGACCGTGACGCATCAGCAGTCCGGCAAGCGCGTGCGGCTCTCCTCCTCGCACAAGCTGTTCGGGCAGGAACGGGAGACGGTCGACGAGGCCTGGCCCGGCGACGTCGTCGGCCTTGTCGGCCACGACCTGTTCGGCATCGGCGACACGCTCACCGAGGACAACGGCATTCTCTACGACGAGATCCCGCGCTTCCCGCCCGAGGTGTTCGCGTTTCTCAGCAACCCGACTCCCTCCGACGCCAAGAAATACCGCGCGGGTCTCGAGCAGCTGCTGCAGGAGCACATCGTGCAGTCGTTCAACCTGCGCCACGGTCCTTCCGGCGTGACCCTGCTGGCCGCGGTCGGCCCGCTGCAGTTCGAGGTCGTGCAATACCGTCTGCACGCCGAGTACGGCGCCGAGTCGCGCTTCGAGACCGCGCCGTGGCAGTTTCTCCGGTGGCTCGCGCCCCACCCTGCGCTGGAGCATCCGGCCCGGCTCGTCACCGCGAGCGGCGTCGCCTGGGGCACCGATTCCGCCGACCGGCCCGTCATCCTTTTCCCCAACGACTGGACGATGCGCTACTTTGTAGAGAAGAATCCCGAACTGAAACTGCACACCCTGCCGCCGGATTAACAAGGGCATGGGCAGGCACTGTCCTCCCTGCCCCGTTGACCCCGATTTCGCGGCCCATCGAGTCTCGCCAAGCATCGCGGCACGGAACGCCCGAGTTGTCGGCGCACGGCCCAGTGACTCCACTTGGACAAACCGCGGAGCGATCAGGTAGGGAGTCAGCTCCGTTTTTGAAACCGTCACCCGCATCGACTCAAGAACGAATACTGATTCGCGGCGAAAGTTTGCCTTCAAGAAGCTGGCTTCAAATCATTTGCGCGTTGACAGGCGAAAGATTGGCGTGGGTTATCTTGGCCGGTGAGTCTCGTCCTACCTGCGGACATGGACATGGAAGATCATGATCCTCTTAACCGCAGGCGCTAGAGTTCTTGCCCCCCGAAAATGATCGTCCACCCCTTGCGTTGGCTCCCAGGTTATCTGCTGTCCTTTGTCATTTTGCCCGCGACGCTCGGTGCCGGACCCGATCCGATCGAGACGGTGGGCAAGGCTGCAACCGAGTGGGTCAAGACACGGGCGGAGACAGTGCGCTTGGAGAGCGATTGGGCCACGCAAAGGGAACTCCTGGAATCGACGGTCAACGCTCTCAATGAACGCGCCGGGAGGCTCGAAGACCAGCGGAACAACCTGCAGGCGAAAACGGCCAAGGACCGCAGCGAACTCGAGGCACTCCAAGCGAAGAACAGGGCCGCCGCCGACGGGTTGCAGGCGGTTGGGGCGCGGTTGAAGGCCGTTGGCGAAAGTCTGATCCAGCTCCGTCCCTCGCTTCCGCCCCGCCTGTCAGCCGCGCTGGAAATGCCCTACCGAAGCCTCGCCGGTTCCGAGCTGGGGCTGGCGGAACGCATGCAACTGACCATGACCGTGCTGAATCGGTGCGCGCAATTCAACCGGATCATCACGGGCGGCGAAGAGGTCCTGACCATCGACGGTGAAGGGGGCGCAAAGTCATTCGAGGTGATCTATTGGGGGCTGAGCCATGGTTACGCCTTGGATCGCGCGGATGGAAAGGCGTGGTTCGGCTCGCCTGGGCCGCAAGGCTGGCGTTGGGAAGCCTGTCCGAACGCGGCCCGGCAGGTGGCCGAGCTGATCGCGATCCACAACGACAAGACCGAACCCGTGTTTGTCGCGGTTCCCGCCAAGCTGGGTCACCTCTCCGTGGAAACATCCCACCAATAACTTCCCATGCACGCCCGAGTCCTTCCCAGTTTGCTGTCTTTTGCCCTGCTGGTCGGGACGGTCCGCGGGGCGGAGACATTTGACGAGGCGATGGCGCGGGCGACTGTGGAGTATGGCACCCGCCTGCGGCAGGCCAGCGACGAGCTGACCCAAGTCCGCGAGCGAATCGCTCGGGAAAAGGCCCCGCTCTTAAAGGCCATGCGGGCGGCGGAAGATCGCATCATCGCCGCCGATACGGAGAGCACGCGGCTGGAAACGGCGAAGGAGCACTCGCTGGAGGATTACCGGAAGACCCTGCGGGATGCCGATGCGCTGCGCAAGAATGTGAGTTACCTGAACACGCTGGCGCACGACAGTCTGAAGGCGTACGGCGAGGGGCTGGCGCCGGGTGAGGAGCTGTTGCTGGCCGAGCGGCTGCAGACCATGCAGCGAAAACTCGATGGCGCCTCGATCGCCTTGGACGGACTGGACGCGGTCGCATCGGCAGAATTCCTCCTGGAGCGGATGCGGCAGTCTTTGGGTGGCTACACCGCCCCTGGAAGTTCGATGCTGGATGACGGCAATCTCGTCGTCAAAGGGACCTTTGCCTTTGTGGGCCCCGAAACCTTTTTCCGGGCGGAACAAGGTGGTCGCGCCGGCACGGTGCGGTCGCGTGCGGGCTCGGACTATCCCATCACCTACCACCTGGCTGCGTGGAAGTCGGATGCCGCGGAGGCGCTCTTCGGGGGACGGCTGGGCACCATCATGGCTGACGCCTCCGCCGGCAAGGCGCTCCGACTTAAGGAGACGAAGGGCACCGTCTGGGAGCATATCAACAAGGGCGGGATGATCGCTTATGCGATCCTCGGTGTCGGACTGCTATCGGCATTCATGATCCTGCAGAAAATACACGACCTCTCGCAGATGGCGGTGGACAAGCCGGAAGCCGTGCAGCGCTTCGTCGCGATCGTCGCCCGCGGGGCACGCGCCGAGGCCCAGCAGGCCGTCGGGTCGCTCCAGGCGACCACCCGCGAGTTGTATACCGTGGGCCTGCGGCACATCGACCAACCCAAGGAGATTCTGGAGGAGTACCTCTATGCGGTGCTGCTCCGGCAGCGGCTGCACTATGAACGCCGCCTGCCCTTGCTCGCCGTGATCGCCGTCGCTTCGCCGCTCATGGGCCTGCTGGGCACCGTGACGGGCATGGTGAGGACTTTTGCCTTGATCACGGTATTTGGAACGGGCAACGCCGGAAAACTTGCCGGCGGCATTTCCGAGGTGTTGGTGGCGACGGAACTTGGCCTGATGGTGGCCATCCCCACCCTCGTGGCACACGGATTTCTGGCCCACCGGATACAGAAGAACCTGTCCCTTCTGGAACGCTACGCGGTCGAGTTTGTCGCCGCCGCCCAGTCGGCCAAAACCGCTGTGCATGCGGCGGAACCGGTGCGAACATGAGAGCCCTGCTGGTTTTGATCGAGAAAGGCGGACCGGTGATGATCGTGATCATCGGGCTCTCAGTGGTCCTGTATTCCCAGTGCTTCCTGCTGATTCTGAACCTGCGGCAGTCGCGCCGCCAACTCAACCAGGTGTCGCCCCTTCGGCCGGAGGAGCTCCCGTCGCTGCGCCAACGGCAGAAGGAAATTCAGGATACTTTCCGGCAGCAGCGCGTCGCGCTCGGGGCCATGATCGCGGCCGCCCCGTTGCTCGGTCTGCTCGGGACCGTCAGCGGCATGACGAAGACCTTTGACAGCCTCGCGACGCGGGTTGGGCAGCAATCCATGGAGAAGCTCGCCGGTGGCATCGCGGAGGTGCTGGTGGCCACCGAGTCCGGTCTGGCCGTGGCGATTCCGGCGCTGTTGATCGTTTACCTCGCGCAGCGCGAGGTGCACCTGCAAATGCAGAAACTGAATCAGCTGGAAGGAACTGTCCGGGGGGACCTGGCGCCATGATCGGACGGATGCACGGCCACGGCCGGTTTGAAACGACGCACATCGACATGGTGCCGATGGTCGACTGCATCATGGTGTTGCTGATCTTCCTGATGATCAGCAGCGCCTTTGTGAACGACCCCGGCATCGAGGTCCAACGACCGGACGTCAGCGGCACGCAGATGGCGGACCAGAACGTCCTGTTGATCGCGGTCTCGGCCGACAACCGAATCTACTTTGACGGGCAGGAAATCCGCACCGATCAGGTGGCGGAACTCGTGAAACAGGCGGCGATCGGCCGGTCTCCCGCGCTGGTGATCCGCGCGGACCGCGCCTCGAGTCACGGGGTGTTCGCATCGGTGTACGCCGAGGCGAAGCGCGCCGGAATCCAGCACGTCCAGTTCGCCACGACGAGGAGCGACGGACCCTGACAAGCCCTGCCCATGGTTGAGACCGTGCCCAGTTTGCGGATGAAGAGCGGTGCCAGCAGTGCGGCGCGCAATGCGCTGAGTGTGCTCATGGGTGCCGGCTTCACCTTCTGCCTCTTTTGGGGCGTTGCGCATTACGCCCGGGTGGCTCCAAGTCATCCCGCAGTCGAGATCGACGATCTCCGGGCCGTCGCGCTCCCCATCCAACCTCCGCCCCCGCCGAGTTCGGTGCAGCCCGAGACGGAACCGGCGATCACCACCGTGACCGTGGTGGATTTCGCGCCCGGACCTTCGGACAGCCCCGTGAAAATCGCCATCACCCTGCCGAGCCTTGATTCGCTCCTCCCCGCGACTCGGCTGGCGCTGCCGGCGATGCTCCAAGTCGGACAGCTCTACGGCGAATTCAAACCCCGCACCGATCTCTCCGTCGACACGCAGCGCGTTTTTCAGCAGAGCGAGGTGGATAGCATTCCGACGGCGCTGTATCGCCCACCGCCCTCCATCTCGCGACGTCTTTTTAAAGATGCCGATAAAATCCGCGTCACGCTGCTTTTCGTTGTCGAGGCGAACGGAACCATCACGAATGTCCGGGTGGTGAGACCATCGGGAAACCCGGAAGTTGATGCCATCGTCCTAGAAACCGTTCAAAAGGAGTGGGGCTACGCTCCGGCCATGAAGCGGGGAAAAAAGGTCCGGTGCCTGCTGCAGCAGCCCTTCACCATCGTGCTGCCGTCCGCCTCGCCGTTCGTACTCTGAGCCATGAAAAGCCTGAAACGGTTTGCGTCCCTGTGCCTCCTGCTGCCGCTCCTCGGTCTGGCCGCCGAGCCGGCCCCGAAGCTTGACCCCAAACGGATCATCAACGACTCGAACGGCTTTTTGAAGGAACGCGAGCCGGAGATGACGGCGGAGGAATACGCGCTCTACGAAAAAGTCGGGACGATGCTCCAGTCCCAGCCGGAGTTTGCGCTGAAGCTCCTGGAGGCGATGGTGAACGAGAAGGAGCCGCCGAGCCCGGCCTTTGCGTTCATTCTCGGCAACGTCTACTATGCCGCCGGCCAGGTCGACAAGGCGGAAGCCAGCTATCGGAGCGCGCTCAAACGGTATCCCACGTTCCTGCGCGGATGGAGCAATCTCGGCGTGCTCTATTATGCTGCCGACCGGTTCGCCGAGGCGATTCCCTGTTTCTCGAAGTCCATCACCCTCGGGGATCGCGATCCGACGACGTTTGGTCTGCTCGGGTACTGCCTCGAACGGACGGGAAACATCGTGGCCGCGGAAATGGCCTACATGCAGGCGCTCTCCGGTGACCCGACCAGCGCAAACTGGATGGAGGGGCTTTTGCGAATCTATATCCAAGGAAAACAGTACGTCCGGGCGGAATCGTTGGTGAAAAATCTCATCAAAGAGCGTCCGCAGGAGGCCCGGAACTGGCTGACCTACGCGAACATCCTTCTGGCGGACAACCGGAAGCTGGAGGCGATCGCCCTGCTCGAGGCATCAGCCGCAACCGGGGTGGCCGGAACCGATGAACTGATTCTGCTGGCCGACCTCTACGCGGAGCAGAAACTCTACCCCGAAGCGCTGACGATCTACCAAAAGGTGCTGGTCCCCTCGCCGGCGCTGGGAGAGCGGAAGCTGCTCAATCTCGCACAGGTGCTCATTTCCGCTGGCCGATGGCAGGAGGCACAGACCGTGTTGGACTCGCTGCCCAAGGAACTCACGCCGGAGGGCCGGATCAATTGCCTCCAGGTCAGGTCTGACTTGTTTGCCGCGCAAAAGAAATGGCCCGAAGCCCGCCAGGAATTGCAGGAACTGTTGAAGCTGGCCCCGCTGAACGGCAAGGCGCTGCTGAGTCTCGGCTTCGCCTATGCCGCCGAGGAGGACCTTCCCCATGCGACCTTTGCCTTTGAGGCAGCCTGCCAGATCCCTGACTGCACTTATCGCGCGAGTCTGGAACTCGCCAACATCGAACTGAAGAACCGCCACTACGACAAGAGCGTGGAATACCTTGAAAAAGCGCTGCGCATTGAGAAAACCGCCGCGATCGAGGATTACCTCGCCCGAGTCAAAACCCTCGTCAGCAATAATCGCTGATTAAAATCATGAACTCCGCACCCCGATTTCTTTGCTCCATCATCGCATCGTCCGTCCGGCTGCTCTGCATCGTGGCCGTCCCTGCACTCGCTTTCTCTGCCTCCGCCGCCGTGCCGGACGGGGCAAACGCGGGATCAAAAACGTATACGCTGTTCATGGGGGCTGACCTGGACGTCCAGTTGAACAAGGTCGCCTATCACGTCATGGATGTCTCGGGCGGTTCTTTTGTGGTCAAGGTCGACGGGAAGGATCTCCTCGTCCCGATGTACGAGGGGCCGGTCAGCCTCCGGGTCGCGCATTCTTTGAAGCTCACCGAGGCCTCCGCCTCCATCGCCGATCTCAAGGGCGAACGAGCCTACACGCCCGGGAACGATCCCGTGAGAAAATATATGGCCCAGCAGGGTCAGGCGGTGGCCTCGCAGGACGCCATTGCCATAGCCGGGTGGAATGTGGTCTATGCCCAGAGGATGGCTAATGCCAATGCCAAGGCCGCGGCGGCTGGCCAAGAAGGGGGCTTTCCGGCTGGCGGCGACTTGCGCGCGGCGCAGCAGCAATATAACGCCGCCAACGCGGCCGCCCTTTCAGACTTCGGCAACAACAGCTCGTTGGTCGGAAAGATGCAGGATGAACTGCAGGAAGGCCTCTTCGATGCGATGGACATATCGTTCCAAGTCTCTGCGGAGTGGCCGCTGAACAGTCCCTACGTGGTGGTCGTCGCGCAGTATCGCGAGCGCAACACACCGCCGGGCGCATTGCACAGCTGGATTTACGCCAAGGCGCTGGAGCCGATCGACAGCAAGCCCCGGACGGTCCGGATTCTGCAGGGAGGATTTCCCCGGGGCTTCGAACTGGAGAGGTTCCAGGTCCACCTCTATAACCGCGGCCAGGAACTGGCGACCAACGTGGCGGATAAACGGGTGCCGCTGACACGCGACGAGGCCTTCCAGTATGTGCTGATTGACTATGTGAGCAGCCATAAAGGTGCGTCGCTCCCCGCCACCCCGGCCATGGGCAGACTGCCCGCCGATTTGCGCACCCGGCTCGGAAGCGGACAGTTGACGCAGTTCTTCTACGTCAAGGTGAACAAGGACGGACTGCCCGCGGAGGCGTATGTCGACGAGTCCTGTTCGCACAAGGTGGATGATCCCTATCTTCAATCTGTGATCCAAGCCATCCGCTTCAATCCAGCGCTCGAAAAGGGGCGCCCCGTCGAGGGGATCGCCCTGCTGAAATTAAGCGACCTCCGCATGTAGGTGTCCGCACCGCACCGCTGCGATCGTGTCTCCTGCCTCCCAGGAATCTCTCCTGCGAATCGGTTTCCTCTCGGCGGCCTGATCGCTTATCAGTCAGTCCATGCAACCGTTTCGCTACCACGTGTTCGTCTGCGACCAGCGGAAGCCGGAGGGGCTTCCCTGCTGCGCGGCGCGCGGGTCCGCCGCCGTCATCGAGGCGCTGCGCCGGGAGCTCGCGACGCAGGATCTCCTCGACGCGGTGCAGGTGACGACCTGCGGCTCGCTGGGATTGTGCGAACGCGGGCCCAACCTCGTCGTGTACCCCGACGGCATCTGGTATTCCGGGGTCGGCGCCGCGGACGTGCCGGAGATCGTCCGCGAGCATTTCCAGAACGGGCGCCCCGTGGAACGCCTGCTGAACCGTGATGGGGCGGCGGTGAAGCGCGAGATCACGGAGAACCGCAGCCGGATGGTGGCGGCGCTCAAGGCGCGCGAAGCGGCCGGCGTGCTTCCCGATGAACTGCTGGGCATGATCCGGGGTTACCAGGAGAGCCGGATCCTGCTCACCGCGATCGAACTCGACGTATTCACGGCCGTCGAGCGCCGCGCCGGCCAAGCCACGGCCACCGCCATCGCCACCGAACTGCAGACGGATGCGCGCGCGACCGGGATGCTGCTCAACGCGCTGGTGGCGCTCGGCCTGCTGACGAAACTGGCGAACACGTTCGCCAACGCGCCCGCCGCCCGGCGCTTTTTCGTGGCCGGCACCCCGGACGATGCGCGCATGGCCTTGCGCCACAATCTCAGCCTGTGGGCCACGTGGTCGACGCTGACCCAGTGTGTTCGCGAGGGCCATGTCGTCCGCAACCGGGAGATGCAGGAGCGCGGCGATGACTGGACGACACCCTTCATCGCGGCCATGCACCGGAACGCCGCGTTACGGGCCCCGCTGATGGTGAAGGCGGTCGGGGCCGAAGGCGTGCGGCGTCTGCTTGATGTCGGCGGCGGCTCGGGCGCCTACTCGATTGCCTTCGCCGGGGCGAATCCGGCGTTGCACGCAGACGTGTTCGATCTCGCCACGGTGGTGCCCATTGCCACGAGGCACATTGCCGAGGCCGGTCTCGGCGACCGGGTGGGGACGCGCGTGGGTGACTTGCGCAAGGACGCGCTGGGCTCGGACTATGATCTGGTGCTGCTCTCGGCGATCTGCCACATGCTGGCCGCCCATGAGAACCGCGACCTGCTGCGGCGCGCCTTCCAGGCGCTGGCCCCCGGCGGGCGCCTCGTCATTCAGGACCATATCATGAATGCGGACAAGACCGGCCCCCGCGCGGGTGCCCTGTTCGCCATCAACATGCTCGTGGGCACCGCCGGTGGCGGCACCTACAGCGAGGATGAGTATGCCCAATGGCTGCGGGAAGCGGGCTTCGCGCAGGTCCGCCGCGTCGCGCTCCCCGGGCCCAACGATCTCGTCGTCGCCCAACGGCCGTAGGCGTCAGCTTCGACGCCGGCATCTTCCTCCGCAAACGGATCAGCCGGCGTTTTTGACTCGCCGGGCGGGTCAATTTCCCCCTCCTTCGGCGCATGTTTTCGCCATCTTTCCGTCTCCTCCTGGTGATTGCCGCCTGTTCCGCCGCGGGCCTCGTTCCCGCAGCGGCGGCCACGACGAGGAAAAACACCCAAGCCGCGGCAGCCGAGGTCAATCACAACGCCTATCGCAGCGCCATCGTGCTCGACGCCGCGACCGGGCGGGTGCTCTTCGAGGACAACGCCGACGTGCAGAATCCGCCGGCAAGCGTCACCAAGCTGATGACCTTTCTCATCATCGCGGAGAAGATCCAGCACGGCGAACTGGCGGCCGACACCCCCGTCACTATCACCGCCGAGGCGGCGAAAACCGGCGGCTCGCAGGTGTGGCTTGTGGACAAGGAGAAGATCACCGTCGAGGAGCTGCTCTACGCGCTGATGGTGCACTCGGCCAACGACGCCGCGGTCGCCCTGGCCATCCAGGTCGCCGGCTCGAAGGAGGCATTCGTCGAGCTCATGAACATCCGCGCCCGTGATCTCGGCCTGACTCACACCGTTTTCTATTCGCCGCACGGCCTGCCGCCGGCCCGGGGTCAGGAGGCGGATCTTTCGACGGCGCGCGATCTCGCCACCCTCGCCCGCAAGCTGCTCACGGAAACCGACGTTCTCCGCTACACCTCGACGCGGCAGCACGATTTCCACCACCAGAACGGCCAGATCAACAAACTGACCAACCATAATCATCTGCTCGGCGTCGTGCCGGGCTGCGACGGCCTCAAGACCGGCTGGTATGAAAAAGCCGGCTATTCGCTCGCCGCCACCATCCAGCGCAACGGCCGTCGCATCATCACGGTCATACTGGGAAGTCCGGAGCGCAAACTGCGGGACATCACGACCACCCGCCTCATTGAGAAGGGCTTTGCCGCTCTCGCCGCCATTCCGGCGCCGAGTCCGGTGGCGGCGCCCCCGCCGCTTGCCGCAGCTAGTGGGACACCCGCTGCGGGCACTCCGGTCCAACCCGCCGCCCAGCCGGTGGCCGCGGCTCCCGCCCCGCCGCTCAAGCTGGTGCCGCTTAAACCCGAAGAGCGGAACCAGCCGCTGGACGGAAAGACGGAATCCGCACCCGCGGTGCACGTGGATCTTTCGGGGACGAAGAAATAAACCCGGCTCGGCGGCGACTTTTGTCACCCTTTCTGCTCCGTTCTCCGGACGGCTGCGATCAGTGTTCCAGCAGGATCACCAGCACTCCCAGGAGGCTGAACAGACCGCCGAGCAGCGCCGCCTCGTAGCGCTCGAAGCGCCGCACCTTGAATCTCTCCAGGCCCAGCAGCGCCAGCCAGGTGAAGAGCGTCATCGCGGCGAGCGCCGCCACCGCGAGGATGATGCTCAACAGCACGAATCCGCGCCACCCGAACCGCACGCCGGACAGATAGACCGGCAGGAATCCCTCGCAGGGCGACAGCGTCAGCAGCACGAACAACCCGCTGATCGCCGTCCAATCGCTGACCCGGGTCGACACCAGCGGGCTGTCCTTCAATTCCTCGTCCCAGTGGCTGCTCTGCTGGCCAGCAGAGTGCTCGTGCCCGCAGGCGGCGCTGGGATGGTGCTGGCCGCCGAGGAGGTGATGGTGGCAGATGCCCCCGCCCCGCCACTGACGCCAGAAATAGTACAGGCCGACCACGATCAGGAAAGCGCCGATCATCCACGGGAAAAGCCCGCCCACCCGTTCGTCGAGCTGAAACCCAAACCAGGCGATGGCGAGGCCGAGCAGAGTGGTGAGGCCCACGTGCCCCAGGCCGGCGCACGCCGTCACGACGAGGGTTTTCGCCCGGCTCCAGCCGCGGGCGCGCGCCACGAGCACGAACGGCAGCCAGTGCGTCGGGATCGCCGCGTGGAAAAAGGCCACGGTGAAACCGGTGACGGCAATGGTGGGGAGGACGGCGGAATTCATGAAACCGTGAGCGAGAGATCTGGCGGCACTCCGGGGGGCCGAAACGGTCACGCTGGACGACCGCCGTCGCGACTCCAGCCTAATTTGCAGTGCCATGCAGCAGAGGCCTCGGGATTCTCATGGACCGTTTCCACCCGGCATCCTGCCAGACCCGTCGAGTCCGCTCATTCCTCCGGCGAAACATCGAGGCAAATAAAATTGAACCACGGAGGCACAGAGGTCACAGAGATGCATGCTTCCATGGTTCTTATGCCGATGGGCTCCGTGTCCTCCGGGTCTCTGTGGTTGAACTTCGGATGACCTCCCGCGAACGCTTTCTCGCCGCCTGCGCCTGCCGCCCGCTCGAACGGCCGCCGGTCTGGATCATGCGGCAGGCCGGCCGCTATCTGCCGGAATACCGCGACCTGAAGGCCCGGCATTCCTTTGCCGAGCTGGTGCGCACCCCCGCGCTGGCAGCCGAGGTCACGCTCCAGCCGCTGCGCCGCTTCGCGCTGGATGCGGCCATTCTATTTTCCGACATCCTCGTCGTCCCCGAGGCGCTGGGCCAGGGTTACCGGTTCCGGGACGAGGGCGGCATCGCGATGGAATTCCGCCTCGAGACGCGCGCCCAGCTCGACCGGCTTTCCACCGCAGACCTTCGGGAAAAACTCGGCTATGTCGGCAAAACGCTCCGTCTGCTCCGCCGCCAGCTGGGTGATAAAAAGGCCCTGCTCGGCTTCGGCGGTTCGCCGTGGACGCTCGCCTGCTACATGATCGAGGGCGGCGGCTCCGAGGACTTTGCGCTCATCCAGCGGCTTTTCCGAACGGACCGCGCCTTCCTCGACGTGCTGCTGGAAAAACTCACGGTCGCGCTGATTGATTTTTTCAAGCTGCAGATCGAGACCGGTGTCGACGCCATCCAGATTTTTGATTCATGGGGCGGCCTCATCGCCGGCCCGGACTACGAGCCGGCCTCGCTCCAGTGGATCCGCCGCATCATCGCCGCTTTGCCGGCCGGCTTTCCCGTCATTCTGTACGCCAAAGGCACCGCGCCCCACCTGGCCGCCCAGGCCGCCAGCGGCGCACGCGTCCTCAGTGTCGACTGGACCGTCGACCTCGCCGCGGCGCACGACGCGTTGACGCAAGATCCAACGCTTCGTGCCCAAAACATCCGGGTTGCCCTGCAGGGCAACCTGGACCCGGCACTGCTCAGCACGACACCCGCAACCGTCAGGTACGAAACCCTCAGCCTGCTTGAGTCGATGCGCGACCGTCCTGGGCATATCTTCAACCTCGGCCATGGCATCCCGCCTGACGCCAAACCCGAGTGTGTCGCGACACTGGTTAACACCGTCAGGGAGTGGAAAAATTGATCCACGGGAACGCGAAGCTGGAAAACTGCAGTAAACTTTTGTAGATAAGCCACCGTCATTCCTTCTTCTGATTTTATCATGTCTTCTCCGTCCGCCGCGGTGAAAAAAGGGGTCGCCGTCGTGGGCGGCGGCATCACGGGTCTCACCGCCGCCTGGCGGCTGCATGCCCAGGGGCACCGGGTCACCCTGTTTGAATCGGCCCACCGTCTCGGCGGCGCCGTATCCACGGTCGCGCGCGACGGCTGGCTCATCGAAAGCGGCCCCAACTCCCTGCTGGAATCGCCGCAATTCGACGCGCTCGTGGCCGGACTCGGCCTCGAGTCGGAGCGCCTGTACGCCGCCCCGGCCGCGAAAAACCGCTACCTGGTGCGCGACGGGCGGCTCGTGCCGGTGCCCATGGCGCCGCACAAGCTGCTCACGACGCCTTTGTTCTCGCTCCGCACGAAGCTGCGCCTCTTCGCCGAGCCTTTCATGCGGGCCCGGGCGCGCCCCGCCGACGTGAGCCTCGCGGTGTTCGTGCGCGATCATTTCGGCCAGGAGATCGTCGACTACGCGATCAATCCGCTGGTTGCCGGCATCTACGCCGGCGACCCCGAAACCCTCTCAACCAAGTATGCTTTCGCCAAGCTCTGGGAAATCGAGCAGACGCACGGCTCGCTCATCCGCGGACAGATCGCCGCGATGAGGGAGCGCCGCGCCCGCGGCGAGAAGCCCGCGGCGCGCATCGTGTCCTTCACCCGCGGCCTCCAGACCCTGCCCGCCGCGCTGGCCGCGCAGCTCCCCGCCGGGGCGATCCGGACCCGGACTCCCGTCATCAGCCTGTCGCCCGGCCGGCCTTGGAAGCTGGTCAGCCGGCGCGACGGACTGGCGACGACGGATGAATTTGACGCGGTGGTGCTCGCGCTACCCGCCGCCGCGCTGGCGCAACTGCCCATCGGCCCGGCCGGCGAAAACCCGCTGACCGCGCTCCAACAGGTCGAGTACCCGCCCGTCGCCTCGCTTTTCCTCGGGTTCCGCCGCGAGCAGGTGGCGCATCCGCTCGATGGCTTCGGTGCGCTCGTGCCCGCGGTCGAGCATCGCGCCATCCTCGGCGTGCTGTTCTCCTCGACGCTCTTCCCGGGCCGCGCGCCCGAGGGCCACGTGGCGCTGACCGTCTACGTTGGCGGCACCCGCCAGCCCGATCTGGCCCGCCTCGCACCCGAGGTCCTGCGCGGGCGCGTGCTCGCCGATCTGCGCGACCTGCTCGGGGTCAGCGGCGATCCGGTCTTCACCCACGCCACCTTCTGGCCCCATGCCATTCCGCAGTACAACCTCGGCTATGAGCGCTTCCTCGAGGCGATGACCAACGCCGAGGCCCGGCACGCCGGACTCTTCATCGGCGGCCACGTGCGCGATGGCATCTCGGTCGCCAATTGCATCACCGCCGGCCAGCGCCTCGCCGACGCCGCGGCCCGGTAGTTGTCCGGGTAAAACCGCGGTTGCGCGCACCTTTTTCGGAAGGGTGCCACCTCCGTTTTCCCTCGGAAATCCGGCCCGCGGACTCCGGTGCCGGACCAGCTCCCTCTTCCCTTGACTCAGAAGGGGCTTGGAGTAGCCTCACGCGCTTTTTCCAGGATGGCGCAAGAACTGAAAGACACTCTGCAGCTTCCGAAAACCGACTTTCCGATGCGGGCGAGCCTCGTGCAGCGTGAGCCGGTCCGCCTCGCGCATTGGGAGAAGCTCGGCCTCTACGACGCCATCCAGAAAAAGCGCGGCGCCGCGCCCGCGTTCGTGCTGCACGACGGCCCGCCGTTCACCAACGGCGACGTCCACATCGGCACCGCGCTCAACAAGACCCTCAAGGACATCGTCCTTCGCTACAAGTCGCTGCGCGGCTTCCGCACCCCCTACGTGCCCGGCTGGGACTGCCACGGTCTGCCCATTGAACAGAAGGTCACGCGCGAGCTCCAGTCGAAGAAGCTGCAGGTGACAACCACCGAGCTGCGTCAGCGGTGCGACGATTTCTCCGAGACGTGGATCGCGAAGCAGAAATCGCAGTTCCAGCGCCTCGGCGTGCTCGCCGACTGGCCGCACGAGTACAAGACCAAGGCTCCGGCCTTCGAGGCCGATATCCTGCGCACCTTTGCCGCGTTCATCGAGCAGGGCCTTGTCTACCGTGCCAAGAAGCCGGTCTATTGGTCCATCCCGTTTGAAACGGCGCTGGCCGAGGCCGAGATCGAGTACAAGGACCATGTCAGCCCCTCGATCTGGGTGAAGTTTCCCGTGCCCGCCGAAGAGGCCAGGAAGTTCGGCCTGCCCACGGACAAGCCGCTCTTCATCGTCATCTGGACGACCACGCCGTGGACGATTCCCGCGAACTTGGCCATCGCAGTTAAACCAGAATTAGACTATGTCGTGCTGGAATCGCTGGCGGGTAAATTCCAAGGCGAGCGATACATCGTAGCTGAAGGTTGCTATCTCAAATTCCTCACGGAATTGGATACCAGTTTCCCCGCCTCTAGCGCCTCTCCAAGTGATATAGCCAAAATCATCAAAGTATTCAAAGGCGCCACGCTCGAAAAGCTCCAGGCCCGCCATCCGTTCATCGACCGCGTCTCGCCCGTCGTCCTCGCCGACTATGTCACGACCGACAGCGGAACGGGCTGCGTGCACACGGCGCCGGGCCATGGCCTCGAGGACTATCTCACCGGCCTCAAGTACGGTCTCGAAATCTACTGTCCAGTCGGTGATGACGGCCGTTTTATCGACGATGGCCGCATCCCCGCCGATCTCGCCGGCCTGACCACTCTGGAGAGCGTCGACGACCTGGCGAAGAAGCGCACCTCGCCCGCGAACATCGCGGTGTTGAGGAAACTCGATGCCGCGGGCGCGCTGCTCGCGAAGCACTCCCTCACGCACAGCTATCCGCATTGCTGGCGATCGAAGACACCCATCGTCTTCCGCGCCGTCGACCAATGGTTCGTATCGCTCGACAAGGGCGGCGCACGCCAGGCCGTGCTGGAGGCCATCCGCAAGGTGCAGTGGGTGCCGGCCTGGGGCGAGGCCCGCATCCGCAGCGCCGTCGAATCGCGCCCCGACTGGTGCATCAGCCGCCAGCGCGTGTGGGGCGTGCCGCTGCCGGCGTTTTTTGACACACAGAAAAAGGCCTGGCTTGACGCCGGCGTTGTGCGCGGCATCGCCGACAAGGTCGAGGAGCACGGCACCAACCTCTGGTTCAACGCGTCGCCCGAGCAGTTGCTCGCCGGCGTGAAGCTTCCGGCCGGCTGGCCGGCGCCCGGTGAACTCACCCGCGGCCGCGACACGCTGGACGTCTGGTTTGACTCCGGGTCCACGCATGCCGCCACGCTGCGCCGCGGTCTCGGCGGCACGGACTGGCCCGCCGACCTCTACCTCGAAGGCAGCGACCAGCACCGCGGCTGGTTCCAGTCCTCGCTCTGGACCGCCGTCATCGCCCACGGCGGCGCACCCTACCGGATCGTGCTCACCCACGGCTTCATCGTCGACGAGGAGCGCAAAAAAATCTCCAAGAGCAACACCTACGAGAAGCCTCAGACCAGCGACGCCTACATCGCCGAGTATGGCGCGGACGTCATGCGCCTGTGGATCGCCTCGCAGAACTTCCGCGACGACATCCCGATCTCAAAGGAGATTCTCTCCCACGTCGGCGAGACCTACCGCCTGTTTCGCAACACCCTTCGCTTCCAGCTCTCCAACCTGTTCGATTTCAATCCGGCGCGCGACGCCGTGCCCGTCGGACAGATGGACACGCTCGACCGCTGGGCGCTGCATCAGACGGCCGGACTGCTGCAACAGTGCACGGCGGCCTACGATGCCTATGAGTTCCACAAGGTCTACCAGCTCTGCAACCAATTCTGCGCGGTCACGCTTTCGGCCACCTATCACGACATCCTGAAGGACCGGCTCTACACGCTGGGCGCCGCCCATCCGCTGCGCCGCTCGTCGCAGACCGCCCTCCATCACATCTTCCAGACGCTCGTCCGTATCCTCGCGCCGATCATCACCTTCACGGCCGACGAGGCGTGGTCGTTTGCCACGGCCGGCGCCGAATACACCCGGGATTCGGTCCACCTGCAGGACTGGCCCGCGGCGCCCGCCGAATGGGCCGATACCGGGATCGACACCGAGGTCACCCAACTCTCCGCCGTGCGCGCTGCCGTCAATGAGAAGCTCGAAGGTTTGCGTCAGGCGGGCACGATCGGCAAGTCCCTCGACGCCGCAGTGAAATTCACCGGAGCGCCCGACGATTCCACCTTCCGTCTGCTCGAGAAGCATCGCGATTTTCTGCCGGAATTTTTCATCGTGTCCTCTGTCAGCCTTGCGCCCGTCACGGAAGCCAGCACCGGGTCGGGACAAACTGCCATGCCTGCAATCAACGTCCATCATGCCCGAGAACTGGGCTTCGCGCGCTGTCCCCGCTGCTGGCGCTGGGTGCCCGCGCTCCAGCAGACCGAACACGGTGATCTGTGCCCGCGCTGCACCGATGCTCTTGGCGCCTAGGTCCTCGCAACCCTTCAACCCCCTTATTCATCATGGCCAAAAACAAAAAGCCCGCCTCCGTCAAGAAACACGCCAGGCCCGTCCCGGCCCATAAATCCACCCCCGTGGCGAAGAAGGCTTCGTCCGCCAAGCCGGCCCCGGCCGGCAAGGCCGGTCCCGCCGCCGGGAAGCCCTTGCCTCAGGCCGATCTCAAACGACGCATCCTCGAACGCAAGACCACCAAGCCCATCGCGTTCAGCCTCGATGAGGTCCGGGAGATCGCGAAGAAGAACGCCAAAAAAACCACCCATGCCGGAACCGCGGCCGGCAAGCCCCGGGACGCCGCCAAGGCGAATCTCCCTCTCAAGGGGGCCAGCCGGCCCTCGATTCCCCACCATATCAAGGCCGCTTCCCTCGCCGACGTCCTCGGCTTTAATCCCCACAAGGCCGGGAAGGCTTCCGTGGACGACGGTGATATGGCGGACGTGCCGGAGAAATACCGCCGTTATTACAAGCTGCTCATCGACCTCCGCAACCATGTGATGGAGTCGCTGGGCCAGCACTCCGAAGAGACACTCAAGCGCTCGGCCAAGGAGGACGCCGGCGATCTCTCCGGCTACGGCCAGCACATGGCCGACGCCGGCACCGACACCTTTGACCGCGATTTCGCCCTTAGTCTGGTCTCGAGCGAGCAGGAGGCGCTGTCCGAAGTGGAGGCTGCCATCAAGCGCGTTCACGCCGGCACCTACGGCGTCTGCGAACTGACCGGCAAGCCCATCAGCCGCGACCGCCTGCTCGCCGTGCCGTTCACGCGTTATTCCGCCGAGGCCCAGAAGGAGTTGGAGAAGACCAAACATCATTCCGTGCAGCGCGCCGGCATCTTCGCCGACACCACCAGCGAGGAGGGCGGCAAGCTCATCGAAGAAGAGCCTGAAGAATGACGTCCCTCCCGCCTGGCCCCGTGGCCACGCCACCCGTCCCGACATCCGCCGCCCCGCCGCCGCGCCCGCGGCTGCAACGCATCCTCGCCTATCGCTGGCTGCTGGCGCTGGCCGCAGGCGTGTTGGTGCTCGACCAAGCCACCAAGGCCTGGATTTGCGCGCGCCTGCCCTACCCCACCTACGGCCCGCCGCGGCATATCGCCGTGATCGACGACTTTTTCAACCTGGTGAACGTCGGCAACACCGGCGCGGCCTGGAGCCTGTTCAGCGGCCGGAGCACCTTCCTTGCGTTGCTCGCCGTGGCGACACTGATCGCGATCTTTGCCTGGCGGCGCCAGCTCGGCCTCCGCCTGTGGTCCGTGCAGGTGAGCTTCGGACTGCTGTGCGGTGGCATCGCCGGCAACCTCGTCGACCGTCTCGTCCACGGGCATGTCATCGACTTCCTAGATTTCCACTTCGGCAGCTACATTTACCCCACTTTCAACGTCGCCGATTCCGGCATCTGCGTCGGCGTGGTCATCTACCTGCTGCATTCGCTGCGCCAGCCGGAAGAACCGCCGCCGGGACCGGAGGGCCNNCTAGCGCCCAAGCCCGCGATCCCGCAGATACCACACCACCACCGCGCCGAAGAGAACGGTGTTGGCCGCACTGAACGCCACCGCCAGCCACAGGCCTGCCTGCAGGTTGGCGCCCAGGCAGATGATGGTCAGTGTCAGCAGCACGGCCGCCGGCGTCCACGCCTGCCGGCGCGTGCGCGCCTCGGCGGAACTCCAGTTGTCACCGAGAATCACCAGTCCGAGCGACAGTCCGAGGGCCAGCGCGAACCATGCCGCCAGCACCGCCCAAGGCATGCCAAAAAACGCCCCGCCCAGCGGCCAGCGCCAGTAGTCGCGCAGCCGGCCCACGAAGGGCAGGATCATCAGCGCCATCTGCACCGTGACGATCGCAGTGAAAGCGGAGACACCCACCCGCCATTCGCCCCACAGGCCCTCCACCACGAGGAAGCCGCCACCCGCCACCAGCCACCACAGGAGCGGCACGCTCAGCGGCACCCCGGCAAAGGAGAGGGATTCCTGCCCCGTGAACTCCATCCGCCCGAAAAGAAATCCGTGGCGCACCGCCAGCATCATCACGAGCTGGCTCGTCAGCAGCACCCAGACAAAGCACAGCCATGCCCGGAGGACGCCGACGCGCTCCCGCCAGACCAGTCCCACCACCCAGGCGGCCGCGGCCAGCAGCAGCAGCCAGCCGGCCGGGCCCGCCCCCGCCGCTCCCCGCACGGTCTGACCCGCCAGTTCGACGCCGGCCATTGCCGCAAACAGGCCGGCCGCCGCCCTGAAGTGCCAGATGGAGGTCGCCCCGACGGTGATGCTGGCGGTCGGCTTCACTCGATGTTGGCGATCTGCTCGCGCACCCGCTCCAGCTCGTTCTTGAACTCAATCACCGCCTTGGCGATCGCCAGATCATTGGCCTTGCTGCCAATGGTGTGACTCTCGCGGCTGATCTCCTGTAGAATGAATTCCGCCTTCCGGCCGATCTCGCCCTCGGTCCGTAAAAGCTGGCCAAATTGCTCAAGGTGGCTGCGCAGACGCGTCAGCTCCTCGCTCAGGTCACAACGGTCGACAAACAGCGCGATCTCCTTGAGCACGCGCTCGTCCCCGGGATCGAGCGCGAGTCCGGCCTCGCGCAGGCGCTTGAGCAGCAGGTCGCGGTAAAGTCCCGGCACCAGCGGTGCGCGCGCGGCGATGGTTTCGACCTGCCGCTTCAGCGCGGTGACGCGGGCCAGCAGGTCGGCCTGCAGCGCCGCGCCCTCGGTTGACCGCATGGCCACGAAGCCCTGCAGGGCTTCCTTCAATGCGGCCATGACGACGGGTTGACCCGCCGCGACCGTCGGAAATTGCCTTGGCTGCCGCTCTGCGCTGGCAATCTGCCACAGCAGTTCGGCGGTCGCGTCAAAGGAGACTCCCTGTTTCGCGGCGAGGGCCCTGAGGCGCGTCAGCGTTTGCGTCACCCCCTCCTCGTTCCACGTCGCCTCGGCGGCGGCGGCCCCGCCGGTCAGTTCCACGTCGACATGCACCTTGCCGCGGACCACCGCCTGGCGGACCTCCGCCGCCACCCCGGGCTCGAGGCTCTCCCAGTCGTGGGGCAGCGCGACCATCAGATCGAGCGTCTTGCGGTTCACGGAGCTCACCTGCACCGTGAGGGTGTAACTGCCGAGCGGCGCGTTGGCGCGCCCGTAACCGGTCATGCTGTTCATGGGAGCCAAGTAACAAGTATCAAGTGACAAGTGGCAAGATTGCGTGCGCGCGGCTAGACCGCTTCGCCCTTGTCGTCTTTGCCAGCAATGGCGGAAAAGATCCGCTTCAGTTCATCGGCTTCGGTTGTGAGTCTGTCACGTTCGGCCACCAAGGCGGCATCGGTGCTGATCTCGAGAAGTTTAAGCCACAAACCGGATTCGCGCGATTCCTTACGGCATACTTTGATGCGGAAAAAGAAATCTTTGCGGCTTACGCCCTCCTGTGCCTCAAGATAATTGGCCGCCACCGACCCCGAGGAGCGCACAACTTGCCGGGCGTCCTCATAATTTGAAAGTACTTTGGGCAGCCGGTTCACAAAGCGTCTCACCGCCAACGCGAATTGAAACGTTCGTTCGACCAAGTCTCTCTGTTGCTCCGGCATCTCTCTTGATACTTGTCACTTGCTACTTGTCACTTCGCCGCACTGCTGAGCAGTGCGGCGACTTGCTGCACATCCTTGTCGCCGCGGCCGGAAAGGTTGACGATGATGATCCGGTCCGGCGGCAGCTCCCGCGCCCGTTTGAGGGCGTGGGCGAGCGCGTGCGTCGATTCGAGCGCGGGGATGATGCCCTCGATCCGCGAGCACAGCTGGAAGGCCGCGAGCACCTCGTCGTCGGTCGCGTAGCCGTAATCAATCCGCCCGCGGTCGCGGTAAAAGGCGTGCTCCGGACCGACCGCGGCGTAATCGAGACCCGCGCTGACCGAGTGGGTCGGCTCGATCTGGCCGTCGGCATTTTGCAGCAGGAAGGTCTTGCAGCCCTGCAGCACGCCAAGGCGGCCCCCGGCGAACCGCGCGGCGTGGTCCCCCGGCCGGATGCCCCGCCCGCCCGCCTCGATGCCGACCAGGCGCACCGCCGGCTCCTCCAGGAAATCGAAGAACAGACCGAGCGCGTTGCTGCCACCGCCGACGCACGAGATGAGCTCGTCGGGCAGCCGGCCCTCCCGCGCCATGATCTGCTCCCGCGCCTCGAGCCCGATCACGCGGTGAAAATCCCGCACCATCATCGGATACGGGTGGGCGCCGTAGGCGGTGCCGAGGATGTAATGCGTGGTGCGCACATTGGTCACCCAGTCGCGCATCGCCTCGTTGATGGCCTCCTTCAGCGTCTTCTGCCCCGCCTCGACACCGCGCACCTCGGCGCCCATCAGGCGCATGCGGAAGACGTTGAGCGCCTGGCGCTCCATGTCGACCGCGCCCATGTAGACGACGCAGTCGAAGCCGAACTTCGCGCAGACGCTGGCCGTGGCCACGCCATGCTGGCCGGCGCCGGTCTCGGCGATGATGCGCCGCTTGCCCATGCGGCGGGCGAGCAGCGCCTGGCCCAAGGCGTTGTTGATCTTGTGCGCGCCGGTGTGCAGGAGGTCCTCGCGCTTCAGGTAAATCTTGGCGCCGCCGCAGTGCCGTGTCAGCCGCTCGGCGAAATAAAGCGGCGTGGGCCGTCCGGCGTATTCCTGGAGATGGTGCCGCAACTCGGCCTGGAACTCCGGGTCCTGCTTGGCCCCGGCGTAGGCCGCCGCGAGTTCCTCCAGCGCGGCCATCAGCGTCTCCGGCACGAACACGCCGCCATAGGGGCCGAAATGCCCGCCGGCGTCGGGCAGGGAAAACCGGTCAAGGCGCTCGGCGGTCTGGGCGGCGGCGGACATCAGGACGGAGAACGTGGCCATGGATTGGATTCCAGGCAACGGCGAACTTGCCCGCTTTACCTGGCATCCTGAAAAGCAAGGGAGCCATGCGGGAAGGCCGCTTGCGGCCGATGATCGCCCGCAGGCGGGCTCCCTACATCCGTTTCACCGTCACCAGCGTAAGGTCGTCGCGGTGGTGGTCCCGGCCCGAGAAGCGCCGGACGTGGTCGAGGATGCCGAGAGTGATCTCGCCGGCGCTCCGGGAGCGCAGCGTGCGCAAGGCATCCGCCAGGCGGCTGCCGGAGAACTCCTTGTCATCCTCGTTGGCCGCCTCGGTGATGCCGTCGGTGTAGAGCACCAGCGTGTCGCCCGGCAGGAACGGAATGGTCTGGTCGGCGATCGCCTGGTCAAACAACCCGGTCTCAACCATGCCGACCGGCATGCCTTCGGAACCGATGAACTCGCTCACCGGCTGGCCGCTCGCCGGGTCGCGCCGCGAAATGAGCGGCAGTTCGTGGCCCGCCCGGGCGAACGTCACCGTGCCCTGCGCCACGTCGATGACCGCGTAGAGGATGGTGATGAACATGCCGCGGCAGACGTCGCCGGCCATGGCGCGGTTCACCTCGCGCAGCACGCGCGCCGGCGAGTCGTGGTGCGGCGCGATCTGCTGGAGGTTGGTGCGGCAGATGGCCATGAGCAGCGAGGCGGGGATGCCCTTGCCGGACACGTCGGCCACGGCGAGGCCGAGCCGCGTGGGCGAGAGCACGTAAAAATCATAGAGATCCCCGCCGATCTTCTGCGTGGGCACATACTGCGCGGCGATGTCGAGGCCGGCGAGGCGCGGCGTGGCGGCGGGCAGCAGCATCTGCTGGATGCTGCTGGCGAGCGCGAGGTCGAGATCCAGCTGCTTCTTCTCGATCTGGAAGTGCATGGACTCGAGGTTGTGCACGGCGAGTCCGGCCTGCTCGGCCAGTGACAGCACGAGCGAGAAATCGCTTTCGGTGAACGGCAGGCCGCCGGCCGGGTTGGCCACCGCGAGCACGCCGATCATCCGGTCCTGAAACCGGATCGGCGCGGCGATGACGGACCGGACGGCGAGCGCCGGGTCATCGTGTTTGACGATGCGCGGGTCGGCCGCGGCGTCGGCGATCAGCTCGCCCTGGCCGGTGCGCGCCACGCGGCCGACGATGCCCTCGCTGATGTCGAACATCTCCGATTTCAGCACCTGCTCGATGAAGCGTGCGCGCGTGGTGAGCTTGGTCCTGGCCTGCGACGGCAGCGGCCGGTGCGGCGGAAACAGGCCCTCGACCGCCACGCCCTGCATCTGGTTGTCGGGCCGCTTTTCAAAGATGCACGCGCTCAACGCCTCGGTACACAGGATGGCGGCGTGGACGATGCGCTGGAAAAGCTCCTCGCGGGACAGGCCCTCCCCGAGGGCCTGCACCATGTGGTGCATGAAATCGACGACGATCTGCTTTTCCTGCGCGAGCCGCAGCTTCTCCTCCTCCAGCCGGTCCGCCCGGGCACGCCACTTCATGCCGAGCCAGAACACGGCCAGCGCACCGGCCGCGGCACCCATGAGGAAGAAAAGCATGCGTGGATTCTTGAGCGGGCCGCCGCCGGGTCGAGACAGAAGGTGGCCGCGCGACGCCGGGCTTCACCTTTTATTTCTGCTCCACGCGGTTGCGCAGAAAGGCCAGCACGTCCTGAAACTTGCCCTGATTGGCGGGATCCGTGGCAACGAGGTTTTCATGCGCCTCCAGCACGAGCCGCGCGTTTTCCAGTTCGCTGTGGTCCGGGGCGGGGTTCAACGCCGTGGCGCCCGGGCCGAAGTCCATCGGAAAATCGCCCGCGTCGACGGTGAGCAGCCGGTGAAGCCCGAGGTTGCGCAGCAGCTCGAGATTGCGGTGGGCCACGCGGCAGAGCACCAGACTCCCCGGCGGCTTCCTTTTGCGCAGTTCGAGCGCCGCGCCGGCCAGCACGCCGAGAAAGGTGCTGTCCATGCTCGTGCAATTCTGAAAATCCATCACGAACCGCGCCTTCCCCTGCCCGATCATCTGGGTGAGGAAGTCCTGCAGACTGACGCTGTTCGCATAGCACGCCCGCCCCTCGAGCCGCACGACCACCGGATCGGCATAGGCATCGACGAGATAAACGGGTTTGGCGGGTGCTTCGGGCATGAGGACAATTCTAACGCAAAGACGCCGGGAAGCAAAGGAAGCGAAAGGCCAGACACACGCCGGTGCGTCTTCGCGCCTTGGCGCTAATTTTCGGTTCCGTTCTTCGCGATGATCTGCCGCAAGACGTACGGCAGGATGCCGCCGTGCCGGTAGTAATCGATTTCAATCGGCGTATCGATGCGGCAGCGCACCGGCAGGTTCACGACCTCGCCGCTCCGGCGCGTGAGGCGGAACGTGAGGTCCTGCTGCGGCTGGAGCGCCGGGCCGAGGCCGAGCACGTCGTAGGTCTCCGTGCCGTCGAGCTGCAGCGTCTGCGCGGTCGTGCCCTCCTTGAACTGGAGCGGAAGCACGCCCATGCCGACGAGGTTGGAGCGGTGGATGCGCTCGAAGCTTTGCGCCACGACCGCCTTCACCCCCAGGAGTTGGGTGCCCTTCGCCGCCCAGTCGCGCGACGAGCCGGTGCCATACTCATGGCCGGCGATGATGACGAGCGGCGTGCCGCGCCGCTGATACTCCATGGCGGCTTCGTAGATGGAAAGCTTCGTGCCCTCGGGCTGGAGCAGCGTGCTGCCGCCCTCCTCGCCGCCGAGCATGAGGTTCTTGATGCGCACGTTGGCGAAGGTGCCGCGTGTCATCACGCGGTCGTTGCCGCGGCGCGAGCCGTAGCTGTTGAAGTCCTCGTAGGCCACGCCGTTCCCCAGCAGGAACTGGCCCGCGGGCGAGGTTTTCTTGATCGAGCCGGCCGGCGAGATGTGGTCGGTGGTGACCGAGTCGCCGAAGATGCCGAGNNTTCGGATCCCACGCGTAGACGTCGCCAACCGCCGTGGGAATCTCGTTCCATTTCGGATTCTGGGCCGCGAAGTTTTTGTAGAGCTTGCGGAACACGCCGGGCTTGAGCGCGGCCTGCATGGCCTCGCGGATCTCCGCGAGCGTGGGCCAGAGGTCGCGCAGGTAGACGGGCCGTCCGTCCCGGCCGGTCCCGAGCGGCTCGGTGGTCAGGTCGAGGTCGACGCGGCCGGCGAGCGCAAAGGCCACGACCAGCGGGGGCGACATGAGAAAGTTGGCCTTGATGTTCTGGTGCACGCGGGCTTCGAAATTGCGATTGCCCGAGAGCACGGACGCGGCCACGACGTCGTTTTGGGTCACGGCCTCCTCGATCGCCGGGTGCAGCGGGCCGGAGTTGCCGATGCAGGTGGTGCAGCCGTAGCCCACGAGGTTGAAGCCGAGCGTGTCGAGGTGGCGCTGGAGGTCCGTTTTTGCGAGGTAGTCGGTCACGACGCGGCTGCCCGGCGCCAGCGACGCCTTGACGAGGGGATTCACCGCGAGTCCGCGCTCGACGGCCTTTTTCGCCAGCAGTCCGGCGGCCAGCATGACGCTCGGATTCGAGGTGTTCGTGCAGCTCGTGATGGCGGCGATGAGCACGCTGCCGTGGCGCAGATCGCCTTCGATGCGCGGCGCGGGCGCGGCGACCGGATCGGGAGTGGACCGGTTGTTGGCCATCTCCCGCTCGGTGGAGGGATTGGTGTCGCGGGCGGCCGCGCTCTGCGGGGACACGCACGCCTGACTGCCGCCGCCGGAATGAAACTGTCCGCTGCCGCTGGCGGAAACGTGAACCACCCTGGACAGCTCGGCGGCCGGTCGGCCAAAGCCGTTTTCCGCGACGGGCTTTGAAAAAGCCGCGGCAAAGGCCTGCTTGAGTTTGGGCAGCTCGATGCGGTCCTGCGGGCGCTTGGGGCCGGCCACGCTCGGCACGACGGTGCCGAGATCCAGTGCGAGCACCTGCGAGTAATCGATCTCGCCCTGCTGCGGAATGCCCCATAGCCCCTGGGCCGCGTAGTAATCCTCGTAAAGCTTCACGTGCTTCTCGGGGCGGCCGGTGGCGCGCAGGTAGCGCGCGCACTCGGCGTCGATCGGGAAGAAGCCCATGGTCGCGCCATACTCGGGCGCCATGTTGCCGATGGTCGCGCGGTCCACCACCGGCAGCGAGGCCGCGCCCGGGCCGAAGAACTCGACGAATTTGCCCACGACCTTCGCCTGGCGGAGCAGCTGCGTGAGGGTGAGCACAAGGTCGGTCGCCGTCACGCCCTCGCGCAGCGCGCCGGTGAGGTGCACGCCGACGACGTCGGGCGTGAGGAAGTAGACCGGCTGGCCGAGCATGCCGGCCTCGGCCTCGATGCCGCCCACGCCCCAGCCCACGATGCCGAGGCCGTTGATCATCGTCGTGTGCGAGTCGGTGCCCACGAGCGTGTCGGGATAGACGACGCCGTTCGGGTCGCTCAGCACCCCTTTCGCGAGGTACTCAAGGTTGACCTGGTGGACGATGCCAATGCCGGGTGGCACGACCTTGAAGGTGTCGAAGGTCTGCATACCCCATTTGAGAAACTGGTAGCGTTCGCGGTTGCGCTGGAACTCGATCTCGAGGTTGCGGGCGAAGGCGCCGGACGTGCCGTTCACGTCGACCTGCACCGAGTGGTCGACCACCAGATCCACCGGCACGAGCGGCTCGATGATCTTCGGGTCCCGGCCGAGGCGCTGCACCGCCGAGCGCATGGCGGCGAGGTCGACGAGCAGCGGCACACCGGTGAAGTCCTGCAGCACGATGCGCGCGACCACGAAGGGAATCTCCGCGGTGCGCGGGGCGTGGGGCTGCCACGCGGCGAGGGCGCGCACGGCCGGCTCGGCCACGCGCCGGCCGTCGCAGTTGCGCAGCAGCGACTCCAGCACGAGGCGGAGGGAGACCGGCAGGCGCCGGAGGTTGCCGAAACCGGCCGCCTCCAGCGCCGGCAGCGAATAAAACGACTTCCCGCCGCCGGCGGTGCGGAATGTCCGGAGCGTGTTGAACGGATTGGGAAGAGACATTCAGATTGTGGATTGCGGAAACCGGTTGCCGGAAAGCATGCAGGAAGCGCGCGGGCGGGCGGATCGGCCGCGGGCGGGCTTCCTCGGAATCACCTCACTTCCGCAGCGCCGCCTGCACCGCCGCGAAATTCGGCAGGTCCTTCGGCGTCGGCGTCTGCTCGGCGTACTTGATGACCCCGTCCTTGCCGATGACGAACGCCGCGCGGGCCGACGTCTCATACATGCCGACCAGATTCGGGAAGAGCACGCCGTAGGCTTTCGTCACGGTCTTGTTGAGGTCGGAGAGCAGCGTGACCTTGATGCTGTTCTGCTTCGCCCAGACTTCCTGCGCGAACGGGCTGTCAACGCTGATGCCGTAAACCTCGGCGTCGAGTCCCGTATACTGGCCGAGGCCGGCGGTGATGTCGCACATCTCCTGCGTGCAGACGCCGGTGAAGGCCGCAGGAAAGAAAAGAAGGACCGTCTGCTTCTTGCCGAAGCTGTCGCTGAGCTTGACGTCCTTCGGGCCGTCGGCGGTCTTGGTCTTGAGGGTGAAGTCGGGGGCCTTGGTTCCAACAGAGAGCGGCATGGTGATCGCGGTTATGGGTTGAGGACTGCGGCGGCGTGGTGCCGCCATGGTGAGAAAAGGACGTTACGGCAGCCGCCGCCGTCGAGACAAACCGTTTTCCCCGTTATAAGCCACCGTTTTGGAATGACCGGGGCGGGCATTAGCCTGCATCCATCACACCCTGCTCGTGTGATGGATGCACCCTGCGGGCCGACCCGGTCGGGGTTAACCGCGACAAAGTCGCCTTTCCCCGCCGTAGCGGTGGGGAAAGCGGATGCGTCTGAAAAAGAAAAGTGTGATGTATCCGGGTTAGCCAGTCACTTTCCCCTTGTCCGCACCCCCGCCCGCCGCGATAACCAGCCCGGTCACCATGAAGCTTCTCGAAGACCTCCAATGGCGCGATCTGATCGCGGACTGCACCGACCTCGACGGCCTCGGCCGGCGTCTGGCCAGCGGACCGATCACGCTCTATTGCGGCTTTGACCCCACCGGCGACAGCCTCCACGTCGGCCATCTCATGGGGCAGCTCACGCTGCGGCGTTTTCAACTCGCCGGCCATCACCCGATGCCGCTGGCAGGCGGCGCCACCGGCATGGTCGGCGATCCCGGCGGGCGTTCGACCGAGCGCAACCTGCTCGGCCGCGAGGAACTCGCCCACAACGTCACGTGCATCAAGCAGCAGCTGGCCAAGTTCATCGATTTCGAGACGAAGGCGAACCCCGCCCGGCTGGTGGACAACGCCGACTGGACCGCGCCCATCTCCTACCTCGATTTCCTGCGCGACGTCGGCAAGCACTTTTCGGTAAACGTCATGCTGGCGAAGGACAGCGTGCGCTCGCGNNAAGCTCGGCGTGACCGTGTGGGGCCTGGTCTTCCCGCTCGTCACCGACACCGCGGGCCAGAAATTCGGCAAGAGCACGGGTGGCGGTTCCGTCTGGCTCGATCCGAAGAAGACGAGTTCCTACCGCTTCTACCAGTTCTTCGTCAACACCGACGACCGCCAGGTGGTGGAACACCTGAAGAAATTCACGCTGCTGCCGCGCACCGAGATCGAGGCCCTGGCCGCCGAGCACAAGAAAAACCCGGGCGCGCGCACCGCACAGAAGGCCCTGGCCCGCGAGGTCACCACGCTCGTACATGGCCAGTCCGCCTGCGACGACGCCGTCCGGGCCAGCGAGATCATGTTCGGCGGCGGCCTCGAGGGGGTCACCGAGGAGGTGTTCACCGATGTCGTGGGCGAAATCCCAACCAAACAAATCGACCCGAAAAAGTTCGAGGGCGCCGGCATGTCCTTCATTGACCTCGCCGTCCACGCCGGACTGGCTTCCTCGAAGGGCCAAGCGCGCAAGGACCTCGAGGCCGGCGGACTTTATCTCAATACCGTCCGCGTCACGGATGTGAATCGGGCGGTTACGACAAACGACCTGCGTTTCGGCAAATACGTCCTCCTGCGGAAAGGGAAGCGGGCGAACGCGGTGGTCAGCACCGTGGTGGACCGCGATCAGTGAAAGACCGCCGGCGAGCGGCGCCGACCGTCGCAGCCGGTTCCACTACTTCGGCGGCTCCCAGAGTTCGATGCGGTTGCCTTCGGGGTCCATGATCCAGCCGAACTTGCCGTACGCGGATTCCTCGGTCTTAGGGTCGACCCACACGCCTTCCTTCTTCAATGCGGTGAGCGTGCACCGCAGGTTGGTCACGCGGAAATTGAACATGAAGGGTTTTTTGCTCGGCTTGAAGTAGTCCGTGTCGGCGTTGAACGCGCTCAACACGGTATAGCCCTGCTTCCTCGGATGCTTTGCCTCCCGTCAGTGGAACTGCCAGCCGCCCCACATGGGATCAAGCGGAAGCCCGAGATGCTTCCGGTACCACGCCTGTAGTTTCTTCACGTTCTTCGCCTTGAAAAAAAATCCGCCGAGACCGGTCACGTGTTTCATGGGAATCATTGACCACGCATCACGCGGATGTTCACGGATAAATTCCCCGGGCATCCGTGCCGATCCGTGAAATCCGTGGTTCCTCAGTAGAAAATCGCCTCGCCGAGGGCGGCCTCGGTCGGAAGCAGGCCGGTGGTCATGGGCAGCGTCTGCCGGCAGCCGCCGAGGTTGCTTTCAAATTCCGCCCGGCCCCGGTTGAAATCCGCGCACCAGTGGAAATACCGGCCGTCGGTGTAGGTGAACGCCATTTCGAGCGACAGCGTCGCCGCGGCGGCGGCCTGCCTGGTCTCGTACACCGGGGCCGCCGCGCCCGCGGCGCCGCAGGCCTCGAGGCGCCCCTGCATCCACTCCCGCAGCACGCGCCCCTCGGCGGCGTACGCCGGCTGGCCGATCAAAATCACGGACTTCAATCCCCGCGCGATCGTCTCCGGCGCGAACGCGCTGAGGAACTGGCCGACCGACTGCCGCACCGGCAGCAGGCGCGCGTGGACGAGGTCGCGGAAACCGTCGGGCCGCGGCCAGGCGTAAGTCCGCGCCTCCGGTGTGGAGATCGCGGTGTCCAGCAGGAAGCGGTTCGAATTGCGCAGGAGCCACTGGTAGGTGGCGATCTTGTTCACCTGCGACATGCGGTGGACCCAGTAGTAGATGGGCAGATCGGCCTCGACGATGATCGATACCTGGTTCTCGAGAAACTCGCGGTGCTCCTGCGGGTAGCTGAGCATCACCGCCTCGATGCAGCTCATTTCACGGCGTGACTCGCCGATGAAGCACTCGCTGTAGATTTTCGCGCGCATGGCCAGGTCGGCGCCGCCCTCCGCGCGCGGACAGAGCACGAGGATTCGCGCCGGGTAGCGCTGGGTGAAACGGAGCGCGGCATTGAACTGCGCCACCCCGTCATCGGGCGTGGTCGGCAGCCCGACGTGCAGCACGAGGTTCATCTGCGACGCGCGGAACTCCGAAGGGGCGCGCGGCTGGCCCGCCGCGCCGTCCCCGGGACTGCCTTCCCAGAGCCGCGCGAGGCTCTGCGCAATGCCGCCCACGGGCACCTCGAGGCCGGGCAATGCGTCAAAAACGGCTGACTTCATGGGCTGAAACTCCAAATCCCAAAAGGCCAAACGCCAAAAAAATCCCAAGTTTCAGGCCCTAAGCTCCAAGGAAACCCTGGAGCCCGGAATTCAAAATGAGCCTGCCAGTGTGATTTGGATTTGGCCATTGGAACTTCGTTGGAATTTAGGATTTGGGACCTGGGGTTTGCGCGGCTGCGCCGCGCTCACGGCTTTCGCCATTCATGCCCGCGCGGGGCGACGAGCGCATCGGCGGACGTCGGGCCCCACGAGCCGGCGGGATAGCCGTCCAGGCCCTCGCGCGGCTGCGCCTGCCAGTGCTCGAGGATGGGCGTGATGAGCTTCCACGAAGTCTCGGTTTCGTCGCCGCGGATGAAGAGCGTGCCGTCGCCGATCATCGCGTCGAGCACGAGGCGCTCGTAGGCCTCGGGCGTGTTGGAACCGAAGGTGGTGGCGTAGCGGAAGTGCATTTTCACCGGTTGCGTGCGCGTTTCGAGGCCGGGGATCTTGGCGTTGAGCAGCACCGTGCTGCCCTCGTCGGGCTGGATCTGGAACGCGAGGGTGTTGGCCGCGAGGTCGAACTGCCCCGTCCCGGCGAAGAGCGTGCCGGGCGGGCATTTGAACTGGATGGCGATCTCGGTGACGCGGCGGGCCAGGCGCTTGCCGGAGCGCAGGTAGAACGGCACGCCCGCCCAGCGCCAGTTGTTGATGGCGAGACGCAGCGCGGCGTAGGTCTCGGTGGCCGACTGCGGGCTGATGCCCTCCTCCTGCCCATAACCCGGCACCTGCTGGCCGCCGACGAGGCCGGCGGCGTACTGCGCGCGGATCACGGCGCCGCCCGACCCAAGGGCCAGCGGCTGGATGGCCTTGAGGAGCTTCACCTTCTCGTCGCGGATGGCCTCGGGATCGAGCGATACGGGCGGCTCCATCGCGGTGAGCGCGAGGAGCTGCATGGTGTGGTTCTGGACCATGTCGCGCAGGCAGCCGGTCTGCTCATAATAGCCACTGCGCGCGCCGACGCCGCCCTCCTCGGCCACGGTGATCTGCACGCACTCGACAAAGTTGCGGTTCCAGAGCGGCTCGAAGATCGCGTTGGCGAACCGCTGCACGAGGAGGTCCTGCACCGTCTCCTTGCCGAGGTAGTGGTCAATGCGGAAGACCTGCGGCTCCTGGAAGACGCCGGCGATGACCCGGTTGAGCTCGCGCGCCGAGGTGAGGTCGCGGCCGAAGGGTTTCTCGATGACGACCTTCGACTCGAGGGGCGAGCCGAGGTGACGCTGGGCGAGGCCGGAGGCGCCGAGGTTTTCGAGGATGGGCCGGAAGGCCGACGGCGGCGTGGAGATGTAGAAGAGCGACTGCAGCTCGCGGGCGGCTTGCGTCTCGAGTTTTCTGAGGAGCGCGTGCAGGCGGTCGAAGGCGGCGCGCTCGTCGTAGCCGCCGCCCAGGTAGAACGTGTTGCGCGCCACGCGGCCCCAGACCTCGGGATCAAGCCCGCGGCGCGAGAACTCCCGGATGGCCGCTTCCGCGTGTCCGCGGAATTCCTCGTCGGGAACGGGCTTGCGGCCGAAACCCACGAGATAGAAGTCAGGCGGCAGCAGGTTGTCGTGGCTGAGGTTGTAGATGGCCGGGATGAGCTTGCGCGCGGTGAGATCGCCGGAGGCGCCGAAAATAACGACGACCGTCGGCGGCGCGCCGCGGTGTTTGCTTAGTCCCTGCAGAAAGGGATGGCGTTGAGGATCAGGCATGCGGAAGGAGTCAAGATGGCGGCCGGCGCCCAAAACACAAAAACCAAAAAAAAGAAAACCGGGGAGCCCGCCTACCGCAAAACATGGTAGCCCTTCGGGAACAGCGGCACGTTCTGGAAATGCAGCACCTGCGGCGGCAGTTTCGTGCTGGTCACAACCTCCGCGACGTCAAACCGGAACGTGCGCGGCCGGGCCCGGAGCTGCGTGAGATAGGCGTGGATCGCGCGGCGCAGCACCTGCTTTTTGCGCCGGTCGATCGCGTGGTAGCCGGGCACCAGCGCGGTGTCGGGGCGCGACTTCACCTCCACAAACACGAGCACCTCGCCGTCACGGCACACGAGGTCGATTTCCTCTCGCTGGTCGCGCGGGTTGCGCCAGTTGCGCGCGACGATCTCATAGCCCTGCCGCCCGCGGAAAAACTCGGCCGCCAGCCGTTCGCCCTCGGCCCCGCGCTCCCCGGCGGAGGCGGACGGGTTCTCTCCGCCGAGGAAAAATCGTTTGAGCCAGACCAGCATGTGAACCTCCCGGGCCGGACAAGGTCCGGCCGGATTGGTGATATTTCTCATTGCGGGGTCCCTCCGGTCGTGGCAATTCCAGAATATGCGCGCCAGCGCCGCGCAAGCCGCATTTCTCATCATGCCTTCCTCCTCCCTTTCCGGCCAGCTTCGCCGTTCCCTCCTCCTCCGCATCCTCTCCAAGCCGACGCCCAGTCGCGAGGATCTTGATTCCGTCATCGAACTGACCGCCACCAAGGTCGTCGAACAGTTGCAGTGCCAGTCGATGACCTTGTACCTCGTCGAGGGCGACCACATCTCCTTCCGCCACGTCTACTACTCGCCCACCCTGTGGGGCAACGATAAGGCCAAGGAGGCGCAGTTCAAGCAGACGGCCGTGAAGCTGCTGGAGATGAAGCTGGCGAAGGGCACCGGCAACGTCGGCAAGGTCATCGAGACCGGCCAGCCGCTTTTCTTCACCAGCAAGGGTCCCGACGCCGCCTCGCTCAAGAACATGAACACGGGCTTCGAGGTGCAGTCGATGCTCACCGTGCCGTTGAAGACCAACATCGTCATCGGCGCCATCCAACTGCTCAACAAGGAGATTTACGCCGGCACCAACGGCCAGTTCGAGCAGAAGGACCTCCCCATCCTCCAGGAACTCGCCGTATATTCCGCCACGCTCATCCAGCGCATGCTGGATCCGAAGTTCCAGCTCGGTCCGGAGGACACCGCCAAGTTCGTGGCCAAGTTCACCGACCTGCCGCTGGTGACCAAGCTCGAGGGCCTGGAGGTCGAGGATAAGCTGGTCGAGATCACCGGCCAGGAGATCATCCGGCGCGAAGGCGTGTTCCCGGTGAAACGGACCGGCGCCAACACGGTGTCGGTGCTCATGGCCAACCCGCTGGATTACGCGAAACGCGAGGCGTTCCAGCAGGCCACCGAGATGACCATCGACGAGGTACGCGTCGCCCCCGCCAACCTCATCGAGCAGCTCATTAAAAAGTATTTCAAGGATTCGGGCAAAGGGAGCCGCCCCGCGACCGGCGACAGCGATGCCGACATCGCCGCGGTCGCCGAGCTCATCGACACGGCCTACTCGCCCACCGGCGGCGAGGTGAAGGCTGAGGAACTGGAGAGCGAGGACTCCGGCCCCATCATCCAGCTCGCCAACCGCCTCATTGAGGACGCCTACATCTCCGGCGCCTCCGACATCCACGTCGAACCGTTGGAAAAGGAGCTGCTCGTCCGCTACCGCGTCGACGGTCTCTGCCAGGAAAAGCTCCGCCTGCCGAAGCAGGTGGCCAACGCGCTGGTCACCCGCCTCAAGATCATGTGCAACCTCGACATCGCCGAACGCCGGCTGCCGCAGGATGGGCGCATCATTTTCAAGAAATTCACCAAGAAAAACATCGACATCGACCTGCGCGTCGCCACCGGCCCGATGAACTTCGGCGAGAAGGTGGTCATGCGCATCCTCGACAAGCAGAAGTCCACCCTGCCCCTGACCGCGCTCGGCTTCTCCGAGGAAAACCTCGCCAAGTACCGCGAGTGCATCCGCCAGCCCTACGGCATGATCCTGCACTGCGGCCCCACCGGCTCGGGCAAGTCGATGACGCTCTACTCCGCGCTCTCCGAGGTCAACTCGGTTGACGTCAACATCCAGACGGCCGAGGACCCGATCGAATACACCCTGGCGGGCATCAACCAGATGCAGATGAACCGGCAGATCGGCCTCACCTTCGCCCGCGCGCTCCGCTGCTACCTGCGCATGGACCCTGACGTGATCCTCGTCGGTGAGATCCGTGACAAGGAGACCGCCGAGATCGCCATCGAAGCCGCGCTCACCGGCCATTTGCTTCTCTCCACGCTCCACACCAATGACGCGCCCTCCACCATCGCCCGCTTCAGCGAGATGGGTGCCGAGGTGTTCAACATCTCCGCCTCGCTCGTCTGCGTCTGCGCCCAGCGTCTGCTGCGCCGCGTCTGCCGGAACTGCAAGGTGTCCTACGAGCCGAAAGACCGGGAGAAGGAGATCATTGAGAAGGCCATCGGCTGGAGCGGCCAGATCTTCAAGGCCAACCCGCAGGGCTGCCATCTCTGCAGCGGCAGCGGCTACAAGGGCCGCGTCGGCATCCATGAGCTGATGATCAACAACGAGGAGCTCACCGAGGGCATCAACAAGGAGATCGAGACCGCCGAACTCAAGCGCATCGCGGTGCGCGGCGGCATGAAGACCCTCCACCAAGACTCGATGCTCAAGGTGAAACAGGGCACCACCACGGTGGAGGAGGCGCTGGCCAACGTGCCGCCCGACCTCATCATCTAGGCCGTCGCGGGACGGCCGGCCTTGGTAGCAGGCATTTAAGTTCGTTAGTCGGGCATCTAAGTCCGTTACTGAACCCACACGGTCACTGCAGGATCTCCGGCAGCCACCCATCCGGGTTTCTGTCCTCTTTCACGGCTGACTTATTCCTCGTTAAAGACGATGGGCACTGACATGCGAGTGTTGACCGGGTGGGCATTTTTTCGCCCGGGGCGGAACTTCCATTTGCTGACGGCCTGAACCGCTGGCACTTCGAACTCGCGATGGGTCGAATTGATGACGTAGGCGTCGCGCACGTCGCCGTTGACATCCACAATGAAACCGACGTTGACCTCGCCCGGGATGCCGTTCCGCCTCATTTCATAGGGATAAATCGGCTGTTGCTGGATGCGTGCCACGGGGATCTGGTCGAGTTGGGAGGGGTCAAAGACCTGGCCGAGATCATGCCCGAAGCCGGTCGGGCGACCGGGCGGAATGGTCACGATATTCTTGCCCTGCTCGATGCCGGGCGGCAGGGGCGGAGCGATCGGCTGCACGAAGCCGCCGGTGTCCCTGATGATCGGTATGTCCTTCAGACTTGGAGGAGCAAAGAGCACTTGAACAACATCGTCCTCCTCTGGAGGCAGATCTTCCGTCTTCTTGGGCTCAGGCGGCTCCGGCGGGAAGATTGGATCTCCGATCCGGATGGTGTCATCAGCCTGAGCGGGGCCAAGCCTCACTCTCCCCGGGTGTTTATTGAAACCCAGCAGAAGACCTGCGATCAGCGAAGCCGAGGCCAAAGCACCGATGAGCAATGGACCCGAAGCTTTCATATACTGGATAACGTAGCAGGTGGCGCTTTCTTAGGCCGAAAGTTAACGGTGACCCGCGCCGGACGGCGACGCGCCGGCACCAGGCGCTGGCAGCGGCGCAAAATATCGCTCGCGCAAGTATTCCCGCCGGTGCAGACTCCACGCAGCGCCGGAGCTGTTGATGTCAGCCTGCCGGCGTCTGACAACCGAGAATCAAACCATGAAATCATGCCTCTTCCCCGCGGCCTCCATGGGGGCGGCCGCCTTGGTTGGATTGCTGTGCTGTTCCGCGCCCCGGGCTTGCGCCCAAGCCGGGCCCGAGGCCAGGCTGACGGTCGGCATCTTCAGCCGGGCGACAGTTGTGCAGGTGTTCTATCGGTCGGAGGTGTGGAAAGCCAAGATGCAGGCCATGGCTGAGGAGCAGAACAAGGCGGTCACGGCCGGCGATGCGTCCAAGGCCGACCAGATTGACCGGGAACTCAACGCCATGCAGGCCCGCGCCCAGAAACAGCTGACCGGCGACGCTCCCCTGAAGAACATCTATGACCTGCTCCAGGCGGAGTGGCCGGCCATCGCCAAGGAGGCAGGGGTGGACATGATCGTGGAAACGCCGCTCTATCAGGCGACCGGTGTACGCGTCGTCGACGTCACGCAATTCATCGTCAAGCGCTTCTCGCTGAAGAAAGGCTAGGCCGGTTTTTCACGCTCCCGCCGGCGTGGTCACCGGCGTCTCCGGTCCGGCCGCCGCGGTCTGGGCCATGCTCACGGCGTCGGCCACCGTAGCGGCCACGGCCTCGGCTTCGCCGTGCTCGTGATTGAACCGCATGGAGATGGTCTTGGACACGCCGCGCTCCTCCATCGTCACGCCGTAGATGCCGTTGGCCGCGGCGATCGTGCGCTTGTTATGCGTGATGATGAGGAACTGCGAATCCTTGGTAAAGTGCTTCAGCAGCTTGGTGAAACGGCCGATGTTCGACTCGTCGAGCGGCGCATCGAGTTCGTCGAGCAGGCAGAAGGGCGAGGGTTTCACCATGTACAGCGCAAAGAGCAGCGCCACGGCGGTGAGTGTTTTCTGTCCGCCCGACAGCAGCGAAATGCCTTTCAGCCGCGTGCCGGGCGGCTGGGCGATGATCTCGATGCCGCTCTCGAGGATGTCCTCCGCCTGGACGAGGTCGAGGCGCGCGTGCCCGCCGCCGAACAGCGTCTGAAAGGTGTATTCAAAGTTCTTCCGGGTCTGCTCGAACGTGAGTTCGAACTGCTTTTGCGAGGTGCGGTTGATCTCGTCGATGGCCTTGAGGAGCTCGGCCTTGGCGTTGGTGAGATCGTCGCTCTGCGTCCGGAGAAAATCGTAGCGCTGGCGCAGCTCGGCGTATTCCTCGATGGCGACCAGGTTGACCGCGCCCATGCTGTTGAGCCGCTGGCGCAGGGCCTCGCTCCCGGCCTTGATCTCCTCCCAGTTCGTCTGGTCAAGCGCGGCCAGATCGGCCTCGGTGGGCTCGCCCTTCTGCTTTTTGGCTTTGCGTTTTGCGTTCTGCGTTTTGGGTTTTGCGTCACCCTCGGCCACCGCCTCTCCGCCATCCGGTTTCCGGTCTCCGGTTTCCGCCTCGTCCTCGTCCAGATCGAGCAGCTTGAGATCCGGCGGATCGTCGGCGGCGTGCCAGAGCAGGAGCTTCCAGTTCACCGCGGTGAGATCGGTTTGAAACTCGTGCCGCACCTCCTCGGTGAGGAACTGGGCCCGCGAACGGCTCTCGGCGAGCTTGACGTCGCCGCGGCCGAGCTCCTCCTGCGTGACATCAGTTTGCGCGCGCAGGCTCTGCTGGTCCTCCTCGATCGCGGCGATCTGCCGTTCGAGCTCGACGAGTTCGCCGCGGATCTTCTCCACCGACTCCTGCGCGATCACGAGCGTGCGGGCAATCTCCCCGGCCCCCGCCAGCTGGGCGGCTGCCTCCTGCCCGAGTTGGGCGGCCTGCTCGGTCCAGACCTCGACCTCCTGCTGGCGTTGCGCCAGCAGCTCGCCGATCTGGGCGCGGCGCCGCTCCATTTCGCCCAGACCGCGGTCGAGCACCTCGACCTTCTGGCGGCGCTCGGCGAGTTCGAGGCGCGCCTGGGCGAGCGCCTCCTTCTTCTGGTCGCGGTCGGTGCGGAGGGCGGTAATCTGGTTTTCGAGCGCAAGGATGGCCTGCCGCTGGGCGGCGACCTTCTCCTCGGCCTCGGCCAGGGCGGCCTGGGCGCGGATCAGACGCTGCTCCGTCTCGATCCGGGCCTGCTCGAGGCCGGCCAGTTCACGCGCCATGCGCTCGAGGCGGCCGGCCACTTCCTCGCTGGTCTTGTCGGCGTTGCGCGCCTCGGCCTGCACGGCGGCCACCTGCTGCGTGGTTGTGAGCACGTGCTTGCGGTGCTGCTCGAGGCCGGCTTCGGCCGCGGCCAGCGCCGCACCGAGCTTGTCGATGATCGCGCGCTGCTCGTCGTGGAGCTTCTGCTCGCGGGCCAGCTCCCGGGCGGTCTCGCGCAGGTCGATCTCGCGTTGCACGATGCCGCCGCCCGGCCTTCGTTGATGGCCGCCGTAGACGAGGCCGCGCCGGTCCACCAACTCGCCCTTCGGCGTGGTCACGAGGAGGAACGCGAAGTCCGGATTCGCCCGCCAGAATTCGAGAAAGGCATTCAGATTCTCCGCGACGTAGCACGCCGCGAGCAGACCGACGATCGGATGCGCGGGGTCCAGGTTGGCCAGCGCGACCGTGGCCGGCTGCAGGAACGGCGGCAGCCCGGCGGCCGGGCTTCCCGCGATCCGGCTGCCCGTTTCCGCAATCTGGAGGCAGGCGCCGCCGATCCTCTGCTCATCGAGATGCGCCAGAATCTGCCGGGCCACGGAAAGATCGGCCACGGAGATGGCTTCGACCGCGGAGCCGAGCAGCGCCTCGAGGGCCTGGCCAAATTCGGGTTTCACCTCGAGGCCGTGGGTGATGGGGGCAACCCCCCGGCCGGCAAGGACGGTATCGAGCCGCCCCTGCAGGAGGGCCTTGGCCCCCTCGCCGAAGCCCTCCCATTTTTCATGAAGCTGCTTCAGGAGGCGCAGCCGCGCCGTGCGCTGGGCCAGCGTGCGGTCCAGTTCCTGGAGGTGGCGCTGTCCCTCGCGGAAGCGTTGCGTGGCCTCCTGCAGCGCATGCTGCGCGGCCTGCACCTCGTTGTGGGCGCGGCTCTGCTCGACGCGCGCGGACTCGAGGCGCTGCTGCTCCTCGCCCGCCCGGACGGTGGCGGCGGCCATGGTCTGGTGCACCTCCGCCATCTGCACGGCGAGCTCGTCGTGCCGCACCACGCTGGTCTTCGCCTCGACTTCATACCCGGAGCCGTCGGTGCGCAGTCGCGCCAACGTATTCTCCAGCTGGAGCAGATCGAATTTCGCCTGCTGGAGCTGCTGTTCCTGCCGGCTCAGCTCACCCTCGATGATGGCCAGTTCGCGGTTGCGTTGCTGGAAAGCGGCGTCGGAACTGCCGAGCAGGCTGAGTTGGAGTTGCTTGTCCTGCGTCCCGCTGTCGGTCTGCGCGGCCACCTCGCGGAGTTGCATCTCGAGCTCGGCCAGGTCGTCGCGGCTCGACTGGATGCGCTCCTCGAGGCCGGTCTTCTTGATCCGGGCGAGACCGGCCTGATTCTCGGCCTGCTCCTTCTGCGAACGCAGATCAAAGACCGCCTGTTGCGCCTCCTGCACGCGCTGGTGGTAGTCGCTGCGGCGGGCTTTGATTTCATTCAACTCGCGCTGGCGTTCCTCCAGCGTGGCGCGGTGCGCCTCGGTCGTGGCGCGCAGGGCGGCAACGTCCGCCTCCAGTCCGGCGATGGTGGCGCTCAGCTGCCCCCACTGCCAGCCGCTGTGGGCGAGGCTGAGGTGGCGGAGACGGAAACTGAGGCGCTTGTAGCGCATGGCCTTGGAGGCCTGGCGGCGCAGGCTGCCGATCTGGCGGCCGACCTCGGCGATCACGTCGGTCACGCGCGCCAGATTCTGGTCGGTCAGCAGGAGCTTGCCGAGGGCCTCGCGGCGCTGGCTCTTGTAGCGCGTGATGCCCGCGGCCTCCTCGAAAACGGCGCGCCGTTCCTCGGGCTTCGAGGATAGCACCTGGTCGATCTGCCCCTGCGCCATGATCGAGTAGGACGTGCGGCCGACGCCGGTGTCCATGAAGAGCTTGTGGATGTCCTTGAGGCGGCAGGGCTGCCCGTTGAGGGAATAGTCGCTCTGGCCGTCGCGCGACGTGCGGCGCATGATCTCGACCTCGTGATACTCGGTGCCGAGCTGCTGCTCGCACTCCGTCAGGAGCAGGGAGATCTCGCAGAGATTCTGCGGCCGGCGCGTGTCGGTGCCCTCGAAGATGACGTCCTGCATCTTGCCGCCGCGAAGGGCCTTGGCGCTCTGCTCGCCCAGCACCCAGCGGATGGCGTCGGCGATGTTGCTCTTGCCGCAGCCGTTGGGACCGACAATGGCGGTGACACCGGGTTCGAAACGGAGGATGGTGGGATCAGCGAAGGACTTGAAGCCGTGAAGCTTGAGCGCCTGAAGGTACATGCAACTTAAAGGAGCAGACTAGAGTGGGGTGAAATTGCGACCGCAATGGGAAAAATGCACCGAGTTGTTCACAGGGGATTTTCCGCGCGGCGCAAGGAAGGCCCGCCACGGACAACCGGACCGCGTTCCCCCCGCGATCAGTTGCTCTTCCACCATCCTAGCACTGACGGGCACTCTTGCACCGTCGGGCCGGCCGTGCCGGAGGCAGCTCCGGTGCCTGCACAAACGTATCGCCACCGACCCCCGGCGGCGTAGTATCATGCCGCGACAACCTCCCATTCGAGCCTTCGCACTGTAAACCTCATCCCGCAATGAAGCTCATCATCGCCATCATCAAACCCTTCAAGCTCGAGGAAGTTAAGGAAGCCCTTTCCGGAATCGGCATCGAAGGCATGACGGTCACCGAGGTTAAAGGCTTCGGTCGTCAGAAAGGCCACACCGAGATCTATCGCGGCAGCGAATACACCGTCGATTTTCTCCCCAAGGTGAAAGTCGAAATCGCCGTGGGGGACGAACTGGCGGCCAGGACGGTCGAAGCGATCGTCAAATCCGCCAAAACGGGCAAGATCGGCGATGGCAAGGTCTTCGTCGTACCGCTCGATGAAGTGGTCCGCATCCGCACCGACGAACGCGGCGAGTCCGCCGTGTAGGCGGTCGCCCTTCTGCCTCGTTGGCCAGGCGTTCCCCCGGAAGCGCGCGGCCGGAGATGACCGATTCGCCCGGAGGGATTACTTGTCCGCCGGCGCGCCGGCCGCCTGAACCGTCCGGCTGCGGGCCTTAGTGGTCCCAAGGCAGGCGGACCTCGACGCGCGGATGCTTCCAGACCCGGAACACCTCGAACATTTTCCCCGGATTGAGGATGCCGCGCGGATCCAGCGCGCGCTTCACCGCGCGCATGGCGCGCACCTGCGCCGGACGGTGCTGGAGCCGGAAAAACGGCGTCTTCGCCAGGCCGATGCCGTGTTCGCCCGAGATGGCGCCACCGAGTGACACCACGGTTTCCATGAGCCGCTGCACCGCGGACTCGGCGGCGCGACACTCGGCCGGGTGGCCGCGGTGATACATGATGTTCACGTGCAGGTTGCCGTCGGCGAGATGACCGAAGGTGGGAATGGGCAGGCCGGACGCGCGGCGCAGGCGTTCGAGAAAGCGGGCGAAGCGCTCGTACTGCCGCATGGGAATGGCAATGTCCTCGTTGAGCTTGGAGTCACCCAGTTCAAACATGGCGCTGGAGCACCGGCGGCGCACTTCCCAGAGCCGCTCGGTCTCGGCGCGGCTGCGCGCCTCCCGGAAGGCCGCAGCATGCTGCTGCGCCCAGGCCAGCACCTCCAGCTTCTGGTCGTCGACCTCGTTCACCGAACCGGCGAGTTCGAGCAGGATCAGCGGCCGGCCGGTCTGGCCGGCGAATATGCTCCTGCCGGTGGCGCGCTCGGCGCACTGCACGCTGTAACGGTCGAGAAATTCGCAGATGGCGGGCTGCAGGCGCTGCGCGAACAGCGCGCGTGCGGCATGCAGCGCCGCGACCTCGTCGGCAAACGCCGTGAGCAGCGTCCAGCGCGCCGGCGGCAGGGGGATGAGCTTGAGCACGGCATCGGTCACCACGCCGAGCAGGCCCTCGCTGCCGATCCAGAGGTCGCGGAGATTGAAGCCGGCGGAGAATTTTTTCGTAGCCGTGCCCCACTCCACCCACTCGCCGGTCGGCAGGAAGCCCTTTAGCGCGAGCACGTAGTCGCGGGTGACGCCGTATTTGCCGCCGTGCATGCCGCCGGCGTTGCAGGCGATGTTGCCGCCGATGGTGCAATACTGGTTTGACGACGGATCGGGCGGGTAGAACCAGCCCCGGGCCTCGGCGGCGGCGTGGACCGCGGCGTTGGTTGCACCCGCCTGCACGTGGGCCATGCCGGCCTCGGCATCGACGCGGATGCGGCGCAGGCCGGTGAGATCGACCACCCAGCCGCCGCGCAGCGGCACCGCCGCACCGGTGAGGGTCGTGCCGCGGCCGCGCACGGTGACGGGCACGCGATGCCGGTTGGCCAGTGTGAGGACCACGCCCACGTCGGCGGCCCGACGCGGCTTGATCACCGCCTCGGGCAGGAACGACAGCTTGCTGCTGTCGAACGACGCCTCCCACCGCGCCGTCCGGCCGGTGCGGACGGCGGCGCCGAGTTTGCGCTTGAGCTGGGCGGTGGCGGCGGACAATGAAGCCATGACAAGGAGTGCAAAACTAACACACAGTTCGTCCGGGTTGGCAAGGGGCGGCAGTGAGCAGGAGCGGTGGCGGGCGGCCCGTCCCTGATCGTGCCGGCGAATGCGCTTTCCTCCGCGAAACGAGCCGCCAGAATGGCGCCGGACGATCATGGAGACGGAATCCCCGCTGTATGCCGAGATCCTGCGCCACCTGCTGACGGTCGGCGGGTTCCTGCTCGCGGTGTTCCTGATCGCGCGCCTCATGAGCGAGAAACGGCAGCCGGGCAACACGATGGCGTGGCTGCTCGTCATCGTGCTCATCCCCTACGTCGGCGTGCCGCTCTACCTGCTCTTCGGCGGCCGCAAACTCCGGCGCCTCGTCGCCCGCAAGTCGCGCCTGTCGCCCGTGCCTTCGGACGCGGCCTCCGTCACCTCGCCCGCCGCGGCCGGGGCCATCGCCCAGGCCCTCGTGCGCGAGAGCGGGTGCCCGCCGGTGGGCGGAAACACCGTGCGTTTTCTCACCAGCGGCGAGGAGGCGTATGCCGAGTATGAACGGCAGATTCGCGGGGCCAAGCATACGATCCACTTGATGACCTTCATTCTCGGTCGCGATGACACGGGGCGGCGGATCGTGGAATTGCTGACGCAGCGCGCGCGCGAGGGGGTGAAAGTCAGGCTGCTGCTCGACGCCGTGGGTTGTCTCCTGAGCAGCCGCGGCTTCGTGGAGCCACTCCGGAAGGCCGGCGGCGAGGTGCAGCGCTTCATGCCCGTGCTAATGCTGCAGTGGCGCGGCTCGGCGAATCTCCGCAATCATCGCAAGATCGCTGTGTTCGACCAGCAGCGGGTCATTCTCGGCGGCCACAACCTTGCCAGCGAGTACATGGGGCCGGGGGCGTTCAAGAAACGCTGGCGCGACTTCGGCGCGGTCATCGAGGGCCCCGCCGTCGAGCTGCTCAACGAGATCTTCCTCGCCGACTGGCGCTACGCCAGCGGCCAGTCGATCGACGCCCTGCACGCTGAGCGTGGCGTTCCGGTGATCGAGCCGCGCGGCGCGTGCGAGCTGCAGGTCGTCGCCAGCGGACCCGACGTCGAGGGCGACGCGCTCTACGAAGGCATCCTCTCGTTCATCCAGGAGGCGAAGCGCCGCATTTGGATCATCACGCCCTATTTCATCCCCGACGAGGTGCTCTTTCGGTCGCTGCTGGTGAAGGCGCGCACCGGTCACGAAGTGAAGCTCGTGGTGCCGGCCCGTTCGAACCATCCGATCGCCGACCATGCGCGGCGTTATTACCTGCGCGAACTGCAGAAGGCCGGCGCGCAGGTGCTTCTCTTTCAGCCGGGCATGATGCACAGCAAGGGCATGATCGTCGACGACCGCATCGGCCTGCTCGGCTCGGCCAACTTCGACCTGCGCTCGCTCTTCGTGAACTTCGAGATCGGCGTGTTTGTCTATTCCGAGCCCGAGGTGCGCGTCATGCGCGCCTGGGCGCAGGAGCTCATCGTCCACTGCGAGCCGCTGGCGGCGGAGAAGTCGTCCCGGCGGCGCCTGCTCGGCAACATCGCCGAGGACCTCAGCCGGCTGCTCGCGCCGATGCTCTGAAACCGGATTGGGGAAACCGGATGCCGGAAAGAGAAGCCGGCTTTTATCCGGTATCCGCAATCCAAAACTCCGGTTTCTGTTATCCGGTTTCCGGTATCCGCTTGCCGGTTTCGGTTTTCTCCTCCTCGCGTAGAAGCTTGTATTCGACGGCGTCGCGGAGCGCCTCCCAGCTGGCCTCGATGATGTTGTCGCTTACGCCGACCGTGCCCCAGATCTCCTGGCCGTCGGTGGTCTCGATCAGCACGCGGGCGCGGGAGTTGGTCCCGCGCTTGCTGTCGAGGATGCGCACCTTGTAGTCGCTCAGCGTCGTTTCCTTGATGACCGGATAGGCCTTGTCGAGCGCGAGGCGCAGCGCCTTGTCGAGCGCGCCCACCGGGCCGACGCACTCGGCCACCGTGTGGATGGATTTGCCCTTCACCTTCACCTTCACCGTCGCCTCGGCGACGACCGAGGACTCCGGGCTGCGGCGCTCGATGATCACGCGGAAACCCTCGAATTCGAACGCGGGCGAGTGCCGCTTGAGCCATTTCGCCAGCAACAGCTTGAGGGACGCGTCGGCCGCCTCAAATTCATGTCCCTCGAACTCCAGCTGCTTCAACTCCTCGAGGATCGCCTTCATTTCCGGCGCCTGCTCGTCGAGCTCGAAGCCCAGCTCCCGCGCCTTCACGGCGATGCTGGTGCGGCCGGCCAGGTCGGACACCAGCACGCGCGTGCGGTTGCCGACCGTGGCGGGGTCAATGTGCTCGTAACTGCGCGCGACCTTCTGCGCCGCGTTGGCGTGGAGACCGCCCTTGTGCGCGAAGGCGGAAACGCCAACAAAGGGCTCCTTCGGATCGGGGCGCTGGTTGGCCAGCTCGTCGAGATAGTGCGAGAGTTCGCGCAGATGCGGCAGGTTGGGCCGGCAGAAGGCGGTGCAGCCCATCTTCAAAAACAGGTTCGGCAGGACGGTCGTCAGGTTCGCGTTGCCGGTGCGTTCGCCGTAGCCGTTGATCGTGCCCTGCACCAGCGTGGCGCCGGCCGCGATGCCGGCGAGCGAGACCGCGACGCCGAGACCGCTGTCGTTGTGGCAGTGCACGCCCACCTGGCCGCCGCCGAATTCATGCACGATCCGCGCCACGATCTCCTTGAGGTCGTCGACGAGCGTGCCGCCGTTGGTGTCGCACAGCGAGAGGTTGGCCGCGCCCCCGCGTTTCGCCGCGGCCAGGGTGCGGAGGGCGTAATCCGGATCGTCCTTGAAGCCGTCGAAAAAGTGCTCGGCGTCGTAGACGACCTCCCGGCCGTGGGCGACGAGATGCCGCACCGAGTCCTCGATCATGGCGAGGTTTTCCTCGGGCGTGGTGCGGAGGATTTCGGTGACGTGGAGCAGCCATGTCTTGCCGACGATGGTCACGACGGGCGTCCCGGCGTCGAGCAGCACCTTGAGCTGGGCGTCGTGCGCGGCGGAGCCGCCGGCGCGGCGGGTCGAGCCGAAGGCGGCGACCTTGGCATGACGCAGCTTCAACCGGCCTACCTCGGCAAAAAAGGTGATGTCGCGGGGGTTGGATCCGGGAAAGCCGCCCTCGATGTAGTCAACGCCGAAATGGTCGAGGCGCTCCGTGATGAGGAGCTTGTCGGTCACGGAGAACGATATACCCTCACCCTGGGTGCCGTCGCGGAGGGTGGTGTCGTAGATTTTGAGCGGGGGGTGTTTCATAAAAAAAGCCCCGGGGTTCTGGCCCGGGGCATTGAGAGTGACGTGGTGTTTGCGTAGCAGCTTACGCCATGTCGCCATGCCCGGGCCGGCGGCCGATGATAATGATCGAGCCGATGATCGAAATGCGAATGATTGGGTGACACATCATGGCGGTTGGGTAAGGAAGAGGGAGGAAAAGCGAATCACGGGCGGGTGTCGATTCTGTTTTTCGAGCCGGTCCGGACCTGGGATGCCGCGCCCATGGGGACGGGCGGCGTGCTTTCACGCGCCGGCTCAGAAGCTGATGAACTGCCGCGGACCAACTTTGACCCGATCCGCCGCTTAAGTATCCTTCCGCGGGGGCGCGTCGGTGATCATGACGACATCCCGGGGATTGATGACGTAGGTGAGTCCTTTTTCGACCTCGACGATCAGGACTCCGGCCGATGCCTTCACCGATTTGACGCTGACCAGGACGGTGGTGGTATCGTCCCGCGAATGAATCAGGTACACCGGGGTGCGGGTGATGCTGGAAAACGCCGCGGCGTAGCCCCGGGCGAGTTCCTCCACCTCCGTGGCGACGCGTACGGTGACCGGCGGCTGCGAACTCTGAGATGCCGGCTGGCCGAAGCACGCGACTGCGACGGTTAGGAAAAAAGCGGCGGCGAGTGTTTTCATGGAGAGGGGATGATCATGAGGAACATGATGAAGGGATGGCGTCTGGCGGACGTGCCATTGATGAAGGCATGAATGGCCGGCAATGGCTTAATCGCTGATCTCGGTCGGGTCACTGCTTCCAATATATCTCGCTGACATCAATGCCTTTTTCCTGGAAAAAGGAAGTTGCCAGTCGAACCGTGGCGTTCCCCGGCAAGGGGTAGGGCTCCGTGTTGAGCACCATGCCATCCTTGGTGTTCACGAGCCATCCCCCATCAAAGACCCGCCCGTCGGTGGTCCGGCAGAGAACATCCATCGGAGAAATCCGCAGCGGGGCATCCGACTCGTTTCTGAATTCGAGGATGACCTGCCCTGGACCAACGGGCGCAAAGGAAACAATCCTGCAGCCATCCTTCACGAGCTTCTTGTCAAGTTCGGTTTTACGCTTTTCAACCTCGCGCGCGGTTTTCTCCTCGCGCTCGTGCTCCGCGGCTTTCGATCTCTGGATGGACTCGGTGCGTTCCGTTTCTTCGCGCAGGGCGGCTTCCTTGTCCACCGGATACACTATAGCCAGTTCATCAGGCAAATCGTCCTTCTTCACTTGAAACAGGCCCTCCCTGCAGCGCACCGTGACGATCGTGGGACGGTTTGCGACCACCTGCGCGTCATGGTAGATCTTTCCGCTTTTAAGGCTCAGGATGGGGATTACTGGGCCGGCGAATAGTGGGCAGGTGATGAATAACAGCAGAAGGAAGCGTCTCATTGCTCAACAGTTGTTCGGTTAACGATGGTCCGGCTCCAACCAAGCCCAGAAGCCGGGTAGAGTCAACGATTCGAACCGAAGGATTTTTTCGTCGCCGTGTCCGGGCGTGGCTGAGGCCGCGGCGTCAAACCACTCCCCTAATTCATCCGCCAGCCGCCCTACACCCCGTGCCGTTCGATGAAGGCCTTGATCGCCGCGGGATCGGCCTTCATGGGATGCTTGTCGACGGATCGGGACTTGAGCGCCTCAAGGCTTGGATGGGTCGGCTCCCGGCCGATCGCGGCGCGGATGACGTCCGGAAACTTTGCCGGACTGGCGGTCGCCAGCACCACGCTGACACGGTCGCGGCTGATCTCTTTGAAGCCGCAGGCGGTGTGCGGGTCGCAAATGTAGCCGTACTTGTGGTAGACGTGCCTGATGATGCCGGAAATCTCCGCGTCCGTGCAATGCGAGGCGGTGAAGGTGTCGGCGTCGAAATGATCGAAGCGGTAGACTCCCGCCGCCTTGAAGGTCTGCAGGATCTCGCGCACCTGTGCCGGGTCGCGTCCGGCGTGGTAGTAGAGGAAGCGCTCGAAGTTCGACGCCACCTGGATGTCCATCGAGGGCGCCAGGCTGGGTATGACCGCGGCGCGGCGGTACTCGCCGGTCGTGAAGAGGCGGTAGAGGATGTCGTTCTGGTTGGTGGCGATCTTGAAACCGCGGATCGGCACGCCCATTTTCTGGAGCATCCAGCCGGCGAGAACGTTGCCGAAGTTGCCCGTGGGCACGACGAACTCGACGTTGAGGCGTTTGGCCGGCGGCAGCCGCAGCCAAGCGTAGAGATAGTAGACGCACTGGGCCAGCACGCGCGCCAGATTGATGGAATTGACCGCCGACAGCCGGTGCCGCGCACGGAACGCCTGGTCGCCAAAGACGTCCTTCAATGCGGCCTGCGCATCGTCGAACGTGCCGTCGACGGCTAGCGCGAAGACGTTGGCCGCGCCGGTGCAGGCCATCTGCCGCTCCTGCAGCGGCGCCACGCGTCCGTCGGGATAGAGGATGAAGAGCGCGACGCCGGGCTTGCCGAGCAGTCCGTGGATGGCCGCCGCCCCCGTGTCGCCCGAGGTGGCGCCGAGCACGTTGAGCGTTTCGCCGCGCACCCGGCACTGGTGCTCGTAGAGGTTGCCGAGCAGTTGCAGCGCGAAATCCTTGAAGGCGAGCGTCGGCCCGTGGAAGAGTTCGAGGACGAAAAGGTTTTCCCCGAGCTGCTCGAGCGGGGCGATGCCCGGATGCGTGAACCCGCGGTAGGAGCGCGTGACGATGTCCTTGAGCGCCGCCGCCTCCACGTCAGTCGCAAAACGACGGAGGAATTCATGGCAGAGGGCCGCGTAGTCCAGGCTGGCGAAGCGCACGAGTTCGCCGGACAGGTCCGGCAGCATCTCCGGCAGGAACAGGCCGCCGTCGGGGGCGAGGCCGACCGCGACCGCCTCGGCGAAGCCGAGCGGTTCAGCCTGACCGCGTGTGCTAATGAATTTCATGCTCGGTAAGAATTAACCGAAAAAAGGCACCGGAAGGCACAAAATAAATCAAGCGGACTTTCCCCGCTTTTGTGACTTCCCTGCCTCTTGGTGGCCAGACCGGATTAAAGATCGATCTTCAGGCGATCCGTTGAACTGAGATCCACTAGACGGCCTTCTCCAAACCGAACGCCGCGTGCGCGGCGCGGGCGGCGTCGTCGGCGCGGGCGGCGGCGATCACGACCGAGATCTTGATCTCGGAGGTGCTGATGAGCTCGATGTTGATGCCCTGGTCGGCCAGCGTCTGGAAGAGCGTGGCGGCCACGCCGCTGTGCGTCTTCATGCCGACGCCCACGACGGAAAGCTTGGCGATCTGGTCGTGGATGGCCACCTCGCCGCCGCCGAGTTCGGTGAACACCGGCTCGAGCGCCTTTTCCGCCCGGTGCGAATCCCCCTGCGGCACCGTGAACGTGAGGTTGGCAATGCCATTGTGCCCGATGTTTTGCACGATCATGTCGACGATGACATTCGCCTCGGCCAGCGCGCGGAACACCTTCGCGGCGGAGCCCGGCTTGTCGGGAATGTTGCTGACGATGACTTTGGCCTGGTCCTTGTCCACGGCCACGCCGCGCACGACGACCTGTTCCATGTAGACGACTTCTTCTTTCACGATGGTTCCCGGGTTGTGATTGAACGATGAACGGACCTCAAAGACGACGTCGTATTTCTTGGCGAATTCCACAGAGCGCGACTGCATGACCTTGGAGCCGCTGCTCGCGAGCTCCAGCATCTCGTCGTAGCTGATCTCGGCCAGCTTGCGGGCGTCCTTCACGACGCGCGGATCGGCGGTGTAAACGCCGTCGACGTCGGTGTAGATCTCGCACTTGTCCGCCTTGATGGCGGCGGCCAGTGCGATGGCGGTGAGGTCGGAGCCGCCACGGCCGAGCGTGGTGATCTGGCCGTCCTCGTTGATGCCCTGAAAGCCGGCGACGATGACGACCTTGCCGGCCTTGAGGTCGTGCTCGATCGGCCGGGCGTTGATCGTCTTGATCTTGGCCTTGGTGTGCACCGCGTCGGTGAAAATTCCGGCCTGCGCCCCCGTGTAGGACACGGCATCCACCTTGAGGGCGTGCAGCGCGATGGCGGTCAGGGCGATGGTCTCCTGCTCGCCGGTGGCCAGCAGCATGTCCATCTCCCGGTCGGAGGGGTGCTCATGGATCGCCCGGGCGCGGGCGATGAGCTCGTTGGTGACGCCCGAGCGGGCCGACACGACCACGACGAGCTGGTTGCCCTCGTCGCGGGCGGCCTTGATGCGTTCGGCGACGCGCTTGATGCGCTCAATATCCCCCACCGAGGTGCCGCCGTATTTCTGGACGATGCGTGCCATGGTTGAAGCAGGAGGCTTACTCCTCGAAATCCCCGATGCGCAGCAGGAGGGGTTCCTCGAGCACGCTGGCGAGTTGCGCCAGGCCGGCCAGCGTGGTGCGAATGGCCTGCTCGTTGCTTTGATGCGTGGTGAGAATGAGCATGGCCGCGTCCGGCAGCCGGCTGCCGCGCTGGATGACGCTCTCGATGCTCACGCGGTTTTGAGCCATGATCGTGGCAACCTGGGCGAGCACGCCGGGCTGGTCCCTGACCTCCAGGCGCAGGTAGTAGCGGCTGCAGATGCTCTCGAGCGGCGCGAGTTTCACGCCCTTGCGGCCCCCGGCGTGGATCGCCGCGGCCTCGTCCGGCACGACCACCGACTTGCCGCTGGTGAGCAGCGTGACGGCGTCGGCGATGTCGCCAATGACCGCGCTGGCGGTGGCGTCCTGCCCGGCCCCGCGTCCGATATAGATCGTAGTGCCGACCACGTCGCCGGTGACAGCGATGCCGTTGTAGACCCCGTCGACATTGGCGAGCACGAGGCGGCGCGGCAGCAGTGTCGGGTGCACCCGGACAAACAGCTGGTTGGCTTCGAAGTCGCGGGTGATGACCGCGAGCAGCTTGATGCCGTAGCCGAGCTGGGCGGCATGGACGATGTCGGTCTGGGTGATCCGGGTGATGCCCTCGACGAGCATCTGGTCGGTCTTCACCCACATCCCGTGGGCCAAATAGGCGAGGATGGCCGCCTTGTGCGCGGTGTCCCATCCCTGCACATCGAGCGTCTCGTCGGCCTCGGCATACCCCAGCCGCTTGGCGTCGGCCAGCACGTCGGCATAGGAGACGCCCTCCCGCTCCATGCGGGTGAGGAGATAGTTGCAGGTGCCGTTGAGGATGCCGTAGATGCGCGGGAAGCGGTTGGCGATGAGACCCTCGCGCAGCGCCTTGATGATGGGGATGCCGCCGGCCACGCTGGCCTCGAAAAAGAAATGACCGCCGCCTTTCCGCGCGGCGGCGAAGATTTCCGCGCCGGATTCGCAGAGCAGCGCCTTGTTGGCGGAAACGACGATCTTGCCCCTGGCGAGCGCCGCCAGGGTGACCTCGCGCGCGAGAGCCGTGCCCCCGATGAGTTCGCACACGATGTGCACGGCTGGATCGATGGCGACGGCGAGCGCATCGGTGGTCAGCTTGGCGGCGGGAATGTCGACGCCGCGCGCCTTGCCGGGGTTGCGCACCGCGACCCGGTACAGTTCAAGCCTGGCCCCGAGCCGGGCTTCGAGCGCCGCGCGGCTGGCTGAAAGGTGCTTCCACACTCCCTGCCCCACCGTGCCGAGGCCGCAGAAGCCGATGTTGATGACGGAGGGTTTGCTCATGGGGCTTCCCCTTTCGGCCGGCGCTCCCATCGGTGTTCGGTGCCGGCGAAGAGGCGGCGAATGTTGGAGTGATGCCGCACGATGACAAGCGCGCCGAGCAGCGTGACGACGATCTTGAGGATGAGCGGCAGTCCGAACGCCCACGCCATCGCCGGCACCACCACCGCGGAGAGGATCGAGGCCAGGGAAACGTAGCGCGAGGCGAAGAACGTGGTGAACCACACCCCGGCGCCGATGAGGATGGGCACGGGCATGAGCACCAGCAGTCCGCCCGAGGTGGTGGCCACGCCTTTGCCGCCCTTGAAACGGGTGAAGATGGAGAACGAATGGCCGAGCACCGCCGCCACCAGCCCGATGACAGCCGCAGTGAGGCTACAATCGAGCGTCCAGAGGATACGGCCGGCGTCGTCCGTCGTCACCGACGTGATGGGTTGATGGGACAGCCGGTAGTAGAGCAGCGGCCAGCCCGCCGCCACCGCGCCTTTCAAGGCATCGAGGACGTAGACCATGTTGCCCGCCTTCGTGCCCAGCACGCGCTTGACGTTGGTCGCGCCCGGGTTGCCGCTGCCCGCCTTGAAAATATCCACCCCGCACGCCCGGGCCACGAGGTAGCCAAACGGGAGCGCCCCCAGAAAGTAGCCGACGACGGCCGCGATGAGGAGTGGAGTGAACATGGATTACAGCTGCACGAACTTCGCCATCTTGATGGCCGGGTTGGACTTGATCTCCTGCCGGGCGGCGGGGCTCGGCTCGCTGTCGACCCGCACGACCATGTAGGCCGTGCCGCCGGGCGTGAGGCGGCTCAACGACATGTCGGCGATGTTGACGCCGCCCTTGCCGAGGATCGTCCCCACGGTGCCGACCATGCCGGGCACGTCCGCGTTCTCGAGCACCAGCAGCTTGCCCTCGGCGGCGACCTCGACGTCGCGGCCGTTGATGGCGATGATGCGCGGGCGGTTGCCCTTGCCGATGAGCGTGCCGGCGGCGGAGTAAACCTTCCCGTCGGGACCCACGGCCTCGATCTGGATCAGCTCGGTGTAGTCGGAGTCGGAGGCCGACTTGATGACTTCCACCTGCACGCCGAGCCGCTGGAGCAGCACCGGCGCATTGACGAAATTGACCTCCGCGCCGCCGATCTGGCGGAGATAACCGCGCTGGATGCTGCGGGTGACCGCGTTGGCATCGAGATCGACGATCTTCCCCCAATAGGTGATGCGGAGTTTGTCGACCTGGTGCGGCGCAATCTGCTGCACGAGCGTGCCGAGCTTGGCGCCGAGGTCGAGGTAGGGACCCAGCACCTTGAGCGTGGCGGCGTCGATCGACGGCACGTTGACGGCGTTGCGGATGATGCCGCCACGGAGCGCGTCGACGATGGCCTCGGCGATCTCAATGCCCACGCTTTCCTGCGCCTCGGCGGTCGAGGCGCCGAGGTGCGGCGTGAGGGTGACGTTGGGCAGCCGGCGCAATTCGTGGTCCGCCGGCAGCGGCTCGTCCTCGTACACATCGAGGCCGGCGGCGGCGACGTGACCCGCCTTGAGCGCAGCCACGAGCGCCGCCTCCTTGATGATGCCGCCGCGGGCGCAGTTGAAGAGGCGCACGCCCTTCTTCGTCTTCGCCAGCGCCGCTTCGTCGATCATGTAGCGGGTCTGGTCGGTCAGCGGCATGTGGACGGTGATGTAGTCCGATTCATGCAGCAGCGTGTCGAGATCGACCTGTTCGACCTGCATGGCCTTGGCACGGCTGGGCGCCAGGTAGGGGTCGTAGGCGAGCACGCGCATGCCGAAGGCCTGCGCGCGCCGGGCCACTTCGCCGCCGATGCGGCCGAGGCCGACGATGCCGAGCACCTTCTTGTAGAGTTCGATGCCGGCGAAGGTCTTGCGGTCCCATTTGCCCTCGCGCATGGAGGCGGTGGCCTGCGGCACCGGGCGGGCGCCGCACAGCATGTGGGTGAAGGTCAGCTCCGCCGTGGCGATGGTGTTGCCCGACGGGGTGTTCATGACGACCACGCCGCGCTCGGTGGCCGCCTCGACGTCGACGTTGTCGACGCCTACGCCCGCGCGGCCGACAACCTGCAGTTTCGGCGCCGCGGCGATGACCTCGGCGGTGATCTTCGTCTCGCTCCGGACGGCGATGGCCTGCACGTCCTTGACGATCTCCAGGAGCTTCTCCCGGGTGGAATTGTACGCCTCCACGACTTCAAAGCCGGGCTGGCTGCGAAGCAAGGCCACTCCCTTGGGAGAGATTTTGTCGGCAACGAGGATTTTCATGGGTCCAAAGTCATTGACGGAAAAGTGCCCTGCTCTGCAATGCAATACCGGAGATGGGCTCCGGTGGCGCCGCCGGCCCCCACCGGGCCGGAGCCCGCGGCCCGGGCGCTTCGCGTTTGCCCTGGCCGCGGAGGAACGCTTTCGTGGGGCATGACGCCCTCCACCACCCTGCCCGCCCGCGAGCGCCTGGCGCAACAGATCCGTTTCATCATCGAAGTCGACAAGCTGAAGGAGATCTTCCGGCAGACCGTGCTCATCAACAGCCGGCGCGCCGAGAACGACGCCGAGCACTCGTGGCATCTGTGCCTCATCGTCATAACGCTGGCCGAGCACGCGAACTGTCCGCAGCTCGACGTGCTGCGCGTGCTCAAGATGCTCATCATCCATGACTTGGTGGAGATCGATGCAGGCGACACCTTTGCGTACGACGTCAAAGCCATGGCCGACCAGCACGCCCGCGAGGCCGTGGCCGCCGACCGCATCTTCGGGCTGCTGCCGCCGGACCAGCGGTGCGAGTTTCGGGCGCTGTGGGACGAGTTCGAAGCGCGGTGGACGCCCGAAGCCAAATTCGCCGCGGCCGTCGACCGGTTTCAGCCGATGCTGCTGAACTGCCACACCGAAGGCGCCGCCTGGCGCAGGCACGGCGTCACCCGCGACCGGGTGATCGCCCGCAACTCCTACATCGCCGAAGGCTCCACCACGCTCTGGGAGTACGCCCAAACGATGATCGAGCAGACCGTCGCGGCGGGGCATCTCGCCACTGCGCCCACGGCATGAGGAACAACGGCGACCGCCTTCACCCTGGAGACACGCAGGACGCGGAGAAATTCACATCCGTCCGGGCGGGGTGGCAGACGGACCCGCCGCATGGCGTGCGCGTCCGCCGTCAACACCGGAGGGTGGACGAGACAGGCGAAGCCCGGCCGCGGTTTCAGTCAACGCGGCGGACACGCACCCAGAGACCGTCCTCCTCCAGCAGGTAAAGTTTCCAGCCGCCAAGCTTCGAAGGGCGGATTTCCACCATGGGACTTTCCTTGGTGGGGAACCACATGGAGTCGTTTGAGTTGCTCTGCACCCACGTCTGGCCGTTTTCGAGGCGGAAGACCGTCGCGCCGGACCAGCCGTTGAAGCTGCCCTCAATACGGCTGCGAATGACCGTCTCCTTGTGATCCACCAGCAGGCCCTCCGTGGCCACATCGCGCATCTTCTCCTCGGCCTTCATCTCCTGCTTCACCTCCTCGCGCACCTCCTGTTTTACCTCCGCGCGCGCTTCCTGCTTCGCCTGTTCGCGAACTTTGCGGGCTCCCTCGCGCGCGTAACGCCCGGCCAGCTGGTCGAGCGCCGCCTGCTGCTCCGGCGTGAGCTGGTCCAGACCCGCCGCGCGGCGCTCCTCGGGCGCAAGCTGCTGCCAGAAACCCGCCTCCGCCGCCCCGACCGTCGCCACGGTCATTGTCAGTGAGATGAAAAGCACCTGGATTCTGTTCATGCCCGGAGGATGGCGCGATTCCCCGTTCCGCTTCAACTTTTTCCTGCAACGGGCGCCCCGGCGGCGGCCGTCACCCCTCGGCGCCGTGAATTGTGCGTTGCCTCGCGCCCGGCGTTTCCGCAAATTTGCCGGTTTATTTATGACCGTCGAGAACCCGAACACCAGCGCCCCGGCTCCCGCGCCCAGCGATTTCGTCCGCGATATCGTCGCGCAGCATGTCGCGGAGCATCGCTATCCGCGGATCATCACGCGCTTCCCGCCGGAGCCCAACGGCTATCTGCACATCGGCCACGCCAAGTCGATCTGCCTCAACTTCGGGATCGCCCGCGAAAACGGCGGCCAGTGCAACCTGCGGTTCGACGACACCAACCCGATCAAGGAGGACGTCGAGTACGTCGCATCCATCGTTGCGGACGTGCGCTGGCTGATCGGCGGCTGGGCCGACCAGTGCCTCGGCTTCAAGCCGAAGGGCAAGGCACCGGAGACGCAGTCGGTCGGCGGCAAGCCCGACTTCTACCTCCCCGCAGTGGTCGGCCGGCCCGCGTTTTCCGAAATCCGCGATCCACAATCCGGGAGCGCGCTCGAGCCCTTCCACGCCAGCGACTACTTCGACCAGCTTTACACCTACGCCGTCACACTCATCCGCCAGGGCAAGGCCTACGTCTGCGACCTCAAGCCCGAGGAGGTCGAGAGCTACCGGGGCCCGCCCGACCGGCCCGGCAAGGAGAGCCCCTACCGCGAGCGCACGGTCGCGGAGAACCTCGACCTCTTCCATCGCATGAAGATGGGCATGTTCCCCGACGGCGCGCGCACGCTCCGCGCGAAGATCGACATGGCCTCGCCCAACATCTGGCTGCGTGACCCGATGCTCTACCGCATCCGGCACGTCGAGCACCATCATACTGGGAACATCTGGTGCATTTACCCGATGTACGACTTCGCGCATTGCCTGAGCGACTATCTCGAGGGGGTCACCCACAGCGTCTGCACGCTCGAGTTCGAGGTCCACCGTCCGCTCTACGACTGGATTCTCGGAAACCTCGACCTGCCGCGGCCGCTTCCGCACCAGTACGAGTTCGCGCGCCTTAACGTCACCTACACCGTCATGAGCAAGCGCAAGCTGCTGCAGCTCGTGCAGGAGAAGCTCGTCGCGGGCTGGGACGATCCGCGCATGCCCACCATCTGCGGCTTCCGGCGCCGCGGCGTGCCCGCGAGCGCGCTGCGCCGGTTCGTGATCGGGGTCGGCGTCACCAAGTTCAACAGCCTCACCGACGTGGCCGTGCTCGAGCACGCCATCCGCGACGACCTCAACCGGACCGCCCTCCGCCGCCTCGCGGTGCTGCGGCCGGTGAAGGTCGTGCTGACCAACCTCCCCGCCGGCGGGACAATCGCGTGCGCCGCCGTCAACAACCCGGAGGACGCGGGCGCCGGCACGCGCGAGGTGCCGCTGACGCGCGAGCTGTTCATCGAGAGCGACGACTTCATGGAGACACCGCCGCCGAAGTATTTCCGCCTGCGCCCGGGCGGCGAAGTGCGCCTCAAGTACGCCTGCATCATCAAGTGCGACGAAGTGGTCAAGGACGCCACGGGCTGCGTCGTCGAGCTGCACTGCACCGCCGATCTGGATTCGCGCACCGGCGGTCCGAATGCCGGCCGGAAGGTCAAGGGCACCATCCACTGGGTCAGCGCCACGCAGTGCGTCGAGGCCGAGGTGCGCCTCTACGACCGCCTCTTCACCGTGGCCGAGCCCGACGCGGCGCCCGCCTCCGCTGAAAGCTCCGGCGCGGCCAGGGGCGACTTCAAGCAGTTCATCAACCCGCGCTCGCTCGAGGTCGTGACCGCGAGGCTGGAGCCCGGCCTCGCGCAGGCGAAGCCGGACGAACGCTACCAATTCGAGCGCCTCGGTTATTTCGCGCTGGATCAGGCGTCGGAAATCCCCAATCCCAAATCCGGAATCCGGAGGCCCGTCTTCAACCGCACCATCCCGCTGAGGGACCCCTGGGCGAAGCCGACCGGACAGAAATAAAGCCCGACGGGCGATCGAGGCCAAGCGCCCGCCGTGCAGTCATGAGTTTCAACGCCTTTAACCAGCTGGTTCTGGCATCCGTCCGACGGCAGGCCATGCCGATTGCGACGTATCCGGGCATGGCCCTGACCGGAGCCACCGTGCAGCAGGTGGTGAGCGATCCCCGGATCCAGTTCGAAGTCCAGGCCGCACTTCACCAGCGCTATCAGACGCCGTTTGTACTGACGGCAATGGACCTGAGCGCCGAGGCGGAAGCGTTCGGTAGCGAAATCTTCCAGCCGGAAAACGAAATACCGTCCGTCACCGGCCGGCTGGTCACGAGCCGCGGGCAGGCGGACAACCTGCCCGTGCCCGCGCCTGGTGACCGGCGGACGCGAGTTTATCTGGAGACGGCCCGCCGACTGCGACGCCTTGCCGACCACCCGCTGGTACTCGGCGGCTGCATCGGACCGTTTTCGCTGGCCTCCCGGCTGGTGGGCGTAAAGGAGGCGATGGAATTCACCGTGCTCGAGCCGGACCTGATTCACGTCGTGCTGGAGAAATGCACACGGTTCCTGGGTGCGTACGTCCAGGCATTCAAGGAGGCCGGCGCCGACGGCCTGATCATGGCCGAGCCGGCCGCGGGACTGCTGTCCCCGCGCAGCCTGTCCGCGTTTTCCTCGGCCTACATCCGGCAGATCGCCACAACGGTGGATGACGGCCGGTTTGCGTTGATCCTGCACAACTGCGCGGCGAAGGCGGTGCATCTGCCGGCAATCCTGGAGACGGGCTTGCGCACCTTTCACTTCGGCGCGCCGATGGACCTGCTGTCCGCGCTGGGCAAGGTGCCGGCGGAAGTGGTCCTGTGCGGCAACCTGGATCCGGCGGCGGTTTTCTGCCAGGCGACGCCGGCGGAGGTGGCGGCCCGCGCCACGGTCCTCCTCACCACAACGGCGGCGTTTCCCAATTTTGTCATTTCGTCGGGCTGCGACGTGCCGCCCGATTCAGCGCTGGCCAGCCTCGACGCGTTCTACGGAGCGGTGAATGCGTTCAACCATGCCGCGGTCGGGAAACCAGGGACCGATCCTGGTCCCCCCGCGCCAAATCCAGTTTCCCCTCCCTAGCCCGTCGGTGAGCCGGGAAGCCGGCGGAAAACGGGATTTTACAGCGCGAAGTTCCTTCGCTAACCTTTGCCAATCGGAGAAACGGACATGAATCACCATCGCATCGGCATCATCGGAGGCACCGGCCTCTACAACCTCGAGGGATTCGCGGGCCAGACCTGGGTGCGCGTGAAGACCCCCTTCGGTCCGCCCTCGGACGACCTGCTGACCGGCACGATGGCCGGACGCGAAGTCGTGTTCCTGCCGCGGCACGGCCGCGGGCATCGCATCCTGCCGAGCGAGTTGAACCACCGGGCCAACCTCTGGGCCATGAAAAAACTGGGGGTGGACTGGATCATCAGCGTCAGCGCCGTGGGTTCGCTGCAGGCGCGCTACCGCCCCTGCGACGTGGTGATGATCGACCAGTTTCTGGACCGGACGAAAATGTCGCTGGAGCACACCTTTTTCGGGCGGGGCATCGTGGCCCATGTCGCTTTGGCCGACCCGATCTGCGAGGAACTGCGCCGCCTGCTGCTGCGGAGCGCCCGGGCGGTGAAAGCGCGGGCGCATGACCGCGGCACCTACGTGTGCATTGACGGTCCCGCCTTCAGCACGCGGGCGGAATCACTGTCCAACCACCGGCTCGGTTACGATGTCATCGGCATGACCAACCTCGGCGAGGCCAAGTGCGCCCGCGAGGCCGAGATTGCCTACGCCACCATGGCCATGGTCACCGACTACGATTGCTGGAAGGCGGATGAAGCCCATGTGACGACTGAGATGGTGGTCGAGCACCTGCAGCGCAACGCCGGGACGGCCCGGAAAATCATCGCCCACGTCATCCCGCGGATTCCCGCCAAGCCGGACTGGCCGTGCCACCACGCGCTGCAGAACGCGATCATGACCGACAAAAAGCTTTGGCCGGCGACAACGCGGCGCCAGCTGGCGCCGCTGCTGTCACCGTACCTCTGAGATTTTCCGCGGCGTGAGGACCGGGGGCAAAGCATCCCGGCCGATCCTTCCGGCGGAGGCGGTCGCGGCTTGCCAGCGCCGCCAACTTTCGGTCCACTCCGCGATCGTGCAGCAAAGCATCGTCACCCTCGACATGGAAGGCGTTCTCACGCCGGAGATCTGGATCGCGGTCGCCGAGCACACGGGCATCGCCGAATTACGGCGCACCACGCGCGACGAACCGGATTACGACCGGTTGATGCGCGGGCGCATCGAGATTCTCGGCCGGCACGGCGTCACGCTCTCGCGAATTCAGGGCATCATCGGCTCGCTGTCGCCGCTGCCCGGGGCGATCGAGTTCCTCAACACGCTGCGGGCGCAGGTGCAGGTGATCATTGTCTCCGACACGTTTGAACAGTTTGCCCAGCCGCTGCTGCGCCAGCTCGGCTGGCCCACGCTGTTCTGCAACCGGCTGATCGTGGACAACGACCGCATCACCGGCTACCAGCTGCGCGTCCCGGATCAGAAGCGCTGTTCGGTCGAGGCCCTGCAGTCGATCCATTACCGGGTTGTCGCCGCGGGTGATTCCTTCAACGACACGACGATGCTGGCCCGGGCCGACCATGGCATCCTGTTTCGCGCGCCCGCCGCCGTTGTGAAGCAGTTCCCGCAGTTTCCCGCGGTCGATGACTATCCCGCACTGCTGCAGGCGATCCAGGCGCGGCTCTAGGCCGCGCCCAGGAACCGCTCGATGCGCCGGAGCACGCGCTCGCGGCCGAGGACGCGAAACATTCCGGTGATCCCCGGACCCACGTTGGTCCCCGATACCGCCAGCCGCGCCACCGCCTGGTAGTCGCCGAAGCCGAGTCCGTTTTTCGCCGCCGTCGCCTTGATCGTTTCCTCGAGGGCGGTGTCGCTCGAGAAGTCCGCGGTCGTCAGCGCCGCGGCGAGTTCGCGCAGCCGGGCCTGCGGATCGCCCTTGGCCATGACCTTGTCGCGCACCCTGGCATCGACCGGGAAATCCTCGATGAAGAAATACACGGTGTAGGCCGGCAGCTCCTCGACGCCCTTGATCTTCGGCTGGCTGAGCAGCATCACGGCGCGGAAATAGGCGGGATCCGCCGCCGTGGCGGCGGTGACGTTCTGCCCCTGGAAATAGTCCCGGGCGAGCGCCACGAACCGGTCGGCCGGCTGCTCGAGCAGGTAGGTCATGTTCATGTGCGCGAGCTTCTTTTCGTCGAAGCGCGCATTGGTCTGGTTGATGCCAGGCAGGTCGAAGCGCCGGATGATCTCGGCGATCGGCATCTTTTCGCTATCGTCCTTCGGCGACCAGCCGAGCAGGCAGAGGAAGTTGACGAGCGCCTCGGGCAGAAAGCCGCGGCGCTGGTACTCCTCGACCAGCGCACCCTGGTCGCGCTTCGACATCTTGCCCGGCCCGTTCTGCTTCAGGATGAGCGGAATGTGCGCATACACCGGCAGCGGCGCGCCGAAGGCCTTGAACAGCTCGGTGTGCTTGCTCGTGTTCGACAGGTGGTCCTCGCCCCGGATCACGTGCGTGATCTGCATCGTGATGTCGTCAACGACGTTCACGAAATGGAACACCGGGTTGCCGTCGGAGCGGCAAATCACGAAATCCTTCTCCTCGGTCCGCTCGACGCGACCCCGGATGGCGTCGTCGATGACCTGCGGCTCACCGGAGATCTTGAAGTAGACCGCGCCGTCCTTCTCGTACGTGCGGCCGGCGGCCTGCAGTTTTGCGAGATACTCGCGGTAGATGGGCGCCCGCTCGCTCTGGCGATAGGGACCGAAGCCGCCACCGGCCTTCGGTCCTTCGTCCCAGTTCAGGCCGAGCCACGTCAGGCTGTCGTAGATGACGTTGAGGAACTCCTCGGTGTTGCGCTCCTTGTCCGTGTCCTCGATGCGCAGGACGAAGACGCCGCCGGTGTGGCGGGCGTAAAGCCAGTTGAACAGCGCGGTGCGGGCGCTGCCGATGTGGAAGAACCCGGTGGGACTGGGGGCGAAACGGACGCGAACTTGTGGCATGAGTTACGGTGGAATGAACGAAATGAACCGAATGAACCTGAGTCGAGGAGGTGGTCATCGTGTTAATTCTGTCAATTCTGTCAAAGAATCCCCTAAACTACCGGCGGCATGGCTGCCGTCACACCGCTCCATCCCGCCGGTTTTCATCGGGAATTCTCCGCCGCCGCCCATGCGGCGGGTTTCGCGGCTGAGCAGTTCGGCGAGGTCCAGGGATATCCGCTGACCGCCTACACCAGGCTCAGCCCGGGCTCGCGACCGCGCATTTATCTTTCCGCCGGCATCCATGGTGACGAGCCGGCGGCGCCGCAGGCGCTGCTGCAGTTGGTGGAGCAGGCCTTCTTCGATGACCGCTGCGCATGGTTCATCTGCCCGTTGCTCAATCCGGCCGGCCTGACCCGCGGCACCAGCGAAAATCACGAGGGGCGCGATCTCAACCGCGACTACCGCTCGCCCCAGACCGGCGAGATCCGGGCCCACGTCGCCTGGCTGAGGCGGCAGCCGCCGTTCGATCTCACGCTCGGCGTGCACGAGGACTGGGAGTCGCCAGGCTTTTATCTCTACGAACTCAATCCCGATCACCGCCCCAGCCTCGCGGAGCCCATCATCGAGGCGGTGGCGAAGATCTGCCCCGTCAATTTTTCCGGGACCATCGACGGCCGCCCCGCCGCCGGCGGCATCATCCGGCCCGACGGTGATCCGGCGAAGCGCGAGCTGTGGTCCGAGGCGATCTACCTGCGCGCCCATCACACCCGGCTGAGCTACACGCTGGAGACGCCTTCGGCGCGGCCCCTGCCGCAGCGCCTCGCGGCCCACGTGACGGCCGTGACCGCGGCGGTGGATCGGTTCCTGCCAAACCCGCCGGTTTGATCCAGCCAGCCCGGGCAGTTGCGGCCGTCTCCCGCGCCGTCGGCTGCAGCCGGAGCGCCCCCGGCCAATTTCCCGCTTGCGCCGTCTGGGAAAACCCGAAAAAACTAACTACTTCCCTTTGCGCAATGGTGCGCTTCGGAATTTCCGCCAGCCACGCCAACCCAGCCTGCATGCACAGTTTCTCCGAGCAATGTCTCGACATGGCCAGGTCCATGTTGAGCCAGAATCTGGACTCGATCAACCCCGACGGCACCGTCACCCCTGTTTCCGGCGAGCAACCCCGCCCTGACGAACCCGGGCACGTCGCCTTTGCACTTGGAGAATTTTACCGCGCCACCGGCGAGACCACGCTGAAGGGGCACGATATCATCGACCTCGCGGCGCGCTGCGTGACCGCCCAGGTTTTCACCGATCCGCCGGCGGAGAACGGCCTCGCCTACGCCGCCCTCGGCCTGCTGTGCTTCGGCCCGTCCAAGGAGCGCAACGCCGTGTGGGAGCGGCTGGTCGACGAAACCCGGCAGCGACTCGACAAGATGCTGCTGCATCGCAGCGACTATGACAACCACTGGCAGGCCTTCAACGTCGCCAAGGCCGTCTGCCGCTTCAGCTTCGGCCTCTCCAAGAAGGACGAAACCAGCCGCCTGATCGAGCGGATGGTGGACCGCATCAACCTGACCAGCTCGAGCGGTTTCTTCGACGACGCGGCCAAGGGGTTCGGCGGCAACTTCAATCTCTACGGCGTGATGAGCTTCGTGTTCATCCGCTCGGCGCTGCAGCTCCATTCGAATCCCGGCGTGCGCGAGCGCAAGCTCCCCACCCTGCGCACCTACGCCGAGAAATACATCCGGATGCTGCCCGACCTCGTGCGTGCCGACGGCCTCGGCTGGGCCTACGGCCGCGCCGCGGGCGCCTACGGCCAGATGCATTGCATCAGCATCCTGCTGCAGGGCCTGCGTGACGGCTGGATCGCGGACGACCTGAAGCCGCGCTATTTCGACATTCTCCGCCGGCTCTTTTATTTCTTCTACCAGACCTACCTCGACCAGGAGCATGGCTACCTCGCCGTCCGCGACGAGGAACGCACGGCCTACGGCACGCACACCACGCGCATGGCCAACTTCGACGGCACGCGTTACCTCTGCCAGTGGGCGCGCCTCGCCAATACCGTGCAGATGCCCGAAGGCCAGGCGCGGCTCGAACCCGTCCGCACCAGCGGGCGCTTCGTCATCTTCGACAAATCCAACCGCAAGGAGCAGGGTCTGTTCCTCTACCGTGACGCCGAGAGCGGCCTGCACGTGCAGCTGCCGCTGGTGAGCTCCGGCAGCTCGCTCACCTCCGACTCGCTGTCCTTCCCGCACTGCCCCGGGATTTTCGACTGGCCCAACAACCATTACCTGCCGGTCATGCTGCCCGAGTTGACTTTCGGCGGGCAGGTCACCATCCCGGCCTTCTACGGCCAGCGCTGCGTGACCGGCCTCGGTCTGCGCAACAGTTTCTATTTCCGCTATGAGCAGCCCGAGCTGATCAACACCCGCGAGGAGCTCGTGCGCGGCCTCGGCAACGTCAAGGTGCAGTGGGCCTTCACCGGCGCCAAGGTGAGCTGCGAGTTCGCCTACACGGTCAAGCAGCAGGTGACGCTTGACCAGTTCCGCTACATGCTCTGCATCGGCGCGCCGCACTCACGCTATCGCCTCGGCAATTCGCCCGTGCTCGGCGCGCAGGGTCACCGCTGCACCGTGCACAAAAACGACTTTCAGGCCACCTGGCAGGAAACGGAGGTGGTGAGCAGCGACCCCACCTATCGCACCAACTACGGTCGGATCCACTACCTGCAGTTTCTCCGCCGCGACCACCCGCTGGTCATGCGCCCGGGCAACGTCTACCGCCTGGCCGTGGAATTCGACCCGGACATCACGCTCGTCGAAGCGTAGGCCCGGGCATGCTCAGCCGCCGCATCATTCCCTGCCTCGACGTCACCGCCGGCCGCGTGGTGAAGGGCGTGAGATTCCAGGAACTGCGCGACGCCGGCGACCCGGTGGCCTGCGCCAAGGCGTATGACGCCCAGGGCGCCGATGAGCTGACCTTCCTCGACATCACCGCCTCGAGCGACAACCGCGCCATCATGCACGATGTCGTCGCCGCGACGGCCGAGCAGTGCTTCATGCCGCTCACCGTCGGCGGCGGACTGCGCTCCGTGGAGGACATCCGCGCCATGCTCAGTGCCGGCGCCGACAAGGTCAGCCTCAACACCGCCGCCATCCAGAATCCCGATCTCGTGCTCCAGGCGGCACAGCGTTTCGGCAACCAGTGCATCGTGGTCGCCATCGACGCCAAGCGCGACCCTGGACCGGAGCCGCGCTGGCGCGTGTATACGCACGGCGGGCGCAACCCCACGGAACTGGACGCCGTCGAGTGGGCCCAAACCGCCGTCTCGCTCGGCGCAGGCGAAATCCTCCTGACCTCAATGGATCGCGACGGCACGCAGGCCGGTTACGACCTCGAACTCACCCGCCGCGTGGCGGATGCGGTCGAGGTGCCGGTCATCGCCTCGGGGGGGGCCGGCGCGCTGGAGCATTTTGCCGAGGTGCTTGACCAGGCCCACGCCAGCGCCGTGCTGGCCGCCAGCCTCTTTCATTTCGGCACGTTCACCATCCCGCAGGTGAAGGACTATCTCGCCACCCGCGGCGTGCCGGTGCGGCGCTGACCGCGCCCCGTCCTGTCCGCCAGCAGCACTCGTTGTGGTTGGTTCGGGGTTTCTCTTGGGACTCGATACAGCCTTGCGCGCGGGACAGGCATGGGTTGAGTTTCTCCCACTGACAACCCCCTCCCGAATCCGTCCCATGATCACGCGACGAAACTTCCTCTCCGGCCTCGCGGCCTGCCGGTGGTCGCCTCGCTCACCCGGGGAGCGGCCGATGCTCCGGCCGCGTTCTCTGCCGACCAGATTTCCGACTTCGGAATACCGCAACGCACCGCCAACTTTCACCTGCGAATGTCCCGACAAATCACACCCATGAAAATCCTGAACCTGTCTTTCCACGCCATGCTCTGTTCGCTCGCGCTCGCCGCCGGCCGCGCGCAGACGACTCCTTTCTCCACCCTGCCGCATTTCGAAAAGCGCGGCGCAGTCACCCAACTAATCGTGGACGGCAAACCGTTCATTATTCTCGGCGGGCAAGTGGGGAACCCCGCCGGTTCTCCGGAACGGATGGAGCGCGCCTGGCCACTATTCAAGGCGCTCAACGCCAATACTATTGAGTTTCCTATCTACTGGGAACAGATCGAACCGGAGGAAGGGAAGTTCGACTTCCGCGGGGTTGACCAGATTATCCGCGGACTGCGCAGCCAGGGTCTGCGCGCCATTCCACTTTGGTTCGGCACCTACAAGAACGGCGCGATGGACTACGTCCCGGCCTGGGTGAAAGCCGACCCCAAGCGTTTCCCGCGAGTGCTGGACTACGGCGGCCGGCCCATCCGTGTGCTCTCGCCGCACGGCCAAGCGACGCTTGGGGCGGACCGCCGGGCCTACACCGAGTTGATGAAGCACTTGAAGGAGATCGATGGCAACGATCACACCGTGATTCTCATGCAGGTGGAGAACGAATCGGGAGTGCTTGGTTCGGTGCGCGACTACTCGCCGGAGGTCGCGCAGCTGTTCAACGGTCCGGTGCCGGCGGCGTTGGTGACGGCCCTCAAGAAGCCGCCGGGCACATGGAAGGAAGTTTTCGGCAGCCGGGCCGAGGAAATGTTCACCGGCTACCATCTTGCGAGCTACATCAACGCCATCTCCCACGCCGGCAAGGAGGTCTATCCCCTCCCGACGTTCGTCAACGTATGGATGGGCGGCGAGGGGACCAACGATCGATTCCTCGAATTCGACCGTCCGGGCGACAGCTACCCGAGCGGTGGCCCGCAGTCGCACATGATCAGCCTGTGGAAGGCGACGGCGCCCGACATCGACCTCATCGGGCCGGATATCTACCACCAGGCGCCGTCGATCTATCGGCTGATTCTCTCGCGCTACACCCGGCCGGACAATCCGCTGCTCGTGGTCGAGACCGGGCGCGGCGGGGTGTTCGCGCGTTTCTGTTTCATGGCTCTCGGGGATTTCTCGGCGATCGGGTTCAGCCCGTTCGGCGTGGACGCCGGCCCCGGCAGCGAGTTGTCCGCGGGTTTCACGGACATGGCGGCGAACTACCGTATCCTCAAGTCCGCGCTGCCGGCCATCGCCGATCTGCAGGCCAGCGGCAAACTGCAGGCCGCCATCGAGGATGAGTTCATCCCCGGACGAAACCTTTATTTCGACCGCTACGACGTGCTGGTTCGCTTTCGTCCGCCGGGCCGGACGTCCAGCCAGCCGCCGGCGGCTGCCAACACCGCGGTTCCCTCCGGACGCGTGCTGATCGGTCAACTGGGGCCGGATGAGTTTTTGATCGCCGGTTTCAATGCGGCGCTCGATTTCAAACCGCCGATGGGATCGGAGCAGACCGCCGCCCAGTGCCTCCTCGTCGAGGAAGGCGTTTATGAGAACGGCGCATGGAAGAGGACGCAGTTGCGGAATGGCGACCAAACCACGCCCGGCCTGGTTTTCTCATCGGAGGGTGCTTTGATCAGGGTGAAACTGATGCGGTATTGAGGTGAAGCCGCACGCCCGCCGCGCTGTGCAGAACTCTCCGGCGAAGTCTTGGCCGGCGATAATTCGATTCAACCAAGTGCAACAATGAAAATCAGGACCCTGCTAAGTTGCACAGCGATTTGTTCGGCGTCGCTCTTGGTCGCAGGAGCGCAGACTGTCGGATTGGTAGAACGCCCCGCCACCCAAAGGCAGACTCCGTAGTCAGTTGGCCTCCGCCGGCTTCGCGGCCGGGGCCCCGCCCACGAGCACCCCGAGCTGCTCCCGGATCTTGACGAAGAACTCCGGGCTGAGGTCGCCTGCCGGGATCTCGTACATCTGGTGGGTTCGGGCGTGTTCGAGGAGGTTGCGCTCGCCGTCCGCCGTCCGGCCGCGCGGCCGCAGCAGCCGCTTGCGCTCGAGCAGGAGCGCAAGGAATTGCAGCAGCGGCGTGTTGACGGGATTCGGCTCGTTCGCCGGGTCGGCCAGCGTCACGAACAGGTTCTCCGCAGTCAGCTTGAGCGCCCGGTCGCGGTTCTCCTCCTTCGGGCGTGGCTTGAACACGTTGGTCCACCGGCAGAGCACGGCGCCCTCCGGACGGAAATTGGCTTCCTCCGCCGCGAGCAGGTCGCACCGCGCCATCTCGCCCATCGGCGTCCGCACGAGGTAGCTGACGACGCGGTCGCCGTCGGCAAAGGTGCGGCCGCTGGCGCGGCAGGTCGGGGCGAGCGGCTGCAGATTCAGTTCCATGGGTTTTGGGTTTACTTGGTCACACGCCCGAGGCTAGCAAATTCCCGACCCCATCAAATGAATCTTCGCCCCGGATTACACGGATAATCACTCTGCTGGACAGCAGAGTGCCGGACAGCAGAGCGAGGCTCTCCCACCTTGCTCTCCGCCGCCTCTGCGAACTTCTGTGAAAGAATCTTATCCGTGCCTATCCGTGTAATCCGTGGTAACAACCTTTTCCGAGGATGAACGGACGTCTCATCGCCATCGGTGACATTCACGGCTGCCATGCCGAATTCGCCGAATTACTGGACCAGCTCGCCCCGACCAAGGACGACCGGCTCATCCTGCTCGGCGACCTCGTCAACCGCGGCCCCGACAGCCCCAAGGTCATCGACCTCGCCCGGGCGGCCAACGCCCTTGCGCTGCTGGGCAACCATGAATTGCGGCTGCTCAATTACCGCCGCACCCACGACAAGGATTATCTGAAGGAGAACGACGGGGAGACCCATGCCCGGCTGCGGCCGGAGGACTGGTCCTACCTCGAGGCCATGCCGCTGACGCATTACGTCGAGGAACTCGGCACCGTGTTTGTCCACGGCGGCTTCGTGCCGGGCGATCCGTGGCAGCAGCAGCCGGCCTCGGTCGTCACCCGCGTGCAGGTCATCGACAAGGACGGCCGGCCCCGCAAGCGCGCCGACTGCCCCGACTGTCCGTCGTGGGCCGAGCTTTGGAACGGACCGCCCTTCGTCGTCTACGGCCACACGCCGCGCGCGGAGATCTACAAGCTCAAGTGGTCGGTCGGCATCGACACGGCCTGCGTGATGGGCGGTCACCTGACCGCCTACCTGCTGCCGGAAAAGCGATTCGTACAGGTGAAAGCGCGCAAGCGATACTACGGACCATGAGCGGGCCGGAAGCGTGTCTCGTCACTACGCTGGCGATTTCTTCCTCCCGCCCTCATTCCCGCATTCCCTTCTTCCGCCGTTTGCCTATTGCTGATTGGGATCACCGATACCTTGCCCCTGAAACCTTCCACCTGCATCCCCATGCCCGATTCCCCTCCACTGATGACCGTCCGCGACCTGAAGGCGCTTGAACAGCAGAGCGGCCGCGCCTTCGCCGCCGTGCTGCTGGTCCGCAAGGCCACCGCGAAGACGTCCAGGAACGACAGCCCGTATCTTTCCGTCGAGCTCGGCGACCGGACCGGCACGTTCAGCTTCACCTGCTTCAGCGACACCCCGCTGTTCGACTTTTTCAAAAACCTGCCCGACAGCGCCGTGGTGCGCGTCGAGGGCAAGACCGACTACTACCTGGGTCGCCTTTCGCCGCGCATCACCAAGGCCGACCCGCTCTCCGCGGAGCAGCTCGCCGCGCCGGGCGTGGTGGAGAACCTCGTGGAGGTCGCGCCCGAGGATCCGGCGAAACTCTGGGAGGAATGCCAGGGGTTCGCCGCCGGCATCGGCCACCCCGAGCTGCGCGCGACGGTGCAGGCGGTCTTCGACGACATCGGCGAGGCCTTCAAGGCCGCCCCGGCGGCGGTGGCCATGCACCATGCGTACCGGCACGGCCTGCTCGAGCACACCGTCCACATGGCCCGCGCTGGCCGCGCGCTGCTGCCGCTGTATCCCGAGGTGGACGCTGACCTCGCCCTGGCCGGCGTGCTGCTGCACGACGTCGGCAAGGTCATCGAGTACGAGGGCACCCTCGCCACGCAGCGCAGCCGCAAGGGCCTCCTGCAGGGGCACGTGGTGCTCGGCTACCAGCTCGTGCGCAAGGCGGGGTTGAAAGCAAAACTCGACGCCGACCGGCTCGAGCGCCTCGAACACATCATTCTCAGCCACCAGGGCGAACTCGCCTATGGCGCCGCTGTGCTCACGGCCACGCCCGAGGCCGTGTTTGTGTCGATGGTCGACAATCTCGACGCCCGCATGGGCATGGTCCAGCGCGCGCTGCGCCAGGCCGCCGCGGGCGAGGAGTTTTCCGAGAGACTCCCCGGCCTCAACACCGCGCTGCTGACCAAGAAGCCGGCCTCGTGAAGTCAGCCATGATCAATATCCGCAACCTGCCCCCATTCGGTTCACCCCGCAAAACCACTTGTCGAAGCTCAATGCAACTGAGGCAATGACACTGTCAGACGGAAAGATTAACCCCCATATAAAATGAAATCATCAGACCTGTTTGCACTCGCAGTAAGAATCGTCGGCTTGGTCAGCCTCCTCTACATGATCGGAAGCGCGGTGATGCTGTTTGGCGCCAGCATACCCTTCTTTTTGGTCGTCAAGGAGGTCATCTGGTTGCTGGTTTCGATCTATCTGCTGCGCGGGGCGCCGCACGTCGTCCGCTTCGCGTATCCCGAGCGCAGTGAATAAAAAAGAGGGAAAAACCTGACCCGGCGACCCAGCCAACTCGGCCAAGCGTATGTCTCGTGCGGGCCGCATTCTGCTGGCCGGCAGAACGCCGGCTGCGCGCGTGGCCCAGCTGTGACGTTCGGCGGAAAAGAATGACGCTTTGACCATGTGAAGGTCGCATGAATAAGGGCATCCTGTTCTCTGGCATCGTCCTGGTGGCAGCCACGAGCCTCGTCTCGGCGCAGCAGGTGTCCGACTTGGAGTACAAGCCAACCCTTCCCCAGCCGGCCTACGAATTTGGCAAAGGGCCCCGCGTCGCGATCGACGAAGCGCACCATAACTACCATACCGCCGACGGGCGCTACAAACCGTTCGCCGAATTGCTGCGGCGCGACGGATACCGCGTGGACGGCCTTGGCAGGCCGTTGTCTGCGGACTCGTTGAACGGCGCGGAGGTCCTCGTGATCGCCAACGCTCTCAACGAGCGGAACGTCAGGGATTGGTCGCTGCCGACGCCGTCTGCTTTCACGACGGACGAGAGAGCCGCCGTTCGCGCATGGGTCGAAAAGGGCGGATCGCTCTTCCTGATCGTGGATCACATGCCGTTTCCCGGCGCGGCGGGTGCCCTGGCCAAGGCCTTCGGGGTGGAGTTCAGCAACGGCTTCGCGGTGTCAAAGCCCACCGAGCGGCCGACGACGTTCACCTTCCGGCAAGGCACCGGACTTCAGGAAAGCGCGGTCACACAGGGCCGCGGAGATCAGGAGAGAGTGACCGAGGTGGCGACGTTTGTCGGCTCAGCGTTCAGGCCACCCAAAGACGCGACCCCCGTCCTGGTGTTCAGCGCCAACTTCGTGTCGCTCAAGCCGGACAAAGCATGGCAATTCACGGCCGCCACGCCCAAGGAGCCGCTCGAAGGCTGGTGTCAGGGCGCAGTCATGAAGGTCGGGAATGGACGGGTCGCGGTGTTCGGCGAGGCGGCGATGTTCAGCGCGCAACTGGCCGGGCCAGGACATCAAAAGATGGGCATGAACGCGCCTGAGGCGAAGCAGAACCACCAACTGCTTTTGAACGTGATGCACTGGCTGACCCGGGCGAAGGGTATGCCCGACTAACGTGGCGTTCATTCGGCTGCGGTGGGCGGCAAGGGTGATTTTCTGCGGTTGAAAGCGGCGACATAGCGGAAGGCAACATGGGGTCAGGTTGCGGAACCTGATCCCGGTGCCTTCATGTCATCAGCTGGATGATGCGGATGATNNCCGGCTCGAGCAGGCTCGTCAGGCCGGCCACGGCGTTGTCGACCTCCTCGTCGTAGAGGTCCGCGATGCGCGCGAGCATGGCCGGCAGCGTGCCGGTCTCCTCGCCCACCTCGATCATGCCCGCCACCACGGGCGGAAAAACGCCGGCCGCCGCCAGCGGCCGCGCGACGCCCTCGCCCTCCCGCACCCGGCGGTGCACGCGGTCGATGTCTCCGGCGACCACGCGGTTGCCGCAGGCATCGCGCGTGAGCTGCAGCGCCTGCAGGATGGGCACGCCGCTGGCCAGCATCGTGCCGAGCGTCCGGCTGAAACGCGCGACGGACGTCTTGAGGAACAGTCCGCCGAGCACCGGCAGACGCAGGAGCAGTCGATCGAAGGCGCGGGCGCCGGCGTCGGTGCGGAGCAGCCACCGGCCGCCCCCGACCGTCAGGACCGCGGCGCCGAGCACGTACAACCAGTGTTCCTGCAGTAAACGGCTGGCCCCCAGCACGCCCTGGGTGAGCGCCGGCAGCGGCGCGCCCTTGAGCACTCCGGTGAAGATCTTCTCGAATTTCGGGACGACGAACACCATCAACCCCGCCACGATGCCGGTCGCCACGACCATGATGACGACGGGATAGGTCATGGCTGACTGCACGCGCGCCTTGATGCGCCCGGTTTTTTCCAGATGGTGCGCGAGACGCTCCAGCACGACGTCCAGCCTGCCGCCGGCCTCGCCGGCCTTGATCATGCCAACGCAAAGACGGTCAAAGATTTTCGGGTGCCGCAGCAATCCATCGGAGAGCGCGCCACCGGCGCGGATGGCGTCGGCGAGGCTGACAACGACCGCCTGCCACGCCGGATTGCGCTCCTGTCGCGCCAGAAGATCCAGGCTGCGCACCAGGGGCATGCCGGCGCTGACCAGGGCCGACAACTGGCGGGTGAAGACCGTCAGTTCCCTTCTTCCGATCGTCCGACGCCATCGCCAGAAACGTCCACCGCGGGAAGAACGGACGAACTTCACCGGCATCGTTTCAAATCCTGCGTCAACCGTTTCTCTGGCCGGTGCCAGCGTGGTCGGAAACAGGCCGCGCGCCTTCAGGTCGACGACGGCCGCTTCCGCGTCCTCGCGATCCAGTTCTCCCTTGTGCTCCCGGCCGGTGGCGGCATCGATGGCGGTATAGGTGTACTGTGGCATGGGGATGGATTTGTTCAGGGTTCAGGGCTCTGAGTTTCCGCCGTCGCTCTTCGAGCTATGGCGAGACAAGCTGGATTCTGCCTCACACACATCTGGCCAGCTCCTCCGGGGTCGTGTGCCCGTCGAAAACCGCGCGCAGTCCGGCGGCGCGCAGGGTCTGCATGCCGCGCTCGACCGCCAGGCGCTTGATGGCCAGCGCGGGGGCGCGCTGCCGGACAAGTTCCCGGAGCGGCTCGCTCAGCCGCAGCCATTCGAAGATGCCCGTGCGCCCCTGGTAACCGGTCTGCTGGCAGGCTTCGCAGCCGCGGCCGCGGTGGAAACCCCGGAGGTCCGTCCGCGCCGGATCCTGGCCGAACTCCGCGAGCAGGGCCGCGGGTGGCTCGATCCTTTCGCGACATGCGGGGCAGACGCGCCGCACCAGCCGCTGGGCCAGCACCGCCTCCAGGGTGGCACAGAGCAGGAAGGGCTCCACGCCCATGTCGATGAGGCGGGTGACCGCACCCGCCGCGTCGTTGGTGTGCAGCGTGCTCAGCACGAGGTGACCGGTGAGCGCGGCCTGAATCGCGATCTGGGCCGTCTCGAGGTCGCGGATTTCGCCGATCATGAGCACGTCCGGATCCTGGCGCAAAAACGACCGCAGGGCCGTGGCAAACGTCAGGCCGATGGCAGGGTTCACGGGCAGCTGCATGACGCCCTCGATTTCATACTCCACCGGATCCTCCGCGGTGAGGATCTTCAGATCCGGGTGGTTGATGATCCGCAGGCAGCCGTAAAGCGTCGTCGTCTTGCCCGAGCCCGTGGGACCGGTGACGAGGAGGATGCCGCCGGGCCGGCGGATGATTTCCTGCAGGCCGGCCGCGATTTCCGGGGACATGCCCAGCTCCGCCAGTTGCAGCGGCGCCGCCGATTGATCGAGCACGCGCAGCACCACGCTCTCGCCGGATTGCGTGGGCAGCGTGGAGATGCGCAGGTCGACCGACCGGCCGTCCACGGCAAACCGGATGCGTCCGTCCTGCGGCACACGGCGTTCGGCGATGTTGAGACCGGCCAGCACCTTGAGGCGCGAAATGACGGGCAGCGCCAGCTGGGCCGGCGGCGGCGGCACGTCGCGAAGCGTGCCGTCGATGCGGCAGCGCACCTTGAATTCACCCTCGAACGGCTCGAAATGAATGTCGCTCGCGTGATCACGCACGGCCTGGCTCAGCACGAGACTCACGAAGCGCACGACCGGCGTCTGCCCGGCCATCCGTTCGAGGTCGGCCTCGGTCAATCCGCCGTCGCCCTCCCCTGCGGGCACCGTGCTCTCCTCCGGCTCCGCCGGCCGGCCTTCGCCCGCGGCCTCCCCGCCATAGTGGAGCCGGAGCAGGTGCCTGACGCGCCCGGGGTCGGCGACCACCAGCCGCACATCCCGGCCGAGCGCAAACGTGAGATCGCCGGCCATCCCGGGGTGGAAGGGATCAGCCGCCAGCAGGTCGATCGACCCCGCGTCGGCGCGCAGCGGCACCACGGCATAGCGCCGCGCGAGATCACCGGGGACCAGCGCGGCGACTTCCCCGGCAATCGCGGGCGGCGGATCCTCGACGCAAGCCAGGCCGAGATGTTCGGCCACCCGATGGAGCAATTCCCGCCCCTCCACAAAACCGCGCGCGACGACCGTGCCCGCGAGCGGCCGGCCGGTGAGGCGACATTCTTCGCTCAACGCGGCAAGCGTCTCCGGTGGCAAAAGGTCCGTTTCGCGCAAAAGCGCGGCGATGGCCTGGTCGTGGCCGTCGAACATAGGGGATGTGACTGTGAAAATGGCGGGCGCGCCCCGGCAGAGCGGGAGGAGGCGCGCAGCGGACCCTAGAGCGTGCGCAACTGGTAGCCCATCTGGGTGAGCTTCTCGCGCATGACCAGCGGATCCTGGGCCTTGTCCATGGCCTCGTCCGCCGAGACGATCTCGCGGTTCACCAGGCTCATGAGGTGCGTGTCCAGCGTGATCATGCCGATCGAGGCGCCGGTCTGGATGTCGGAATTGATGCGGAAGGTCTTGTTCTCGCGGATCAGCGAGGCGATCGAGGTCGTGTTGATCATGATCTCGAAGCTGGCGACGCGGCCGCCGCCGATCCGCTTGCACAGCACCTGGGAGATGACCGCCTGGATGGAACTGGAGAGCTGCGTGCGGATCATGTCCTTCATGTTCGAGGGGAAGGCATCGACGATGCGGTCGATGGTCTTGGCGGCACCGTTGGTGTGGAGCGTGGCGAAGACCAGGTGGCCCGTCTCGGCGGCGCTGATGGCCGCCTCCATGGTCTCGAGGTCGCGCATTTCACCGACCAGGATGATGTCGGGGTCCTGGCGCAGCGCGCGGCGGATGGCCTCGGAGAAATTGGGCACGTCCACGCCGATCTCGCGCTGCGTCACGATGCAGCGCTTGTGGTCGTGGAAATACTCGATGGGGTCCTCGATGGTGATGATGTGGCCCTCGCGGTTCTCGTTGATGTAATTGATCATCGAGGCGAGCGTGGTGCTCTTGCCGGAGCCGGTCGGACCGGTGACGATGATGAGGCCGCGCGGACGGAAGAGCAGCTCCTTGATCCGGTCGGGCAGGCCGATTTCCCGCAGGCCGAACATCTTGTTGGGAATCTGCCGCAGCACCAGGCCGTAGTTGCCCTTGGCCTTGAGCACGCTCACGCGGAAGCGCGCCTTGGTGAGGTAGGCGAAGCCGAAGTCCGAGCCGCCGTGGAGCTTCAAGTTCTGCACGTGCGGGTCCGGCGTGATGGAGAGCATGAGGTTCTCCGTGTCCTGGGGCGTGAGGGCCGGGCCGTCCACCGGGGTCATGCTGCCGGCGAGGCGCAAGGTGGGAGGCTGGCCGACCTGGAGGTGCAGGTCGGAGGCGTTCTGCTCGACCACGATCTCGAGCAGGTCGTTCATTGCATAGCTCATGGGGTCTTTCCTTTTGAAACGGATCTATCGCTTGGCTTCGAACGTAGCGAGGTTTCTGTGGACGTCATTCCAAAAAACACGGTGGTCCCGGTTTCACATTCCGTTCGCATCCTCCACGGTCGAAGCCAGCACCTCCTCAACCGTGGTCAGTCCTTCCCGGGCCTTCCGCCAGCCGTCCTCGCGCAGGGTGCGCATGCCCGCGGCGCGGGCGTGCGTGCGCAGCCGGGCGGCCCCGGCACCCTCGTGGATCAGGCGCTGCATCTCCTCATCGACGGCCAGCAACTCGAACAGCCCCAGGCGCCCGCGGTAGCCGGTGCCTTCGCAGGCGGGACAGCCGGCGCCGTGGCGGAACGTTCCGCCAGCCGCGGCGGCGGGGGTGGAGGTCAGCGCGGCCACGGCGGGGGATGCCGGCGCCTGCGGCCGGGCGCAGCCGGGGCAGATGCGGCGCACCAGCCGTTGCGACACCACGGCCCGCAGGGCCGAGGCCACCAGAAACGGTTTCACCCCGATGTCGATGAGGCGCGTGACCGCGCCCGCCGCGTCGTTCGTGTGCAGCGTGCTGAACACGAGGTGGCCGGTGAGCGCCGCATGGATGGCGCTCTCGGCCGTCTCCCGGTCGCGAATCTCCCCCACCATGATGATGTTTGGCGCCTGCCGCAGCATGGCGCGCAGCGCCGCGGCAAAGGTCATGCCCGCCTCGCGGCGCACGGGCACCTGGTTGATGCCGGCCAGTTGATACTCCACGGGATCCTCGACGGTGATGATCTTGCGGTCGGGCTGGTTGAGGTGGTGCAGGCAGGCGTAGAGAGTCGTCGTCTTGCCCGAGCCGGTCGGGCCGGTCACGAGCACGATGCCGTCGGGCAGGGCCAGCAGCCGTCCGAGCGTCTGCTGGTCGTCGCGGTGCAGGCCGAGTTCCGCCAGGCCGAGGCGGAGGCTTTCCGGCTCCAGCAACCGCAGGACCACGCTCTCGCCGTGCACCGTGGGCAGCGAGGACACCCGCAGATCAAGCGTGCGGCCTGCCACGCTGATGCGGGCGCGCCCATCCTGCGGCAGGCGTTTTTCCGCAATGCTCATGCCGGCCATGATCTTGAGCCGCGACACGACCGTACGCTGCAGATGTGCGGGCGGATCCCCGCCCTCCTGCAGCACGCCGTCGATGCGGTAACGGACCCGGAAGCGTCTTTCGAGCGGCTCAAAATGAACATCGGAGGCCCGCCGGCCGATGGCATGGCGGAGGATCGTCTGGACGAGCCGGATGACGGGCGCCTCGTCGTCCGTGATCACCGCCTCGCGATCGCGGGAAGCGGCCGCGGTTTCCGGCGCCGGTCCGGCCGCGCCCCCGCCATAGTGTCGCTGGATGGCCTGGCGGATTTCCTCCGCCGGCGCGACCGCCGGCTCGATGGCGAGCCGGGCCACCTGGCCGGTTCCGTCGATGGTGGCGAAGTCGAACGGATCGCTGACCGCCACGCGCAGCACCGCGCCCTCCCGCGCAAAAGGAAACACATTGCAGCGCTCGGCCCAGGACCGCGGCAGCGCCGCCAGCGCCGCGGAAGAAACGCTCACCGAGCGCAAATCAACCGCCGGCAGGCCGTGCCGGTCGGCCAGCAGGCGCGCCAGGCGCCGGGCGTCGAGCACGCCCTCCTGGACCAGGACGTCCAGCAGCCGCGGTCGCGCGCCGGCCGCCACGGCTGGCAGTTCGCAACGCGCCCGCGCCGCGGCGAGTTGCGCCGGGGTCAGCAGCCCTTGGTCCAGGGCCAGTTGGATGGCGGGATCTTCGGCGGTGCGCACGGGGGATGTGGCGTGGACGGCCGGCGGGCGGACGGTGCGCGGGTGCGCGCCGCCGCTAGCGGTTGAGACTCAGGAGGAATTCGGCGTTGGAACGGGTTTTCTTCAGTCGCGAAATCAGCATCTCCATCGCCTCGACGGGCGGAATGCCCTGCATGGCGCGGCGCAGCGAGTAGATGCGCAGCAGCTCGTCGGGATGGTAGATCAGCTCCTCCTTGCGCGTGCCGCTGCGCTCCATGTTGAGGGAGGGGAAAATGCGCTTGTTGACGAGGTCGCGGTCGAGGTGGAGCTCCATGTTGCCGGTGCCCTTGAACTCCTCGAAGATGACCTCGTCCATCTTGCTGCCGGTGTCGATGAGCGCGGTGCCCATGATGGTGATGCTGCCGCCGCCCTCGATGTTGCGGGCCGAGCCGAAGAAGCGCTTCGGCTTCTGCAGCGCGGTGGCCTCCATGCCGCCGGTCATGATCTTGCCGCTGTTCGAGGCCAGCGCGTTGTAGGCGCGCGCCAGGCGCGTGATCGAGTCGAGCAGGATGACGACGTGCTGGCCCATCTCAACGAGGCGGCGCGCCTTTTCGATGACCATCTCGGCGGCATGCGTGTGGCTCTGCGGCGTCTCGTCGAAGGTCGAGCTGACGACCTCGCCCCGGGTGTGGCGCCGGAAATCGGTGACCTCCTCGGGGCGCTCGTCGACCAGCAGGATGATGAGGGTCACCTCCGGGCTGTTGGTCGAGATGGCGTTGGCCATGTTGTGCAGGAGCACGGTCTTGCCGGTGCGCGGCGGCGCGACGATGAGGCCGCGCTGGCCGAAGCCGACGGGCGTAAGAATGTCGACGGCGCGCATCGACACGTCCTTCTGCTCGGGCACCTCGAGCAGGATGCGCTTGAGCGGATAATAGGGGATCAGTTCCTCGAACGGCGTGACCTTGGAGATGTCCGCGGGCTTGAGTCCCATCACCTTGTCGATTTTCACGACCGCCGGACAGCGCTCGCTGCCCTCCGGGGCGCGCACCTGGACCTCCATCTCATGTCCGCGCTTGAGTCCGTAACGCCGGATGAGACTCTCCGGCACGTAGGGATCCTCGGGGTAAAGGCGGTAATTGACGGCCTTGTGGACGAGAAAACCGTGGCCGCGGTCGGTGAGATCGAGCCAGCCGTGGTCGACGACCGGGCTCTTCTCCTCGGTGGTGAGCTTGAAGATGGCGCTGAGCAGCTCCTTGCGGTTGGGCGCGGCGTCGATGTTGATGCCGAGCTTGTGCGCGGTGGCGGTGAGGTCGGCGAGGTTGAGCGCAAAGAGCTCCTCGAGGTTGACCGCCTTGCCCTTCCCCGAGGCAAGATCCGCGGCCAGCGCGTCGAGCGCAACCAGGTCGGCAAAGCGTCCCGCCTCGGGCAGATCGCCAAAGGCCGGCGCGAAATTCGGCGGCGGCGGCTGCGGCGGATACTGATACTGGTTGCCGCCGCCGGGACCGCCCGGCCAGTGCTTGCCGCGCTTCCGTTTGTGACGCTTGCCCTTCTTGAAATAGTACGGGTCGTAGCCGCCGCCATGATGCTGGTAGCCGCCGCCCTGGTCGCCTCCGGTGGACTCCTCCCCGCCTTCGGCGGCGTCGGCGGCCGGGGCGGGAGCACCGGTGTCTGGCTTCTCCTCCACGGCGCCGGCCGGCGCCGGCTTGGCGGAAGGCTTGTCCGCGTCATGTTCGCCGCCCTGCGGAGCGGGAGCCGATTCGGATTCCGCCCGGGTCACCACGGGGGTGGCGGGCTTTGTCCGATAATAGCGCGAACGACGGCGTACGGGCTTCTTCGCAGAGGAATCCTCCGCGGTGGCTTCCTCTGCGGCGCCGCCTCCGCCCGACTCAACGGGCGGCAGGTCATCGCCAGGATGTAGCGTATGGTCCATGAATACGTGGGAAAACAGACCCGCCAGAAACGCGCGGGTGCCTCGCCGCAACAGCGGGGGCGGTGTTAAAGGGTCGAAAGCGAATTAACCAGCCGGGCTACCTGTTCACGCAGGAAGTCGGGCAAACCATCATTCAATAAGACAAAATCTACCAACTCTATCTTCTGCGCCAAAGGCAGTTGCATGGAAATTCGTTGTCGGGCGAGCGGCGCAGGGAGCCCGCGCTGCTCAAGCCGCGCAAGTTGCGCGACGGGATCAGAGGCGACACAGACGGTGAAATCAAACCAATTCTGGAGGCTTTTTTCAAAAAGCAGGGGAACTTCCACCACCCAGGATTTGCTCCCTTCGGCCGCAAACGCCGCACGCCAGTAGGCATAAAGCCGGGGGTGCAGCAGGTCCTCCAGCCAGCGCAGGGCCGCCTCATCGGTGAAAACACGCCGCGCCAGCCGGCCGCGGTCCACCGCACCCGACTCCGCCAGGACGCCAGCGCCAAAGTGCTCCCGGATGGCCGCAACCACCTCCTTGTCGGTCAACAGCCTGGTCCGGATGATGGCATCGGAGTCCAGCGGGGCGAAGCCGAGGACGGCGAACATTCCCGCCGCCGTCGTCTTCCCGCAGCCCATTCCGCCTGTCAGGCCCAGTATCATCAAGGCAGTATAGGGTTATGTTGCGGTTCTTGGAAAGCGCTGAGATTCAGCTTGCAGGAGCTTGGTCGGAAACTTTAGCTCACAAGAACGCCGATCATTGGCGATAATAATATCTGCTATTCGCCGTCCTGTGGCCGCATAATGTTTCCCCAAGTCGATACCAAGAGTGCCCCCGCTGTGGCCGCGGTTGTGCGTGCGACTTTTCTCCACGCCCATCCGGGAGCCGACACGACGGTCATTGATACGCTTTTCCGCGACGTCGAGGACATGTTTCACGGCCGTTATCTCGACTATCTGCCGCTCGAGATGCACTACCACGACTTCGAGCACACCCTGCAGGCGGCCCTTTGCTTCATGCAATTGCTCGAGGGCCGGTATCGTGCTCGGGTCACGCCCATTCTGGATGTGCGGCATTTTGAACTCGCGATTGCGGCGGTGCTTTTGCACGACACCGGCTACCTCAAGCTGAGATCCGACCGCGAGGGCACGGGGGCGAAATACACCCTGGTGCATGTCATCCGCAGCTGCGCCTTTGCCGCCAGCTACCTGCCGACGATCGGCTTCACCGGCGAGGAAACCGAGTCCGTCGTCACCGCCATCCGTTGCACCGGGCCGCGCAGCAACATCTCCCAGCTGCACTTTTCCGGCGAGGTCGAGCATTTCGTCGGCTGCGCGCTCGCCACGGCCGACTTCCTCGGCCAGATGGCGGCGCCCGATTATGTCGACGAACTCGCGTTTCTTTACGCGGAATTCGAGGAATCAGACGACTTTTTCAACACGCCCCGCGACCAGCGCCTCTACCGCAGTGTGCGCGATCTCATCGCGAAGACGCCGGTCTTCTGGGAAAAATTCGTGATGCCGAAGATCAACCAGGACTACCTGGGTGTTTACCACTTCCTCGCAGATCCCTATCCCGGCGGCCCCAATGCCTACATCCAGGCGGTCGAGCAGAACATGACCCGGGCGCTCACCCTTGCCTATGCGCCGGAGGTTTCGCTCGACCCGTTTCCCAAGCCTCCCCAGAGCCGGAACTCGCGATCACCGAGCTTGCCTGGAGCATAAGTTGTTGTTTTCCTGATTCCGGAATATTTCCGGAACATGCTGGCGACCGTCCACTCCGCCGCGTTGCAGGGCATTGAAGCCGAGATCGTCCTCGTGGAGGTCAACACGGGCGAGGCCGGCGCGCCCGATCTCATCCTCGTCGGCCTGCCCGATGCGGCGGTGAAGGAATCCGAGGACCGCGTCTTTTCCGCGCTCAGCAACAGCGGCTTTCACATGCCGCGCACGCGCACGACCATCAACCTCGCGCCGGGCGACATCCGCAAGGAGGGCCCGCTCTACGACCTGCCGATCGCGCTCGGCATCCTGCGCGCCACCGGCCAGCTCACCGCCGACCATCTGGGCGGATACCTCATCGCCGGCGAGCTCAGCCTCTCCGGCGCCACGCGTCCCGTGCGCGGCGCCCTCGCCACGGCACTGTTGGCGAAACGCCTCGGCAAGCGCGGCCTGCTCCTGCCGCCCGGCTCCGCGGAGGAGGCGGCGCTGGTGGAGGGCATCGCCGTCTATTGCGTGCGTTCATTGGACGAGGCCTATCGGTTCTTCACGGGTGAGGTGACGCTGACGCCGCTGCCGGGCGGCGTGGCCGCGCACCGCGTCGCGCCCGCAGCCGGGGGCGACGACGCCGGCGACTTCTCCGAGATCAAGGGTCAGCACGCGCTGCGCCGGGCGGTCGAGGTGGCGGTGGCCGGGGCGCACAACCTCCTCATGATCGGTCCGCCCGGCGCGGGGAAATCGATGATCGCCCAGCGCATCCCGACCATCATGCCCCGTCCCTCGCTCGACGAGTTTCTCGAGGTGCTCAACATTCACTCCGCCGCCGGCCGCACCCTCAGCGACGGCCTGCCCTTCCTGTCGCGCCCCTACCGCTCCCCGCACCACACCATCTCCGACGTTGGCCTGATCGGCGGCGGGGCCATCCCCGGCCCGGGCGAAATCTCCCTCGCCCACCACGGCGTGCTGTTTCTCGACGAGCTGCCCGAGTTCAAGCGCTCCGCGCTCGAGGTCATGCGCCAGCCGCTCGAGGACGGCCACGTGACGATCTCACGCAGCGCCGGCAAGATCACGCTGCCGTGCAGCTTCATGCTCGTGACGGCCATGAACCCGTGCGCCTGCGGCTACCTCGGCGACCCGCGCCACGAGTGCCGCTGCTCGCCCGCGCAGATCCAGCGCTACCGCGCGCGCATCAGCGGGCCGCTCCTCGACCGCATCGACCTCCACGTCGAGGCGCCGTCGCTGAGCATCGAGGAGCTGCGGCAGACCCGGCCCGGCGAATCATCGGCGGTCGTCCGCGTGCGCGTCGAGGCCGCCCGCCTCCGCCAGCGCGCCCGCTTCGCCGGCACGCGCACCACCGTCAACGCCCGCATGACGCATGCGCAGATCCGCGCGCACTGCACCCCCGACGCCTCTCTCGGCCGGCTCCTGCAGCAGGCCATGGAACAGCTGCACCTCTCCGCGCGCGCCTATGACCGCATCCTCAAGGTCGCGCGCACCATCGCCGACCTGGCCGGCGCCGACGCCATCGCCGCGCCCCACCTGCTCGAAGCCATCCAGTACCGCAGCCTCGACCGCAACCTGTTTTATTGATCCGCCGCCATGCGCCGGTCGTGCCCGCGCGCGGCCGGGTCCATCAATTTCAATTCTCGCGCCCCGCTCCCTTTTCCCGTCCAGGATGATTATCCAACCTCTCCCTGCGTAGTTGCAGTCCGCGGCTATTGGGAACACATTCCGCTCGCCAGCCCCTCAACCCTTCCCTGAAATCCGGTTTCCTGTCGGTAAGATGCGCGAACGCAAACCCCAGCCAGCCTTTTCCGCCGCGGGAGCCGCCGGAGCCGGCGGACAGCCGGAGGTCATCGTGGACTTCCTCTTCGATCACGGGCTGTTTCACGTGGCCGTGGCCAACGTCGGGGAGGCGCCGGCCTACTCCGTCTCGGTGAAGTTCGACAAAAAGTTCCGCGGACTGGGCGGAACGCAGGACGTGTCCGCGCTGCCGCTGTTCCGCCAAATCAAGTTCCTCGCGCCCCACCGGCGGATCGAGACCTTTCTCGACACCAGCAGCGCCTACTTCCGGCGCGGCGAACCGACCCGCCTGACCGCCGTCATTTCCTTTCGCGATGCGCGCCGGCGGCCGTATGTGCGCCGCATCGCCCACGACCTGAGCATCTACAAGAAGGTGGCCTACGTGCTGCCACCGGCGGGAACGAATCCGCCGGTCATCTCTTCGCCAATTCCCCAACCATAAACCGCCACCGACTGGAGACCCCAACCATGGCCACCCAAAGAGACCGACCTTATTCCAACTTCAACTTTCTCGTGGATCTCGGCACGGGCAACACCGACGGCCCGGAGGCCGGCTTCGAGGAGGTCATCCTGCCCGAGGTCTGGCTGGACGTGATTGAATACCGCAACGGCAACGAAAAGGAGAACTCCGTGCGCAAGCTGACCGGCGTCGACCACTGCGGCAACGTCGTGCTGAAGCGGGGCGCGATCGGCTCGCTGAATCTTTACCAGTGGTACAACGATATCCGGAACGGCAACCAGAATGCCCTGCGCACGGTGACCATTCAGCTGCAGAACGAAGACCACACTGGCGTCGTGCAGACCTGGAACCTGCTGCGGGCGCGCGCCGTCCGGCTCCGCTGGGGTCCGCTCCAGGCCAAGGGCAAGGACGTCGCGGTGGAATATCTGGAGCTGGCCTGCGAACGGCTGGAAATGGAATAGGCGGACCGGCTGGCGTCGGATCCGTCGGGGTGGCTCCGGCCGCGATTCCTCCCACCGCGGTCTCGACCGGGGCGGGTTTTGTTGATCAAGTTCCGCCCATCATGATTGCACCTGCCCTTCGTCTCCTCCGCCTCACCGTCCTCCTCACGCTGCTGCCGGCGCTGGCCGTCGCCGCGGCGCCCCGGACCCTCGCCGACTTCCAGCCGGCCGCCGCAAGCTTTCATGCGGTGCTCACGCTGCCGGACTTCGAACGGACGCCCGCCGAACTCGAGGCCACCGTCGCCAAGGTCATCGCCGGGGGCGACGCCACCCTCAACCTGATCGCCGGGCAGGACCCCGGCCAGGTGACCTTTGCCGGCACCATCGGCGCGCTGGATGACATCACCTTTCGCTACAAAAACGCGTACTATCGCCTGGGGTTCATCCAGGAAACGCATCCCGAGAAGGCCATGCGCGACAAGGCCTCGGAGATGTCGGTGAAACTCCAGCAATGGGGCATCGGCCTCGACTACCGCGAGGACGTCTACGCCGCGGTCCGGGCCTACGCCAAGACCAGCCCCGCCCTCACCGGCGAGGATCTCAAGATTTTCGAGGAGACGCTGCGCGACTACCGCCGGGCCGGCCTGGATCTGCCGCCGGCCGGACGCAAGGAGGTCGAACGCCTGCGCCAGGAGCTGGCCAAGCTCGAAACCGACTTTGCCAACAACATCAATCAGGCGCGGGCCCCGCTCGTCTTCACCAAGGCCGAGCTCGCCGGCGTGCCCGAGAGCTTCCTCGCCAGCCCCGGCGTGAAGACCGGTGACGACCAGTACACGGTCATGGCCAACATCACCTGGCATGCGACCGCCGTGCTGGACAACGCCCGGCGCGAGGACATCCGCCGCAAGGTCTATGCCGTCCGCGACCAGCTCGCCAGGGACGCCAACGCGCCCCTGCTGTCGCAGATCGTGGAGCTCCGCGCCGACATCGCGCGCCGGCTCGGCTACAGCTCCTGGGCCGACTACGTGATCGAGATCAAGATGGCCAAAAACGGCGCGACGGCGCAGCAATTCGAAAACGACATCACCGCCGGACTGCAGCCCAAGTTCGACGCCGAGCTGGCCGTGCTGCGCAAGCTCAAGGCGGCCGAGACCGGCGAGGCCGCGCCGGTCATCAACCTCTGGGATGCGCGTTACTACATCAACCAGCTGAAGAAGCAGCGCTACGACATCGATACCGAGCAGCTCCGCGTCTACTTCCCCTATCAGGCGACGCTGGAGGGCATGTTCCGCATCTATGAGCGGATCTTCGGCCTGAAGTTCGCGCTCATCGAGGCGCCGTACAAATGGGTGGGCGACCTCCAGCTCTACGTCGTCACCGACGCCGCCACGGGCGAGCCGATGGGCTGCTTCTACCTCGACATGTTCCCCCGCGAGGGAAAGTTCAACCACTTCGCCTGCTTCGAGCTCACCCCGGGCAAGCGGCTGGACGACGGCAGCTACCAGCGGCCGGTCGTGTCCCTCGTCTGCAACTTCCCGCCGCCCTCCCCCGGCCAGCCCTCGCTGCTCAAGCACGAGGATGCCGAGACGCTCTTCCACGAGTTCGGCCACGTGATGCACAACGTGCTGACGCGGGCGAAATTCGCGCGCCACGCCGGCTCGGACGTGCCCGGCGACTTCGTCGAGGCGCCCTCGCAGATGCTGGAAAACTGGGTCTGGGACAAGAAGGTGCTCGACACGTTTGCCGCCGACTACCGCGATCCGGCGAAGAAAATCCCGGCGGAGATCATCGCCCAGCTCAAGCAGGCGAAGCTCGCCACCATGGGCATGTTCTACCGCCGCCAGCTCGCGTTCGGCCAGCTCGACCTCGCGCTGCACGCGCATTTCGAGCCCGGCCGGAAGATCGACGCCGTCGCGCTCACCAACCCGATCCTGAGCCAGGTCTACCTGCCGGTCCTGCCCGAGACGACCTTCGTCACCTATTTCGGCCATCTCGTCGGCTACGACGCCGGCTACTACGGCTATGCCTGGGCCGACGCCATCGCCGCCGACATGGCGACCGTCTTTCAAAACGCCCCGGACGGCTTCCTCGACCAGACCGCCGGCCTGCGCCTGCGCAACGCGATCTACGCCACCGGCGACTCGCGCGACGTCAGCGAGTCGATCGAGAAATTCCTCGGCCGCCCGCGCTCGCTGAAGCCCTTCCTGAAAAAGATCGGCATCGAGTGACGCCCGGTTGGTCGTGCCCTGATTTGCCTTGTCATCGCGCGTCAGGTTCTGCCGGCCCTTCCGCGGCCAGCAGAACGGACATGAGGAACCAGCCAGGTGGAGTGCTTCGTCACTCACCTCCGCTGGATGGAGCTACATCATGACACGCTCCAAGCAGCCGCCGGCTGCTTGGGGAAAGCGTGATGACCGGACAATGAAGTGGACTGGCTACTTCTTCGCCTTCGGCTGCAGTTTGGCGTTATCGCCTGCGGCCTGGTCTAATTTCGCCTGCAAGTCGGCAGCGTGAGCGTTGGCGTCCTTTAACTGCGCCTGGAGCTTGGCGGATCCGGCCTTGGCGTCATCGCATTGCGCCTGGAGCTTGGCGCATGCGGCCTTGGCGTCATTCGTCTGCGCCAGGAGTTTGGCCGATCCAGCCATGGTCTCATCACATTGCGCCTGGAGCTTGGCGCATGCGGCCGTGGCTTCGGTCAACTGCGCCTTGAGCTTGGCCGATCCGGCCTTGGACTCATCCAGCTGCTTCTGGAGCTTGACGCCTCCGGCCGTGGTCTCGTCCAACTGCGCCTGGAGCTTGGCCGATCCGGCCTTGGCTTCGTTCAATTGCGTCTGCAACTGGGCGGTCTGGTCCTGGGCCTGGGTCAGGTCAGTCTGGTTTTTTGTGGCTCGGTCGTTCAGGTTGCGAACCTTGGTACCGAGGGTCGCGGCGACAACTACAATGGCTATGGCGAGAAGTCCGATAACGATTGCTGCTGCGGGGGTTTTTTTCTGGGGGGTGGGTACTGTTGCATCGGTCATGGTAGGGCGGGTTTATTGCAGTCTTGAAAGGAAGACGTCATCCTGCGTCTAGTCCCTCCCTCTGGAAGGTACAAGTTAAGATTACTCGCCTGGCGTCCTCCCAGTTTCCCCGCCGCGGTGGCGGCCCGTCGGCCAGCCGCTTCCCTTTAATCCCTCAATATCAATACTCGCTGCCTGCCCCCATTGGCCGCCTCCCTTGTCAATCGCCCAGGCCCAGGCGCGGTCCAGCTCGTTGCGATGTCACGATCCTCGATTTTGCTGTTTGCGGAGTTCCTCGAGGATGCCGTTGAGCCGGCCGCTGATTTCCTTCAGCGGATCTTCGATCCGGTCGCCGATTTCCTTCAGCCGATGGTCGAGTTGGTCGCTGATTTCCTTCAGCCGACGGTCAATCTTGCGGGTCCTGGGCGAGGCGATGAAGCCGGCCAGGATGATCGACGCGCACAGGCAAATGACGGTGATGGTGTTCATGGTGAATCTCTCCGCGCCTCGTATAGGGTTCAGTGCCTCTGATGACAATCCAAGCGAAACGACGATCGTCCGTCGGCGTCAACCCAGGGTTGATTATTTCGTGACAGCCTTCGTTCCTCTTGCTCCGCAGCCTTTCGTCGCCCCGTCCCGGTTCGCTCCGCCGCTTGCTTCCCCATCACAGCCCATGCTCTGGAAGCCAGGCACCTTCCCGTTTCTGCAACGGTGAGGGGTCGGAGGCGGTCTGGGGTGGCTTGCACTCCATCACGAACCACAGCAGGCCGAAGCGGCGGCCCACGTTGCCCGTCTCGCGCACGGCTATCCCCCACGTCATGATTCCCGTGCCCGTCGGTGCGCGCGAGTAGACGACGCGTTGGAGATCATGGGGAAGGTTGGCCCACAGGCGGGCGCGGGTGACCGGGTGGCCACTCGCTTCCCGCTCGCTGAGGCCGTCCTCGTCGTGGTAGTAGCGGCCCTCGCTGTAGAGGGTCACCAGCGGGTTGAGGGGAAACCACACGTGGCCGCCCCTGGCGAGGTAGACGGCCTCGCGGTACATCTCGACGTCCGGCCGCACATCCAGGCTCTCCGTGGTCAGTCGCCAGCAGCCGAAAGCCGCCGCCGCGAGGGCACCGGCGAGGACGGCGGACGGCCACCGGGCGCCCAGCCGGCCCAAGCCCAGCGCCAGCGCCGGGGCCAACCACAGGAACGCGACGTCGAAGGCGCCATAGGACCCGCCGAACTTGAAGTCGGTGGCGGCCGCCAGCGGGAACAGGAACAGGTAGGTCAGCGCAGGCAGCGCCAGCCGGTTGCCCTTCCGGCAGGTCAGGGCCGCGCCGACGGCCAGCGCCACCGCCGCGAGGAGATAGGGCCCGCCGTCCACGAGTTGCCACCGCAGGTTTGGGGTCCAGGGCAGCCCGCCCGGCACGACGAACATGCTTTGCCAGAGGCTGGCAGGGTGGAACCTGGCGAGGAAGAGGCAGGCGAAAGCCGCGCCGATGGCCGCCAGCCGCCCCAAGTGGCGCAGGGCGCCGGGCAGCCCCTCCGAGGCCAGCAGCCAGATGACCTGGGCCAGCCCCACCCCGAAAGCGGTCTGCTTGCTGAACAGGGCCAGGACGGCGCAGAGTGCGGCACCGCGGCGGTGATCTTTCTCCATCAGCACCATGCCCGCCATCCCGGCGGCGAAGACCACGTGCTCGCTGGAGAACGTGTTCAGGGTGTAGACCGGCCAGGCGAACAGCGAGACCAGCGCGGCGGAGATCCACGTAGTCCTGCCGCCGTAGTGCAGGCAGGCCGCGACGACGCCGAAGACGACCAGCCCGAGGTTGATCCCACCGGCAACCTCGAGCGCGCCCGCCGCCGTGCGCGCCCAGCCGGCCGGCCACAGCACGTAGAGCGGCACCGGGCCGTAGATCCACGTGGTGATCTGGCCGGCGTTTTCCGTGGAGTACGGGGAGAAGCCGAGGTGGAGCCCGACCGACGCGGCGGTCCGCATGTCGTTGAAGACACCGCAGGCGGAGGCGGGGAATGCGCACCAGCAGCACCACAACCAGATGGCGCCCAGGAGCGCGGCGACGCAAAGGGCAAGCCACGAGAGGGCTTTCTTGCACAGCAACATGTCCGGACTCGTGGTGTTCATGGGAGGCCCTCCGCGCCTCGTATAGGGTTCCGTGCCTCTAATGAAAGAAGGCAATGGGGGCAGGTCCTGGATATTTCAATCACGTACCAAAGCAACGGCAAGGCGTGGCTCTGTTTTCGGTGATAGACTGCCGGTGAAAGATCCAAAGCGTGGCCCCCTTGGCCACCGCAAACTCGCAGAAGGCCCCTCACGCCCCTTCCCCCGCTCCCAAAAGCGGGGAACCCGCTCGCCGTTAGGCGGCGCGGACTGCTCCGGCGTCTTGGTCGCCCCGTCCCGCCTCGCTCCGCCATTTTACACCACCGTTTTTATTTCCCTTTCTTCGCCTGTTCTCGCATCCGGGCGGCGGCCAGCAAGGCCAGGGCCAAGGCGAACCACGCTTCCACCGCGCCGCCTCCGCCGCTGGAGCCGGATGCCGTGCCGGTACTGGCGGCAGTGACCGTGAGGACCGCCGGGCTGCTCGTGACATTGCCGTAATCGTTCGTGAGAATGACGACATAGCTCCCGGCGTCGCTTGAACGGACGCCGGATAAGTCGAGCGTGTTGCTCGTGGCGCCCTTTATGGCGCCACCGTTGAAATACCACTGACAGGTGGGTGCCGGCTGGCCGGCCACTGTCACGGAGAAATGCACGCTGCCGCCGGCCGTCACCGTCTGGCTTTGCGGCTGGCTCAAAATGGACGGAGCGATCGGCAATATGCCCACACGGACGATCCAATTATCCGTGTCGGCCACATAGACCTTGCCCGCGCTATCCACTGCCACGCCTTTGGGATACGCAAACCACGCGGCGCTGCCCGTACCATCCGCATAGCTATAAGTCCCCGCCAGACCGCCCAGCGTCGTCACCACGCCCGTCGCCGTGATCTTGCGGATCGTGTAATTATCTGAATCGGCGACATAAACATTGCCCGCACCATCCACCGCCACGCCGTCGGGACCTTGAAACCGCGCGGCGCTGCCCGTGCCATCAGTGGAGCCGGAGGCTCCCGCCAGACCCGCCAGCGTCGTCACCACGCCCGACGTCGTGACCTTACGAATCACGTGATTGTCCGCGTCGCTGACATAAACATTGCCCGAGCCATCCACCGCCACACGTCGGGGATAGTTGAACCGCGCGGCACTCCCCGTCCCATCAATGCTACCGGAGGATCCCGCCAGACCCGCCAGCGTCGTCACCACGCCGTTCGAGGTGACCTTGCGGATCGTGTTATTGCCCGTATCGGCGACATAAACATTGCCCGACTGATCCACGGCGACGCCGTCGGGACCAAAAAACCGCGCGGCGGTGCCTACTCCATCGGCACTGTGATTAGGTACCGGTGACGGCAAGCCGGACAGCCCCGGCTCCATGGCGTACTGACCGGCCAGCGTTGTCACCATACCCCACGCCGTGATCTTGCGAATAGCGTTATAACCATACTCGGTGACATAGATGTTGCCCGAACTGTCCACCGCCACACTCTGGGGATAGTTAAATCGCGCGGCGCTGCCCGTGCCATCCACGTAACCGGACAATCCCGCCAGACCGGCCAGCGTGGTCACTACACCCCACGCATCAATCTTGCGGATCGTGTAATTACTTCTATCGGCGACATACAAATTGCCCGCGCTGTCCACTGCCACGCCATAGAGAGCACCAAACCGCACGGCGCTGCCTACCCCATCGACACTGCGGACTGCGACCTCTCGCGCCTGCCCGGCTAGGGTCGTCACTACGCCTGCCACCGTAATTTTACGGATTGTATCATTCCCCGTGTCGGCCACATAGACATTGCCCGCCCCATCCACCGCCACATCTTCGGGTGGGTGAAACCGTGCGGCGCTCCCCGTGCCATCCGCGGAGCCATAAGTCCCCGCCAGACCGGCCAGTGTTGTTACCACACCCCACGCCGTGACTTTACGAATCACGTGATTACCCGCGTCGGAGACATAAACATTCCCCGAGGCATCCACCGCCACACCGTGGGGCCAATAAAATCGCGCGGCGCTGCCCGTGCCATCGGCGTAGCCAGGCGGCCCCGCCAGACCGGCCAGCGTCGTCACCACACCGGCAGGCGTAATCTTGCGAATAATGCTATTACCCATATCGACGACATAGATGTTGCCCGAACTGTCCACCGCCACACCCTCAGAACTTCCAATACCAGCATGTAGCGTCGTCACCACGCCCGCTGATGTGATCTTGCGAATAGCGCCATTAGCCGCGTCGCCGACATAGATGTTGCCCGAACTGTCCACCGCCACACCTTGGGGCCAATCAAATCGCGCGGCGCTGCCCGTGCCATCCGCATAGCCATAAACCCCCGCCAACCCGGCTAGCGTCGTCACCACGCCCGCCGATGTGATCTTGCGAATCACGTGATTATTAAACTCCGTGACATATACATTACCCGCACCATCCACCGCCACGTACTGGGGCCCGTAAAACCGCGCCCCGCTGCCAAGACCATCGACGTAGGCGGGAGGTGCTACCAAGCCGGCCAGTGTCTTGAAGGCGTAAGGAGTAGCATAGTTACTCTGCCCCATAGCTAGGGCAGGCAAGACCAGCATCACCAGCCAAAACAGGCCTGCGCGTCGCCGGCATGACCCGCTCAACCAGAACATCCAACCGGAAGGCATGGGAATGTTTATGAGGGCCTCCGAACTTCAGAGCGTCTATTAGGGTGGGTATAACAAAGCCGCTGCGGCTATTTATAAATTTAATCACTCTTTGTCCACGCCTTATTCGCGTCATCGCGCACGGACATACTCGGAAGTCTGCACCCGGAAACACGTTTCACCGCATCCCTCGCCTTGCGATGCCGGGTCTTGAGCTGGCCGGTTGAATGCTCCCTTGACTGGTACGTCAGATTTGCAGCGAGCGACCCAAGGAAATCCCGCCACTTTTCTTCGCCGTCCATCAGTATAGCGTTCCGCAGGTCGTAGGCCCACCGGCCTCCCAATTTATTCCGTAATACATCCAAATTCGCTGCCTGGATGACCCCGGCAAGCTCCCCGATCCGTGCGCGCCAAACACGGGCACCCGGTGAGCTCCAGTTGAAGACCCGCGTGCACTTCGACCACGCTTTTGAGCCACGCCCCCGACCCGGCGTGGTCATTTCGAGAACAGCCGCGCCAGCACCCGGGCGCGTTCAAAGCGAGGCTCGCTGCCCGCCCGCAGCCGTTGCACGTTGCCGCGGTGCGTGAACAGGATGAACGCGGCGACCGCCACCGCCGCGACGATCCACACCGGCCGGTGCGGCGCCGGAGCGAACAGGACGGCCGCCGGGATCAGCGCCACCCCGGCCAGCATCGAACCGAGCCCGACGAAACCGGTGGTGGCCAGCACCAGCAGCAGCACCCCCAGCATCACCGCCAGCCCGGCGGGCCAGAGCACCAGCAGCACCCCGAACACCGCCGCCACCCCCTTGCCTCCGCGAAAGCCGTAATACAGCGGCCAGACGTGGCCGGCCACGGCGGCCGCGCCGGCCAGCAAGGCGACGCGCAGCGCGTGCCCGCCGTCGGCGATCCCGCAGCCGCCGGTCCACGCCGCGAGCGCGGACTTGCCCACGTCGATCACGGCCACGCCGAGCGCAAACCACAGTCCCTGGGTGCGAAAGGCATTCGTGCCGCCCGCATTCCCGCTGCCCTGCGTGCGAATATCAATCCCGCGCAGCCGGCCGAGCAGCAGGCTGCCGGAAACCGATCCGAGCAGATATCCCAGCACGATCCTGGCGGCGTCCAGTATCATGGCCGCGGTGGTTCGTAGTCCTGCACGCCGATCACCAGCGAGCCCGGACCGGCGTGCGTCCCGATCGCGACGCCGGTTTCCACCACCCAGCTGCGATCAATGCCGCGAACGCTGGCGAGCAGGACGGCCTGCACCCGCTCCGCGTCCCCGGCGCAATCACAATGCCCGACGATCAGCCGGTAACGGCGCGCCGGATCCAGCCGGCGCGCAATCCTGCGGGCGAACCGCTCCGGCAGATGGTCGCGTCCCCACACCCCGCCCATCAGGCCGATGCGGCCGTTGGCCCGGCTCCGGAACAGGAGCGAGAGACGCAGCAGGCGCGTCAGCGGCAGCGCCACCTGCGGCGCCCGCCCGCCGCGCACGCCATAACGGATGTCGCGGGCGACCGCATAGAGCGCCGTGCGCGGGCGCATCCGGGCCAGACCCTCGAGGATGCGCGGCGCGTCGAGTCCCGCCTGCGCCGCCTCCGCCGCCCAGATGGCCATCAGGCCCTCGGCGGCGGCGGCATGGCCGCTGTCGAACACGCTGATCCGGTCCGCATCGGTGCGCGCCGCGGCCCCCTCGGCCGATTGCACCGCGCCCGACAGGGCCCGCGCAATGGAAACGTCAATCACTCGCTCGTGGTGCGCCACCAGGAATTCGAACATGCGCCGGAAGTCCCCGGGGGGCGGCTGCGACGTGCGCGGCGGCACCGGGCTGGTCCGCATCGCGTCGTAGAGCTCGCGCAGCGAGATCGAGACTCCGTCCACAAAATCGCGTCCGCCGATCGAGACCCGCACCGGCACGACATGGATGTTCAGCCGGTCCAGCGCCTCGGCGGGTATGTCGGCCCCGGAGTCGGTGACGATCGCCACCTGCTGCCGCGGCGCCGCCGGCGCGAGCGTGTCGTCCGACTTTTCCCGCGACACCGTGCCGAACCGCGCCGCGGTTGCGAACAGTTGCGCCGGATCGGCGAGATGCGCGTGCAGGCGCACCTCGCCACGCGAACCGGCGATGACGAGGCGCGAGAGCGGCAGCGCCAGGAGGGCCGCCTTCAAGGCCCGGCGATCCACGACCCCGGCGCTGACCACGCATTGGGCGCAGTAACGATGGCCCGCGTCATCCGCGCTGCCTTGGAGGGCGTCGACCCCGGCCAGCGAGAACTCCTCGGGCAGTTCGTCGTTCAGCCCGCCGCGTCCACGCTCGAGGTAGTCGGCGATACCCTCAAGCAGGTCGACGAAGCCGAGCCCACCCGCGTCGACGACCCCGGCTGAACGCAACACCTTGAGCTGATCGGGTGTCCGGCGCAACGCCTCCCGGGCCCGTTCAAGGGCGCGCCCGAAGCAGGCGCGAAGGTCCCGCGCTCCGGCCCCGGCCTGGGCCTGCAGTTCGTCGGCAAAGGCCTGGATGACGCTCAGGATCGTGCCCTCGAGGGGCTCGGCCATCGCCGCCCGGGCTCGCACCGATCCGCGCGCGGCGGCCCGGGCCAGAACCTCGGACGTCAGCGGCCGGCCGGGTTCCGGCACTTCCGCCACCCCCTGGAAAAAGTTTGCCAGGATCGCGCCTGAATTGCCGCGCGCGCTGTCGATCGCCTCCGCCGCCGCCCGCCGCAGGACTTCGCCGGCGCTGGCGAATCGCGGTGCGCGCACCCCCTGCAGCACCGCGCCCAGCGTGAAGGCCAGGTTGGTGCCGGTGTCGCCATCCGCCACGGGAAAAACGTTGATGCGATTGATCTCCTCGCGCTGCGCGATGACCCGCTGGATTCCCGCGATGAGGGCCCGCCGCAATCCGTAAACGGAGAGATGCTGCGTGCTCATCGTTGCCGGCCCCGGCCGGCGGACCGGGCACCTCCATCAGCCTCAAGCGCGTTGGTTCTCAAGAGCGCCAAAGCTAGTCAAGTTTCGGCTTCCCCTGCAAGCCCCCCACACCCGACTACTCATTCCCACGCCCCGGCCTGCCAACCTAAAGATTAAAAAGCCTGACCCCTTTGCTGTCCCCGCGGCGTCGTTATGAACGTTGGCAGTCCGGCGCTACCCTGGCGGAAACCACCCGCGATATCGCCCTCGTTTGCCGGGTTTGATTTTGAGCGCCGCCAGGGATAAGACGACCCCATGGAAAAACCAGCTCCCAGAAATCACGGCGCACCTTTTCCAAGGATGCTGCGCGGCCTGGCCTGCGCCGCCTCCTTTCTCGCCTGGCAGGCGGCCCTGCCCGCCGACCCGCCCAGTTCCGCCCGGCAGGTTTTCTTCGACGATTTCTCCTACGCGAGCCGAGACGAGCTGGAAGCCCATGGTTGGATCGTTCGGACCAAGCCCGGCTGGCCGGGCATCGAAGGCGCCTCGTGGAAAAAGGAAGGTGTCTCCTTCGCCGCCGATCCCGCCCAGCCTGAGGGGCGAATCCTGCGGATGACCTCATCCACGGACGGGACGCCAGCCCATACGGTCCAGACGCAGATCTGCCAGCAGCGCAAATTCAAGGAGGGCACCTACGCGGCGCGCGTGCATTTCTCCTACGGCCCGGTTTCAGGGCCGGCCGGCGATGGAGTAGTCGAAAGCTGTTACACCTACTCCACCGTGGATATACCCAAGAATCCCAATTACAGTGAATGCGATTTTGAATACCTGCCCGGGGGAGGCTGGGGCCAGAAGGGGCCGGCGCTCTTTGTCACCACCTGGAGAACGGCCGACCCGTTGCCGGACGGGACGCAGGACAATAACCACAACATCATTCCCGGCCAGGAAGGCGGCTGGCACATCCTCGTGCTTCAAGTAGCCGGCGGCCATGTGCGGTATTTTCTCGACGGAAGACTTATCGCCGACCACGGCGGCCCGTATTATCCCCGGGAGATCATGTCCTTTAACTTCAACCTCTGGTTCACTCCGGAAGGAGTGGGACCTTCGCGGCAATCCCGCAGTTATGAGGAAGCTATCGATTGGGTCTATTTTGAGAAGGACGCGGTGCTGAGCCCCGGGGAGGTCGAGCAGAAGGTGCAAGCACTCCGCCAGGCTGGAATTCCCAGACAGGACACGGTGGAAGCGACGGGACTGCCTTGTCCCTGCAACAACTGAGCCCCTGGAGCCCTTCGAGGGCCCTCACGCCCCTTCCCCCGCTCCTAAGAGCGGGGG